>NZ_JBPIZC010000002.1:0-1012932 GCF_051172515.1 Bacillus sp. G402
GAAGAATTTCTAGTGTGGAACATGAGAAAAACACCTTCCTTTAGTATGCTTTTCTCTATTATAAAATGGGATAGTGGAAAATTTAAGGGAAAAAATAAAGCTGTCGAGATTTTCTCGACAGCCTGAGGCTCCCAGAAGGGAGCCTTTTTTCATTGTTACACTGTTTTAGGTGTTAAATCAAAGCAGCGAGCGTAAATCCAGTTGTATGCTTTTTCGTTCAGGTCTCTTGGGTTTCCAACGGTTTGCGGATCTTTCATTGCTTCTTTAGATAAACGGTCGATCATATCTTTTGGTACACCTTGTTCTTCTAATGAAGGAACTTCTAGGTCTTCCACTAAATCATACATCCAATTCACTGCTGCTTTTGCAGCTTCCTCTGTTGTCATTCTGCTTGTATCAATACCGAATGCTTGCGCAATCCGGGCGAATTTCTCTGGGTACCCTTTCCAGTTATATTCCATGACAGGTCCCATCATTGCCGCTACACATTGACCATGTGCGACTGGAATAATGCCCCCAAGCGTTTGGCTCATCGCATGGGCTGCGCCAGCTGATTCACTGCCATAGGAAAGTCCGGCAAGCATCGCAGCTTGTGCCATGCCATATCTTGCTTCCAAATCCTCTCCATCGGCAAAGGCACGGCGAATATAATGAGCAGCATATTCAATGGCCATGAGCGCTACCGCATCTGTAATTGGCTGAGCAAACTTCATCGTATAGCATTCGATCGCGTGCGCAAGCGCATCGATACCCGTCATTGCCGTCACATGCGGCGGCATAGATACATGAAGCTCAGGATCAATCACTGTTAGGTGAGCTGCAATGAGCGGTCCACCTGTGTTGAATTTAAATTCCCTTTCTTCGTCAGTGATCACTGCCCACTGCGTGACCTCTGAACCTGTACCAGCCGTTGTCGGAATTGTGGTTAACGGAGGGATTCTATTTTCAAGCGGTTTTTTCCCCTCAGCCGCTTCGTAATCAAGAACTGATCCTTCATGAGTCGCTTCCACACCGATAGCCTTCGCTGTATCCATTGAGCTTCCGCCGCCTACTGCGACTAAACCATTACAGCCTTCTTTTTCATATAACGCAGATCCTTCATTCACTAAACGGACTGGTGGGTTTGGCTCTACTTTATTAAATAGAACCACATCAACTTGTGCTTCTTTTAATGAAGCAATCACTGGATCTACAACACCTGCTTGATAAATACCAGGATCTGTGACAAGCAATACCTTTGAAACGCCGTATGCTTTCACTTCTTCCCCAACATGTTTCACTGCACCAATGCCGTGCTTGATGACAGTCGGAATTTCAAACGTATGGAATTTTTGCATGCTTTCAATTTTCATATTTAAAGTCATATAGAATCTCCTCCAGATAAGTGATATTTATTTAAACCAATGAACCGCTTCTGGTTTTGTATTTCGATATAAATGTTTTAGTTCCGTATATTCTTCAAGGCCCGTACGTCCTAATTCACGTCCAAGACCTGATTGTTTATATCCGCCCCACGGTGCTTGAGCAAAATAAGGGTGGAAGTCGTTGATCCATACCGTGCCTAATCTTAATTGACGAGCCACTCGTTCGGCTTTGCCGATATCAGAAGACCACACCGCTCCTGCTAAACCATAAATCGTGTCATTTGCCAGCTCGATGACTTCTTCCTCTGATCGGAAGGATTCGACAGTGAGAACTGGTCCAAACACTTCTTCCTGTACAATTCGCATCTCTGATGTACAGCCTGAGAAAATTGTCGGCAAGTAGAAGAATCCTTTTTGAAGCTCCTCTGCATCAGGTCGTTTCCCACCTGTCTCTAAGGTTGCTCCTTCGTCTAAACCGATGCTGACGTATTTTTCTACTTTTTCTCGATGCTCAGCTGAGATGAGCGGTCCGCTCTGGGTTCCTTCATCAAAGCCGTTGCCTAGCTTGATTTTTTTCGTACGCTTCACCAGTTCTTCTAAAAATTCATCATGAATAGATTCTTCCACTAACAAGCGTGAACCTGCTGAACACACTTGCCCTGCATGGAAAAACACAGCATTCATTGCCTGGTCAACCGCTACGTCTAAATCAGCATCTTGAAAGACGATATTCGGGTTTTTCCCGCCGAGCTCAAGGGCGATTTTCTTCACATTCCCGCTGGCTCCCTGCATGATTTTCTTCCCTGTTTCAATACCGCCTGTGAATGAAATTAAATCGACTTGGTCATTGACAGCCAGCTCATCTCCAACAGTTGTTCCAGGTCCAAGCACTAAGTTGGCAACGCCTGCTGGAACGCCCGCTTCTTCCATAAGTTTGAAAACTTTGATCGTGGTTAATGGTGTAATTTCACTTGGCTTTAGTACGATTGTATTTCCAGCTGCAAGGGCAGGAGCGATTTTCCAGCTCGCTTGAAGCAATGGATAGTTCCAAGGAGTGATTTGACCGCATACACCGACAGGTTCTCGGACTAATTCACTTTTTGAATTTGGAATAGGCGATGCAATGATTTCCCCGCCATCCTTATCAGCAAGCCCCGCATAATATTGAAACACGTTCGCAATATCGTCCATATCTGCTTTGCTTTCTTCGAATGTTTTACCCGTATCAAGTGATTCTAATTTGGCTAATTCATCAAGGTCTCGTCTAATCAATTCCGCAATTTTAAACACAATATTTCCTCTTTCAAGTCCAGGCATGTTTGCCCAATCACCTTGATCGAAGGTTTTTCTTGCTGCCTTAATGGCTAACTGCGCGTCATTTCTTGATCCTTCACTGACTGTCGCGATCACTTCTTGATTAAATGGATTGATGATATCTCTTGTGTCGCCACTCTTAGCGCCAACCCATTGTCCATCGATAAATAGTGTTTGACTCATAGAAGGAACCTCCTCTGATTCTCTTTGGTAAGTTTGTTAAATAAAAATTTAACGTTTTGAACATAATTAACTTAACATGTTCAAATTTTTCTGTCAAAGGGGGATATGCTTCTTTTATTTTGACATTTTGCATTCTTTCGTTAACATATAGTCCATAAAGATTTTTTTGAACGTATTGAATTTACTTAATAGAAAGCAGGGACAAGATGAAAAAGCAGGAACAGCCACAAGCAGAAGAACGCATTTTAGCTGCTAAAGATCTCGTCATTGATTCCATCGCTGAAACAATGGATCTCTATGGCATTACTAGAAGTGCGGGTATTTTATATGGAACGATGTATTTAAATGAGGAAATGACGCTGGATGAAATGCGTGAAGAGCTGCAAATGAGTAAGCCTAGTATGAGTACGGGTGTGAAAAAACTGCAAGACATGAATATTGTCAAAAAGACCTTTCACCGTGGCCGAAGAAAACACAGCTTTGTTGCTGAGAAAGACTTTTTTAAGTTTTTCATGAACTTCTTCCCGCAAAAATGGGAACGAGAGGTTGAGGTCAATCTAGCAGCGATTGAAGAAGCGCAAGAACGCCTTCAAGGTGTAGCTCGTGATGATCAGTCGGAGGAACATGAAAGAGAGGAAGCGAAACAGCTCATTGAACAGCTTGAAAGCTCAAAAGCCTACTACGACTGGCTTAGACGATTAGCCCACTCGGTTCATTCGGGAGACATCTTTGACTATATTCCGATTGATCAGAAAGAAAAATAGCCGGGGTGTTTGTGTTTTACAGCTTGAATTTTACAGGAGGATTGATTATAATAAGTTATGTCGTAATACTTCGGGGCATTAGCTCAGCTGGGAGAGCGCTACGCTGGCAGGGTGAACGACATAACCCGAAGCAAACAGACGTTCTCTGATAAAGACTGATTTAATAAGGTTCTATGATGAGCCTTTCTGAATAAATATTTTCATTTCTGAACAAAACTGAAAGGGTTGGTCCCCAATCCGTCCCCATAAAAAAACAGACCATGCAGGGTCTGTTTTAATTTTGCCTATACGTTTTGAGAAGTTGTGTTTCGATCGATCATCGTCGTGTTTCGATCGATTTTTTGTATTTCTATCGATGTCGTGTTTCGATCAGTTGCAATAGTGTACACTCCTGCAGCTGCAATCACAGTAAGAGCAATCATCGTAAAACCCTTCTTAAAACTCATACAAACAATCCCCTCTCTGAATTTTGAGTTGTGTTTCTAATACCTTTTGATAAGCAGCTGTTGCTTCTTCAAATTGACCTTGTTTCCCATACTCATCTGCATACACTATATAGCATGCCTCAGCGTAAGCGAAAAGCTGTTTCTGTTCTAGATACTGAAACACTTCGGCCAGCTGCTCCTCATTTATATTATTAACATAAACCGCTTCTAAGAAGGTAAATAGATTTTCATAAAGCTTATTAGGGGCTTCCTCAAGTATATTAGTTCCTTTTTTTAAAGATGCTTCTCCTTCTTTAATTCTTCCTGCTTTAAATTGCGTACAGCTAATCGCAAAATACAATTTGGTAAGAAGCTCCGAATCATCATCTGCCTTTTGAATAGCCTTCTCAAAATAATTGATAGCTTCATCCCATTGACCGTCTCTATCAAATGTATGCCCAATGTTCAAAAATGCTTTAGTTAGGATTTTTTGATCTCCAATTTCCTCTGCAATTTTAATTGCATTCTTTAGATGAGGAATTGATTTATCGTGTCGAGCCAAATCATCATAATTTCCTGCAATTACAAATAAGCATTGAATTTTTCTAATCTTGTATAACTCATACTGATCGTAAATTTCAAGCGCCTTAATGATATGATGCATGGAAACATGAGTTTGTTTCATAATACAGTAGGCTTCAGCCACCTTGAAGTGAAACTCGGCTTGCTCAATATCATCTATAACTAGCGTAAGTTGTTTCTCGGCTATTTTATAGTATTGGATGGCCTGTACATATTCTTTTATACTAAACTCATACATTCCGCGAAAAAACGCGTTGTAATACTGCAGCATGCCCGACAATTTATGATTGGAGTTTTCTATTTTATCAACTAAGTCTGCAATGGATAAAGAGCGTTGATCTGAGGGTTTAATATAATCAAGCATAAGCTGATGACGAAAGCACATCAATTGATAGTAAATCAGTAAATCCTGGTCTTCTTCCATTCGTTCAATTTCTTGTTCTACCTCAGCTTTCAAAATCTCTGCATCCGGTACACTAAATTGACGAATCATTTTATACCATTCATTTATTTTCACACCAACATGTGAAGAAAGAACTTTCTCCATCCCCTTACTCCCCTTCCACAATATTCCCTTATATTACATTTATTATGACATACAGGAATTTACAAAGCACCGAAAAGAAACCGCAAAAAGAACAAAAAAAGAGCTCCTGCAAAGGAGCCGTGTGAGTAATACATGAGTAATAGTGGTTTGATAAAGAAGTAAGTAAATCATTAAAATATACGAATTTTTCATCCCGTTTCCGCGGGCAAACCGTATATAAATTTATTATAAATCAAATACCCTGAATCATTCGACTTTCATCCTTCTATAATCAGCAGGACTTACTCCTAATTGCATTTTGATAAACTTGGTAAAGCTTGACGGTTGTTCAAATCCGACCTTTTCTGCAATTTGATAAATGGGGTCTTCAGTAGTCTCCAGTAATCGCTTGGCGATCTCCAGCATTTGCAATTTAATAAATTCCTGTGCCGTCTTTCCTGTTTCCTTTTTAAGCATATCCGAAAGATAGTTCGGGGAATATCCCATCGCTCGTGCAAGCCCTTTTACGCTGGGCATGCCTCCTTTTTTAATCGATTCCGCTGTACATTGTTCCTGTAGCAACTGTTCAAATTTAGCAACGGAGTCTTTGACGATGGCGGTTCTTGTTATAAATTGTCTCCCGTAAAAGCGTTTGGCATAGTTCAACAACACTTCCAGATTCGATATAAGAAGATCGTTACTGTAGATATCCAGGTTTCCACTATATTCAACTTCAATATGGCTAACAATACGATCCACAATTTCATTCTCCTGATCTGACAGGTGCAAAGCTTCATTCGCCTCGTATTCAAAAAAGCTGTATTCCTGCATTTTGTGCCACAGCGCATTGCCTCTGATCAAATCTGGGTGGAAGCATAGCATCCAGCCGTCCGATTTCTCATTACTGTTTCGGTTCCCCTTGGCGAGGATTTGTCCTGGCGCCGCAAACATTAGGCTGCCTCCATCAAAATCGTAATATTTTCGTCCATATATCAGCTCACACTCAGCATTATTCTTCAAAGAAATCATATAGAGATTCAATGTGTACGAGATGCTGTAATCTGATTCGCGAGAATTGATCGCATTGTAATCAATCAGTGTAATTAATGGATGCTTGGGTGTAGCGCAGCCTAGAATGTCGTGCAATACAGAGATCGAATCTATATTTATCATGAACCACAATTCCCTCCTAACAAAACTCAAAGCCAGCTTTGCTAATTAAATTCAAAATTAAATTTCATTATACACCTGAATTCAACCCCTATACATAGTCAAATCAACGTATAACTTGTGCCAATTACAGATTTGATTTTGATCTGTGATTAAGACAACAACTACAGTAATCTGGATATGTGAACACAACTATTTTTGATCTATAGTACAGAATAGAAACATTAAAAAAGACTGCCACTTGGTCAAAAAAGGAGAATGATGCATTATGAAGGATTTTACATTCTACAACCCGACTAGAGTAGAATTTGGTAAAGATAAAGAAAATTTGATTGGCGGTTACATGGCACCTTATGGCGTAAAAAAAGCGCTTTTAGTTTACGGGTCAGAGCGAATTAAAGCATCCGGCTTGTTCGATAGAGTTGTGAAATCGCTTGGCGAAAACGGAATTGATTTTGTCACTCTAGGCGGGGTCAAAAGTAATCCCGTAATCAGTAAAGCAAGGGAAGGCGTAGGTATTGCCAAAGAGAATGGTATAGATGCTGTACTGGCAGTAGGTGGGGGGTCGGTGCTTGATACCGCAAAAGTTATTGCCGCTGGAGCTGTATATGATGGCGACGTATGGGACTTGTGCAGCTATAAGAAATATCCCGATGCTGCACTGAAAATATTCGATATTCTGACCTTGTCTGCTACCGGCAGTGAGATGAATGCTTCGGCGGTTATTACCAATGAAGAAACGACTGAAAAATTTGGCTTCTCTAGCCCGGCTGCTTTTCCTACAGTGTCAGTCATTAACCCAGAACTCCAAGAAACGGTTACTAACGAATATCTGGCTTACTCTGGCGTTGATATTTTGTCCCACTGTATGGATTTATATTTTACTGCCTCCTACCTTCCTGAAATGACAGCAATTCATATCGAGAACATTATCAAAACAGTCATTCGAACCACAGAAGCATTGCTAAAGAATCCAGGAGACTATGAAGCAAGAAGCGAATTTGCCTGGGCAGCTGCTCAAGCTCTGAACAGAACAACCTTCACTGGGGTAGAAGGCAATCGCTATGATTCCCATTTGCTCGAGCATTCCTTATCTGCATTGTACGATGTGCCTCACGGGGCTGGCCTTGCAGTTGTTTATCCAGCATGGATGAATTGGCATCACCCAATGAACCCAACAAGATATGAACGATTCGCACGCCATATCTTTGGCCTCCAAACAGCAGAAGAAGGTATCGATGCTTTAACAAACTGGTTTGTCAGCATTGGCGCTCCTGTCAAACTTGAACAAATTCATATCACAAAGGATAAGATTGAAGAGATTGCCTCTCATATTTATGGAACTATTGAAATGGCTCAGATGAATTCTCTTTATCCAAAGGAAACAATTGTCTCACTGCTGAATCGGATGTAAATAGTTAATTTTAGAATATAGGATAATCATGGCGGCACAAGCTTTATACGGTTTGCAGATATGCTAAATGTAAAGACACCCTAACTAATGTTAGGGTGTTTTGATGTGCTTGTACATTATTCATGAGCAGGAGCAATTTTGGCTACTGGCGCACCACAAAACAGCATGAATACGAATAACACGCTCGGCTTAATTGCAAGGCCCATACCGCCTAAGTATACCGCCACTGTCATCCAATCTCCCTTATCTATTGCTTTTTGCAGATGCTTTAAAGTACCTTTAGCGATACCAACTGCATCCTCAACACAGCGAGTTACCGTGTTACTTTTCGTGGTCACTTCTTGATTCATTAATTTTGCGAAAGCGATCATTCCATTTTTCTCTGCATCTGTATAAGGTGATTTTGCAAGCTCTTCTTCATTAATTGTGTAGCCTTTTTCTTTATCAGAAATGATAATCTTTGTAAAGATGTATTCAATTTCTTTTAAAGACTTCTCAATTTGCTCTTCTGTCAAACCTTCTAATCCCTTTGTGCTTTGTGTCTTTGCAGCAGCTGCTGGCGCAAATGCAGTTACAGCCAAAACTAATGCTAACATTAAAACAACCAATCTTTTCATTTAATAACTCCCCCTTTTTTAAAGTTCAATATTACTTTATCATACATTTATGTAAAAAAAGGGTTTTAAGGGAGAGTTAAACCCATCAGACATAATCAGGCATAAAGTGACATATTATCCCCACAAGTTTAAAGATAAAAACGAGAGAAAATACATTACCATGCCCAACATTACAAAAAATTTAAGGAAATTTTCGTACTTAGTGAGGGGTCGCTCTTTTTTTGTTTTGACTAATTTCCAATAAAGAGCGTATCCAGAGAAGAAAAGAATTAATTGACCAAGTCTTGAAGCGTTCTCTAATATATCTATGCCATTCATTATAGTTCACCTCCACATCAGAGAAAAATCAAACATTACACACGTTAGGCTTTTAAATACGATCCAACATGTTTTCAATTTATTATCGCAAATATCCTATCACTTTCCAATATTTATGTAAAAATAAGTAATAAGGATCATGATACTTGCTAGATGGAATATTACTTTTGTTACTTGTTTTGGGGATATACCGAGAAAATATAACAATTTTACTGATGAACATTTTGTATCTAATAAACACAAATTCCCCCTAACCTTCATGATTAGGGGGGATGACTTATTTCAATGATTTTTCAAGAGTCGCTTTAGTCTTTGGACCATAGATGCCGTCTGGGGTTAACCCATGCATCATTTGAAATCGAGACACTGCATTCGCAGTCTTGGGTCCGTAGTACCCATCGATTCCATTGTTGATCGCTCCTTTATCAGGATAAAAATAAATCGATGCTAAAGCTTGTTGTACGGCTTTTACAGCTGATCCTTTTGTAAGTGGCTTCGTCACTTTAATGATGCCAGAAGGTAAGTTAAATGACTTTTTAGACGTGCTTACCTTTGGCTTGGATGACGTATTTTTGACAGGTGTCGCTTTCACAGGCTCTGCTGTTGCCTTTTTACCTGTATGAGCGGTGGCAATACCTGCCTTGAAGCTGTCCCAGCGATCGAGCAGCTTTCGTGGACATTGTTTCCCACTCCATCTCTTATGTGGGACAACATTGGCTAATGGAATGCCTTGCTCTGTCATCAGCTGACGAATCAACCACTGAGCATTTTCAACCGCCTTCTCAAAATTGCCGTCTACATTTTCGCAAATCTCAATTCCAATTGATTTCATATTGCCGGTTCCCCGACCGTCTCCCGCATGCCAGCCGTTTTCGTTAAGCGGCAAATGTTGATAAATGACACTATCATCCACAGTGTAGTGCCAGCTTGTAGCTGTATTGGTTTTTTTTACATAATTGACATGACGCAAGGCATTTGCTCCTTGGTCAGTGTTAGCTGTGTTATGGACCGTAATATACAAAGGCTTCATATAGTTGCCTGGTCTGTTGCGGTTACCCTTTGGAATAAAGTCTTTAATGATTTTTACCACACTCATCGTCTCCTTTGATCAATTTAATATAAAAAGAGCCACCTCGTGGCAGCTCCTTACTTCGCTAATCCTTTTTGTTTTAGGACTTCTTTTTGTTGCTTACCTTTGTCGGTCACATAGTTGTTTTTGAACCATGCGACAAGGGTTGTAGCGATTGTAAAGATCATTGAACCAGCAAGGTACAATGTCTCTGCCAATGAAGTGACTTGATCCTCACTGATTGGCAAGATTGGCTTGCCAAATAGAATTAACGCTTGGTTGATCAATGCCATAAATAGAAGCACCGTGCGGATCACCGTGCCTTTGTCGAAGTTTTTCATAAATGTTCCCTCCTATTTTAAATTCCGTTCAATTTTATCGAGCTTGTCGATCACGACATCATACTTTTCACTAAACTTTGCTAACACTTCATTTTGCGCTTCGATTTGTTCATTGAGCTTGTTTTCTCTTTCCTTTGTCGTGTTGAGAACATAAAACAATACCCAACAAAAAAGAACCGCAAAGGGTCCTTGTGTCATCAGATATTGAGCCAAATCCATTTCCACCATACTCACCTACCTCACTTTGTCCACCCCCTTAAAGAAGGCAAAATAAAAAGCCCTTTTAGGCTTCGTACTGTTCTCCCGTTATTTCTTGATAATCTTCTTTGTTAATCCAACCGATTTCTACATAAAAGGCAATGTCTTCAGGACCGTAACACTGCCAGTCCCAAAATTGCTTTATATCCGCAACTGTTGGATATATCATGATTTTTCACCACCCTTCAACTCCTGAATCTCAGTCATGAGTTGAGCCAATTGTTTTGCCATTTGTGCCTCACGCAATTTAGCTGCAGCTGCATCTTTTGAAAGCTGACTCAATTGTTTAGTTAACACCGCATTTTGCTGTTTTAATAAATCTATATCATCCGGTGGTTGCTCTATTTGTAAGCTATCAATGTACTCCTGGGTTGCTGACTCACTCCATGTCTTACTTGTGGGATTGTATTCAGCTATATATAACCCTTCTTGCGGTTGTACATCCGTAAACCCCTCTGGAATTTCAGCATCATCGGGTACTTCTTTATCTCCACCACGTATATACTTGAAATCCTCATCGTACGCGTATATAGGCTTCATCAGGTTCACTCCTCCTTTGCCTTAAACATACAATTCACGACAACAAACTCAGTATTGCTGCTTGTGCTTTGTATGCAAAAACGGCCATCAGTTGCGATATATTGTCTACTATATTGAGGTCCTTTAAAACCACCGGTACTTGAAGCGACTCCAAGATTGTAGAAAGGAGCAACTGGTTCACATCCTTCTGGTAACATAAAGGCAGGTACATCACCTAATGTCCCTCCGGCAATTGCTCCCTTAACAGTAACAGTTCCAAGCGCATCCTTTGCAACACGTACCCGATAATCATTATTGACCTCAGACTGATATGTTTTCCAACCGTTGCCGATCGTAGGATACTTCCAATTGAGCTTTGCATCTTTTTCAGTCAGCATTCGTTCCCAGCCTTTAAATGAACCGTCTGTGTGTACTGTTCCATACCAATGCACATTATCAACACTTCTTATGACGTGGAAATTTTTTCGAGTGCCCGCTCTTTCAACATCAATGTTGAACCATGACGAATCGTTTGTGATCGGCATGTTTGTAAGATATTGACCAGCTGCATAATAACGGCCAGGGGGTAAAGACAATACATCCGTTCCATTCAAAACAGTTGGAAGCGGCTTACGATCACCCGAATCTTGAGTGATTTTATACAGTTGGCCACTATTCCATTTATCTTTTTCAGCTGATGTCGGAAGCTGCGTCCAAGTGATTGATATATGGCTAGAATTATAGTAGAAGTAATACGCATTACCTGACGTATCTACCGCAAAACCAGTTCCGATATTGTTTTGGCCAACAGTCTGTATCCCTCTCAAATAGGCATTGCTGGGCGCTGGGGAATCTTCTACACCTGGGGATGCAATGAAAGTACAGGTCCCTTTGTCTTTTATTGCATCATAAATATTTTTGTCAGCTGGAACAGATATCAAGTATTTGCCGTCATCAGCTGTGATCTTATATAACTGCGATTCATTCCATTTCTTTTTCTCCGCTTCAGATGCATGCGGCTTAGTATCGCCAATATGGCCACCAAGTTGATCTAACAGTCCAGTATCATTTTCAAGCAACACTTTAACCATGTCATTGAACAGATCCGCATGAGCCTTGTCACTTGTTTCAAACACTTTAGGAGATTTAATATCCATCGATGAGCACTCCTTTCCTAGTAAATATCATCAATCTCAAAGATGAATTCAATGTCACCATCTTTTTGCTTGTCTGTCATGGTGCGGATCGCCGTAAACTTTCCATCTTCATCAACAAGAGCCAATTCATTGATGATTTCCCCAGCAAGCTCTCCTTCAGCGATGGTGCACGTGTACCGGATTTTTGCCGGCTCCATAAACTCATATGAATCAATGTCCTTTTGAACAAGTTCACTCTTTAACTCTTGTTCTGTTCCATCCAGAGAGATTGGTTTTCCGTCTTTCGTTCCACCTTTTCCGAAAGCCATCTTGACCACTTTAGTTAGCCTTGTTCCCTCTGCTCTAGCCTTCGCCATTTGTTGGCGAGCATAAAGCGTTGTAACGGTTAATTGATCAGCCATAATGATCCTCCTTTATAAATCTATTTGTTTGGACGTGGCAGCTAGATATTTTGAACCGTCGAGCGGTACCGATCCATCAAGCGTCCAATATTTCTGCTTAATGATTACACTTCCGCTTTGCTCATTTGATACATGAGCAGCCATGCGGAATGTCATTTTCTTTTTTTCTTTCCTAACATGATTGAAGCGTGATCGAAGCGTAAGAGCAGCTTGTTGATCCGTTTCATGTTTGGCTCCTACCAAGACATATCTTGTCCGTCCAAGAACTTGCTTTTCTTTTTTGAGCTTCATGGCCAATTTTAAAGACTGCCTAAACCGAACAGGAATGTCAGTAGAATTGCGCGATCCGCTCAAATAAAAAGTTCCATTCAGTAAAAACTCTCCATTGAGTAGGATCGGAATGTGATCAAAGAAGCCCACTCTGCTGCGCAGTGTGAGCCGGTTATGATAATCTTTTATTTCGTTAACGTCTGTGTGATGAACGCTTGTGAATTTGTAAGCCAAGTGTGCAGGCTTTAAGTTTTCAAGTGTCTCTACAATGTATCTGGTGTTCTGCAGGTCATCCAAATTAACACGAAGGGAGAAATGATAGCGGCCTGTCGTTAGACGAACCACTGCGCTAGGTTTCTTCAAGAACCGGTTCACTGCTCTTTCTAGTGATGCATACGTGATCGGTGGAATGTTTGACATGAGATTCAATACACGTGCCCTTCTCAATTCAATCGAGTCACCTGACTCACGCTGCACCTTCAGCATTCTTTCCCATCGATCCAATCCCCATGTTGCTGTGATCGGAAAAAGCTGATCAGTCATATCAAAAATAGAATCATCTAGCCTTTCCATCTCAGGAGCCTCTGATTTCATTAATTCATCAAATTCAGTGATCTCCGTTAGATAAGCAGGCAGGTAAGCTTTCATTTCATCAAGCTTGCTCAATGACGTTCACCTGCCCTAGACGCGGAATTTCAATGTCTTGGAGGGGCAAGTTTTTGGGTTCGCCGTTTATCAAGACATCCGCATAATCAGAGACACTATCCGCATGATATAAAATGTCATTGATCGCTGACATTCTAATCACATTTTCTTCAAAGGCAAGTGATTTTAGAAGCGCTTTGACCTTCTCTTCAATCTCTTGTTGTGCATCTTCAATGGAGTAATCCATTTTAAGCTCCACAGATACAGACACCTCTACATCTTTCCACTTGGCGCTTTCAACAGTGGCAGTTGCCCCGATTGGTGCTTGGCCTTCTCCTTCGCCTGGAGCCGGATCAATGTACTCCTGCACCTTATTGACAAGCAGATCCGTCGCAACATCAAAATTACCATCTGTGATGACAACTTTCACTGTACCTTCACCATTCCAAAGCGGGAACACCTTCGCCCTGCCAACTCCTTCAACTTCTTCAGCCCACTTTTTATAGTGTGCTTTGTTGGCACTGACAGCTTCACGTCTTGCCCTCATCAAGTACCGTTCATAAAGAGCTTCATCGTCTTCTTCCTCTTGACCAGGTATTTTCAGCTCCTCGAAAATGACTGATTCTAAACCTGGTATGTTATCGAGCGATAGGAGCGGCAGCTCTGCAAAATTCCCATTGCCTACAGCACCAGTTGTTTCACACTTCAGCGTGCCGTCAGATTGATACTGGAAGTACAAATTGTCGATATAAAACCTTGATTCCGTTGGTATTCTGATACCTTCAGGTGAGACTTCAATGGACCATACAGCACTTGTGGCCGCTTTACGAGTGATCCCCACTTCTGCTGCTCGTCGATCTAAAAATTCCCCCTGCGCTGTATCTGCAAAGACAAGATCGAATACCTGATCTAGCCATATATAAGATTGAGCAAGTTCGGCAGCTGCAGGGGCCAACGCATTCCATATCACGCTGTTTTCACGTTTATCAATATCATCGGGTATACGTTCCAGCATTCGCTCCATGATGGCTTCATAAGACTGATCTTCAAACATCTTCGCCAATCACCTCCTCGATCTCCAAGGTTCCTTCATCTGTCACAACATCAAAGACCACCTTAAAGGCTGCACCCTCTTTAGTGATCTCAAAATCTTGAACACTTTCGATTCTTTCATCTACTAAAAGAGCTTCTTCAATGAGCCGCGGGATCTCCATTTCCTTGTATTCGTCCGTTGATTCTTCATCAGACACAGCTTCTTGAACCTCACATCCTACATCATGGCTATAAACAGCATGCGAATATCGTTCCGTTCTTAAGGCCATATAGACGAATTGGCGAATCGCATCAAGACCATTGATCTTTACATTGGTTAGACGTCCTGACTCGAAGTCGATACGGTAGGTGGTCGAAGGTTCAACAATATCCTCTTCGTCCTCATTCAAATCCTCAATCTCTTCTTCTGGAGAGAGTGCCATCATGAACCACCTCCTACTACTTTATCTAAGATGTAAAATATCTGGCCACCTGTCATCGCAATGACCATGACACTATCGCCTTCTTCGAGTGCATCATCTTCATCTTCGTCCAATCGAGCTGGCCACATTAACAGATCTTCCGGAATGATAAGTTTGTCATTTTCGTTCAGCCTGACATTAAGAGGGGAAACGGAGACAACATCACCAAGTATCAATTCCATTGGTGATTGTGCATCAACAGCATTGACGGCCAATCGCTTAATTGCCTCACTTAGTTTCATGTCTGGTTCCCCGTTGGGATTGTATTCTTTTCAACGACATCAATTGTCATGGTGTGTTTGGTTCCCTTAAATTCATGGCTGTCTTGATCAATCCAATACGTTTTCTTGATGCCGATATCCGAAATGATGATCCGGACAGGCATGCCGCTTTGTAATCCAGGAATACCTAGAGCTTGGATACTTTTGAGTTCTTTTTTCACGCCCTTTTTCTGTGAGAGACGAACATCAGCCCTCTTTTGCAGCTGTGCCTGATTGATTTCCCCTGACACTCTTTCGACGTGCTGCAGGATGCCGTATTTACTTCTAGCAGCACTATCATTCGCCACAGCCAGCATCTCAATCTCTTTCTTTTGCGTAACAGTTTTCGGCTTGGTAGGTTTGGTCGTTTTCTTATCTTTTTCTTTATCTTTGTCAGTAGTCTTAGATTTCTTTTTTTCCTTCTTCAGCACCTTAATTTTTTCCACATGTGTCGCTCTCATCTTTACACGTGTGGCTGTTTCCTCAATCGAGGTGCTGTACTGATAATCAATGAGATTCACGCCTGATTCAATGACCCATACTTCGGACGGATCAGGCCACGCTCTCAGCCCCATCTTTCCTTTAGCAGAATAGATTTGATAGTTACGCCCTGTTTGCTTCTTTGTTTCTTTTAACGCCTGCAGGATGATGTCATAAAGGCTTGTATCGTTTTTGAATACAAGTGATTTAATGACATGGCCAGTGTTAGCGATCGACGTCATCGGGATCTGAAAATCTTGACCAAGCCGCTTCATTATCTGATCAGCTCTCTTATTGGAAAAGACATAGACATCCTGGTTCTTCACCAAATACTGAAGCATGTCGTAAGCAGTAAAAGTGATCTTTTCATCTTTGGGCGTTCTTGCAAATACTGTTCCTCTGAAAAGCTCTTTTCCCTTCCATTTGAAAAGAACCGTGTCACCCTCTTTGATGCTGTAATACTTTTGAGAACCCTGTTTTGTCACGATATTTGCTTGTATTGATCGGGGAGCTTGATACCTTTGACCACGAAGCGTGACGCTCTCTGTCACCAGCTCATACATGGTCCCGCTCCGCACTGCAAAGAGTTCTATCAATCAGATCACCCCTATTGTGGTATTTTTAATTTTTGACCAGGGAAAATCCAATGCCCTGGTTGTCTAATATTGCGTCTACTTCGTTTGATCATCGCAGCTTTATTCGCATTCCAAATACGCCGCCATTTTTTGCTGTCACCATAGAAACGGCCAGAAATATCCCACAAGGTATCACCCTTTTTAACGGTGTACACTTTAGGTGCGCTTTTTGAGCTGCGTTTTTTGCTGCTCTTTTTGGCTTTCCTTTTAATTTTTCTAGGTGATGCAGTTTTATATTCTTTAAGCTGCAGCGTGAATTCTCGATCACCAACATCATAAGTACCTTCATTGTGATTGAAGCTTTCTATGCTGCATTGCATATTTATTTTTGTCCCTGTGACAATAAAGCGTACAGGCTTTTTTGATTTCATGAATCGCTCTATTTTGGCGATCGCATTCTCTGGTGAAGGAATGCTTTTATATTCGGCAATCGGTGTATATTTCTTTGGAAAAAACGTTGTAAATGAAATTTGGCGAGCCCCTGGTACATCCAAAAATGTAAGCTCGCCAAATTTTGATACTTTGATAGATTCATTTTGTACGTTGTTGTTCAGTTCAAGTTTTTCAGGAAGGACAGGGAATCGTAATTTGTCCTTCCCTTGCGAAATCCAAAGTTGATATTTTGATTTAGCCATCGATCACGACTCCCTTCGTTCCTGTGTTGATTTCATTCTCTAACTCATCAATCAACATCTGTTTGATCTTCTCTGCAAGCCCTTCTGCATCTTGGCCATTATGATAATGCTGCTCACCATTAAAATTAATGATGATCTGTTTTGATCCACCAGAAGCAGAAGGTGCATTCGCTGTGCCAGCTGTTACTGTTTGCACCTGCCCTTGTGAAAGCTCAGATGATGCAGTGTTGGCCGGATCATATACGTCCATTCCTAAAGCCTGTGCAGCTTGAGCCAACAAGTAGCGACCACGTATGCCTCGTTCTTCAGGAATAATCCATTCACGCTTGTTTCCTTCACCGACTCTAGCTATCTGTTCCTGAGTGATCAGTCCCCCGTTTGCATAACCCTTATATGGTCCACCGTTTCTGATACTTCTCAATCCAGGCGTATTGTACACATTCCCATATCTGCCTTTGATGTAATTGATAGCAGCTGCAGCATTATGAATCGGGTTCCAGATGTCGTTCATGCCGCTTGCCTTATTAGAATTAAAGGTCGGATCAATGGTCTGCATCAATCCTTTAGATGGCGTTCCTCTTTTGGCGTTTGAATCCCATAGGTTGATCGCTTTCGGGTTTCCACGTGACTCATGCTGCGCGATCGTCATCAAACCAGGTAACCAGCTCATAGATGTACCGGTTGCCATCAGAGCTGCCATAAGCCATTGTTGAACACTCAGATTAGATGCGCCCATTCCACTAAATGCAGCAATTAAGGAACCGGCTTGATTCTCTGCGAATTTCTTTACATCAACTGAATCAAGACCTTTGACGACACCGATTGATGCGAATTTCCCAAGACTCATCATGACACGTGAAGGAGAATGAATATCTAATTCTTCTCTAAACGCCTGTTCTACTTTCTTCGCCATGTCCTTGGCCGCTTGTGTCACTTCGCTTCCTTTTGACCTCATACCGCTGTTGAATGAGTCAATCAGTCCACCGCCCCATGTAGGTGACTCTTGGCGAGCGGATAAGAAAGGTTGTCTTACATTTTGATCTAAGAATTGACCTGTGCCAGTTGGTGTCATGTTTTGACCTGCAGCAAAGCCGGTGACAGTTTGAGCTCCGTACTGCGGAGTCGATGTCTGAATTTGAGTAAATGGTTGCTTGATATTGGCTTGTTTCCACTGTTCAAGCGAAACGACTTTGCTGTTTAACCCTTTTTCAAAATCAGTGCTAAACTGTTCCCCGTATTTTGATGCGTTGCCTGCGTCTCCAATTGATACTGATCCACTTGCAGAAGTGGAAACTGATGAAGCAGCTGCCGGTCTCATAGGAGATGATGAGCTTGCTGGAGAGGTAGGTGATGAACCGTTTGGCACTACGGACATTCCAAGATGTGAAGCAGCCTGAGCAAGCAACATCTTCCCTCGTCCTCGGTTGTTTTCAGTCGGGATGACAAACTCTTTCCCAGCCTCGCCGATCCATGAAAGTGTTGGCTTTGTGATATAACCACCGGTGGCGTTATTTGCTGTTTTCTCTTTCTTTTTCAGGCCTGTTTTTTCTTCTCCTTTTTTCTCAAAGATATGAAATACATTTCCACTAATTTCTTTAACTTTACCAACTACATTCCCAACAATGTCAAATAAGCCTTTCCATGTGCTCGTTAACCTTTCAGCATGGTCTTTTAGCGGATTAAAAACATATTTTTCAAACCATGTACTCACTGTCTTCCAGATACCTTTGATAATTCTCCAGGCATCTTGGAATTTCTCCCACACAAAGGAAATCGCTGGTTCTGCATATTTTTTATATGGTTGCCATACATTTTCATCAAACCAAATAGAGAGTTTTTCCCACGTAGTTTTAATCCAATTCCACGTGTTTTTAAATAGATTCCAAACGAATATAATGGCTGGCAAAGCGTAAGTTTTAAACGGCTGCCATACATACTCATCAAACCAAGTTGCAAGTATCACCCATGTTGTTTTAATCCAGTTCCATGTACCTTTGAATAGATTCCAGATAAACATGATTGCTGGAATGGCATATGTCTTAAATGGTGTCCACACATATTCATTAAACCATTCAGACAATACTCCCCATGTCTCTTTGATCCAATTCCATGTATCAACAAGTTTATTCCATACCACACCAATGGCTTCTACTGCATATTGACCATATGGTTTCCATACCTTTTCCATGAACCAAGTTGATGCAACACTCCATATGGTTTTAATAATGTTCCAAGCAACGGTGAAAACACCAACAACAAAGTTGATGATTGGTACAACAAAGTTATAGATAGGTATGAACACTTTTTCCATGAACCAGTTAGAGACTTTCTCCCAAGTGGTTTTAATTTTTGTCCATGCTTTTTCAAAAAAACCACCAATTGGTTCAGCCACGTTGTCATTGAACCAAGTTGAAATATCTTTCCATGTATCTTTAATCCACTTGATTGCATCCTCTGACCATTTGACAATCTCATCCCATTTTTTCTTGATGGTTCCGTTGTCGAACATCTTTCCAATCCATTTGCCAAGATCACCGCCAAAGATGCTTCCTAAGATTCCACCGATAGCTGTTCCGATACCAGGTGCGATCATTGTTCCGATTGCGGCTCCACCAATACCGCCACCTAGATTTCCTGTGAATCCACCGATCTTTTCACCTTTATTATCATTGTTGATGCCGATCAGTTCTGTGGCCGCAATCAGTGTACCGAGAATAGGAATGCGTTTTCCAATACTCTTTGCACCTTTACCGAGATTTCCTAAGAATCCACCGCCTCGACCTTGGTTTGGCGTTGTTGGACGTACCGGCTCCCCTCTATTGATCCAAGGCTGACGATATTCTGGAGGTCGTTGGTTCCTTGGCGGTCGCCCTGCTCCTCCAGCTCCTCCGATTACACCACCGCTTGTTCCTGCTCCCATTCCTCCTCTTAAACCTTTTCCCCATTTGTAGGCAGCAAAAGCGCCAGAAAGAATGGATTTGAGCGGCTTTAATAACGTGGCCACTTTTCCGAGGAATGCGAGTGCAAATGCATTGGCAATCAAAGCACCAGCAATTGATCCTTCTCCTGTTAGGGCATTCCAGTTGATCTCACCGATCTTCTTGGTGATACGAATTCCCAATTGCGCTGGATCAAGAGCTTCTAAAAATGATTCGATGAATATCCTTCCTGCTTTGGCTCCTGCATCAGTAAAGCTATCTTCAGACTGCTTGTCATCAATACCCAGTAGACCGTTGATCACACCGTTTATGATGCCGCCGTAAGTCTTCCCGACATTCTCGGCCATTTTGAAAAGACCAGGCTTTCCTGTCTTTTCCCACCATTGGCCAAAAACGTCTTTCGTATTATCAAGAACTAGCTTCCACCGAGTTTCAAAGTCCATTTTTCTGTATTTTTCTAGTTGTTCAAAGTGCTTCTTCAGCTTAGGGTTGTCCTTAAATTTCACTTTGAGTTCTTGTGTCTGCTTTTTGGTTAACTTCTCACCAGGAAACAGAATTTTAAATTGATCACCAATGAATCCGAAAACACTCTTTGTCGGATCAAGGAAGCTGTTAGCAAATTTCTTACCCGCCTTTTCAGCTTTGTTTGATAGATCGGTCAGCACGAAGGAATATTCCCCGCGCCACGTTCTAAATGCTTCTAGTGCAGGTTGAAACGCAGCTGCAAGTCCTTTACCCCAAGGCATAAGGATGCTGTTGTTGATGAATGATTTGACACCAAGGAATAAGTTGGCAAGGTTGTCGGACATTTTGATCATCATGTCGTTGTATTTGCCAAATTCCTTCGTGACTTCTGGCCAAGTTTTATTTATGTCTTTGCCGCTCTTTGCAAGTTTTTCGAGCTTACCTCTGGCATCACCAGAGATCGCCCCCATTTCCTGAAGCGCTGCGGTTGCGTCACCGATAGGACGCCCCGATTTAATGCCGTCATATAAACGCCCCATCCATAGCGCAACTTCTGAGAACGGCCGCTGAACACCTGCAGCAACATCCCCGACTAGCTTCATGCCTTCAGTCGTAGAAAGCGCATTGCCCGTAAATACTTGGAGGACACGACTTGACTCAAATATCTCGTCACGAGTAAATGGCGTTTGACCAGCAAAGGCTGTCAGCTCGTCCAGTCGTGCATCTGCTTTCCCTCTGCTACCGAGCAGTGTTTCAAAAGCTGTGGTCATGTTCTGTCGATCCGCCACCATTTTGAGCGGCACAACAATACCGCCTGTTGCGCCGGCACCCACTCCAAGCAAACCAAGTGTGCTGGTGACAGCTGACACAATCCCCCGTAAAGGCTTAGTGATAAGATCAAGAACCTTAATTGTGGTTGTGTAAGTCCGTCCCAAATGGGTATTTGCAAATGAGACAGCCCCACGTACTGGAGCGGTGAAACGATCGATCGCATTAATCGCCACCCTGTATTCAGTCCCTAAAGTGTTTCGAGTATAAGACGCTATACGGCTGACAGTACGTCGGACTATATCAACAGCTCTAATTGTATAGCTGTATCCCCGACCAAGCTGACGCGCTGCATATGAAGCAATACGTTTGATTCCCGCCGTTGCCCGATCATAGACCGTTATGGCCAACCGTTCTACTTTGCCAAACTTTCGATCGATGTAACGACGTAACCGGACAAGCCCTGGTGTTGCCTGATCTTTAATGCGCATCAACACGCTATGAGTACGCGGCATCTTGCGTTGTAAAAAGCCATTGAACTTTCTCAATGCTTTTGTGGCCAGATCATTGACATCCAGTGTCAGCTGATATGTTCGAGCAAGGTCACGCAAAACAAATCGCTGCACACGTCTTAATGCGATTGTTGCATTGTCCCTGATCCTTAAAGTGATTGGCCGCTCTGATCTGCGGCGCAATCTATCAAGTCTCTCTAGGTCCCCTCTGATCAAACGCAACTTACGCGTGATCCGGTCTTGTAATTCAAACCGAGCGGTTAAACGAGCCATGTCTTATCCTCCTTTCTTCGATTCCTTTTCAAGCACTTCTAATTTATGGGCTATTAACCCAAACAAAAAGGCCTTGAATTGCCTCGGCGCTTCATAGACCTCTAAGAGTTCAGACGGGGAGTAATGAAGCTCATGCATGCAGTAATACAGATACACAGCCTCTTTGTTCCCGTCTTTTATTAGTTTTTTGCTTCTGTTTCAAGGTCCTCAATCTCGTCTTCAAAACCGTTGACCTCAATAGCTTTGTTTAACCAGTTCGCATATTCACCGCCGACAGACAGGACACGTTTTGCCACTTCGACTGGATCTTGGGTGTTGTATGCTTCGCGCAATTCTTTTGACTTAAAGTCAGGATAAATAGTTGATTCAACCGCAATACGTGCGTAAAAACGTTGAGAATCTAAGTCTTTCACACGTCCACGACCTTTAACATTTTTGAAAGTCGTGTTTTCTTTCTCAAGTTCATCGATGCGCTCTGTTGTGATCGCTTTGAAGACAAAAGGAATGACATTCCCTTTTTTATCAACGAAACGCTTTGAGATAATGGATTTGACTTCTTCCGCTTCTGTTGTTTGTCCTGGCATAAAGAATGAAAGATCATATACGTTGTTTGTTTGTTTTTCGCTCATGTTTAAAAACTCCCTTTGATTTGTTTTTTTTGAATACAAAAAAGCACATCCATTTTTTGAATGTGCTTTCCAATCTTTTCATGTATAATTGAGAACGTACAATTGAACGGCTTACTCAAGGGTGGTCTGGCTCATCCCCGTAAGAAAGGGGGTGATGCTTATGTCAACGTTCCAAGCGATTTCCCTAATGCTTTTATTCGGGATGTTTATCCTTGCTTTGTTGACGTATATAAACAAAAAATAGGCCTCCCTTGAGCCTGGTAAGTTCGTAGGGATTGCCTATCCTTGTTGCTTCACCTGATTTAAGCCAGCCCCTTGAAGGGCCTCATTGTACATTGCCGGGATGTTAGCGCATCCTGGCTTCTTTTTGTGTATTAGTGATATACTAACACACCCTTTGTTTATAGTATATCAAGCTCTTTTAATTATAACAAATTTGTCCTCTGTTTTTTAAACAGAAAGACCTTCAAAGAAGGTCAATTAGAAAGTGAATCGTTTCAAGAACGGGGTAATTCTAAAAATATGCCAGCAATGCATTACTATTATATGCAGTAAACATTGTTTGGTTCATCCTTAGGAAAAGGGTCTTAAATTAGACCCTTTTCCATCCCCACACAAGGAGGGCAATCACCATTCTATATCTACAGCCGATCTATACTATCCTATCCAGTTATACTCTAATTTATTCGTAATAAAAAGCTACTCAATTAAAGAGTAGCTCGCTACAGTGATTTAGGCATTTGTTTTTTATACTGTATGCAAATTTAATCAGAAAGTGTCTTTCAACTTCTCAGGAAGATCAAAGTCCTCAAACGTGAAAGGGACCTCTTCTTCAAGTGCTTCTGAATCGACATCCAATCCAGCAATTTTAGCTGAATCAAAGTTCACATCAAACAATGTGACACGCTCTGTGCCGCGGCCAGATGATTTGTCATCCAGTACAGCTTGAATAGTGAAGTACGGATCTTGTCCCTTCTTCACGTAATTTAACATCAACTGAACAAAACGTGATGTAACTTTATAGAAAGTCGCTGTGCCAGTACCATTCGCACCGGTTGTCTTGTGACCGGTCATACGACGGCCCATAACGTTAACTTCTGATTTGTTTTTCTCCACGTTCGCTTCAAACGTTTTGATGAACGCCAATTCCTCACCATCGAGGAAAAGACGCCCTTCCTTACCTGAAATGGTATTCTGCGCTTTAAAAGCCATCTTATTTCACCTCTACATTGAAATAGAATTTTTCAGCTGCATCAACAGGTTGAACAGCTAGATCAATCAAGAAACCGTCACGATCTTCATTTAAAGCGATCGTAATATCAGTTTCAGAGTCAAAGCCAGTGATTCCATATCCATCTTGGAGCTGCGTGAGATATTGCGTGATGAGTGTTTTCACCAGCTGCAGCCCATCATCAGATGCCGGAATGTCATTTCCGTTGGCTTTGCGTAATTTAATCAGATTCTTCAATTCGCGAGTGAGATCGTTGTTGATCGCATCGAGCACTCGGATAATTTTGTTTTTCCCGAATGTCTTGTTTTTCTCCGTTGTATAGCTTGTTAGAGAGTTGATGTCCTTCTCAACGCTCACTGTGCGATCACGCGCATCAAACGTGAACAAGAATTCGCCTTGTGACAAGCGGTATTCCACTTGGTCATTATCAAGACGCTCTAACGTGTCCACAGCCCCTTCATATTCCACAAAGGTTAATGACTGATTGAAGTTGGCTCCTGCAGATGCACCGGCAACCCATGCAGTTGCTTTGGCTGGTGTGATCTCTGTACCATCTTCTAGCAGAACGCCGCTTGTGACATTGATAATTCCCTCATGATCAGCTGCATAGTTCGGTAAAACACCTTGCACCTTACGTCCTTGATCATCACGCAGCCGCTTGATGAAAGCCACAAATGTCGCTTTTAACTGTTCACTAGTGTTATTAGGTAGCGCGATCACGTCAAAGTATTCTGTTTCAGCTGCTTCAAGAAATGCTGTGTAATCTGCCACACTTGGCACACCGTTTTTTCCGCCGCTTAGTGTTACACCAGCAGTGATTGTCACTTCACCTTCACCTGAAAATTGAACGTATTTGTTTTTCACAAGATCTTTGACATCTGTGACCACCTGTTTATCGACAATATCTGTACCCACGTAAGTCACAACATCACGCTTCGAGCTATCCAATACGTTTTCAGTAACTTGGATCGTGACCTCATTCCCTTTCTGTCCACCATAATTAGCAAGAACGTTGAAATTCTCGCTGATCTGAGCCTTTGCTGGCTCACCTTCATTCAGACGGTAAAGCAAGACTGTTTGTGCTTTTTTCTTCGCTTCTCGGAAAAGAAGCAGTGACTTGTCATCGATATTTAATCCGACTTTTTTATTTAAGTCCTCGATGCCTGAGATAGAGATGAACGTCTTAGGCTCTCCCCAACTCATTGTGATTGGGAGTGCAACGGTGCCGCGATCACCTAACGTGATACGCTGCTGTGCTGTGGTTTTGAAATTGAAGTAGATACCAGGGCGCTTCTTTTCTGTACCTGGTGTAAAAGTACCTCCATTCATGCTTAAACCTCCTTAGACAAAAAAGCATCAATCTGCTTCTTTGCTTCTGTTTTTGTAATTGGTTGATCTTTGATATAAAAAAGAGCACCCTCAAGGATTTCAGGCTTTACGCCAAACAATTCCTTGCTGTGCTCTTTCAAGGCTTCAAATGAAAATGCTGCTTCTTTAGGAAGAACCGGAGCGGCTTTTTCTTCTTTCACCTGTGATTCATTTTTAGTTTTGCTCACGTTTGATCACCCCGTCTGAAAAATTTATGTCGTCAAGGCTTGGTTGCTCATCTCGGTTGTACCAATAGGCGCTATCCCATGTGAGGACAATCGTTGCCACACCTTGATCTGCAATCCTAGTTTCCGCCCTCTTAATGCGAACATATTGATCAAGCGGTTCACCTTCTACACTGATCATCTGAATGATATTCCGATCAGCTGACAAGGCATCCACTATCGACTCAGCTGCATCATGAGCCTGTCCAGAATCTTTATGAAACACTTTAATATGCAGCGTGTAGGTTTTAAGGAACGTTGAAACAGTATCGTTTCTTGTATTGACCCATGCTGCTGGAAAGTACATGGATGGGACCTGAAACTGTTCAGGAATCTCTTTCTCATATACTTTCACCGGAAACTGCTTGTAACAATAATGCATGATGGAGCCGACTTCTTGATTCATTCCATCACCGCCCAAATTGTTGATCAATCCATTGCTGCAGCTTACGCTCCAAAGAATGTTCAAACATCTGTTCAAAGATGGATATTGCATTATCCCAATAGCCGCTGCCCTCAACCCATTGAAATTTCAGGAGCATCCCTGTTTCGGCATTTGGGTCATATTCAAAACGATCACCAACCCATCTGCCAGGAACCCATCGTCTATCCTGATTTTTACTAGGATCAATGGTAAAGTGTCCATCGTTTGTGTAAGATGCATATTCCAAGTTGGTCCCTACATCCAAGGTAAGACCACCGCTGCTCATAGAAAATACGTTTTCTTGGTCTCCCTTTTGGAATGAGTTGAGCAAACGGCGAGCATCCACCGTTTTTGTTCGGATAACTTCATCTTGAACGATGTCTAGGAACTCATAACCCATCGCTTCCAACCATTCTTCATATTCAGCTTGCAAGCCGCCATTAACAGCTGCATTCAAATCCTCAATGAACTGATCTAAACCATCAATCCTCATAGGCTTTCACTCCTCATCGCTACCACCTCAATGTGGTGATTTTTGATCTGTCTGGGCTTTTGGAGTTTCAATGTCACGCCTTCCCATACCACTTTGTCATTTACTCGGACATCAGCGGTAATAGGAAAATGAACAAGGTACGATTGATGAATGGTTGCGTTTGGCTCCTGCTGTGTGATGGATTGGTTTTTCTCCGTAAAATAACATGGCTGCGCAACTTGATCAGGCTCATCAGGATATGAAAAGACCGGCTGCGCATCCTGAACCGGCACACCAAAACGATCTTTTGACAGCTGCTCATTCTGTAGGTGGAAAATATCGCATTGATCCGTCAACAATGATTGATAGCTCATAATGATCTCAACCTCATTCTTACACTTGCCGGATCTTCCGGTGGATCAATTGGCTCTATGAAATCTATCAACAGGTTATACACATCAGGTTTTGATATGGCGTTACCATCTGTTAAGGTGTATGAATAGTCGCCAATCTTTTCAGATTTATAACCCTTTATGATTGATTCATCCCCGTTGATCAACGCGAAGAACTGCGCCATTTTAATCAATGCGATCTTTGCCTTTTCAGGAAGCGGCTGATATTTTTCACTTGTGAAATCATGACCTACGATCTTAAATACCTCAGCTTCAGCCTCAATGATGTCACTTTCCAATAGTTCATCCGAGCGGTTTTTCACGCTCTCGAATACGCTATACGCCCTAACTTCTTCAGGAGAGATCAGCATCAGCCTTACTCTCCTGTTTTTTCTTGTTGCTGTTGATGCTCAAGGATGAAGGCAATTCTTTCACTCTTATCTTTGAGCTGAGTCGGATCGCCGCCAAGATCAATAACAATGGCTTCTTGTTCAGTTTTGTTCATGCCCTTCAGTTCTGTTTCAGTGTAAATTTTTACTTCTTGTGCCGGTTCTTCTTCCTCTTTCACCGGCTCATCCGTTTTTGGATCATCAGCAGGAGCTTTTACTTCCTTACAAGCAAAAAACTCATTGCCATCGAGATATTGAAATACCTTTTTCTCAATCTCTTTCTCCTGATTTAAATGAAAGACATGCCCCATCACAGAGTATGTCTTTCCTTTGATCAAAACCGCTGTATACATGTTGATCACTCCTTGACCTTAATGATCTTAGCAACAGCATCCTCTTCTTCAAATTTGCTGTCGAGCTTCGCAGTCAACACAATGATGAATTTACGTCTGCGAATATCCTTATCAACCTCGATACGAATATTGCGAGAGAAGCCAAGGATAATATTTTTCGGATGAGTCAATAAGATGTCTGAAACATCTGTGCCGTCCTCTCCCATTTCATATGGCTGCATGTTTGCAATACCTTTGACCGGCACACCGAATGCAGAAGAAAGTCCACCTTGTACAGCTGCATCTCCGAGACTTGTCTGACGCTCCGCTACTTTGTCTTTCCATTCGACCTCTTGCCCTGGGGACGTATAGAATCGGAACTCTTGTGGAATACGCAAATACTTAGAGGGAACAGCTTTGTATCCCTGTTTAAACACTTGGCGTGTAAGTGGTTCACCAGCTACATCTACAATATGAGATTCCGCTTGTTTACGAATACCATCAAGTTGCGCTAGATATGCATCACTAGATTTCGTATCACCATTCAAAATCAATTCTTCAATATCAACGGCTGCACGCTCAGCAAGCATTTGCATGATGGTGTTCTGTAGATTATCACCTTCGATGTTGTTTTCAAGCGTGTCATACGTAATATTCACTTCTGCGATGACTTCTTTCGCAGTTAGCTGAACAGTGCTTGTTGTTGGCGCAACACGGTCTTTTGCCTCAAGCGCTTTGCCTTCTTCTCCTGCACGCAAGATACGTTGGCCAAAACCGATTTTTTCAATCTTTTGCGAATCGCTTTCCATTGGAATGACACGTGCATCTTGCAGCAGGGTTGGTGTGTTTTGCACCATACGAATAAATGTAGATGCTTGCGTTGGATTCATGAGACCACCTGTCTTTAATGTACCAAGGGTCACTTCCGCTTTGTTAATTACCTCTTGATTTCTCACTCTAGTTCCTCCTTTTCTCGGCTTAAAGCAAGCCGCCCCATACCGTTTCAGATTTTTGTACGTCTTGTTGTTGTGCATCCTCTACACCATTACCTTGCGGACGTGCTTTTTCAAGGGCTTCGACTCTTTCAACAACTGGAGCCAAAGCTTTTTCTACAGCTGCGGCCATTTCTTTTGCAACAGCTTCATCCGGCTGATTTTCTTGCGGATCAGGGTGCTGCTCGCCTTCTCCTTTTTCAAGGTCATCCAAGCGTTTTACAACCGGTGCAATTGTGTCATCTAACATCTTTTGCAAATCTTCTTTGTTCACTTCTTCTTCCTCCTTCTCTTCCGCTTGACTCAACAGATTGTCGATAGCGGCTCTTGCATTTTTCAATTCAGTTAAGTTAGCAGCTGAAAACTTTCGGCCAGCTTTTGCGACTTCTTCAGGTGGATCACTTTGGATCCCAGCCAAGTCATCAGTAAGCAAAATCTCTTGTGTGATTTCCACAAAATCTTGAAGTGCTGCCCTCACCTTTTCAGGATCAGTCTCAAAGTCTTCATCGTCGTAAGAATCCCATTTATACAAAACGGAATTCAGTGCATCTTGTGCCGCCCAAAACTCACGACGCATGCGGCCTTTGTCGTATCGATTCTTAACTTCTCCTTTAAGAAAGAAGTTTTTGAGCAAAGAAAAAAGCCCCTTCTCATCAGAAGCTGGCTCACGCTCTTGTTTTCCTATGTCTGCTGTTCCGGCCATTGAATATCCGGTGATCTCGCCCTTTTGAATCTGTTCCCAAATTTCATCGGAAGCCTTTGTCACAAGAACCCACGATCCTTTCTTGATCATCTCATCGCCCATTTCAAAGTCAGACGGAGCAATGTACGATTCAACGACTTCCCCAACACCGCCTTGGAAATCATGCTGCTTATCGATCTCACGTGCATCCTTCAGGAACCCATGAGCGGCTTTTTCGATCTCCGCCGGTGTCATGTAATCCCCATGTGCATCTACCACATGAGGCTCATATACAATACCGTACACAAGACGCTGTGCATCATCAGCCTTCGCGATAACCTTGATCTCTTTTTGAAAGTCTGGCTGCTTTTCTGATTTCATAAAAAAGAACTGCTTTTGATTAGCAGCCTTGTCCACGTATGAAACGTGTGTGATTTTTGCATTAATCAATTCGCGTGGCAATTCATTCACCTCCTTTCAGAGGATTTCTAAATGCATAGTAAATATTTCGCTAGCATCTAGGAACCTATTAGCTTGTGATTCAGATATTTCGTCATAACCAGATAATATTCCGAACAATTCTTGCAGATTAATAAATGAATCTCTCAATTTCAAATCAACAATATTGTTTTCATAGAGCACATCAATTAAATCTCTTGCATCATGATAAGACAATTCAATATCGTTTTTATCACATATTTCAACTAATCTTCTTGTGATATACCTCCATGCTAACACCACAGGAAACCGAGGACCTTTTATGGCAATTTGCTCTCTTATTGCTTTAAAATCATTTCTCAGTGGTTCTAAATCAACCATTTCCACATCAATGTTATTGGGAATCGCATTAGAAGTAACCTCATTCAGTTTTTTATCAATCAATTCAAGTTCAAAATCTTTGTATTTTATCTTTGCTATGTTTTTAATAAGATCAGTAATAGGTGTTTTCAGCATAACCACTACAATAATAATCGAGATAGGCCATATCATTGCTGTAAAAATAGTTATAAACCCATTAAACATAGAAGATATTAATTCATAAACATTCATAATTTCCCCTCATTCTCAAAGTAATGAGGATATTATACTATTTCATTCCATGTTTTGTAAGACTCTTCTTCTAATCTCTTCTTTTTCCTCAGCTGACAATCCGAGAATAACAGGATCAACCACAGGACCAACCGCACAATGACAATTCACTCGCTCTTTTGGCGTGAGCTGTGTATCTCTCGGAAACATGCACCGCTCTCCGCTACCTGGTATTTCAAATTCTTCATCGAGAGGGATGATCGTTCCATCGAGTTGCACATGACTTTCTCTTGACTGATTCTTCTTCCCGCCGCTGTGCTTCCACTTCTTCCCCGTTACTGCCGGGGATTGTACATATGATTCATGTTGAGCGACGGAAGAAGCGGTCAACACTTCAGTGACAACTGTGACACGTGCGCGCTTCCGGCTAAATTCAGGAAGGTCCTTCAGCTCCAGTTCAATTTCTTGGATAGAGCGGCCTTCTTTTATTCCTTCCTTCAGCGTTTGCTCAATGGCCGTATGAGTATTCAGCTTCATCAGCTGCGCCAACTCCTGCGACCACGATTCAATCCACTGTTCAGTTTTCTCAGAAAGCACCTTGAATGGAATATCTGCATCGATGGAATTCATGATTTTCTCGGCCAGCTGGGTGACGGTGAGTGTTAGAAAGACAGCCGTTTCTTTTCCGAACAGCTCCGCAAATTCATCAGCTGCAAACAAGTCATTTTGAAAATACGCTAAAATTGATTCTAACGTCTCCGAATCGTCCTTTGATATAAAACCATTCAGAGCATTTAAAAACGTCCTGCGTTGCAATCTGAACAATCTAGCGATAGTTTTCTCGTACTCTTCCACCAAAGAGGGAATGTCTTTCAGTTCAGGGAAATCTGCCACCGCCGCTTTTAGTTCCTCGACCTCATCCGATTCCGCTTTTTGCACAAAGGCATTGATGTTTTTTATCAGCTGATCGATTCTGCTCATTTGCGGATCTCCTCTAGTTCATCCCTAAGGTCTTTGAGGATCGATACCAATTCATTCTGAGAACCTGCTGACTTCTGAAGAACCGTATCAAGCAAGCTAGTTGATGCCTTTGGCTTCGCCTCAATTGGTCGGTGATATTCTTCCTCCGGCCATTCTTCAAGTGTCTTACCAAGGATACGGCCAGCTAGATCACGTAGGTCATTAGGTGAAACCGCTCCTGCTTGAATAAAGGGTGTAAGAACCTTCGCAATTTCAAGCGGATCACGAAAGTCTGGACCATTTAATATGAGTCGCACATGCCAGAGATCGAGATCAGGAAGAAAGAGTGTATTGAGCTTGCCAGTGATGATCATTCTCTCCGGCTGAAATACCTGTTCCTCTGTAGTCTTTCGAGCGGTGTCAGCTGTGGCCTTGTTATAATCCTGTGATTCACCTGTGTAGATTGGCGGCAGACGGAATGATGAACGTATTTTGTTTCTCGTCTTCTCATCATATTCAAGGAACAGCGCATCCTCCTGGAGAATCTCGGCCAGTGATTTTATATCCACCTTTACATTAGCCGGCTCTTCATCGTTCGATAGCTCATCCTTCTTGGGAATCCCTTCGACTTCCAGCAAAAGAAACTTATGTGCATTGTCTGAACCCTCAATGCCGTTCATGTATTCCTGAAGCTGTTCATATGAGGATTCAGAAAGCATTCCATTCTCTACAGTAATTGCAGCCGGCACATGCCGCCCTTGTTTAAAGTACAGATAGTTCAGCTCTTCAGCTTTGCGCGTTCCATACATATTAACGATGTTACCAATCCAACGAGGAACACCATATGTACCGCTACCAATCTTAAAGTGGATGACTTCACTTGCTACAAGTTCAGGGGGAGTTTCTTCGCTATATTCTCCCGTAGCAGCATTCATGACTCGGGGATCACCGTACTCCTTAAAGAAAACCTTTTTAGTGTTGACCTTCTGCACATACTTCCTGAATCTCTTCTTCCGTTGCAATGACTTCACTTGACCATTTTCTGTGTATCGGAATTCGACGTCAACGGGATCACCCAGCTTACAAACACGTAAGTATTGTGCATCAAGATATTCAATACCTGCAGGCTTCCCTGTACCTTCTCGAAGCACTTCGACAAATCCATTACCTGTTTTCTCTCGGTCTTCTATTACATAACCAAGAACCACTTCGGCTGACTCATCATAGTTCATATATCTGGCGAACTCTTCAAGTTGGGTCCATTCTTTCTCAGCTGCAGATTTCTTTTCTTTCGGTGCGTTCTCTGCGTTGAAATCGAAAGTATACTCGATTCCTAAGCCGAAACCTAGAATGTTTGTTTTATACGCATCGATGCATTGCTGAAGAATGGTAGAATACTCGGCCATTTGTTTGAGCTCTTTGATATTGTATGGCGGCTCGATCACATCATCTATCTCGTAATTAAATCCATCTTCATAAATCTGCTTAGTGGTTTCAGATACATTTGCTTTCATCACTGTTGCTCTGACCGTTTTCATCAGCGTGACCTCCTTTCTCTGTTCGGGCGTGTCCGCTCTTTTGGTTTCTCTTTTAGGTCAGTGACCTCATAATCATCTAGCGCATACCAGATGGCCGATAAGGTATGGGGATCAATCTTAAACTCGTCTTCTATGATATTGCCGCGCTTGTCTGTCTTGTACGTGAGCGGCTGAAGCTCATAGATCGTGTTTTTGCATGAGTCGGAACAAATGATTTTCTTAAACCGCTTGATCTTCTTGGTGTACTGCAAGCGTGATCCCTGGAACTTGCGAGCAGCCACCATGTTGTATCCCATCTTCCTGAAGTATGCGATTGTTTTCGGTTCAGCTGCATCCGCTTTGATCAGCTCTTTTGTTTTGGCAAATTCGATGAGCTCTTGTACAGTTTCATCATCGGTTGTGCCCTTTTGGTAATACTCCCAATAGATATATAGATACTTCTTCTCGTGATTAACAGCCAACCTAACCACAGCGTTATATGAATCAACGAAACCAAAGTCCATGCCTGCTCTAAGCAAAGGGCGATTGATATTTGAAATGGCCAGCATGACATCTTCATGTGGCTGCACCTCGAATTGAGGAAGAACACGAATTCCGTTAATGCCAAAATGACCTTTTCGGGCTATGCGATAAAGGTCGGGATCGTATTCTTTTAGTTCATCCAGCTGCTTAATATAACTGACCGGAAGGAACAAGTTGTCTTCAGCTGTAGAATGATGATAGTACGTATCGTTGATAGCGATCGTTCGCTCTTTGTATAATCTTTCATCATCCAGGATGAAGCGGTTGTTTTGATCATCCTTAAAGAAATGTCTGTACGTCCAATTATCCTGGCCGACAGGGTTCGTCGATAGGATCATGTGCAGTTGCAATGTTGGATGACGCAAACGACCAAGCAGCTCCTTGAATCCCTCGTACTTAACTTCGGAACATTCCTCAATCCAAATGATTGAGATGTTGTTGATCGACTTCAGCTTGGCTGGCTTGTCCAACCCTTTGAAGATGATCCGGCTGCCGTTATGGAATTTCAGCATGAGAGGTGATGTTCTACACTGGATCACATGATCGAGTCCAAGATCATTCACGATCTCTTCAAACAGCGAAAAGGTTGAATCCCTGTGAGTGTCATAGACTTCACGAATCACAAGAGCGGTTCGCTTTTCATCCAGTAACTTTAAGATGAGTTTCAAGGCAATGTGATAGCTCTTAGATGAACCGTAACCACCCACTAGGAACTGAAACTTTTGATCCCAATCAAAAAGAAAGTCCTCAAAATGTGGATTGACTTCCTTCTCCATCATTTGAACCATCAGCCATCACCTTTATTCTTCCGCTTAATCGTTATTTGTACAGAGTCATCAACAGGTCGAGCGGTGATCCGCTCCAGCTCTGCTTCTCGTGTTCTATTAGCGAGATCAAGACCACGTAGCCTCAATTCATATTCAGACATAGTTTTCATTATGTCGACTTTCTGCCTAATGGCTTTATCACGTTGTGCGGTCACACGTGTCAGAGCATCTTCTATGCTCAATATCTTCTCTAGAAGCGGTGAGTCTGTCTCCTCAATCTGGACCACAGCCAGACGTTCATTAGTTATTGGCACTGCTTTAATAAGGCCATTTTTATCTGGAGCCTGAACAACATCTTTCATTTTCCGCATTTGCTGCAAGACTGTCCGCTGCTTATCAGTCAACCCATTCTCGTATTTAGTGATCAAGCGCATCATTCTTGTTTCACGAACGCTCAATAATCGTATTGATAGATCAATTTGGTACAGAGGATCAGTCTCAACTTCAGTAAAAAGCTTCTGTTCCTTTTCATCCATGTACTCAAACATGATCGTTTCATATTCACCGGTCTTGAATGAATTCTTGTTGCCTTTTGGAGCTGCGCCACCCCTATTGCCTTTAGCATTTTGATTACCAGGTGGCGCTTTCCCTCCTTTATTACCTCTGGCGTTTTTACTCCCTTTCGGAGCGCCAGGGCGTTTAGTAACGTTACCATTGGATTTCCCTTTTGGTTTAGTAACGTTACCATTCAATTTCTCATCCCATGAGTCTTGGTTCTTCCATTTACGGATAAGCGTTTGGGAACACTCTAATTCTTCAGCAATGTCTTTCAGTAAGCGGGTTCCATTGCTTTTCTTCCATAACTGAAATGCCTGATCTCTTTTAGGATTTCTCGGTCTAGCCATTACATATCACCCACCTCCGAGCCGCTGAATTAAGTTTGAGTTTGTTTTCAAAAATCGTCATTCTTCTGAAGATCGATGTCGAGTTCTATGAGCTTCTTCAGATCTTCCACAGTAGACAATTTGATGCTTCCTGCTTTAAAGTCTCTAACCCATTGAGAGATGCAAGCTTGTGCAATTTTACGATAGTTCTCTTTTGATTTATCTATACCTTCAGCCTGTTCAGCTTGAAGGATCATAAGCATTTCTTTCTTTTCTTCGTCAGAAAGGGAACGTGTGTTTGCATTTTCTATTGTCATTCTCCCTAACCTCCATTACAATAGTGGGTGAGAGCGTGATATTTTCCCACAAACGCGGCCGCGTCTTGATCACGCTCTTAGGCAGGGAGGTTCTTTCTGTCTTTGAAGGGAGGGTGTTGTCAGCACCCTCTTTTTTTATTTTATAAAGAAGAAACCAACTCAGGTTCAATTCCCGTAAATTCAGCGAATCTCTTTTTAATTACATCGCAAAAATACGGATCGAGCTCCAAAAGAAGGGCCTCTCTATCAGTTTGCTCACATGTCATAAGAGTTGATCCGCTACCTCCGAAGAAATCTACTACTCGATCACCTTTTTTGCTGCTGTTACTTAAAGGGATATTAATTAGATCAAGTGGCTTCTGTGTAGGATGAACATATTTTGCAGTATCACCGCGGGAAACTTCCCAAATTGTCGCTGGTTCTCCTTCTTCAGAGGTATCAGCTCTCCAAACAGTGACCTGTTTTCTATCCCCATACCAATTGGGTGAATAGCCTTTTTTGAATGCATAGAAGACCGGTTCGTGCATGTATTTATATTGCGCCCATCCGAATGTTGGTGAGTTTTTCACCCAAATACACTGCGATCTTATATCAATATCTGCATGACGCATCTCATTCTCAAAAGCACGTTGATATGAAGCAGCATGAAAAACATATATAGCTGCCTTTTCGTTCATGATTCTTGAATAATTCAGGAACACTTCTCTTAAAAATAAATCAAACTGACCATCATCCATAGAATCGTTTAAAATCGATGCATGGCCATCATCATTTAACTTTTTGCTATCACTTTTAACCGCTACATTATAAGGTGGATCAGTTATGACTAGATCTGCTTTATGGCCAGACATCAATCGATCAACATCCTCTATCTTTGTCGCGTCTCCACACACTAGGGTATGCCGGCCAAGCCGCCATACATCCCCATACTTTGTTTCTGGTTCTTTTATATTGTCTAGTGCCTCTTGCACATCAAAATTATCTTCCTCAACAATCACGATCTCATTTTCAATAGAAAGACTGTCTAATAGATCTTCATATTCTTCTTCAGTAAATCCAATAGTTTCTAGATCAAGATTGTTATCCTTTAGTTCTGTTAGAAGTTTTTCAAGTTTGTTTTCATCCCAATGGCCACTGATTTTGTTTAATGCTACGTTTAGGGCCTTTTCATCCTGGTCATTTAAAGAAACCACTGATACCAGAATTTCACTTGGATTGTCCTCCATCAATACTTTGAAACGTTGATGACCTCCTACAAGGTGGCCTGTCCTTTCATTCCATACTAAGGGATCAATGTATCCAAATTTTTTTAATGAGTTTTTCAGAGAATCGTATTCATGATCTCCTGGCTGCAGATCGATGCGGGGATTATATGGTGCAGGATTAATTTTATGTACGGGAATTGTTTTGATATTCAATGTTGTTTCCTCCTATCAAACAAATGATGCCGCCTAGAGGCGGCATCAGCTGCTTACTTGATGTAAAATTCGCTAGTGTAGAATGTCCCAAGGGTTGCAACATGATTGCCCTTTTTGTCGTAGCGTTCTACATCCACCCTAAAGCGATAAGTACCTTTTTTGTTCCCAAATGATTCCTTGATGTCAAATTGATCATAAAGTTTTTCACCTGGGTTGAGTGGGTTTGGGCTGTTCGTTTTAAGTGTTACCCACTTGCCACCTTCCTTACGTTGAGGAATAAGGTTTGGACCAGCACTAAAGTCGTTGTGGTTTTGCACCGCAATTCGTACGACCTTATCCTCTCCGATTTTGTGATTTGCTTTTGTTGGATTCGCAGATACGCCAAATCCTGATGCCATGCTCATCATCTCCCTTTTTATATTTTTGCGCTCCTATCCCTCACCAAAGCACCTGCAGCCATACACCCAAAAGACGACTGTTCCCAAAATTTATCGTTTTCTTCGGACCCGGCCGCCTTGTCTTTGATACGTTTCGCGCCTCGTTCCCATGATTTCTTCCCAGTCTCGCTTTGTTATCGGATCAGCATTGCTCTTCTTCTTTCGATTAGAACCAGGAGCAATGCGCTTTAATTGCTTCGTTGTTTCTACAGATAAAGAATCTCTGATCTTCATGCTCATACTCTCCTTGCCGAATAAGCACCACCTTACGCTATTCGCTTAATTAGATTTTGCAATGATGACTACACTCCGAGAGGATGCCAAGTACAGTCAATCATCAAATAAAATGAAAAACTGTCCTCGATACGGCCGCCGCAGACCAGCTGCTATCCAGGCTCAGAATGTCCCTCTCGTATGGCCACATTCCTCAACACCTTTGTTCCGTATCCAGATACGCCATTGATAAGGGAAAGGCGCGTCTCCCAATAAAAAAAGCGGACACCAATCAAGGCACTTAAAGTGCTCAATGATCAGCGTCCGCAGGTTCTTCCTTCTGGACAAAATATTCACGTTCGTTTTGCTTGTCTCTATCATACGATGATTCACTTAGGAAAAAAGGTCCCCTTTTTGTCCCCCTTTTTGTCGGCTTTTTTCTCGTATAAAATTAAAATATTTTTAATTTCCGCAACAGCCCTTACATATTTCCCCTCTTTTAATATCATGTCATGATTACATTTTTTTTAGGAGTGAGTTCAAATGAGCTATAGGCGATGTTGTCGTTGTGGAGAATGGGTAGATGTTTGTTGTTGCATAAAGACAGTTTGTGTTCCTGGAAGGCGTGGACCAGCAGGAATACCTGGTAGACGAGGTGCTACTGGCCCTACTGGTCCGCCTGGTACTACTGGGGCCCCTGGCGCTACGGGTCCTTCAGGTGCTACTGGTCCTACTGGGGCTACCGGTACTACTGGGGCTACTGGTCCTACTGGAGCTACCGGTACTACTGGGGCTACCGGTCCTACTGGGGCTACTGGGGCTACTGGGGCTACTGGTCCTACTGGAGCTACCGGTCCTACTGGAGCTACTGGTGCTACTGGTGCTACTGGTGCTACTGGTGCTACTGGTGCTACTGGTCCTACCGGTCCTACTGGGGAAACTGGTGCTACTGGTCCTACCGGTCCTACTGGAGCTACGGGGGCTACTGGTGCTACTGGTCCTACCGGTCCTACTGGAGCTACGGGGGCTACTGGGGAAACTGGTGCTACTGGTGCTACTGGTGCTACTGGTCCTACCGGTCCTACTGGAGCTACCGGTCCTACTGGAGCTACGGGGGCTACTGGTGCTACTGGTGCTACTGGTCCTACCGGTCCTACTGGAGCTACGGGGGCTACTGGCGTTACTGGTCCTACTGGAGTAGCCTGCTGTCCATGTACAAATCTATTAGCTAACCCTGGATTTGATTTATCAGCTACTGGGGCACCACCTGCATCATGGACATCCGCTACAGCTACTGTCGTTGATTTCCCAGATGCTCATAGTGGTCGTTTTGTCGGAAGTCCTACTACTCCAACCATACAATCAGTTAGTATTCTAGGTTTAGACCCTAACCCACCTGTTGGAACAGTAGCAACTCCTGGCTTTATCAACCAAATTGTTCCTGTTTCAGAAGGCTGCTGCTTTACTCTTACGTTTGCAGGTGATGTGCGAGCACAAGGTGTATTAGTTGCATCGGTTTCCTTCCCCCCACAAACATGCCCACCATTAATAACAAATACGGGTACTGCAGAAGGAACGGTTACAACTAACCCAATATTCACAGAGGATATCCCTCATATTATAGCGGTTTCTAACCAACCCCAAAGTGTCTTTCAAAATTATTCATTAACAGTTTGTGCACCACCAGGAGCGACAACTGCCTGTATTACTTTCCAAAATATTGGTGATCCATCTGAAGGTAGTCAAGCTTTAGTCGACAACGTCGTCTTTAAAAATGCAGGTGGCCCATGCGATACGTGTGTTCAAAACTTTTAATATTAAAGAATTGGCAAAGGCATGTGAGTAAATATGGCTAGAAACTGCGGATGTGGAAGAAGAGTTTATAAAGAAGGAGATTTCATTGTTAAAACGAGCTGCCCTGAAATCACTTTAGAAATTATCCAAAAGGAAGATATGTGTTTTCAAGTTAAAGGAAAAGTATCATGCAATACACTTCCTTTACAACATGTTAATGTAAATTTATCAAGTTCATCTGAAAGTATTTTAAAACCTCATAAATCTACTACTGATAAAGATGGCGGATTTTCATCAGAATTAAATTTATTGGATAATTCAAGCAAAGAAGTTGAAGTGACAGCAACTGTGATTTCTAATAAATCACCTGTAACTAAGTCAATCACCATCAACTTTTAAAAAGACTAATATTAAGAACGTTAAGATTTCTAAAAAGAGAGGGGTTAATTTTATATGACCCCTACTCTCTTCTTAGATCCTTTATTCTTCAAGTAACTAAATGATTCCAAGGGCTGTGGAAAGATTAAAAGTAGCTTGCTTTTTTAATTTATAGTATCGATCCTTCTTTAACCCTAATTCTTGGCACACCTCTAAATCTTTAACCAAGCGTGACGTGAGATACTTTTTCTCGATTATATTGTATTCAAGCTCATCAAGACTGTTCTTCAAAGCTCGTTCAATCTGACGCAATTTAAGCCCATTTATTGCTTCTTGATTCCTCAGAATAGGGAAAAGACCAGTCACCTCATGCTCTTTTTGTTCTTTTATATTTTCTTCCTTTACCTTCAGTGCCCTATAGACCTTCAGCTCTTTGATAAGAGCATTCCGGACTTGTTTCTCATCGATCCCTGGCAGTAAGGATAATTGTTCAGCTCCCATATTTCTCGACCTCCTATAAACAATGAAAGACATAGACCAGAGAAATTTTGCACTGATCTATGTCATATTAATTATTCTTCTATTGGAAAGACTCTGATCTCAAACGCATTCTCCAAAGGCAGATAGATAGCTGATTCGTATTTATATTTATCTCCATCTAAATCAGCGATCCCATACTTTGCAACTAAACGAATCAAGTTATCAACCTTTTTAATATCAATCAGTTGAGTAGATATTTCTTTAAAATTGTCATCAACAATTCGTACATTCATCATTTTCTCACCTCGAATGACGGCGTGTACATATGGCCTTTGACGCCTGTCCAATTTTTATAATTATAGATTGTCATCTTAATCCGGTGCGTGCCGGATGTATGATTGACTGTGTAAAATTCCTTTGCTGGTGTGGCGTTCTTGAATGATCCGACCAAGCTGAACTGCTGATCTTTCCATTTGCCGCTCACCTCTTTTTGTAGCATGAAGCGGTAATAGACCGTTTCACTTCCTGTTTTGCGTGCTGTCACATCGATTGACCTAGCACGTGGACTGTATGAATTTGCATCCGTTGATACGCTGATTGTGTGTCCGGCCACTGTTTTATTTCCGCTCGTTACTGCCGCAGCAGACGGCGCATAAAGCACCGCCGCAATAATAATAGTTAGTGTGATTAGTAGTTTTTTTCATTTTATAACCTCCAATATTTACTCCCATATAAGTTAAATAAATTTTTACATGGATTAAATTTGAATATATAGTATTATTAAACTTGTAAGTCTTTAATCCCAAACTAAAAGGAGAGTCAAACTATGAGAATTAAAAAAGTAATCGTCAGTTCAGTTCTATCACTCGCTTTGCTATTTTCTTCATCTGCTTTTTTTACTGCGCAAGCAGAAGCTGCTACTCCTAATGAAACATGGAAACATTGTACTTCAGAAGTATTTGGTCCGTACTCTTCCAGAAATGCAATACCGGCTATTTATAACGACGGCACCTATAATTGGTATCTAAAAGGTGCGCAAACTTACTCAGGTATTTGGTATGGCGCATATGAGCGTTGCTGGTACTCAACATTGACGTGAGTATTACTTTTAAAGGGGGAGGATTCCCTCTTTTATTTTTATATCAACGGACGTATCTGATGAGAATGTCCATCAATCCACACCCTGCAAATCATGTATATCGCCTTGATAAAACGTGTTTTGCTTAATGACTTCAAAAATAATTGGCCGTTCTCCCAAGTGAGTACAAGATCCATACATATTAATTAATGCGTTTCGCATTTCGTCCTCACTAGGATAGTGATCCCATCCTCCCAAAAGTCTTATGCCTTGTACGTTTAAATAAAAAATGCTTCTCAGTTTCATAATGATCTTCCTCTCTTTTTTCATTCTGCTTGCTTGGCCTGTTCATTAAATCGGCGCAGCAGCTCATCTTTGATTGTTTCAGCTTTTTTTCTCTGTCCTTTGATGTAAGGGCTATTGATGCGATCCCCAGACAGCACCGCATCCCCTATACGCCATTTGATGTCATCTAGCGCCATCCAAAGCCCTTCATATGACATGTTTTCAGATGGTTTAAACTCCATATGTTCCTCCCTCAGAACAATGTCAGCTGTTCCTGGTGTTGGTCTTTTTGCTTTATTAAAAAATGCCTGGCTTCAAACGCTCCATAGTATGAGCCAGGGCGATTAAACTTTGATACATAATAATGAGCGGCACCGAGAGGAAAGAGAAAGTATTCTACGCCCTTTTCTAGCGGTGTAAACTCATCAGTAAGACATATTCCCTTCAAGGTCATGCAACGCTTTCCCATGGCAACCGCTCGACCCTTTTCATACTTCCGGCACAGCCGATTTTCCCAAGATTCCGACGTGCTGCTGGATAGGATTGATATGTGTCATACTCGCTCCATTTAGCATCTGTTAATAGATCAGAACGCCAATAGGCAACATATCCGCTCGCTGTATTGACGATACAAAATTCAGCAAATGGTGATTTTGAATACCAGATTTCTTTCATTTTGACTGCCTCCCTGCAGGAGGAAGCTCCTGCTATTTTATTTTGTGTGAACTGCTGTAATTCAAATTTGTGAATTGGCCGTCACGTGTAGTGATTTCCGTTTTCCCGTAAATAGGTGCTTCAGCTAAAAATGCTTGGTTGGAATGGCCATCTAGTATAATGACTTTAACTTCTCCTTTTTCAAAAAGCTGATCTATCGAGACGTTAGAGTCTATATGTTTGTAAGGATTATTCATGCACACAAGGCCTCCCATGTTATAATGAATTGTCGAGATTCATTAGAGCCGGAGCCTTGTGCTTTGGTTCTTTTTATTTGTCCAGAAAAGCTTGCAGATCACGTACGCACATTCTAAAGAAATGTTCATCATTTAAGTCTAAGGACAAATCGATCAGAGCCTTTAATTCATCTTTAGTGATCGTTACATCCAAGTTTTTAGCCCAATGTTTAGGAACAGCCGTAGACTTTCCTTTAAGCGGCTTCACTAAAAGCTCATCTTCAGAGATTTTCACAACGTAACCAGATATATGAAACATTCTGCGATTAACTTCACCCGAAGCTTCCACCCAATCGCCTTCTATAATCTTTCTCATTTCCTGAAGCTCCTTCCGCACTTCGAGCAGTAAGGACCATTAAAAACCCGTGTGCTAAATTCCAACCAATAACCACGCTGCACCGAAACTATATTTCTACATTTGAAGCAAAAGAAGTGCTTATGTTTGAAGATAAACTTGATTTTTTCAATCATTCGACAACCCTCCATCCTTTCCTGATCCGACTGTGCAGTTCATATTTTTTAAGTGGTTCATAGAGGTGGACGCGCTGTCCATCCTCTTCGCGATAAAGCAAGAACCACCGTTTTGAGCGTTTGAGTGCCATCTTATGCAGCCCCGTCTTCCTCATCTTTTTGATCATCTTTAGGAAGATCATTTTCATCTGAACCCTTTTCGTCTTCAGCAGGTTCTTCTGCCTTTTCCTTTTGCAACGGTTCAGCTTCGTTGGCTTGATCCTCTTTCCAATCCCACCATTTTTCAGCAAGCGGTGCCACTGCTGCTCGATAGTTATTGATCAGATCAACGATTTCGCCGGAGGACATCTCAAGTTCAGTGGCCAACTTACGGTATGATTCACCTTCAATGCGGCGCTTCGTAATCTCTGTCATATTTTCAGGAAAACCCTCCTGTTCTGGAGCCATACCTTCAACGATGAACCGATCAACCACTTCCCGCTCAATCTCCATCGGTTTTTCTTCAATCTTAGGTTTTTCTGCAGGTAAGCCCAATTCAGCCTCTAACTGTTCCGGCTCGGGATCAGCTATGTGAACAACGCCGCTCTGATCAACTTGATAATTTACAATTGGTCGTTCGGTGTTTGCATTGATCTGCACGTTATAGCGGACAATATCGCTCTCAATTTCAACACGCACATCGTTATCAATCATTTCAGCAAGGTTTTGAATGCTGTTTCCTAGCTCCTTCGTTGAAATCTCAAGAACCAATTCAGTGACACCTTTAGGCTTGTGATTCACTTTTTTAACGAAACCATCAAAATTTATAAAAGACATATTTGTTCCTCCTCATGGGTTGGTGTAAGAGTAGATACTTCGACTTCAATTCTTGGTGTGCTGCTGTAGAACTTGCTTACATGCAGATCAACAATTTGACTATCATCCTGCCAAATGACTTTATTCAGGCCATCTTTTATCCCTTTGATGTAGTTATCAACATCCGGCTTCTTAGCTGGTCTCAGCTCGCCTCTTTCAGCTTCTGCGGCCTTTTTCTTGCTGAAACTTTTTAGTAGGGATTTGTAAACTTTAACCCTCAATTCCAGAGGACCTGTAAGGAGTTGTTCGGGACGATGATCACTTGCAGCCAGCTTCACATAAGACTTAAAATCTCTTGATTTTTTCGGATCATACAGCCTTGTCATCCCATTTCTGTGTGCAGCCCTCGGTCTTCCTTGTGCAACTGGCTCAGCGTAAATGGTGAATGCTATTTTCATAGTTTTTCATCTCCTTGAACATAACGACTTTTCGCATGGTACAAGTACCCTTCTTCATCTTCATGATCCCAACCGTTTTTCATATCAGCAGGCATGATTTTCACCTTTGTTTCACAGCTGTCACATGCGGTGTATCTAAAGCCCTTATAAACCTGTTTGTCTTGTTTCAATCCACACTCAGGGCATTGAAATTTAGTCTTACATTTCTCGCGGTCAGGTTCTGAATCTTCCTTTTGAACCAGGGCTATATTTTTCACTTGTTCCATCACGCTCAATTGTTCTCCGATGCTCGTGTTCAAAGTGCGTTCGTTATTCAAAAGATCAACTTTTCTCGATCTCTTTGGTTCTGTTGCTTTTGAGGGAGCAGGAGTAGCTTTCTTTTCATCCTTTGATTTAGAAACATCTTGGTCTTCTTGAAACCGTTTGATTTGACTGGTCACGATATCAGTATGAATTGGTTCTTCTGTCCTTTTCACAGGGGTCGGAACGACTCGTGAAACACTTTGACTTGCATTGATATTTAGTGGTCCTCCATGCATGTATGCAGCCAATTGAATGATCAGACGATTACAATCTGCTGCTTTGTAATTATCTGCTTCAAAATTCACTTCTTTACCCGTAGTACTGTCTTTGATTTGTAATTTAATCACTCTGCTTCCTCCTCGATCTCCATCCTGGCGTTGTAAGTTTCGATATCGTTCCCCCGCTCACATTTGGCTGTAATGACTAGCATTTCGATCTCATAGAGCGATTTTTTTGCGAGACTTTCATTCTCCGGTTTATATCCAATGCGCTTCAGTTCATTGAGTAGGAACTGTTTACGCTGATCGCTATTGATTGTCATGTTCATTCCTCATTTCACATTGCGGCTTCCATTTGCCGCGGTAGATTTAAAAAGGTTCCGTACTCTTTCGCAAATGCTAAATTTACTGTTCCTGTCGCACCATTACGATGTTTAGCAAAAATGATTTCAATAATATTTTTAGATTCGCTTTGCTTGTCATAATAGTCGTCACGATAGAGGAACGTAACAATATCAGCATCCTGCTCGATGCTTCCAGAATCACGCAGATCGGACAACATCGGACGCTTATCTTGTCGCTGCTCTACTCCACGTGAAAGCTGAGATAACAGAACAATTGGAACCTCAAAATGCCTGGCCATAAGCTTTAATTCTCGTGTTATTTCCGCAACTTCATGGTTTTTACTTTCTGGTTTCCCGATAGGAGTGATCAACTGTAAATAGTCAATAATCACCAAATGATCTTGATCAGGGTGTTCGTTCTTGGTTTTTCTAATTCTAGAACGAATATCAGCAACGGTTTGAGATGGCTTATCATGAATATGAATATCTAGTTTTTCATATACGCCCATTGCTTTACTGGAGTTCTCATGATCTTCCGCACTAAAGAATTTTTTTGGATTTCTCCACTTAGTGTTCTCGATTCTTCCGATGTTGCTTAACATCCGATGTGTCAATTGTGTATCAGACATCTCAAGGGAAAAAATATCAGTTACCCCTTTTTTATAAGCATTGTTAATAGCAAGATTTAGTGCAAAAGCAGTTTTCCCCACTGATGGCCGCGCAGCCACAATGATCAAATCACTTTTTTGCAAACCTCCAGTCATAGCATTAAGATCTGCTAGACCAGTGTCTACTCCAGTGACATCACCCTTTTCTTCTTCCAAACTCATGAAGATTTCTGTTAAAACATCTGTTTTCGTTCGAGTCTCTTGAACGCCTACTTCTTGAGCTTCAATCGTTTTTTGATACAACTCGACGATACCTTCATCAGTTGGGGAACTGGCAAATGCTAAAGCAGCACTTTGCAAATCTCTAAGTCTAAAAGCCTCGTAAATTAATGTTTCATAGGTTTCAAATGAATGAGTAGATGGAACAGCACTTGCTAGGTTAGTTAAGTATTCAAATCCCCCAACAGCTGCTAAGGCTTCGCCCAAGGAAGCTGATATATTTGCTAGTTCAACCTGTCTGCCTAGCTTGTCCACTTCCCTCATCGCTTTAAAAATCTGTTTATGTCGTTCCTCAGCAAAATGTTTGGGCTCAAGTGTAGTTTCTTTGATAAGGTCGCCCTCAATGATGATACAACCCAATAAAAACTGTTCAGCCTCTACGTTTCGCAAATTTTGCATTTCTTACCCACTCTTCCTGCTTCTCTAGAAATTCATTTTTCTCTGGTTGGTTGACCTGTATCTCAGCAATGACAGGTGGGAATCGTTTTTCAGCGATATGTTGATTGATCTTTTTTAGAACTTGTTCATATGGAAGGGCTGTTAAATGCTCTAACCAAATCTTGATTCTCTCTTTTCCGATCTCATCTGTAGAGAGTTCGAATCTCGGATACGCAGCTGCTATCCTGGTTAAGATGATCATCGCTTGTTCCTCAGTCATGCTAATCCTCCTCCAAATTTAATGCCTTTTTCTTTGGCATAAGCCTCTAATGCTGATAAGTTGTCTTGTTGTTTCTTAGGTTTAAATTCAGATATGTTACTAGGTTGATTGTTTTTGGCATGCCATCGATCAAGAATGCCCTTCTCCAGGTATGAAAACGATTTGATGCCATCCGCTCTATGTCTTGGTCGGTAGTGATCAAAAATCTCATCAATCCACACCAATATGTCTTCAAGGGGTATCTGCTCCTGAATGATCCTCTCAATGGCTTGAGCATCATTAGGAGTGATCATCAATCCTCCACCTCTTCGAGATAGATACTTGTCTTCGATTTGTTGGAAAGGAGAATCATTTCCTACTGGCGATCTCTCTTCTTCCTCTTCATATACATTCTTTACATTCTTAACATTCTTGTTTGTGATCACTTGATGTTCATCTGATGATCTTTTGATGTTCATTTGATGATCATTTTGGTGATCAACTTCGTTAATTTCTTGTTGGTAAAGTGCCCATTTATTAATGGTTACAACTGAAAATTTGTTGCTCTTTTTGATGCTCAGAAAATTCATTTCCTCTAATTTTTCAAGCCATCGATACACTGTAACTTTGCCAGTTACTTGATCACTTTTCCTAAGCCCTTTGTTAAACATTTCAGCAATATCGTACCTACCAGTCACAAATTGACCAGGCTCTAATTCCACCACCTGATTACCTATCATCTGCTGATGATGCTTATGGCTCGCTTCAGTAAGACAGATGAGCCAAAGCCTAAGCAGGTTAGGATTATTGAATACTGGATTTTCACGTAATTTTCGATGTAATTTGATCCACCCTCGCAAATGAATTCCTCCTTCCCAACTATTTGCTTTTGAGTCTGCAAATAGCGTATTTGCCTTCAATTTTCACGACTTCAAGATGCGGTTCATACTTAGCCATATACGTGCTTATGTACATGGCCAATACCTTTTTCCGCATGTCTGGAGCTACTGATCTAGCCAGCGTAATAAAACAATAGGGATAAGCTGTTTTAAAAAGCTCGCTCATTTCGGAACATAGACAACCTTTCCTGTTTGTTTTGCTATTTCTCGTTTGAATAACCGCTCATGACTATTAGTATCAGATAAGTGCAATAACCATATTTCCTGCACTTTTGACAAGTCGTTTGCATCTAGGAATGTCTTTAAATTCTCAAGGCTGAAATGCGATTGTATGAGCCGATTACGCATGCTTTTGTGGATTCTCCCACTCTCAATATTTGCATTTAGGATCGCTTCAGAGTAATTGCACTCGACCATGATGTGAGTGAGTCCAGGAAACTTGTATTTGATGTAATATGTGTCAGTGGCAAAGAGCAGCTTGTCTCCGTCCTCATTAGCCAATAGGAAGCCACAAGGCTCTGATACGTCGTGTTGAACATCAAAGGGCATAATAAGCCACGTGCCGATCCTAAACGTCTGTCGGGCTTTTACAAGATTGATTCTGTGATGTTTTTCCACTCCAAGAGCTTGTGCCGTTCCAGAAGACATATAACAATCAATTCCGGCTCTCAAAACATCCTTTATAGCCTTGCAGTGATCACCATGCTCATGAGTGATGAGACAACCAGCGAAACTCATCTCGAAATCAAAAGCACGTTGCATCTCTTTGAAAGTGATACCACACTCCAAAAGGAGCGGGGTTTTACCATCAGTCACCCGATAGCAATTCCCCTTACTGCTTGACGATATAGCTTTGATCTCAATCAAAATGGTGGCTCCTCGGTTAAAGCTGAAGGTTTTGAGTCAGATGGCTGTTGCTTCTCTTCTGGCTCCTTTATCGGTTCTTCTGGAACGGTATAATCCATATCAATATTTTCTGAATTCGCATTTTCATTTACTTCACGAGCAACTGTTTCAGTTGTGTCTGGTGTTTGTGTTTCTTCGTCCGTATACATGTTTCCAAGAGAATTAGGAAAGGCTTCCCTTAACGCATTGACAATGGCTGTTTTGCGGATCATGTTCATCGGCATCGTTTTCCAAGTTGATTGACCTTTGCTGAACTCATCAAAACTTATCCGAACAGGTGTAGGTGTTTCACGATCTTTTCGATAAACCGTAGCCCATCCACCTAATAATTTGTCATTTGGTAGTTTGATAGCACCCTCTATATCCACCATTTCACCGTCCCGTTCAACAATAATTCCTGCACGTATTCCGGCGAATTCTTCATTGTTTTCAGCACGCTTCATAAATGCTTCTTTTCCAACAATAATTTGTGCTGGCGATCCCTTAAATTTCACCAGGTATGCCTCATTCAAAAATGGATTGAGTTTCTGGTATTTGCATAGGTTGATAAACATGACCACTTCTTGATCCGTTACATCTGCATTACCACGTACTAAGTAGGTTTTCACCGTATTCCCTGTGAGTTTTACCTCTTCTCCATTCACAGCAAATACTGAAGGTTTTTCCATCAATTTTGTGTTTGGATTTGATTGTTGATTACTCATCCGTATCCTCCTCATAAATAAATCTGACCTTTTTGCCTTTATGCTCTCTTAGAAAGGTCTCTAGCATTCCAGCAAAATCCGTTGGACCTTTTAGGTCTCTTTCCAAAATTGCATCTTCAGGACATTCAGAGAGCGGACGAACGTCCATGACCTGTTTACCATCAATCAGAAGTTTTTCACGTCTGCAATCTTCCCAACCTATACCTGAAAGAACTTTCACTTCTACCACTTCAGTCATGCGATCACCTCACAATCTACAGTCAGCAAGTTGTCATCAGTTTCAACTCGCAGCTGCTTGTCCTTGTCGGATACTATCAAGCTAATAACTTGAGCATTCACATCGATAAGACACGTGACCGCCTCGCTGTTATCAACGAAGATCGGCGCAGAAATACCATAATGCTCATTCAATGTATTGATGATGTCTAAACCGACATTAATACGCGCCGCATTGTTTAGGCCTTTGGAGTAAGGCACACCTTCATACAGCGTTTCGCAGGTCTCAGTTAATCCACCATTCACTTGCTCTTCAAACAATTTGAAGCGAGCATACTTGAATTTGCTGTTTATCCGTTCTTCCATAAGGTTCATCTTGGTTCGTATAAACTCCTCAATGAGAAAAGTTTGTTGTTCTACCTCGTTATATTCATCAGCCATTTTCCGTTCTTCTTCCTTCAGCTCCTCAATTCGATTGAGAGCCTTTTGAGCTTGATCGATGCGAGAAAGATCATTTCGGATCAAGGTCATTTCCTGCTGTTTTTCCTTGATCTGTTCATTAATCGATTGAACAGCTCCACTAGTCTCCTGTTCATTAGACTGGATCTCGCTTTTAATTCTTTCGATCTCCTCGATCTTGGCTTGATACGTTGGATTGTTGGTAATTGGAGCAATTGATGCTTCAGCTTGCTCCATATCTTCTTTCAGTTTTTCAACGGCTGCTGTCGTAAATTTCTCTTCCAAGATCAAAAGCTGAATCTTCTCATCAACCTCGTATAACTCGTTCTGCTTATTGTCATATTCAATCCCTAATTGCTTTCCCTTATCGACTATTCGTTCTAGGGATTCACTTTTTTGTAAATTGAATTTCTCAATAGCAGCTTGGATTTGCCCTTCTGGTAATGCTTGACCACATGTCGGACAATCTGTTAGATGATCCTCAAACGTTTCCTCATTTTTTTTAGACCATTCTTCTCGCAACTCAACACGTTCTTTGTCTGTTTGAGACAAAAAGGATGTCAAGTGATCCTTTTTAGTTTTTAAGCTGTCAAGTTGATGCTTGATTTGAGAAAGACTGTTTTTCGCTTGGTAGTAGGCTTCTTTTTTCTCATTCACTATCTGAAATCTTTCTGTGTCGTGGTCATTTTTTATTTGTTGCAGATCGCCTTCGAGCTGAAGTATACGCTTCTTACGATCTGCACCTGCATCCGCTTTGATAGAGCGGGCTTCTTTCTCCATATCATCAATTGATGCCTGTATTGCTTTTAAGTCTTCTTTCAATTGCTCTTGGTTAAGAGTAGTTACATCATCAATAGAACGATTGATTTCATCGATCCGTACCGGATATTGCTCCAGGAGTTTAGTGATCTTTTTACGTTTTTCAGCAAGGATGCGCTTTTGTTCATCAAGACTTCTTTCTTCTAAGATTGAATGGAGCTTTGATAATGAACTGTTCTTTTTAATAACGTCCTCATCAGTCACAGCTCCGCCGATCTCCATGAGTACGGCCAAACGATCCTGCCACTTCATCTGTTCATTGAAATAAGAAGGAGAAGTTATCAGTTTGAAAATGTCCTCTGAGATAATGTCATTGACCTTCTCAACAAACTCTTTTTTCTTAACCGGCACGTCATTGACGTAGTAGTCAGTGGTATGGCCAGAAAAGACTTGCTTTGCTGATCCCCGTTTCTTGGTCCATTTCTCTGAATAGACCTTTTTCAATTCAACGGATTTACCATCGATCAGTAGGACAGCAGATACTTCGTGATCAATGCCACTTACCGCTTTGTTATCTTTTGAGAGCGTCTTGATCTCAAAATCTTTTTTGTTTTGGCTGTCTTTATCAAAGAGCAGCCACATAAAAGCATCAAACAACGTTGTTTTGCCTGTAGCGTTATCACCATAGACCTTTGCACTTTCTCCACCTGTTTCAAGGGTGAATGATTTAACACCCTTGAAATTTGATAGATGGAGTTCTGCCAACCTGATATTTTTGGTCATGAACAAGCCTCCATTGATTTACAGTGCCAACCTGCTATAATAGGGGTTGACACTTTTATTTTCTTTTTTTTGTAATTGGTTCACTTGTGGGAGTGAACCTTTTTAATTTGCATTCACAAAGGTAAAATCGAGTTGTTCCTTCAGATAGCGTTCCAAGTTATCAACGAGGATCATTTCACCCGCATTTCTATCAATGACATACTCATCATTAGAGAAGACCTCATCCCCGAAGTAGTCAGTTCCTACAACATCAACCACTTCAATTCCTTTTGAATAACCAGTGGCATTTATTTGAGTGATCATTGGATGTTCAATGTTCATGCTATTACCCCTACCTTTCTTCTGATCGCATCAGCAGTGAGCTTTTTATATTCCTCAAAAGCCTCTTGATTCGGGAAAAAGAAAATAGGTTCCATATGAAAAGTAATCACAATTGATCCTCCAACTTTCGTTAAACGGACTTGATCGTCACGTTTCTCTGAAAAGGGTTGAATAACAGGTTTTTCTCTCATTACTTTTTCCTCCTATTAGTTATTGATGCTTATTCGCATCGTCCGACTGCGGATGGTGCATGATTTGAGGGGATGGTGTGTGTGTGCATTGTCCATCCGCAAGCCGGACGACAAGAATAAAACTTGTCGTGCTCTTTAAAGAGCGATATAATAAATTCGATCATTTCGATATTCGATTTAAGCAGTGAGTGTAGGAGCTTGCTGCTTTTTTCTTTGTTCAAAATCCATACGTGACTTTAATTGCGTTTCGATTTGAGCCAGTGCAATTTCTCCTTCCTCACTGAACCGCTCATTACATACCTCAATGACTTCCTTCGCTTTCATTAACTTGCTTGCCACAAATACAAACTTCATTTAAATCAATCCTTTCATTTTTGTTTTTAACGATTTCGGATATGTTACAGGCGTAATCTTTGCAGCTGCCTTCAACAATTTCACCGTTGATTGTTTTTCATATTGCTGAATTTGTTTTAAAGATTTAGCAATATCTTTGTGAGCTGCTAATGCCGTATCTATATCCGCACGCTCTAATGCTTTCATTAATCTTTTTTGCAGTTGTTCAATACAGATCATTTCAGCTGTTATCCCTTCATGATCAATGCTCTTGAAAATCGCTTTTCTCATCTTCATCCTCCAAACAAAGCCATAATGGCGGTAATTTGCTGTGTGACTGCCAGTGGATCAATGCCGCATAATGTAGCAATCATTGCTTCTTTAGCGTTTGTGGCTTCCATCCACCGTACATATGTAGGTACATCAAGTACCTTCTGATCATTTTCGATCTTCGATATGCAGCTTCGAGAGCGGCTAAGCATTTCCGCAAGCTTCTCTTGGGAAATGCCTGCCTGCAATCTTGCTTTGCGAAGCACCACACCCAACCTCAACTTCCTCACCCCCTTAATGTTCCGAATTGGAACATGTTCCAATTCGGAACAGCAAATCTCTTATATCCGCTGTATTCTAAGGTGGTAAATTCTTAATCAATCACTGGCTGAAAGTTGGATTCCATTTGTGACATTTGCCATTCTTCAAGCACTTCTCTTTTAAAGAAAATTCTTTTTCTAACTCTAAAGAATGGTATTTGCCGCTCTTTCACCATTGTGTAAACCGTGTCATGATGGACTCCAAGAAAATCAGCTGTTTCTTGAACGTTCATAGTTGATTTTGTTGGCATTTTGAGAACCTCCTTCAGAACTTGTAAACCATAAGAACCGCAAAAATCATTTTATTAACCGGTGTTCTCTTTTTCATTTTGTAACTCTTGTGTACCACTTGACTCAAAAAAAATATCCCTTGGATCTTTATTTAAAACACTTGCAATTCTCAGCATAGTGAAACCAGATGGCTCTTGTCCGTGAAGCTCAATTTTCGTAATGTTTGCGCGAGACATTTCAGTTCTTCTTGCCAATTCAGATATTGACATTCCAACACCTTTTCTGATCTCACGTAATCTGTTAGTGAAAACCATGTGTTACACCTCCTCGAACAAATAGTAACACAAGGTTTACAGTAGTGTCAATCATGTTTTACACATTTTCTGTTTTAAAGAATTTAAATATAATGTAAACTACGTATTACAGGTGATGCTAATGTCCAAACTTGGAGAATATTTGATAAAAGCAAGAGGAAAACTGTCTCAAAGAGAAGCTGCCAAACGAATTGGCATAAGTCATACCTACCTTGGGAAAATTGAAAACGGAAAAGACCCAAGAACAGGTAAAGACATCAAACCAACTCCCGAAACACTCAAATTAATCTCTAAAGCATATCAATGTGATTACGAAGAATTAATGATCAAAGCTGGTTACATCGATGAGAATGAGACAAGTAATTCTGAAGGTCCTAAACTTACTGAGCATCAAAGAAAGATTTATGAGTGGGCAAAATCCCATGACGGATTATTCTTTGATAGTAAGCCAGAAGATGTAGAGGAATTAATTGAAGAGTTTGAAGTAGTGTATGAGTTGTTTAAAAAGAGAAAAGAGAGAGAGAAAAAACAAAAAAAATAATTCCTTTTAGGGGGCAATTATGAGGAAGAAAACAATATTTATAATTTGCCTATCATTGTTCGTTCTCTTAGCTGGATGTAACTCCACTAAGACGACGGATGATGTGTCTTCAGCAAAGTCAAAAGAAACAGTTTCAGAGAAAAAGCAAAAAGAAACTAAAGAAGAACCAAAAAATGAAAGTTATAAAGATGAAGAAACAGGAGAATTATACAATTTTATAAAAAGCCAAGAACAGATAGAGCCACAAAAAATGGGGCCACTAAACATAAATTTTGAAAGTGTCAGTTTATATAAATTAACAGAAATTCCTGAAGATCGATTAAGTGATTATCAAAGTCTAACAGATATTGAATTGACAAATCCTTTTCATTTTATTGATGTTAAATTTTCTGTAGAGAATACAGATAAAGAAACAATCAATTTTTCTGGTATTAGTCACTTGATTTTAGATACTAAAGAACAGATTAAAGTCAGTAATAATAACCTTTATACTGACATGGATCAATATGATATGAAACTATTCGGGAAAGCGAAAAGAGAATATCAAATTGCTGTACCTATAGAATCTGATGTTTCTAAAATCAAAAGCGTTAGAATTGTGATGAGTAAGCCATTTGACGAAAATTTGGATAATGTTTCCGAATCAAAAGAAATAACCGTGAATTTAAAATAAATGCTCGATAAGAGTATTTATTTTTACCCAAAAATAGAACACCAGTTCCCCAAAAATGATTGAAGGAGCTTATTAAGTTGAAATATATCTATACTCATTTAGAAGATAACGTTAATAGACTTTATGCAGAAATGAAAATCTTAAGTCCTTCTGAACAATCTATTGATACTATTTCCGAAAAATTAGGAATTGAAGTTTGCTATAAAGAAATTTCATCGAGAGCGATAATAAATCAGGGTACCCAAATTATTATCTTAGATAAGAGATTAAATAAGAGCATTATATGGGAAAAGTTTTGTCATGAAGTTGGCCATATTCTTTTTCATAAGGGTAATCAACTGTTGATGCCCGACTCCTTTAGGTTATATCAAGAATGGAAGTCGAATAATTTTATGTACCATTTTGCAGTACCAACTTTTATGTTGAGATCTGCAAAGATACCTATGGATCCTGATCAAGCAATTCAATTTATAACTAAAACTTTTAAAGTTACTCCCACATTTGCGAAGCATCGGCTAAACCTTTACAATCAAAAAGTTTTTTCTCAGACAAGGAGCGTTTTATATGGCTAGCATTGAAAAAAGAGGTAGCAATTCTTTTAGATTAGTTGTTGAAATTGGATATGATGCTAACGGTAAAAGGTTAAGAAAATATAAAACTATTCGTATAGAAGATCATAAACTGCTAAAAACAAAAAGAAAATTACAGGAATACCTCTCTGATCAACTTTATCAGTTCAAGATGGAAGTCCATTCTGGAGAATATATTGAGCCAGAAAAACTAACATTTGAATCCTTCATCAATAAGTGGAAAGAAAAGAAGCTATATCAAAAGAGCGGAAAACCATACTCTCTGACAACATCAGACGTTTATTGGCGTCACTTGAAAAATCATATCCTTCCCGTCTTTGGACATATGAGGATAGAACGAATAAAGAGTTTACATATCGTAGACTTTTTAGATGATTTATCGAAGGATGGTGCGAGAAAAGATGGTAAGCCAGGGGGATTAGGAGAAAGAACAATATTAGATATCTTTAAATTACTGCAGGTAGTTTTTAAAACCGCAGCTGAAGAATGGAAGATTATCAAGATTGATCCAATGAAGGGATTGCCCTTGCCAGTCAACGAGAAGAAAGAAATGAACTATTTTGAAGCAGATGAAGCTGCTCAATGTATTAAGATTCTATATGAAGAAGTTGATATTAAATGGAGACTTTATTTCTTAGCAGCTATGATAGGGGGATTGAGAAGAGGTGAAGGTCTTGCACTCGAATGGCATTTAGATGTGGATTGGGATGCTGGTGGATTTAAAATTAATCGTTCACTTTCAAAGACAATTCAAGGCAAACCGCATGTGAAAGACCCTAAGTCCAAAAGTTCAAAACGATTCGTGCAGATGCCGGATTGGTACATGAATGAACTTTCTCTTTACTATCATATGTGGAAAAGAGAAAAGGAAAAGCTCAATGATGCCTGGGAAGGTGGAGATCACCAATACATTTTTCATAGTGGTCTTGGTAAGCCTTATTACTTTACTACTCCAACTACAAAGTGGAACCGCATTACACAAAAGTATAAAATAAAAAATATCCGTTTACATGATCTACGTCACACTATGGTTGCTTTATTGATGGAAGCCGGCGAAAGTATAAGTGCTATTCAAAGACGTGCCGGACACGCTAGCGCCAGAACAACATCTGATATATATGGCCATGTAACAGATGAAATGAAAAAGAGTGCAGCGAATCACTTTAACAAGTTTGATCCTAAACATCTGAGAAACACAAATTCAGAGATAGGAAATTTCCGTCCCCAAGTCGTCCCCAAGGTTAAAAATAATGCATAATACAAATTTGAGAGATTTCTCATCAAAAATAAAAAAATAGCCTTCCCCCTTGTATTCTAAGGGGGAATTAAATATAATAATATTTATTGAAACATCCCGGGGCATTAGCTCAGCTGGGAGAGCGCTACGCTGGCAGCGTAGAGGTCAGCGGTTCGATCCCGCTATGCTCCATTATCAAAAGCCTATCCAATGATGGATAGGCTTTTTCATTTGATTTTACTCATAAAAGATTATTTGTCTGGTTCTTGAATTTGATAACCAAAGACTCCTTTTATCTCAACATCCCCACAACCTTCTTTTTTAGTCAGTTTAATACCATGGGGTCTATAAATGTAGCGACCACTTGATAAAATTCGGTCTGTTGCACTTAGATCATATTGGTTACCTGTATACTCTTTGACTGATGACGGAAAATCCGTTCCTGATAAGGATGTTCTGTAGAGTGTCACCTCTAGAGTACACCCCTCTGCATTTAGTATAGAAAATTGGTAGCCATAAGTAGATGGATATTGTTCAGGATTATTTTGACCTCCTGGTACCCACAAATCTTTTTCCTGTTCCGTCATGATGAAATCAACTTCTACTTCTCGATAAATGGTCTTAGCTGCAACCTTTTCCATATTAAAATGGAACATGACAATGAAACAAAGAGACATCATTACACTTATCCGCTTCATACAACCCCTCCATTCATTTTCACCATTATACAAAAAATAACACCAAAAATGTCTTTATTTTACTTTTTTATAATAAATAAGGGTTGATCCATTCCATATGTGTTAACTTTCTATGACCTTTCTTAATGTTTCTTTGGTCTTTGGACCATAAATGCCATCTGGGGTTAACCCATGCATCATTTGAAATCGAGACACTGCATTTGCAGTCTTGGGTCCGTAGTACCCATCGATTCCATTGTTGATCGCTCCCTTATCAGGATAAAAATAAATCGATGCTAGGGCTTGTTGTACGGCTTTTACAGCTGGCCCTTTCGTAAGAGGCTTCGTCACTTTTAAAATACCTGCGGGCAAACTGTATGTTTTTTTGACCTTGTTGATTTTAGATGTTGATCTCGTTGATATGGTTTTGATAGATGTTTCTTTCACCGGTTTAGCTGTTGTCATTTGACTTGATGCTGATGCAATACCAGCCTTGAAGCCATCCCAACGATTTAACAGCTTACGCGGACACTCTTTCCAGCTCCAATGCTTATGCGGCACCACGTTTGATAAAGGAATTCCTAAATCCCCCATCAGTTTTCGAATGAGCCATTGGGCATTTTTAACGGCTTGTTCAAAGTCACCGCCTGCATTTTCACAAATTTCAATTCCAATTGATTTCATATTGCCGGTTCCCCTGCCATCTCCTGCGTGCCAGCCATTTTCGTTTAAAGGTAAATGCTGATAAATGACCTGATCATCGACCGTGTAGTGCCAGCTAACCCCGGTACTTGCCCGAGCAACAAATGCTGCATGATTTGCCGCATCAGCCCCCCGTCCAGTGTTCGATGTATTATGCACCGTAATATAGAGCGGCTTCATCCTGTTTCCTGGTCTGTTGCGATTCTGTTTTGGGATGAGTGCTTGAATGATCTTCACCATATTGTTTCTCCTTTAAGAATTATTTTGTTAACCCTCTTTGTTTCAGGGCATCTTTTTGCAATTGACCTTTATAGGTCACATAATTATTTTTAAACCAAGCGATCATGGCAGTGACCATAGTGAAAATTGTGGAACCTGCCACATATAGTGCCTCTCCTACGGTTTGCACTTGCTCCTCGCTAATCGGCAGCACTGTTTGTCCAAACATGACAAGCGTTTGGTTGATAAGCGCAATAAAAAGAAGCACTGTGCGAATCACAGTGCCTTTGTCGAATGTTTTCATGATGTTTTCCTCCTATTTTAAATTCCGTTCAATTTTATCGAGCTTGTCGATCACGACGTCATACTTCTCACTAAACTTTGCTAACACATCATTTTGCGCCTCGATTTGCTCATTGAGTTTGTTTTCTCGTTCTTTTGTTGTGTTGAGAACATAAAACAGAATCCAGCAAAAAAGAACGGCGAATGGGCCTTGTGTCATTAAGTTTTGAACGACATCTACTTCCATTGGAATCACCTTCTTTCCGGCAAAAAAATAAAGCCATTAGGCTTTGTATATTTCTCCAGTTATATTTTGATAGTCTTCTGCTTTAGTGAATTTCTTATTGTAACTACCATAGTGGAATTGCTTCATTCATTTCAATACGTGTTACCTTTAACGGATCATTTGCAATTAATCCATCTAATTTTAAACTACCCTCTTTAGATAAAGACATCCTAGCAGATCCGTATGAACCAACCGTCGCACAAGTGAAAACGGTTAAAGAGGAAGGTTTATACGTTAAACGTGCAATTTCTGTTTCATTAATCGAAACTATTTCAAATGATCCTCTCAAATATAAAATATTTTGTCTGACAGAATATTTCAATGGATTAACTGAATATTGATTTATATTACTATTTAGATTTACATTATACCAGGTAGCATTTAAATCTGTAGACGTGAGATGTTTTTCCCATTCAGTCCATGTATAGTCAGTTTTCCTAATTCTATAAAATGAGTTTAGACCATTGACTGCATCATATATAGTTTGTAGCAAGGTATTCCCATAACTTATCACTATCATAAATGCTCTTTTGATCTCTTTTGGACCATTAAGGCCTGCATTATAAATGAGATACATTCCTGTTTCTATAATTTCGTTATAGTCGGTGGTCTCACCTATACTTTTATAAAAGGGTTGACCGTTATCCCTTGTTATTTTATGAAGTTGACTGTTGTTCCATTTATCTTGTTCAGCTGCTGTCGGAAGCTGTGTCCAATTGATAGATATGTGGTTAGGATAATAGTAAAAGTAATATGCACTGCCGGATGTATCTATTGCGAAACCTGTTCCAATATTATTTTGCCCCACTGTCTGTATCCCTCTAATTGCGTATTGTGAAGGGTTATCCTCAATCCCACTGGGCGCATAGAATGTACATGTTCCTTTGTCTTTAATTGAATCAAAAATTCTTGAACCAACGGAAATATTTAAAAGTTGTGTTCCATTATCACCTGTAATTTTATACAGCTGCGACTCATTCCATTTCTTTTTTTCTACTTCTGAAGAGTGTTGACTTGGATCATTGATATGAAGAGTTATTTGTTCTGACATACCAGTGTCGTTATGAAGCAATGTTTCCAACATATCATTGAATAGATCTGCATGAGCTTTATCACTCGTTTCAAAAGGACGAGGAGTTTGTATAACCAATGTATTTTCTCCTTTCTATATTCAATGTTTAAGATTCCTTTGTTATCTTGTTCTAAATTGGAAACAAGAAATAATAAATTCATTTGGATGATTGAACTCAAAATTTTCCATCAGCCTCTATAGATGTTCTATGAACTAGTGGAGCGTTATCCTCCCAATGCCTAACTCGATGACATCAATAAAGTGAATCAATGTAAAAAAACAGAGTGAAATTCAAGGTTAGCCATCCACAATGGAACCAATTATCTCAAAAGTACTTAGAGTGCATCGAGCTACTTAATCGTTCTTTTGTTGTATTGTGCACATAAAACAGAATCCAGCAAAAGAGAACGCCGAATAGCTTATGTCATTCGGTCTTGAACGATATCCACTTCCAGCGATATCGTCTTCTTATTAGCAAAAAAAGCCATTAGGCTTCGTATTTGTCTCCTGTAATATTTTGATAGTCGTCAGCAGAGACCATCCAACGCTTACATAAAATATAATATCCTGCCATAACAGCGCCAGTTCCAAAAATGTTTGATATCAGCAACAGTTGGAACTTCCTTAATTTAATGGAATCACCATGTCTAGGTAGTAGCCAGTTACAGCATTGTCTTTTGCAGATAGCAAGCCTGTTAGTTTCATTTCTCCATCACCATAAATAATTAATTTACTATGTCCTGTTGTACCTGATACTGGCACTGATACCACAAGACCTTTTTCTGGTAAACCTGAAATAGGAATCTTTCCACAGACGATTTCTCTAATTGCTATCAGATGTCCTCGCAGCAATAATAAGTTTCCCCATTTAGCATATTGAACCGGTCTGTCTCCGTTTGAGGAACCTTTTTCTAGCATGATATCTTGCCAAACAACTGGTGCATTAGGTGTAAGTTCCATCCAAGGTGTCCAATTGTCTGTAAATTGTGTCTTATTTCTAATAAATTTTCTTCTAGTATCAGGGATATTATCGGTTACTCCTGAATATGAAGTGAATTCTTGATAAGGGTAGGTACTATAGTTATATACTGTTAAATAACCATTATTCTTTACAGGGCCATTGATTCCTGAAAATATATAGTAAAATCCTGTTTCAGTAACTTCATCGAAATTGACTCCGTTCAAACCTTTAATTGATCCATTGTCTAAGGTAAGTTTATGGAGCTGTCCATCATTCCATTTGTGCATGTCAGTTACTGTGGGCAGTTTTGTCCATGTTATAGACGTGTGACCATAATTATAATAGAAACTGTAAGCATTTCCTGCGATATCTACCGCAAAACCTGTTCCTATATCATCTTGACCAACTGTTTGAATACCTCTCAACGAAATATTCGCTGGTGAAGGTGAGTCTTCTACACCTGCGGCTGCGTAAAATGTACACATTCCTTTATCCTTAATTGCGTCAAAAATTCTTGACTCAGCTGAAATGTTAATAAGTTGCATTCCATTATCGGCTGTGATTTTATAAGATTGTGATTCATTCCACTTTTTCTTTTCTGTTTCAGAAACATGATGCTTTGTGTCATCAGCGTGAATATCCAGTTGCTTCAACAAGTCAGAGTCATTTTTAAACAACGTTTCCAACACTTCATTAAATAGATCTGCATGGGCTTTGTCACTGGTAGTAAAGGAACGGGGTGATTTTAAATCCATTTGACCTGATCTCCTTTCTCAAATTGAATTGATTAAAAAATCTCGTGAAACAGTACTATCTTGTTCTAAATCGAAAACCAAACGTGATGAACTCATTAGGATTCAGATCATTAGAACAATATTGAACACAAACTTTTCCGTCTTTCCCAATTGCGGTCCTATGAATTTGTGGTGTACTGCCCTTACCCACGCTTGACGCCACTCCAATGAAGTGAGTCGATTGTAAGGGTCTAAATCCTTCTTCTAAAGTAAAAACAACAGATTCAAAACCAACTTTACCGCCGGTAATTGATCCAATAATTTCAACGACACCTAATGCATCTTTACTATATTGCAAAGTGTGGGGGGTACCATCGACAGAATTATATATTTTCCAATCGTTATCTAGAGGAAGTCGTACTTTTGTCCACTTCACCTCTTCATCCGCAGCAGTCAGTAATCTACGCCAGCCCTGCCAGCCTAAATTTAAATCAAGATAGTTCGTAAAGACGTTATTACGATAATCTACAGCAATCACCCATCCAAACGTCCCCTTGTTATTACTGTCCGCAGATGTAAAGTGATAAAAACCCCGTGCAGATAAAGCCGAAGGATTGTCCTGTACACCAGCTGGAGAATAAAATGTGCCAAATGTTTTTCCCGCCTGTGTAATTTTATCGAGTAAACTCTCTGTAGTTCCTACAGATACACGTACGCCACCCGTGTCATTTGTAATTTTAATTAACTGACTATCATTCCATTTATTTTGATCGGACATATTTGGCAAAGGCGTCCAACTAATAGAAAGATCACTGGACCCATATAGAAATGTATAAGCATTTCCCATTGTATCGATCGCAAATCCTGTTCCTGCATTCGCTTGCCCTACCGTTTGAATGCCTCTTAAAGCATTCGTTGTTGGACTATCTTCTATTCCACGAGGAGCGTAAAATGTACATGTTCCTTTTTCTTTAATAGCATCATAGATCTTACTAGAAGCTGGAATGCTGATTAAATGTGTCCCATTGTCTGCAGTTATTTTATAACTTTGAGAATCATTCCATTTTTGTTTCTCCAATCCAGTTACATGTTGAATCGTATCATTTTTATGACTAGTGAATTGTTCTAACAGCCCATGGTCGTTTTCAAGTAAGACTTCAACCATTTCATTAAATAGGTTTGCATGAGCTTTATCACTAGTTTCAAATGTTTTTGGTGTTTTCAAGTCCATTTTCGACTCCCTCCATTAATAAATATCATCAATCTCAAAAACAAATTCGATGTCGCCGTCTTTTTGTTTGTCTGTCATGGTGCGGATGGCGGTGAATTTGCCGGCCTCGTCGACAAGGGCTAGTTCATTGATGACTTCGCCTGCGAGTTCTCCTTCAGCGATGGTGCAGGTGTAGCGGATTTTTGCCGGTTCCATGAAGGTAAATGAATCTATATTTTTTTGAATCAGTTCTTTTTCGAGTGCTTGTTCGGTTCCGTCAAGAGAGATCGGTTTTCCATCCTTTGTTCCTCCATTTCCGAATGCCATTTTGACGACTTTTGTGAGTTTTGTTCCTTCTGCTCGTGCCTTTGCCATTTGTTGACGTGCATATAGTGTGGTTACGGTTAATTGATCAGCCATTGTGATCCTCCTTATAGGTCTATTTTTTTAGAAGTTGCTGCTAGCATTTTTGATCCATCAAGTGGAACGGATCCATCGAGAATCCAGTAATGCTCCTTGATCAGTAAACTGCCGCCTTGTTCATTTTGAACATGTACCGGTAAGCGGAACGTCATCCTCTTTTTCGTTTGATGTGAAAGCTGGTTCTTTGCGCGCAAAGTCAGCGTAGCTGCTTGCTTCGTTTCATGCGATGCTCCAGTCATGACATAATTCAGACGATATGCTGTTTCTTTCTCTTGTTGAAGCGGCATTCTCATCTTTAATGAATGCCGAAAGCGAGCAGGGACCTCCGTAGTACCTCGTATCCCGCTGAGATAGAACGTTCCATTTAATACGAATTCACCATTGAGTAAAATTGGAATATGATCGAAAAAGCCCACTCTGCTTCGCAGTGTGAGCCGCTGGTGATGATCATTTGTTTCATGAACATCGGTATGATGACTGGCGGTGAACGTATACGCCAAATGTGCTGGCTTTAACGTTTCGAGTATTTCGACGATATATCTTGTGTTTTGCAGGTCATCCAGGTTGACACGCAATGCAAAATGATAACGGTTGACTGTAAGACGGATGATCGCACTTGGATTTTTAAGAAATCGATTCACTGATTTCTCTAATGAAAGATACGTAATTGGTGGAATGTTCGACATCATATTGAGTAATCGTGCCCTGCGCAGCTCAATTGAATCATCTGACTCTCGCTGCACCTTGAGCATTCTTTCCCACCGATTCAATCCCCACGTCGCTGTTAAGGGGAAGAACTGATCCGTTACATCAAAAATGGATTCGTCCAATTGTTCAAACTCTGGCGCCTCCGTTTTTAGTAAATGATCCACATCATAAATCTCTGTGAAATAAGGCGGCAAGTAGTTTTTCATTTCATCAAGTTTGCTCAATAACCTTCACCTGCCTCAGACGTGGTATCTCAATGTCCTGTAATACTAAGTTTTTTGACTCCCCATTCAATAAGACATTTGCATAATCGGACACGCTCTCTGAATGGTACAAGATATCATTTAAGGCGGACATTCGAATCGTACTTTTTTCAAATGCGATTGATTTTAACAGTGCTTTGACCTTTTCTTCTATTTCTTTTTGCGCACCTTCAAGCGTCCAGTCCATCTGAAGTTCGACGGACACTTCTATGTCAATATCTAGCCACTTGGCGCTTTCAACAGTTGCTTTTGAACCAATAGGAGCTTGCCCTTCTCCTTCTCCTGGTACAGGATCGATATACTCCTGAACCCTTTTGACAAGAAGCTCAGATGCTACATCTAGATTGCCATCGGTGATGACAATTTTGACCGTTCCCTCTCCATTCCATAACGGGAATACTTTCGCTCTGCCGACACCAACCACTTCCTCGGCCCACTTTTTGTAATGTGCTCTGTTGGCACTGACAGCCTCTCGCCTTGCGCGTATTAAATACCGATCGTATAATGACGCATCATCTTCTTCCTCTTGCCCTGGTATCACCAATTCCTTCATGATCATCGACTCTAGACCCGGAATGGTATCAAGCGATAGCAGCGGCTGACCTGTTAATTGCCCATTGCCGGCTGTACCTGTTGTCTCGCATTCTAGTGTACCGTCCTTTGAAAATTGAAAATAAACGTCTTCAATAAAGAATCTTGATCCTGCTGGAATGTTTACGTTCTCTGGTTGAATGGTTACGGACCAGACCGCTTTGGTGGCTGGCTTTCGTTCAATCCCTACTTCTGCTGCTCGTCTATCTAAAAATTCCCCCTGTGCTGTATCAGCAAAGACAAGCTCAAACACTTGATCAAGCCAAATATACGACTGAGCCAGTTCAGCAGCAGCAGGTGCCAAGGCATTCCAAATGACGCTGTTTTCTCTTTTATCTATGTCATCTGGCAGCCTGTCCAGCATTCTTTCCATCAATGCCTCATACGTTTGCTCTTCAAACATCTCCCTCCATCACCTCCTCTATTTCTAATGTGCCTTCATCTGTGACAATGGTTAGTTTGACTTGAAAGGCATCATTTTGCTTCGTGACCTCTATCTCTTCAATATGATCAATCCGCTCATCAACGACCAATGCTTCTTCAAGCAATCTTGGAATCTCCATTTCTTTGTATTCATCAGTTGCTTCAGTATCAGTCAATAGCTCCTGAATTTCAGTGCCAATATCGTGACTGTAAATGGGATGTGCATAGCGCTCTGTTCGCAATGTCATATAAATAAATTGACGGATCGATTCAATGCCTGTAATGGCTTCATTTGTCAGCCTGCCATTTTCAAAATCTATGCGATACGTCGTCGAGGTTTCTACCTCTTCATCTTCCTCTGTTTCCTCGATTTCTTCCTCTGGTGAAAGTGCCACGTTCATCACCTCCCTTACAATTTGTCGATGATGTAAAAGGACTGCCCTCCTGCCATTGCAAGTACCATAATGCTGTCTCCCCTTTTCAACTCATCATCCTCACCCTTATTTAAGCGTTTAGGCCAAATAAGCAGTTCTTCCGGAATGATCAGCTTACTGTTTTCATTTAATCGGATGTGAAGAGGCGAAGCCATTGTGACCTCTCCAATCACCAGATCAATTGGAGAAGCTGCATCTACTGCATTGACAGCGAGTCGTTTAATTGCTTCACTTAATCTCATGCTTGATCACCCTTTGGCATGGAATTTTTCTCAACGACGTCAATTGTCATGGTGTGCTTCACTCCATTGAATTCATGCTTGTCTTGATCGATCCAGTAGGTTTTTTTGATGTTGATTTCAGGGATTTTCAAATAGATTGGCAGACCGCTTTGCAGTTCAGGGATTCCGAGTGCTTGTATGCTTTTCACTTCTTGTTTGACGCCTTTTTTCTCAGCTAGGCGTACTTTCGCTCTTTTTTGAAGCTGCGGCTGGTTGATTTGACCTGTGACCGTCTCCACATGCTGTAAAATGCCGTACTTACTCTGACCCGCTTTATCCTGTTCGATCACCACAATATCTGATTTGCTACCTTTTTTCTTATTCTTCCCCTGTTCGTCTACAGACGTGCGCATCTTCACACGTGTTGCTGTCTCTTCAATGGAGGTGCTGTACTGATAACCGATGAGGTTGACGCCTGATTCAATGACCCACACGTCCTCTGGATCGGGCCAAGCTCTCAGCCCCATCTTGCCTTTAGCAGAAAAAATTTGATAATTTCTACCGGTTTGCCGCTTCGTTTCCTTCAATGCTTTTAAAATGATGTCATATAAACTCGTGTCATTTTTAAAAACGAGAGACTTCATGACATGTCCTGTATTTGCGATGGATGTCATAGGAATTTGAAAGTCTGCCCCGATCCGCCTCAAAATTTGATCTGCCCGTTGATTTGAAAAAACATATACATCTTGGTTTTTCACTAAATATTGGAGCATATCGTATGCGGTAAAGGTCAGCTTTCCTTCAACAGGCGTCCTAGAAAACACGATGCCTCTGAACAGCTCTTTTCCTTTCCATTTAAAAAGAACCGTGTCTCCTTCTGAGACACGGTAATATGTTTGACTGCCTTGCTTTGTGATAATATTCGCCTGAATAGAGCGAGGGGCCTGATACCTTTGCCCCTGAAGTGTCACACTCTCTGTGACAAGCTCATACATCGTGCCGCTTCTGATGGCAAAAAGCTCAATCAATGTCAGCCCCCCTATTGTGGTATTTTCAATTTTTGCCCTGGAAAAATCCAATATCCCGGCTGTTTAATATTGAGTTTACTTCGTTTGATCATCGCTGCTTTATTGGCATTCCAAATACGCCGCCATTTTGTACTATCGCCATAAAAACGGCCTGAAATGGCCCACAGAGTATCTCCCTTTTTGACAGTGTACAATTTTGGTGGTGTTTTTGAGGGTCTTTTCTTTTTGGTTTGTTTTGCTTTTTTCTTTCGTTTGATTTTCCTAGGCGATGCGGTTTTATATTCCTTTAACTCGATCGTAAATTCACGATCCCCTATGTCATAAGACCCTTCCTTGTGTGTGAAGCTCTCAATGCTGCACGTCATATTGATTTTAGTCCCTGTCACAATCAGTCGCACAGACTTCTTTGAACGCATCATTCGTTCAATTTTCGCTATTGCATTCTCTGGTGATGGAATGCTTTTATATTCAGCAATTGGCGAATATTTCTTAGGAAATAATGAGGTGAATGATACTTGTTTAGCCGATGGTACATCAATAAAAGTCAGTTCTCCAAAGGAGGAGACCTTCACTGTTTCATTTTGTACATTATTTGTGATCTCAAGTTCGGATGGAAGCACAGGGAATCGCAACTTCTCCTTGCCTTGGGAAATCCACAATTGATACACTGATTTACCCATCGATCACGACCCCTTTCGTTCCTGTCTGAAGCTCTACTTCCAATTCGTCTACAAGCATTTGTCTAATTTTTTCGACAAGCGATTGCTGATCCTGTCCATTATGGAAATGCTGATCACCATTAAACTGGATGGTGATTTGTTTATTACCAGACGTTGTTGTATTCCCAGCTGACTGTGCTGAGGTAACTTGCTGCATCTGTGATTCTGGTAAAGGAGCAGATGCATTTGATGGATCATAGACTTGCATCCCAAGTGCCTTTGCTGCCTGCGTCAATAAATATCTCCCGCGAATGCCTCTTTCTTCTGGAATAATCCACTCGCGTTTGTTTCCTTCACCGACTCTAGCTACCTGCTCCTGAGTAATCAATCCGCCATTGGCGTAGCCTTTATAAGGACCGCCTCTTCTCATACTCCGTAATCCCGGTGTATTGAAGACTGTTCCATATCTGCCCTTAATGTAGTTAATGGCTGCTACGGCATTATGAATTGGGTTCCAAATATCATTCATGCCCTTGCCTTTATTAGAATGAAAGGTCGGCCCAATGGTTTGCATTAACCCTTTAGAAGGCGTTCCCTTCTTGGCGTTGGAATCCCACAAGTTGATGGCTTTCGGGTTACCATTTGATTCGTGCTGAGCGATTGTCATAAGACCTGGAAGCCAGCTCATCGATGTGCCAGTCGCCATCAGAGCTGCCATGAGCCATTGCTGAACACTAAGACCTGAAGCACCCATACCGCTGAACGCTCCGATTAATGAACCCGCTTGATTTTCAGCAAACTTTTTCACATCAACTGAATCGAGCCCTTTGACGACACCAATCGATGCGAATTTCCCTAGACTCATCATGACACGCGAAGGAGAATGAATGTCTAGTTCTTCTCTAAACGCCTGTTCCACTTTCTTCGCCATTTCTTTGGCAGCTTGTGTGACTTCACTTGCTTTTGAACGCATGCCGCTATTGAAGGCATCGATCATTCCTGAACCCCATCCTGGTGATTCTTGTTTGGCTTGCAGGAATGGTTGTTTGACGTGTTGGTCTACGTATTGGCTTGTGCCAATTGATGTGGCATTTTGACCTGTTGCAAAGCCACTAACAGTTCCAGAACCCCAAGTTGGTGATGCTGTCATCACTTGTTGGTATGGTGCTTTTACACGACTTTGCAAAAAGCTATCAGTTCCTGTTGGTGTCATTTGCTGGCCAGTAGCAAATGCCGATACCGTTTGTTGTCCGTACTTTCCTGAATCTGATGTCATTTGATTAAATGGCTGCTGAATGTTTTTTTGCTTCCATTGATCAAGTGAAACCACTTTTTGATTCAGCCCTTGTTCAAAATCATGATTAAATTGCTCACCTATGCTGGCAGATTGGATGTTTCCATTCATTGAAACCGTTCCACCAATTGAACCGGCAGAAGCAGTTGGAGCTGCTGGAGCATTTGGCGTTATTGGAGCTGGAGAGCTAGAAACTGGACTTGCTGCTCCGCTGCTGCTTGGCACAACAGACATTCCAAGATGAGAAGCAGCTTGTGCAAGCAACATCTTCCCACGGCCCCGGTTATTTTGAGTTGGAATGACAAATTCGTTACCCGCTTCACCAATCCATGATAAGGTAGGCTGGGTGATATAGCCGCCTGTTGCATTATTATCAGGTTTTTTCTTTCCAACGATCCAATTTATTACAACATCTACAATACCGCCTGCTTTTTCAAAAATCTTTTGAACCCAACCAAATGCTGCAGAAAAACCATCACTTATGGCACCAGCCACTTTTACGATCGGTGTCTGAATATTATCTTTAAACCATTTGGATAATCCATTCCATATATCTGTCACCACTTTATACGCTTCTTCAAACTTCTTCCCAATGCTATCTTTAATGGTTCCAACCGTTTCTACAAGCGGATTCCATACATTGTTCATAAACCAAGAGGATACTGCTCCAAAAATTGATTGAATGGTTTTCCACGCATTTGATAATGCTGTCCAAATCCCCGTAGCGACTGTGACAACTGTGCTGCTTAGCGGTGTCCACACATTCTCAATAAACCAGCCTGCTACTGCACTGAATGTTTCTTGTATCCACGTCCAGGCATTGACTAGACTTGTCCAGATCGTGGTTGCTACTGTAACGACTGTGTCGCTTAGCGGTGTCCAGACATTTTCGATAAACCAGCCCGCAACTGCACTGAATGTTTCTTGTATCCATGTCCAGGCATTGACTAGACTTGTCCAAATCGTGGTTGCTACTGTAACGACTGTACCACTTAGTGGTGTCCAGACGTTTTCGATAAACCAGCCTGCGACTGCACTGAATGTTTCTTGTATCCATGTCCAGGCATTGACTAGACTTGTCCAGATCGTGGTTGCTACCGTGCCAACCGTGCTGCTTAATGGTGTCCACACATTTTGGATAAACCAGTCTGCGACTGTAGACCACACTTCAACAATTTGATCTTTGATTTCAATGGCTTTTTGGCCAATCTTCTCAAATCCACCGCCATCAAACCATTTTCCAATTGTTTCACCGATAGATTCTCCGCCCATACTGCCAGCGATGCCGCCTACTAGGCCGCCGATGGCTGTGCCTACTCCTGGTACTACACTTCCAATAGCTGCACCTGCTGCTGCACCTGCCATCCCTCCGGCGATGCCGCCTCCAGTCGCACCGATCTTTTCACCAGCATTCTCTTTTTTCATACCAATTAGATTTGTTGCACTAAGTACACTGCCTAAAATAGGTACTTTCTTTAATAATTTGCCGCTCCCTTTACCGATATTTTTCAACGCATCCCCTAATTTACTTGGAGGTCTTCTATTCATTTCGGTTCTTGTTGTGGCATTTGGATTTCTAGGTTGTCTTGGTGATTGACCATTTCTATTTTTGGTTTTAGTAGATCCTCCCCTGCTTAAACCTCTTGCACAACAAGGACAACAACTATTGCGAAACAAACCTTTACCACCTCGCGGCTTAGATTTCTTATTGGGAGCTGAATTTGATGGTGTGGATGTTGGTGCTGTTGTTGGTGCTGTTGTTGGTGCCGTTGTTGGCGCTGTTGTCGGCGCTGTTGTTGGCGCTGTTGTTGGCGCTGGAGTGCTACTTCCATTCGATTGATCACCTGCACCAAAGAGACGGTCTAATACATTGGTCACCAATTCATCTAGTTTTTTTTCAGGATTAAATTTAATCTTCTCTTTTATTCTTCCGATCACATCTTGCTTGTACTCTTCCATTTTATTTTCAACCCAAGGAAGTGCCTTTTCGTCCCAAAACTTTCTAGGACTTAATTTTTCTTTCAGCTTGTCTGCAACATCACCTGCATATTTTTGAATTTCATTTAACCCTTTATTAGCAAGGCTCTGGAGCCAACCCTGTTTGGGTTCATCCTTTTTAATTGGCGGACTAACAGCTTCAGGCTCTTTTTTTATGTTTTGTTCTTTCACAACTGACTCTGCCTGATCTCGTTTTTTCAACTTACTCTTTGCATTGTCTTGAACAGACACTCTGATCTCATGTTTAGCCATTGTCAAGCTTTTGAGTGTCTTTTTGATTCGTTGAATGGCAGCGGTGGCTTGGTCAACCATGTTTAATCTCATATAGTACGTTCTGTTCATGAGCTGAAGGATTGATTTTTTGATTGATGACATTTTTCCTGACAACTGATCATTCAGTTTGAACGTCACCAGGATTGGACTTGCTTGTGATTGTTTCAAGCGATCTATACTGGATTTAATGACATCTAGTCCTTTTGCTTGAATCGATATGATCATCTGTTTCGGTATCATGTTCAGCTGGTTTGTTAATGATTTGAGATCACGATAGATTCCTTGATCTAGCTTCATGGATAATACAGAAAACCTTCTCATCGATAAATTGAGGTTCCTTAGCTTCTTTTCATCCATTTCCAGGCTTATTTTCACCGGTTTTCTAAATGGTTTGAGCTGCTTCTCAAACGTTTGAAAACGTTTTTGAATGCGCAACAGCTTCTTTGATACTTTGTCTTCTAATTCAAATCGTGCAGTGAGCTTCGCCAGTTTATTTCCCTCCTTTCTTTGCTTCTTTTTCTAACATGTCGAGTTTGTAGCTGATGAGTCCGAATAAGAATGCCTTAAATTGTCTTGGTGCTTCGTATAAATCGAGAAGTTCTGATGGGGAATAGTGAAGCTCATGCATGGCGTAATATAAAAACACCGCTTCCTTATCCCCATCTTTTATTAGTTTTTTGCTGCGTCTTCTAAATCTTCAATTTCGTCTTCAAATCCGTTGATTTCAATGGCTTTGTTTAACCAGTTTGCATATTCACCGCCGACAGATAAAACACGTTTTGCAACTTCAACTGGATCTTGTGTGCTGTAGGCTTCTCTTAATTCCTTTGAGCGGAAATCTGGATAAATCGTCGATTCAATGGCAATTCGTGCGTAGAAGCGCTGGCTGTCTAAGTCTTTCACACGGCCTCTGCCTTTGACATTTTTGAACGTGGTGTTTTCTTTTTCCAGTTCATCAATACGTTCCGTGGTAATCGCTTTGAAGACAAAAGGAATGACATTCCCTTTTTTATCAACAAAACGCTTAGAAATTGGCACTTTGACCTCTTCCGCTTCTACTGTTTGTCCTGGCATAAAAAATGAAAGATCAAATGTTTGTTTTTCGCTCATGTTTAAAAACTCCCTTTTGTTTGTTTTTTGAATACAAAAAAGCACATCCATTTTTGAATGTGCTTTCCAATCTTTTCATGTATAATATAACTCGTACAATTGAACGGCTTGCTCAAGGGTGTCTGGCTCATCCCCGATAGGAAGGGGGTGATGCTCATGTCAACGTTCCAAGCGATTTCCCTAATGCTTTTATTCGGGATGTTTATCCTTGCTTTGTTGACGTATATAAACAAAAAATAGACTCCCCTTGAGCTTTGGTAGGTGAAAGGGAAAGTCTATCCTTAAAACTATCTAATTGATAAGCCAGCCCCTTGAAGGGCCTCATTGTACATTGCCGGGATGTTAGCGCATCCTGGCTTCTTTTTATTGTATGCAAATCGCTTTGCATGTAAACATCATTTTGTGTGTCATTGAATGCAATGTGCATTACAAATGCATTCATTTTTCATTACATTTGCATTATAGCATATTTGGTTTTTATTTAGCTAATTAATTAGCTAATTTCCTCCGCATTTCTTAGAAAGAATTCTTCAGCTTTTCAGGCAGATCAAAGTCTTCAAATGTAAATGGAACTTCTTCTTCAAGTGCCTCTGAATCAACATCTAGTCCAGCAATTTTAGCTGAATCAAAGTTGACATCGAATAATGTCACACGCTCTGTGCCTCGGCCTGATGATTTATCATCAATTACCGCTTGAAGAGTGAAATAAGGATCTTCCCCTTTTTTCACATAGTTGAGCATAAGTTGAACGAAACGTGACGTAACTTTATAGAATGTTGCCGTTCCTGTTCCGTTTGCCCCTGTTGTTTTATGACCAGTCATTCGGCGGCCCATCACATTCACTTCTGATTTATTTTTCTCCACGTTTGCTTCAAACGTTTTGATAAAGGCAAGCTCCTCACCTTCTAAGAAAAGACGACCTTCTTTACCTGAGATTGTATTTTGCGCTTTAAAAGCCATCTTACTTCACCTCCACATTGAAATAGAATTTTTCTGCTGCGTCTACTGGCTGTACTGCTAAATCGATGATAAATCCATCACGATCTTCATTGAGGCCAATGACGATATCTGTTTCTGAGTTAAAGCCTGTAATGCCGCTTCCATCTTGAAGTTGTGTGAGATACTGTGTAATCAGTGTTTTCACAAGCTGCACACCGTCGTCTGATGCTGGAATGTCATTGCCATTGGCTTTGCGTAATTTAATCAAATTTTTCAGTTCAAATGTTAAATCATTGTTGATTGCATCTAGCACACGGATGATTTTGTTTTTCGCCATTTGCTGGTTCTTTTCAACCGTGAAGCTTGTCAAAGAGTTAATATCTTTTTCAACGCTCACCGTGCGGTCTCTTGCATCGAAAGTGAAAAGAAACTCTCCTTGTGATAAACGGTATTCTACTTGATCATTATCAAGACGCTCTAATGTATCGACTGCGCCTTCGTATTCAACAAAGGTCAGTGACTGATTAAAATTCGCTCCTGCACTTGCTCCTGCGACCCAAGCTGTTGTTTGAGCAGGCGTCAGTTCTGTTCCGTCTTCTAAAACAACACCGCTTGTGACATTGATGATTCCTTCTTGATCAGCTGCATAGTTAGCCACAACGCCTTGCACCTTACGTCCTTGCTTATCACGTAAACGCTCAATAAATGACGCGAATGTTGCTTTTAATTGCTCACTATTATCGACTGGGAGTGCAATGACATCAAAGTATTCCGTTTCAGCTGCTTCTAGGAAAGCTGTATAATCTGCGACACTTGCCACACCGTTTTTCCCGCCGCTTAAAGCCGCTCCTGCAGTAATGACCGCTTCGCCTTCACCAGAAAATTGAACGTATTTGTTTTTCACAAGATCTTTGACATCTTTGACCACCTGTTTATCGACAATATCTGTTCCAAGATAGGTGATGACGTCACGCTTTGTGCTGTCGAGTACATTTTCTGCCACTTGAATGGTAATCTCATTTCCTTTTTGACCACCATAATTGGCTGTGACCACAAAGTTTTCTGCGATTTCCGCTTTGGCTGGCTCTCCTTCGTTTAGACGGTAAAGCAAGACCGTTTGCGCTTTTTTCTTCGCTTCACGGAAAAGAAGAAGTGACTTATCATCAATGTTGAGCCCGACCTTTTTATTTAAGTCTTCCATATCGGAAACGGAAATAAAGGTTTTTGGTTCTCCCCAGCTCATGACAAGAGGAAGTGCAACTGTTCCTCGCTCGCCTAAAGTAATTCGCTGCTCTGCTGTTGTTTTAAAATTAAAGTAAATGCCAGGACGCTTTTTCTCTGTACCTGGTGTAAAAGTGCCTCCGTTCATCCTTTAAACCTCCTTGGACAAAAAAGCATCGATGTGCTTCTTTGCTTCTGTTTTTGTAATTGGTTGATGTTTGATATAAAAAAGAGCACCTTCAAGGATTTCTGGTTTTACCCCAAAAAGATCCTTGCTGTGCTCTTTTAAGGCTTCAAATGAAAAGCCAAATTCTTTTTCTTCGCCCGCTGTTTGATCGAGCTGTGTTTTTTTAGTCTTGCCCACGTTTGATCACCCCATCTGAAAAATTGATATCTTCTAGGCTTGGCTGTTTATCTCGGTTGTACCAATAGCTGCTATCCCACGTCAGGACAATCGCTGCTACACCTTGATCTATGATTCTTGTTTCCACTCTTTTTATGCGGACATAATCATCAAGCACCTCTCCATCTTCACTGATCATCTGAATGATTTGACGATCAGCAAGCAATGCATCGACGATTGTTTCCGCCGCATCATGCGCTTTTTCTGTATCCATATGAAACACTTTCACTTGCAGCGAATAAGATTTCATAAAAGTAGACACTGTATCTGGACCACTAATGACAGTCACTGGCGGCACATAAACAGATGGCACTTGGAAACGCTCTGGCAGAAGACGATCATACATTTTCACAGGAAAGCGTGTGTATATATAATGCATGATTGCCCCGACTTCTTGATTCATTCCATCACCTCCCAAAATGTCGATCGATCCAGCTTTGAAGCTTTCGATCTAGCGAGTGTTCAAACATTTGTTCATAGAGCATGACGGCATGATCCCAGTACCCATTTCCTTCAATCCATTGAGATGAAAGCATCATGCCAGTACTGGCGTTCGGATCATATTCAAAGCGGCTGCCGTTCCATCTGCCAGGCACCCATCTTCGTTCTCCATTTGAAGAAATGGCATGTCCATCGTTCACGTAAGAGGCATAATCAAGCTGTGTCCCCACTTCTAGCGTGAGCCCGCCTCGGGAAGTGAGAAAGTAATTCTCCTTGTCACCTTTTTGAAAGGAATTGAGGAGACGGCCTGTATCAACAGCCTTTTCTTTGATGATTTCATCTTGAATGATGTCTAAAAACTGTAAGCCCATTTCCTGTAACCACTCTTGATATTGCGCCGTTAAGCCGCCACTATTTGCCTGTTGGAGCTGGGATAGCAGCCGGTCAAGTCCATCAATTTTCATAGGTTTTCCTTTCTGACGGCCATCACTTCCATGTGATGATTTTTCACTCTTTTTGGCTGCTGCAACTTGAGTGAGATGCCGTTCCACACCATTTTGTCATGCAAGCGAATGTCGCTTGCTAAAGGGAAATGGACGAGATAGGACTGATAGATAACTGTATTCGGTTCTTCTTGCACGAGTGACTGGCTTTTTTCTACAACATAGCAAGCCACATCTCTCATACTTGGTGTATCAGGATAAGTGAGGTCCGTTTGCAGATCCCCTGCTGGTATACCAAATTTGCCACGGACTGCCCCCTCATTCTCTAAGTGAAAAAGATCACAGCGATCCGTTAATAGAGAATCATAGCTCATAATGATCTCACCTTTAAATTGGCGCTGCCGCCAGTTAATGACGGTTCAATATAATCAACAAGAAGGGCATACACATAAGGTCTGCCTTTCACTTTGTCCGCTGCCTTTGCATATGAATAATCACCCATTTTTTCTGAAGTCAAGCCTTTCATCATGGATTCATCATCATTCAGCATGGCAAAATACTGGGCCATTTTTAATAAGGCGATCCTTGCTTTTTCAGGAATGGGCTGATATTTTTCATGCGTAAAATCGTGCCCGACCATTTGAAATACCGCTGCTTCTGCTTCAATAATATCTGCCGCTAGTCTCTCTACAGAACGATTTTTCACGCGATCAAATACAGAATAGGCTTGTAGTTCCTCAGCAGAAATGATCATAGCCTGCTGTCACCTACTCTTTCACTTTCATGACTTTGGCTACAGCATCCTCTTCCTCAAATTTGCTGTCGAGCTTCGCTGTCAGAACAATGATAAACTTACGGCTGCGAATATCTTTTTCTACTTCAATGCGAATATTGCGAGAAAACCCTACGATAATGTTTTTCGGATGTGTCAGTAAAATATCTGATACATCTGTTCCTGCTTCATCATATGGCTGCATATTGGCAAGACCTTTGACCGGAACACCGAATGCAGAAGAAAGGCCGCCTTGAATCGCCGCATCTCCGAGACCTGTCTGACGGTTTGCTACTTGGTCTTTCCACTCGACCTCTAAACTTGGGGATGTATAAAAACGGAAATCCTGAGGTACACGTAAATATTTTGACGGCATCGCTTTATAGCCTTGTTTGAACATTTGACGGCTAATTTCCGCTCCATTCGCATCGACAATATGAGAAACTGCCTGTTTTCGTACGCCATCCATTTGAGCTAAAAATGGATCTTGTGATGTTGTATCACCGTTGACGATCAGTTCTTCAATATCGACTGCCGCTCGTTCCGCCAGCATTTGCATAATGGTTTGCTGAATCCCGTCTTTTTCAATGTTGTTTTCAATGCTGTCGTACGTCATATGAATCTCAGCAATGACTTCTTTTGCATTGAGCTGAACAGTGCTTGTCGCTGGGACAACACGGTCTTTTGCATCAAGCGCTTTGCCTTCTTCTGCTGGGCGTAAAATGCGCTGACCGAAGCCGATTTTTTCGATTTTTTGTGAATCACTTTCCATTGGAATGATACGTGCATCATTTAAAACGGTTGGTGTATTTTGCATCATTCTAATGAATGTGTTGGATTGGGCTGCGTTCATGAGACCGCCTGTTTTTAAGCTGGCAAGTGTCATTTCAGCCTTGCGAATCAACTCTTGATTTCTCACACTTTTTCCTCCTTATTTAGGCTTATAGTAAGCCATCCCATATGGGCTTTGTCATATCATTTTGTGTATCGTGATTTGTTTGTTTAGAAATGCCCCGCGCTTTTTCAAGCATGTGTATCCGCTCTGAAATAGGCAGTAGCTGTTGCTGAAGCACATCCTGAATCGCTGCTTTTTCTCTGCCTGCTGATTTCTCTAAGGAAGAGAGCTGATGGCGAATTGGCGCAACCACTTGCTCCAGCACTTTTTGTACAGGTTCTTCTTCACCTGTTTGATCTGTCCCTTGTTTATCCGCTTGTTGTAAAACGTTGTCGATGGCCATTTTTGCTTTTTCTAGTTCGCGTACTTGATCAGTCGTTAATCCGGCATCTTGCTTTTGAACGGATGCTGGTCTTTCGCCAATCGTTTGGAGGACATCATTTGTTTTCAACACATCCTGCACAATTGGAATCAATTGTTCAAGTGCCGCTCTTACGCTAGATTCATCACCATCACTTGACTGCAACGTTTCCAGCAGATGATCTAAAACGCTCCAAAATTGTTGTGGCATATTTGCACCTTCCTCTTTCAAAAAGAAATTTTTCAGCAAAGAAAAAAGCCCTCTCTCGTTCGTTTCTTGAGATAGGAGCTGATCGTGTTCCTCTATTGCGATGATGTCTGCTGTTCCAGCCATTGAGTAGCCTGTAATGTGGCCTTGCTGAATTTGGTCCCAAATATCTTGTGATGCCTTTGTCACAAGTACCCAAGATCCTTTTTGAATCAGCTCCCCGCCTACTTCAAAATCCGCTGGGGCAATGTATGATTCGACGACTTCGCCAACACCGTCTTGAAAATCATGCTGTTTATCAATGTGACGGGCATCTTTCATAAAACCGTGTGCTGCTCTTTCAATTTCTTTGGCCGACATAAAGTCTTGATGTGCATCAGGTGTATTTGGTTCATACACGACGCCATATACGAGGCGATGGGCATCCTCTGCCTTCGTCAGGACACTGACTTCTTTTTGAAAGTCAGGCTGCTTTTTCTTTGCTTTCATCAAGAAAAATTTCTTTTGGTTGGCGGCCCTGTCTACATAGGAAACATGCGTAATTTTTGCGTTTTTTAATTCCCTTGGCATATGTTCACCCCCTTTCAAAAAAAGCTCACGTCCTTCTATTTCTCTAGCCGGTTTGGCTCAGATGGAGACAGCCCATCAGCTGTTTTTATGCGGCTTTCTAAAGGTCGGTGGTAGAATTCTTCCGGCCATTCCTCTAACGTCTTGCCAAGAATACGCCCCGCAAGATCTCGTAAATCATTTGGCGATACTGCCCCAGCCTGAATAAATGGTGTCAGAACCTTTGCTATCTCTAATGGATCTCTAAAGTCAGGACCATTTAATAGAAAGCGGACATGCCATATATCTAAATCCGGGAGAAAAAGAGTATTGAGCTTCCCTGTAATAAGATGCCGCTCTGGCTGAAACACTTGCTCCTCCGTTGTTTTTCGCGCGGTATCTGCTGTAGCCTTGTTATAATCTTGTGACTCTCCTGTGTAAATAGGCGGCAGACGAAAAGCGGAGCGGATTTTGTTTCTCGTCTTTTCATCGTATTCTAAAAAGAGCGCATCCTCTTGCAGGATTTCCGCCAAGGATTTAAAGTTCACTTTGACATTTGATACATCTTCTTCACCTGTTAATCCTTTTTCTGTCGGAAGCCCTTCTACTTCAAGTAATAAAAACTTATGCGCATGGTCAGAGCCTTCAATATCATCCATATAATCTTGTAGCTGCTGATAAGAAGTCTCTGACAGCATGCCGTTTTCGACAATGATGGCACCAGGTACATGCCGTCCTTGCTTAAAATAAAGATAATTCAGCTCTTCTGCTTTTCGTGCGCCATACATATTGACGATGTTGCCAATCCAGCGGGGAATCCCATACGTCCCACTGCCAATTTTAAAATGAATGACTTCTGTTGCTTGAAGTGGTTCTGGTGTAGCATCATCGTACTTGCCTGTTTCACAATTTAATATGCGCGGATCACCATACTCCTTGAAAAAGACTTTCTTCTCATTGATGACCTGCACATATTTTCGGAATCGTTTCTTGCGATTCATCGTCTTTAATTCGCCGTTTTCTGTGTAGCGGAATTCGACGTCGACTGGCTCACCTAGCTTGCAAATGCGGATATGGAGTGCATCCAAATACTCGATTCCTGCCGGCTTTCCTTGTCCATCCCGCAGCACCTCTAAAAAGCCATTTCCTGTTTTCTCCCGGTCTTCTAGGACATAACCAAGAATCACGTCAGCAGACTCATCATAGTTCATGTATTTCGTAAACTCTTCGAGTCTTGTCCATTCCTTCTCGGCTGTCTTCTTTTTGACCGGTTTCACATCTTCCGCATTAAAATCAAAGGCGTATTCCACCCCAAAGCCAAAACCTAAAATGTTTGTTCGATACGCATCTATACATTGCTGAAGAATCGTTGAGTATTCTGCCATGCTTTTTAATTCATTGATATGGTAGGGCGGGGGGACAATGTCATCTTTTTCGTATGAAAATTCATCCTCATACATTTGTTTTGTATGATCAGACATGTTGGCCTTCATAATCGTTGCTTTTAATTGTTTCATTGTATGGACCTCCTCTCTCGGTTTGGACGGACACGCTCTGAAGCAGTCTGTTTCAAATCGGTCACCTCATAATCATCTAGCGCATACCAAATGGCAGATAATGTGTGTGGATCGATTTGAAATTCATCTTCCTCTAAGCGGCCGTTCTTATCTGCCTTATAGGTTAGTGATTGAAGTTCATAGATGGTATAAGGGCAAGCATCGGAACAAATGATTTTCTTAAATCGTTTGATTTTCTTTGTATATTGCAAACGTGACCCTTGGAACTTATGCGCAGCGACCATTTGAAATCCGCGTTGCCGAAAATAGTGAATCGTTTTAGGCTCTGCTGCATCTGCCTTAATCAGTTCCTTTGATTCAACAAATTCTTTCAAATCAACAGCTGTTTCATCATCTGTTTTCCCGCGGTCGTAATATTCCCAATAAATATATAAGTACTTTTTTTCATGATCGACAGCTAACCGAATGAGCGCATTGTAGGATTCGACAAATCCAAAATCCATCCCCGCACGTTTCAGCGGTCTTTCAATTTGCCCGATTGCTTCTAATACGTCGGCATGCTGTCTGACCTCAAATTGTGGAAACACTTTTGTGCCATTGATACCGAAGTATCCTTTCCTTGCAATTCGATAAAGATCTGGATCGTATTCTTTCAGCTCATCCAGCTGCTTGACATAGCTTTTAGGAAGAAATAGATTGTCTTCTGCTGTTGAGTGGTGATAGTACGTATCTTTTATCACGATGGTTCGCTGTTTGTATAAGGTTTCGTCATCAAGGACAAATCGTTTCAGCTGTTCATCTCGAAAGAAATGTCTGTACGTCCAATTATCCTGACCAACGGGATTCGTCGATAACATCATATAAAGAGGTAAAACTGGATGTCTCAGCCTTCCAAGCAGTTCTTTAAACCCTTCATATGAAACCTCGGAACACTCCTCAATCCAAATCATTGAGATGTTGTTGATCGACTTCAATTTCTCAGGCTTGTCCAGTCCTTTAAATAAAATGCTGCTCCCATTGCGAAAAGTGAGAGCAAGCGGTGAACTGCGGCACTTTACTAGATGATCGATGCCAAGATCGCTGACGATTTCTTGTAAAAGAGAGTAGGTCGACTCCCGGTGCGTATCATACACTTCTCGAATGACAAGTGCTGTCCGTTTTTCCTCAAGCAGTTTTAAAATCAGCTTTAAAGCAATGTGATAGCTTTTGGAGGAGCCATAACCGCCTACTAAAAACTGAAACTTTTGATTCCAATCGAACAAAAAGTGTTCAAAGTGAGGATTGACTTCTTTTTCAATCAACGGCGTCATGAATCGTCCTCTTTTCTTTTGATCATGATATGAAGATCTTCTTCTTTTTCCTCACGAACTGCTTTTTTTGTTTTTTCGATTGTCAGCTCAATTTGCTTCAGCTTTAATCTTCGTTCATCTTTCGCATGAGCGAGCTCTTCAAACTGTTTAATCAGCCGTCTTAGTTCTCCCATTGCACGAGATTGGGCATTTAAAAAAGTAGCATGCCGATCCCATGAAAATTGAAACGAAAATTCCTCTGCCGTGATCTCTGGCTCTGGATGAATGCCTTCGCCTGTTTCTTCCTCTAATGAAGAAGGCAAGTACGTCGCCTTTTTCAGTTCTTTGATCATGTCATCTTGATCTGCTACATGCATGATGCGCTGCGCTCGAATAATGGCTGCGTATTGAATTTGAATTTGATCCCAGATGATATCAAGAGATGTGCGCCCATCCATTTTTTCCATGATTTCAATCGTTTCATCTGAAAGAAATTGATGAAAGATCGAGTGCGCCTGCTTTGACGGTGTTTTTTGTCTTTGCCAGCCGTATCGTCTTTTCCATGATTTGACAGTATGGATGGAGACATTGTAATGATCCGCTAGCTGCTGGTACGTCATCCCTTTCATATAATCCTGCTTAGCCTCTATCCGTTTATCTTTCATTTACATTCACCTGCCGCCTCCTTTTAGTTCGAATGATTCCCTGAAGAGGAATCATTTGTGCCGGGCTAGCAAACATTCGTTTGGTCTTTCTAACTATAGGTGGCAACTGTAAGACAAGCTTTTGAAGATTGATGTGATGAAAGAAAAAACGCCTATTCAGCTGCTTTGAATAGGCGTTCTTGTACTTTTTTGGACATTTTGGTCCGAGCTCTTTCCATATGTTTTTGGACTGTTCCTTTTTTTACATCTAGCATAATCGCAATCTCGCTAAATGACAGACCCTGTGTTGTGTGCATAAAAAACACGTCTTTCTCTCGATCTGTTAAAACAGACAAAGCTTCATCGATTCGCCTTTTGTCACGCTCACTTACCTCTCTTTCTTTCTCTTGAATGAGGGTGTATTCATGTGATAAAGCCTCTAATACCTCTTGATTAGCAAGAATGGTGCGCTGATACACAGACCGTCTATCTAATCCTCTGCGTGCGCCCGGCTCTCTACCGAATTGAAGCCATTCCACCACATATTCTAAATCACTGACCATACTGGCGATCATTTTTTGATCATGTTTGTCCTGATCTGACATCTGTTTCTCTTCTTTCTCTTTCAATTGTTCATATCGTTTTCTGGCATCTTTTAAACTTCTTTTATATTCGATCAGTAAATCTTGCATCTGTGCTCTCTCCCTTTTTTAAGAAAATAAAAAACGGACACCAATCAGCCCCTTTTTATAGGGTCTTGATCAGTGTCCGCAGGCTTCCCGTCTTGGACTTATTCAGTTGTTCTTGTTCATCAGACTAGCTGATTTTAAAACCAATCTCATGATCGACTCTTGCAAAATGTCCTTTTGCTGTTTGAATAATCGTTTTTCCATGCTCAGGTACATCCATCATATAAGCCGTTCCTACGTTTCCATCTAACACAATGACTTGAATCTTCCCTTTTTCCATTTCACCGACAAATGTCTGGTTTTCTTGAATCATGATTTGTATTGGCTCGTTCATATGCTTGTCTCCTTATTTGGTGGTGAGGATCTCATATCATCACCCATCGTATTTAAAATGATTTCCATTCGAGGACGCATGCTATAAAACTGTGAAACTCTTAATTCTACAATCTGTAAAGAGGCGTCATCGGCAATGGCATGAATTGCTTCTTGTATATACTGCAAATTTGGTTGAAGAATGCTGATGTGTACCGGGCGTATCAAGCCTTTTTCAGCAGATGTACGCGTGTCTTGGCTGTTCGCTAGATCAATGGGCATATTGTAAAATGAGCGAATGTCGAGTGATAATGCGCCTTTTATTTTGCTTTTGCATTGCGCTTTAGCGGCTGTTTGAATTCTGTTTATCAATGTCTCTTTTGTGCATAAATGTTCTTTTTCAATGATAAAATGAAGGACCATGCTACGATCTCCCGTCATCCTTCGCCCACTGCCGAATGTCTTGTTCGTTTTGACCCGCATTGAGCAAACATTTCAGGAATGTCATGATTTGCTTCAATCGATTCATGTCGCATTCTTCCTTTCCTTCTTCTTGTCATCAACGGCTTTTTCTGCCATGAGGGTCATGTATGTGCGTTTTTCTTCTGCCGTGGGGAAAGCAAAAATCGGCTCTTTTTGATGAAAAGTGATCCAGCCGCCAGCTTGTACTAGGCAATGCTGTGCTTCTTTTCGGGCATCAAATGTCATCTGATGTCTCATCATCATCAAATCCTTTCTCACGGTCCTCGTCCTCTAATCGATAACCACTTCGGGACATTTCATATGGCCAGTAACGTTTTGGATAGCCGAAATCATTCATTTGCGTCACCATCGGATGTTCGATATTCATTCTGTTTGTCTCCCCTTTTTAAGAACGGTCTTCCTCAAGACTATTACTCTTTTTGTGTAACTTTTGACCAAAAAAAAGCTCTTGAACACCGATATTTAGCAAATCTGCAATATGCTTGGCTATTTCTAAGCTGGGCTTTGTTCGGCCCATTTCTATATTTGCATAGCCACTCGTGTACTTATATCCAAGTTTTTTCGCCATATACGTTTGTGTTTTTCCTTGTAATATTCGTTCTTCTCGTAAATTTTCAAGTTTCATGTTTCCACCTCTTACTCATTATGTGTAAGTTATATTCATTATGATAATATACACAAAACGAGTAAGTCAATCATATTTTTATTCTTTTTGTGTATTTATTTATCTTTTCCGTGTAATTCATGATAAAATTTACACATAATATGAAAAAAAGGTGTTTCCGATGGATAATTTGACTGGAAAGATTCTAACTGAATTAAGAGAGAAACATGGATGGAGTAAGTCTACCGTTGCCAAAAAACTCGGGTTAAAGGCGATGTCGACCTATGCTAACTGGGAGTATGGATTGAGAAAGCCAGATGGTGAAATGATTGTGAAAATCGCCGAGTTATACGGGGTCTCAACAGATTATCTTCTCACAGGTAAAGACAAAAACGCCTCTGATGACGATCTTGCAGATGATCCTGATTTGCAAATTGCGTTTAAAGCTGCCTCCGATTTTTCTGAAGAAGCACGAAGACAAACCATCGACTTTATTAACTACATTAGAGAGAAAGAGAAACAAAAAGGCCGTCAGCCAAAACAGACAGACGACAAATAAAAGATCTCTTTTCATAAAGCATCACATAGCTGGGTAGATACCCAGCTTTTTTTATGTCTCTTTTTCCCCCTAAAAAAAAATGACATATGAATAAAAAATCATGTGTTTTTTGAGTAAAATCGTCTTCCCCTACATAATATGTGACAATTTTCACCAAAAATACTCATTTTTCCACTTATTTTGATTGACATATAATTCTATTATTATTAATATATGTATATACCAAAAAAAGGAGTGTTACCGATGAAAAAATTAATGAAAGCTTGTACATTGTCTTTAGCTGCTTTAGGTGCTCTTACGTCCTTCCAAACAGAAGGTGCTCATGCAGCTGCACAGCCTAAAGAACCAGTTATAGCAAAAGCTCCTATTATGAATAAAGTGATTACGGTGAACCGCACACTTACTGTAGGTTCTTCAATCGCTGTTTCACTTCCAGCAAGTCAAATTTCTGTCTCAGGCGCAACGTATGCCATTCAATTAGACCAAACTGCTCCAAACTTCACATGGATCCGTGCTGTACAACGAGGTTCTGTTACAGTGTCTTACTATAATTCACTAGGTGAGCTTGTTATTAACTATATTACTGTTCGTTAAGCGATTTTTTTTCATATGAAAAGGCGATGACTACATGTTCATCGCCTTTTTGTGTTTTTACTTTTAAGCTGCTTACCAGTGCTTGCCAATCTCCATCCATTATGTTAACTTTTAATAAAAATAAGTTTACATATTGAGAGGGGCTTATGATGGGAAAAATAACGTCTTTGTCTTGGGAAACGATCGTGAAGAAAGCCATCAATCACGAACCAATTACGATGGAAGAAGGTCTAAATATTCTTGAAGCAGACGACGCAGAGTTGCTGCCTATTATGCATGCAGCTTATCAGGTGAGATTTCATTTTTTTCAAAAAAAGGTGAAGTTAAATATGATCTTTAACGCCAAAAGCGGATATTGTCCTGAAAACTGCGGTTATTGTTCACAATCGGTGATTTCAACAGCTCTGCTTGAGAGATATACAATGCTTGACCAAAAAACCATTGTGGCCGGTGCGCGTGAGGCGTTAAAAAGAAAAGCAGGGACTTATTGTATTGTAGCAAGCGGGAGAGCACCTTCGCACCGTGAATTAGATGAAGTCACCGCAGCAGTAAAGGAAATTACCGAGACGATGCCTTTGAAGGTGTGTGCATGCCTTGGGTTATTAAATGAAGAAAAAGCAAAGCGGCTGAAGGAAGCGGGTGTTCATCGGTATAATCATAATCTCAATACACATCAAGATCATCATGCTCAAATTACAACGACCCATACGTATGATGACCGCGTATCGACCCTTGAGAAGGTCAAACAGTCAGGGATGTCACCATGTTCAGGAGTTATTATTGGGATGGGCGAAACCAATCAGCAAATTGTCGAAATGGCTTTTGCGCTTAGAGCCCTTGATGCGGATTCGATTCCCGTCAACTTTCTCCATGCAATTGAAGGAACGCCTCTTGAACATCAAGAACGCACACATCCGATCAAAGCGTTGAAGGTTTTGGCACTGATGCGATTTATCAACCCGGCTAAGGAAATTCGAGTATCTGGGGGAAGAGAGTTTAATTTACGAACGCTTCAGCCTCTAGCATTATATGCAGCGAACTCTATTTTTGTAGGCGATTATTTAACGACAAAAGGACAGCAAGTTCAAACCGATCATCACATCATTGAAGATTTAGGTTTTGAAATAGAAGAATGTGCGCTTTAAAAAAAGTCTGCCGATGGATCGGCAGACTTTTGACGTTGAGATTAGAATCTTTTATGGAAATCGACAGTACCGCTTCCTTCTTCGCGGTCAAAGCTGCCAACAAAAGTCCAGTTAATATAGCCCCCGTCACCATTGTTGACAAACGTACCATCTTCAAATACCCAAATACCAAACGTAATGCCGTCATATTCAACACTATCATAATAAACAACATTGTTCAGTCCGCTAAAATCATGATCTTGGCTTAAGTTTTGAACAACTACGTTGTAATTTTGACCTGCTTCATAGAATGCACTGTATGCCGCATTTTTTACAAATCCATCACGATTTTGAGATGATTTTACTGCTTGTTCAATTTTATCGGCAATGGCTACTGGATCAATCGAGACACTTCCATCGACACCTGTTGTCGTAGCAGCTTCAGCCTTTTGACCAAAAGTCGTAAGAGATAAAGGGACAGCAACCATTGACGTAGCAATCATAGAGCTAACAAAAAATTTACTTGTTTTCCTCATTATTTCTAACTCCTCCTTTAATTGGTATGTTTATGTACTACCCTTTTCTTTGTCACTTAAACACTAATTTAAGAAAAAACTTCTTTTTCTACCAATTAAGAGGCTGTTTTTACTGTTTAAAAGGGCAAAACAACAAAAAAACTACTCTTTTAAAAGAGTAGTTTTCCATCATTACATAAACATGATGAATAAAATCAGACCTAGGATGATTCGGTAGATCGCAAAAGGCACAAGTTTGATTTTATTAATCAGTTTTAGGAAGAATCGAACAACAAAGAGAGCCACAATAAACGCACTCACAAAGCCCACAATAAAGAATGGAAGCATGTCTGTTGTTAAATATTCGGCATTTTTAACAAGTGTTAAGAGGCTTGCTCCCGCCATAATCGGCATGGCCATAATAAACGTAAAGTCAGCCGCCGCTCGGTGATTCAGTCCAAGAATAACACCACCTGCTATTGTAGAACCTGAACGCGAGAAGCCTGGCCATAGTGCTAAACATTGAAATAGCCCGATATACAGCGCTTGTCTGTACGTCATATTATCCACAGAGCTTGTTTCTGTTTTACGTTTATTGATCCAATCAGCGACAAGCATCAGCACAGCCCCTAAAATCAAACCGACAGCGACCGTTCTCACATCAAACAAATATTTATCAATATAATCTTCAAATAAGAATCCTAAAATGACGGCTGGGACGAGTCCAACAGCAATTTGAGCAATGGTCAGCTTATGTCCGCTGCGTTTTTGTTCTTCTGTGATATTTTTCTTTAAGCCTAACAAGTTCAAAATACGATCTTTAAACACGATCATGACAGCTAAAATTGAACCTAACTGAATCACGACTTTAAATGTGTTTGCAGCCTCTGGCGTAATGATGTCTTTTGATTTTAGCCAAAGATCATCAACAATGATCATATGCCCTGTAGACGAGACAGGTGCATACTCTGTTAATCCTTCGACAATTCCTAAAACCAGTGCCACGAATAAATCCCATAGATTCATGATTTTCTTTCCTTTCAATTCTGATCTTTTGAAGGCAAACATCTATGTCCACATAAAGACAAGCTTTCTTTTTCGAAAGCTCGTCTTTATGATACTATATTTTTTTCTAAAAAAGATTATGACATCAAACCTTTTCTTCTTTATACAAATTGGATCGCATTTTGAACCAATCAAACAGGTGGGTCGTGATCACTTTCAGAACGGCATACGTCGGAATCGCGACAATGATGCCGACGACACTGAACAATTTACCTGCTGTTAATAGAACAAAAATAATCGTAATCGGATGGATATGAAGGTTTTTCCCCATGACCTGAGGAGAAATGAATTTCCCTTCAATAAGTTGAACCACTGTCCAGACAATGATGAGTTTTAAAAGCATCACTGGTGATGTCACAAGCGCAATCACAATCGCTGGTGTAATCGCAATGGTTGGACCAAGGTATGGCACTACACTTGTACATGCCGCAATAATCGCCAGCAGCAGCGCATAGTCAAGTCCAATAATCATATAGCCAATTAAAAGAAGAATACCGATACAGAAGCTGACAATGATCTGCCCGCGTATATAAGAACTTAAACGATGGTTCATTTCGTGAAGCACGATATGAGTATGGTCTCTAAACTTATTCGGGATAAATTTCAAGAAATAGTCAGGCAGTTTTTTGCCGTCTTTTAATAGATAAAACAGAATGAACGGAACCGTCACGATCGAGATGATAATTTCAGTAAGCGCCCCTAAGAAAGTGCCGACTCCGGTAAAAGTACTTTCCAAAATCTTCGTCGCTTGACTTGACGCTTTACTTACCAATTCAGAGACGTTAAAGTTCATCGTTTTCTGCACTTGACTAATAAAGTTGCTTCCAGTTAATTGTCTAATCTGTTCTTCTACCGTATCAACGTATTTTGGCAGATTATGAAACAGACTCATCGTTTGTGCTTGTAAAAAAGGAATAATAGATACAATGGTCACTGTAATAATCCCAATAATGACGATATATAAAAGCAAAATCGAAAAGATCCTTTTGACCTTAAATCTCTCTAATAAATTCACAATTGGATTTAATAAATAATACACAACCCCCGTTAAAATAATCGGTAAGGCAATGGTTTTGATGAGTACAATGAGCGGTGTGAAAATAAAAGATGCTTTCATGAAAACAAGGATATTCAACCCTATTAATAGCAGGATGAGTAAAAAGAGAACAAACTTGTTATCAAGAAAAAATTTTCTAAATCGACTGCTCCACATTTGCATAGAATTCATATCTTTCCTCCAAACACGGGCTATTTTATTAGTAAATTGTACACTACTTGATCATCATTTTGTGATCATTGTTTTAGCTTTTTTTTCATGTTTCGCAATGGACATGGCCCATCCAATCAAAATCGGTTGTCCGATTAATCTCATCCATAACAAGGCTTGTTCTGTGCTCTCTTGCCCTGGAAATGGAATCCCTTCTCTCGCAGCAAATAGGTTCGCAGGGAAAATGAGCACCAGATAGACAGCGATCATTTTTGCTGCCACAATCCTTACGTTTGGAAGAAGCAGTAATACGGCCAGCAGCCATTCCAAGCATGCGGTGGCATAAATGATGCCATAGGGAAATGGCCATCCAGACATCATGCGGGCAAAGCCGCTTGGCTCTATCACATGAAAAACACCGGCTGCTATAAATAAAAGCGCGAATGCGTATGTACTTCCTATATGTAGGATGCGCTTCATGTTCGTTTCCTCCTCCCTCCTTCTCAAGTATTACCCGAATGAAGGAGGAAACTATCCACTTTTCGTACATTTATATTCTTTATGTAAGACGCATCAGCTAAGGTAAAGGTTTCATCCGCTTTTCAATAAAAAAGAAGATTCTTTCATACAAACGCTTTCAAAGCATGTATAATCAGAGAAAAGCAGAAGGAGGGAATGTGATGATTCGATTTGCTGTCATCGGAACGAATTGGATTACAGATCGATTCTTACAGGCTGGTGAAGGAGTGGCGGATTTTACATGTACGGCCGTCTATTCTCGGTCTGCTGAAAAAGGACAGGCATTTGCAGACAAGTATGGCATTGATACCGTCTTTACTAATTTACAGCAAATGGCGGCAAGTGATGCGTTTGATGCTGTGTATATCGCAAGTCCAAACGCCCTTCACAAAGAGCAAGCGATGCTGATGATGGCGCATCAAAAACATGTATTATGTGAAAAACCATTGGCCTCTCACCGGAAAGAGGCTGAAGAAATGATTGCTGCTGCGAAAAAATATCAGGTGTGCTTAATGGAAGCGATGAAGACCACATTTCTGCCGAATTTTCTTCAAATCAAACAGCATCTTGATCAACTAGGCCCCATTCGGCAAGTGATCGCTCATTACTGTAAATATTCCTCAAGATACGATGCCTACCGAAACGGTGAGATTCCAAATGCTTTTAAGCCGGAATTATCCAATGGCTCCTTAATGGACATCGGCGTGTATCTTGTCTTTCCCATCATTTATTTATTCGGGCTGCCACATCAAATCACCGCGAGAGGCTATACACTTTCTTCTGGAGTAGATGGGAGCGGTTCATTACTTTTACAATATGAAGGGCATCAAGCACTTCTTTTCCATTCAAAAATCTCAACATCTCATGTATCTGCTGAAATTCAAGGGGAGGATGCCACAATGGTGATTGATCAATTCCATCGCCCTTCTCGTATTATCATCCATGATCGGAATGGACAGGAAACCGATATTTCTCTCAAAGATGATCAACCTGCTATGTATTATGAAATCGATCACTTCATTCAATGCATCAAGCAAAAAAAGGGACAGTCTCCAATCAATACATTTGCCTTATCCGTTCAAACCATGTCCGTCATGGACGAGGCGAGAAGACAAATGGGCATTATCTATCCAGCCGACAGACAAATGTAATGAGGCATTGAATGAACAAAGGGCGTTTTACAGCCCTTTGTTTGTTCATGTGAATCTAGTTTGCCGCTAATACATCGGCAAATGCTTTCACATATGGTGGAAGGTCCGGCGGGCGTCTGCTAGATACAATATGACCATCTGTCACAACGGCTTCATCAAACCATTCTGCTCCAGCATTCGTCATATCATCTTTAATACCAGGTGTACTCGTTACTTTTTTACCTTTCAGGATACCAGCTGAAATGAGCACCCATCCGGCATGACAGATTTGTCCGATCGGTTTGCCCTTTGCATCAAACGTACGAACGATGTCTAATACTTCTGGATATCGGCGCAGTTTATCCGGCGCCCATCCCCCAGGAACGAGAACCGCATCATAATCATCTGCTTGAATGGAATAGAAGTCTGCATCTGATACAGCTGGCACTCCGTACTTCCCGATATATTCATGATCTGCTTTTTCGCCTACGAGATGGACAGTTGCCCCCTCTTCTCTTAATCGCAAAACGGGATACCATAGCTCTAAATCTTCAAAATCATCACTGACTAACGCAATGACCTTCTTATTTGATAAACGCATAACATCTCTCCTTTTCTTCGGATTTCCTCTATTGTACGAGATCATCTCTTAAAAAGAAAAGCGGTTCCCCTTGAGGAGAACCACTTTCCATTATTCACTGATCTTGAATTTTTTAATTAAGTCACGCAATTCTTCCGCCATTTGGGAAAGCGTCGTCGAAGAAGAGCTAATCTCTTCCATTGATGCCAGCTGTTCTTCTGCTGATGCTGCGATATCTTGAATACTTGCTGAACTCTCTCTCGATACATCTGCAATTTCATTCACTGCTTTAGAAATTTGCTCAGATCCTTTTGAAAGCTCACGAACTGTCGTATTCATTTCATTGATTCTTGTCGCAATTTCTGCCGTTTGCTGATTGATTTGTGAGAAGCTTTCTTTTGTTTGGTCTGTAATTGATAGACCATTTTTTACTTCTTCATTCACAGATTTGAACATATTTTGAGACGTTTCAATTTCAGAGACAATTTCTTTGACGAGTTTTTCAATCTCTTTTGCAGAATCTGATGATTGAACTGCCAGTTTACGGACTTCTTCTGCTACAACCGAGAAGCCTCTGCCTGACTCACCCGCACGTGCTGCTTCAATGGCTGCATTCAGAGCCAGTAAATTCGTTTGATCTGCTATACCGTTAATGACACCTAAAATGTTGGTGATATCTTTTGATTTATGCTCTAATCCGTTGATCACACTTTCAGCTTCTTTCACTGAATGATCAATCGTTTTCATTTGGCCAACTGTCTGTTCAACAAGCTGTCCGCCTGTTTCTGCGACTGTTTTTGATTGAACCGATGATTCTGTAATGACATCAGATGTTTGTGCAACTTCATTTAGCCCTTCGTTCATTTGTTTCAAGTGGGCTGCACTTTGTTCCACCATTTCGCTTTGATTTTCGTTTCCATTCGAGAATGTTTCAATGGATGATGTAATATGTTCGGTTGCTTTTGTCGTTTGACCTGCACTTGCCGTCAGTTCTTCCGACGATGACGCCACGTTCTCAACAGATGTCTGTACAGCTTGGATGACGTCTCTGAGTGACTCACTCATTTCATTAAAACTTGTACCGAGCTGACCAATTTCATCCTTTGATTTAACATCAATTTTTTCTGTTAAATCTCCTTCGCTAATCTTCTTAGAAGAGGAGACAAGCATGGAAAGTGGTTTTGTAATAGAACGGATGATAAAGAAGATGAGAATACCGCCAATGATGAGCGCACCAGCTAATATAATGGCCGCCATGTTGAAGACTGGCTGCGCCGCTTCTTCTACTTCATTGACAAACATTGTACCGGCAATTTTCCAACCAGTCGCTTTGTTTGTTGTGAATTCCATTTGCTTTTCTTTTCCTTCAAACATATAACTCATTGAACCTTTGTCTTGCGTATAAAGCTTGTCTACCCAATCACCTGTTAATTTTGTTCCTGCTTTTTTCGTTGGATGTGCCACGTATGTCCGATCTGGGCTTCCGATAAAAGCATGACCTTCTTTACCAATATTGATACTATTAGACTCTTTTACTAGATTCGCAATGTCCAGGTTCATCGCAATAACACCAGAACCATCCTCTAGTTTTTTAGAAATCGTCACAACAAGTGTACCAGTTGATGCGGTTGGATATGGAGCGGAAACAGACAGCTCACCGTTTTTCGCCCAGCCATCTTTGTACCAATCCCGCTCAGTTGCGACATAATCAGCAGGCATTTTTTGATTAGGATATCTTGAGAACACTTTTCCATCACTTGAAGCAACAAAGATGCCTTCTGTGTCATCATTCATGCTCATGAACTGCTCAAAGCGTCCTTGAATATCAGTCGTTCCTTTTTGCCCCAGCTTTTTCTTCGTAATCCATTTGCTAAAGAAATCGGCTGCGTCTGTTTTTACTTTCACAACCTTCGTAATGTTTTTGTCCAGCTGTTCTACATTTTCCTTTGCACTTTGCATGATTTGATCATTTAAAGAGGTGCTCGCCGTATGATATGAAGAGAATGCCAATACGATAATTGGGCATAAAAGAATAAATAAGAAAGAGAAAACGAGCTTTTTTGATATCGATGGTTTTTTGAAATACTGTATGAAATTCATAAAAAAGAAAACTCCTTTTAGTAAGATAGTATATATATCGGAAGTACTACTAGGTTCTTTACTTTTTTAATTTATTAAAGTCTAGATAAGTCCAAAATACCCAAATTATGTGCAAAGAACGGAAAAACACCTGACGTCAAAACGTCAGGTGTTCCACTATGACTCTTATATTTTAAATTGTTTGATGAGCTCTCTCAGTTCTTCTGCCATTTGAGATAAAGTGGCGGAAGATGAGCTGATCTCTTCCATTGATGCCAGCTGTTCTTCTGCTGAAGCCGCAATATCTTGGAAACCTGCGGAACTTTCACGTGAAAGCTCTTTGATTTGATTGACTGCTTGTGAAATATCGTTTGAGCCATGAGAAAGTTCTTGGGCTGACCCGTTCATTTGTTTCATTTGTTCTGTCATTTCTGATGTCTTATGGGTGATTTTCTCAAAACTCACTTTCGTTTCATCTGTAATGTTTAATCCAGATTGAACTTCTCCTGCTACTTGTCTAAACATCTTCTGCGACTTTTCAATTTCATCTACGATTTCGTTCGTTAGGCTTTCAATTTCTTTTGAAGAGCTGCCTGATTGCTCTGCCAATTTGCGGACTTCTTCAGCGACCACAGAGAAGCCTCTTCCTGCCTCACCTGCACGTGCTGCTTCTATCGCTGCATTTAAAGCAAGGAGATTCGTCTGATCTGCAATGCCGTTGATAACTCCAAGAATGCTTGTAATGTCCTTAGATTTCTGTTCTAGCCCTGCAATCACAAGCTCTGCTTCTTTCACTGCTTGTTCAATCGTTTGCATTTGACCTGCTGTTTTTTGAACGAGCTCTCCACCAGCCTGAGCGGTTTTGCTAGACTCAATAGATGATTCCATCATATGAGAAGTCGTGTTGACCATATGTGATAAGCTTCGATCCATGTCGTTTAACTGGACAGAGCTTTTTTCGATCATCTCATTTTGATGTTCATTGCTGTTTGAGAACTGTTCAATAGATGAGGTAATATGCTCAGTCGCTTGGGCTGTCTGTCCTGCACTAGCCGTTAATTCTTCAGATGAGGCAGCAACATTTTCAATTGAATTCTGGACGGCTTGAATGACTTGTTTCAGCTTTGCCGACATATCGTTAAAGCTATGTGCAAGCTTGCCGATTTCATCGTGTGTGCGCACCTCGATATGCTGAGTGAGATCCCCCTGACTGATTTTCTCAGCCGATTCAGAGAGCTCTATGAGTGGTTTTCGGATCGATTTAATAATAAAATAAATCGCGATTCCACCGATGACAATCGCAGCAGCCAGGATGATCATGGTTAAGTCAAGCACTGGCTGTGCGGCTTCCTTCACTTCGTTGACATACATTGTTCCCGCAAGCTTCCAGCCTGTCGCTTCATTTGTGTCATAAAACATTTGCTTCGGCTGTCCGTTGAATTCATATTCGAAACTGCCTTTTTTATTGTGATACATCTTTTCGATGAAATCGCCTGTCAGTTTCGTCCCGGCCTTTTCCGTTTTATGAGCAATGTAACGTTGGTCTGAGGTAGCGACAAACGCATAACCTTCTTGACCAATTTTGATGCTGTTTGTATCTTTCACAATCGTGTTCAATCGTACATTTATGCCGATAACACCAGAACCATCTGCTAACTGTTCTGATATTGTGATGAGCAGGTCATCTGATGACTTGTCTGTAAAAGGATCTGAAATGATGAGTTTGTCATCTCCCATTGATTGTTGAAACCATGGTTCATTTTTTGCGCTTTTGGCACTGCCTTTATGAATCTCGGAATATTCAGTTAGTTTACCATTCTGATCTGCAACAAATACTTCTACGACATCGTCGTCTGTTTCCGATAGTTGCTCTAATTTCACCTTAAGTAAATCCTTATTTTTAGAGGCCAGTTCCTTTTTTTTCACCGATTTAGATAAATATGAAACAATATCAATTTTAGGCTGTACATCTTTATTGATCAATTCATTTAATTGATTCACACCATTTGCAGCGCTAGACATAATCTCATCATTGAGAGACTTAGACGCCACTTCATAGGAAAATGCGGCCAACACAAGAATGGGCACTAGGAGAATCGCTAAGAATGCAGTAATTAATTTCTTTGACATCGTAAAGTGCTTAAAAAAGTTGATTTTTTTCATGACTCTACTCCTTTTGGTTTATGATTTGGGATCATCCCCCTCTATTTTTAGGTAATACGGATTATTTTTCAAGGTGTAACGCTCGAAAACTCATCAAAATAAGCATATTTACCTATTTCTTTCGTTATATTCAGTTCAAAAAAGAACCCCCTAGCTGGAGGTTCTTTTCATTTTGTTTATTCGACTTTAAATTTGCTAATCAAATCACGTAATTCTTCTGCCATTGAAGATAGGGTGGCAGAGGATGAGCTGATCTCTTCCATTGATGCCAGCTGTTCTTCAGCTGAAGCGGCAATGTCTTGAATATTGGCGGAGCTTTCACGTGATACGTCTGCAATCTCACGGACAGCCTCAGAAACATGTGCAGATCCTTTTGACAGCTGGACAACTGTTCGATTCATTGTTTGGAGCTGATCTGAGATTTCTTTGGTCATGTCGAAAATATTGTGGAAGCTGACTTTCGTTTGTTCAGTAAAGCTTAAGCCTGATTGAACTTCTTGATTTACTGCTGTGAATACTTCTTGTGATACATCAATATCTTGAACGATTTCTTTGATTAAGTTTTCAATTTCTTTCGCTGAGTTGGCAGATTGAACAGCAAGTTTTCTTACTTCTTCTGCTACAACGGAGAAGCCTCGACCAGATTCGCCAGCTCTTGCTGCCTCAATCGCTGCATTCAGCGCAAGTAAATTCGTTTGATCTGCGATGCCATTAATGACACCAAGAATCTGGGTAATATCTTTTGATTTGCTTTCCAGCGCACTGATGACATTCTCTGCTTTTTTCACTGATTGATCAATCACGTTCATTTGAGAGGCGGTTTTTTCTACTAGCTGTCCGCCTTCTCCTGCAATCTCTGTTGATTTGATGGATGAAGCGGTAATCGATTCAGCCGACTCGTTCATGTGCTGAAGGCCTCTGTTCATTTCTTCTAACTCTTCTGAGCTTGATTCCACTTTATCATTCTGGCTTTCGTTACCAGTAGAGAATTGTTCAATGGCTAATGTAATATGCTCTGTTGCTTTACTTGTTTGTCCTGCGCTTGCGGTCAGTTCTTCTGATGAAGAAGCGACATTTTCAACGGAGGTTTGGACGGCACCAATGAGGGATCTTAATGAGTCAATCATCGTATTAAAGCCTTTACCAACTTGTCCTATTTCATCATCTGATTGAATCTGAAGTTTATCACGTAAATCACCTTCGCTGACCTTTTTCGAGAAACGGGCAAGATTGGATAATCTACTTGAAATAGAGCGGACAATAAAGAAGATGAGGGTTCCTGCTACGATCAGTGTCACACTAAACACAATAATGGCTGTATTGAAAACGGGTTTAGCTGCATCCTCTACTTCTGATACGAGCATCGTGCCGCCGATTTTCCAGCCGGTTAGTTCATTGGTGACATACGCCACCTTTTTATCTGTTCCATTGAGTGTAAAGCTGCCGTTTCCTTGTTTGTTTTTAAAAATAATGTTCGCCAAATTCTCATTGACTTTGCTTCCAGCCTTTTGGGTTGGATCTGCTAACACGGTTTTATCCTTCTCCATGATGAAAGCATATCCTTTTTGACCTATTTTAATTTCTTTTAGCTTTTGAATGAGGCTGTCAATTTCCATATCAAGACCAATTACCCCTGAGCCATCTTTCGTTTTTTGGGCAATGGTGATGACCATTTTACCTGTAGATGCTGCGACGTATGGCTTCGTGATGACTTGTTTACCATCAGCACTCATGGCCTCTTGATACCACGGACGCTCTCTGGGATCATAGCCTTCAGGCATTTTTTGAACTGGGTATTGCATGAACAAGCCCTTTTCTGAACCTGCATAAATGGCTGAGACATCTTTTTCATTAATTTTTCCGTATTGCTGCAATTCTTTAATGGTAGCTTTTCTATTTTTTTCTTGAAGATTAACCGCTTTGAGATCATCTGTAAACAGAGTCACAGCCTCTGCCTTGTTCCCAATATTCTCATCGATTAAGGTATCAAATGCATTGACCTGACTCATCGCACTGCCCATAATCTGTTTGTCTAACTCTGTTTTTGATGTAAAAAATGCACTGATTGTGAGTGCGACGGTTGGCAGTATGAGGACTACCAAAAAGGCAATAACTAATTTTTTAGAAATGGATGGTTTTTTGAACCATTGGATCATTTTTCCCATTTTCTCTTTCCCCCTTTACTTCTCTAAAGTTATTATCGGATGAAAGGTTTATTTTTAGAGGGCTGGAAATGACGTTTAAAAATAAAAAAAATACCCAGACAATTCTGGATATTTTTTCATCGTTTTTTAATCAATTTTAAATTGACTTGTCAGCTCTTTTAGTTCCTCAGCCATATTGGCAAGTGTGACAGAAGAGGACGAAATTTCTTCCATAGATGCCAATTGTTCTTCAGCAGATGCCGCAATATCTTGAATGTTCGCCGCACTTTCTCTTGAAACTTGACGCATCTCCTGCATAGCTTGTGACACAAGTTTTGATCCGCTTGATAGGTCAACCGCTGTATCATTTAATTGAGTGAGCTTTTTCGACATACCTTCTGCCGCCTCATAGATGTTTTGGAAGCTTTCTTTTGCTTCTTCTGTCATCCCAAGTCCTGCATTTACTTCTCGGTTAACAGCTTTGAACATCTCTTGAGATTTGGAAATTTCCAACACAATTTCTTGGATCAGCTTTTCAATTTCTTTCGCTGAATCTGCAGATTGGACCGCTAGTTTTCTGACTTCCTCTGCTACGACAGAGAAACCGCGCCCTGATTCACCTGCTCTTGCTGCTTCTATGGCTGCATTGAGTGCAAGTAAATTCGTTTGATCTGCGATGCCATTAATGACATTTAAAATGCTCGTAATATCTTTAGATTTGTATTCTAATTCTTTCATGACTTGTTCGGCTTCTTGTACAGATGTGTCGATATGTTTCATTTGATTCGCTGTGCTTTCAACGATACGTCCGCCTTGTCCAGCCGCTTCTGTCGATTGAATGGAGACAGCAGTCACTTCTGATGAAGTTTGTGACATACCTTGTAATCCTTCATTCATTGCGACAAGCTGATTCGTGCTAGATTCGACTTTCTCATTTTGTGCTTCATTCCCATTTGAGAATTGTTCAATCGACATGGTGATATGCTCTGTTGCCTGACTCGTTTGGCTGGCACTAGCAGTCAGCTCTTCTGAAGCTGAAGCCACATTGTCGACAGATTGCTGGACCGCTCGGATAACTTCACGCAAAGATTCACTCATCTTACTAAAGCTTCTTGTGAGGTCTCCTATTTCATCCTTCGATTTGGTTTCAAGGGTTTCCGTTAGATCCCCTTCACTCACCTTTTCTGAGAAATCAACAAGCCTTCTAAGCCCAATTGTGATGGAGCGAACGATAAAGAAGATCGCAATACCGCCAAGGATAAAAGAAGAAATTAAAAGAATAATGGCAGAATTCCAAACTGGCTGTGCTGCTTCTTCTGTTTCTGATACAAACATCGTTCCAGCAATTTTCCAACCTGTTAAATCATTTGTGACAAAAACGAGACGTTTTTGCTCTCCTTTATTCTCATAAGTTGATGTTCCTTCTTTGCCGCTGTAAAGGATTGATGAAATATTTTCAGTCACTGCAGATCCTGATTTTTCTTCTGGATGAGCGACAATCTGTTTGTTTTTATTTGCAATAATTGGATATCCTTCTCGTCCAATTTTAATGTCTTTGATTTTATCGACAATGTCTTGAACTTCAATGTCGATTCCTATTGCTCCAGACCCGTCCTTCAAGCGTTGGGCAATTGTGACAACCATGCTGTCTGTTGTGGCTGAGACGTATGGATTGGTGACCACAGGTTCACCTGTCTCGTCCTGCATCGCCGCTTTGTACCAGTCACGAGTTGTTGGGTCATAGTCCTTTGGCATATCCACTTTAGGATACTGAATAAAGTCACGATTTTTACTTGCTGCATAAAACCCAACCACATCATCTTCATTGATTTTACTGTATATCTCAAAATGCTCATACAGTTCGTCCTGGTTTTTCTTTTTAAAGTCTGCAGCACTGGATGTTTCGGTAAACAGTTTGACTGCGTTCTCCTTATTCAAAAGCTTTTGCTCGATCATGTCATTCAGTTCATTGACTCTTGCGTTGGCTCCGTACATGATTTCATGATCTAATTCTTCTTTGGCAATCTGATATGAAATCGTACTGAGTGTAATGATAGGCAAGACGAGAACAAGTGTGAATGAAATAATCAGCCTTTTAGAAATCGATGGTTTTTTCAACCATTTTATGATACTTTTCATGTTTTTCCTCCTTTTAAACGTTATGTTTTATATCGGACAGCTTCATATTATTTTCATGTTTTTCAAATAAAAAGGATGCTTTTTTGTTTATTTTCACAAATTGATTCCTTGCCCAAGCATCCCGCATACGCTAATACAAAAGGGGGCGCTTTTCATATGATTATCCTTTCAGGACAGCCAGTGACAAATGAGCAGCTGGCATCGTTTCAGCTAGAAGGACAAAAGCGGATCATTTTGATGCAATTACAAGCCTCAAATGATACGTTCCGTTATAGGCAGGCATCTGATTTGTTATTTGAGGTGACTTTACGATCGAATATCATGAATGCGGCAAGAGATTTGAACAAGAGCGGTGCCTCATTTGCTATCTTTCAAAGGTCCCGTGCGAATGACGCCTATTGGCGTGTATCAGAGGCCGGAGCGTTAGAACTGCGCTATCAAGTCGAGCCATCTACGGGGATTAAAGACATCTTTGAAAATGGCTCAAAATATGCCTTTGAATGTGCCACAGCGATTGTCATTGTGTTTTATATGGGAGTCCTGCAAACGGTAGGAGACGAGAAGTTCAATCGAAGACTTAGAAGTTTAACGCTGTATGACTGGCACTATGATACATTATCCATTTATACAGAGCGCGGAAATGATTTTATTTATGGGGATTGCCTATATTTCGAGAATCCAGAGTTTAGCTATCAACAGTCTCAATGGCGCGGAGAAAATGTGATTTACTTAGGGGAAGATCAATATTATGGGCATGGGCTTGGGATCTTAACAGCTGCAGAGATTATCGATAAATTAAATGCCAGAAGACGGCCAGGGGCGGTTCAGTCCGCTTATTTACTGCCGCAGACTACTAGGATGGATGTTATTTATCTGAGGCAAATGTTTGGCAGCTAAAAAAGGCCTCTTGTCTATAGGTTATGACAAGGGGCCTTTGTATGCCTTGCGTTTGCGGTAATCGTGGAGCGTGCCAAGCATTGTGTTTGCTAGGATTTCCATTTCTTCTAGGTCGTTTCTTGTGACTGGAGGGTCGTGCTGATTCCATTTCACATAACGGACGAAATAGTAATGACGAATGGGGGTAAGGACGGCAGGGGAGTGCGGAAAATCATCAAATAGAAATTCAATTTGTCCTTTTTTCCGATATGAATGTTTTAAGATTTCCATCCTGTCACACCACCCATCATCAAATTATATCTGCGTGAGTTCATGCATGATCTCTTCAACGGTTAAAATCGAGAGAATGCGGCCAACCCCCTGACCTGCCCAAAGAGCCATTTGTTCTCGGTTTCCTGCAGCAGCTGCCACTTTTCGCATCGGTGTTGTCCATACATGCTGTATAGGATAGGGAAGAACCCGGTCTTCATTTCGTCTTTCTTCCTCCATCCACTGATTGACAATACCTCTGGCTTTTTTTCCAGAGAAAAGCCGTGTCATCGCTGTTTCACTGCCTTCTGCCTGTAACAGCGCCTTTTTGTACACATCTGCCGCAGCACTTTCTTGACTCGCTAAAAATCGTGTCCCTATTTGAACCGCATCTGCTCCAAGTGCTAGTGCTGCTTTCATAGTGGTCCTGTCTGTGATACCTCCAGCGGCAATCAATGGGATATGACAGACAGACCTGACATCACTGATCAGGCAGAAAAGTCCCTGCAGAGCATCTCCCTTTGAATGTAAAAAGGTGCCTCGGTGCCCTCCTGCTTCGCTTCCTTGCAGAACAATGGCATCCATTCCTTTTTCTTCTAAAAGCAGTGCTTCTTCTTTTGTTGTAGCTGTTCCAATGAGAAAGATCCCCTTTTGTTTCAGGTGATGAATTGTTTGTTCGTTTGGACAGGCAAATGTAAACGACACAGCTGGGACTTCTTCTTCTTGAAGAATGTTGATTTTTTGTTCATAGTCCTTCCATAATTCTTCCTCGCTAGGGATCATCTGTGCTTCTGGTATGACAGGCAGCCGATCTCTCCAAAATGATACATCTTCTGTTTTCGTTTCTGAAATGGGTTCAGGGACAAACACATTCACTTGAAATGGACGAGATGTCAGCTGTTTGACCTGTCTGATTTGCTGCCTCATCTTTTCAGGCTGTACATAACCACTTGCTAAACTGCCGAGACCGCCATATTGTGAAACAGCGGCGACAAGCTGCGGCGTCACCGCTCCTCCTGCCATTGGTGCTTGAATGATGCCATGTTCAATTTGAAGTAACGCTGTGAATTCTCCCATCTTCTCCCCCGCCCTTACTCGTTAGATGACACCTGTACATAAAAGTGACGATGTCTCGGTCCGTCAAACTCACAAAAATAGATTCCCTGCCACGTTCCAAGCACAAGATCACCATGATGGACAAGAACGTGCTGAGATGCTCCCATATAACTGGCTTTCATATGCGCTGCTGTATTGCCTTCCATATGACGATCTTTTGAATGTTCCCACGGAAAGACTTCATCAAGCCGGCGCAGCATATCTCGTTTGACGTCTGGGTCGGCATTTTCATTAATGGTGATTCCAGCCGTCGTATGTGGACAATAGACCATAACCGTTCCGTTTTGAATCCCAGTTTCCCGGACATATTGCTGAACTTCATGGGTAATGTCTATCATGTCATCGTGTTTGTCTGTTTGTACGTTGATTTTTTTCATTTCACTGGCTCCTTTTGATCATGTCTATAAAACCATACCCTTTTTATGTGAAATCAATCACTGCCGGTTGGCAGAAACAAATCTTCTTACATAAAGTTTACCAAGCAAAAAAACCTCGTCAATAGCTCGGAGGTTTTTAGGAAAAGTGAACCTTTTTTACTTCTATGGTTCGAATATGATGATCTTCTGCATCGACAATTTTAAATTCACAGCCTTCTGCTTCAATGATATCTCCAATGTCAAAATCAATTTTATGCGTCATCATCCACCCTGCAATTGTATCAACATCATCATTTTCAATCGCTAAATCCAATAAATCATTTACTTCATCGATCAAGGCTTTCCCATCCATCACATAATGAAAGTCACCTTTTTTCACAATATGAGGGGTCTCATCTTGATCATATTCATCTCGAATCTCGCCCACAATTTCTTCTAATATGTCTTCAACTGTGACGAGACCTGCTGTTCCGCCGTATTCATCTACAAGCACCGACATATGAATCCGTTCCTTTTGCATCAAAATCAGCAGTTCTTGAACCGGTGTACTTTCAATGACTCGAATAACAGGGCGCATTAAGTCTTCAATGGACACCTCTTGATTGAGAAAACTTGCTTTAAATACGTCTTTGCTATTGATCACACCAATGACATGATCTTTGTCTTCTTTAATGACAGGATAACGTGTATACCTTTCGTTCAGCATATAATGCGTCACGTCTTCCAGGCTCTGTTCAATTTCAATGGCTGAGATTTCTGTGCGCGGGATCATGATCTCTCTCGCCACTCGGTTATCAAATTCAAATATTTTATTGACATATTTGTATTCAGATTGGTTGATCTCGCCCTTCTCGTAGCTTTCAGACAGAATGAGACGCAATTCTTCCTCACTAATCGCCACTTCATGTTCTTTGACAGAATGAAAACCAAATAATTTCACAATGCCTCGTGCAGCCCCATTTAATGCTTTAATAAACGGATACATGACTTTATAGAAAAAAATAAGAGGTTTTGCCGTCACAAGACTGACGGCTTCTGCCTTTTGAATGGCAATCGTTTTGGGAGCAAGTTCCCCAACGACAACATGCAAAAACGTAATGATCACAAAGGCAATGATAAACGATATGATGTCTGTCAAAGCGGAATGAAGCCCTGCCTTTTCAAAAAGCGGATGCAGGAAATGTTCCACTGTCGGCTCCCCTAACCACCCTAAGCCTAATGCCGTGATGGTAATGCCAAGCTGACAGGCAGATAAATATTCATCAAGGTTGGTTGTCAGTTTCTGAACATGAATGGCTCTCTTATCACCGCTTTCAATCAGCTGATTGATTTTTGAGCCTCTAATTTTCACAATCGCAAATTCAGTGACAACAAAAAATGCTGTCGCAGCAATGAGTAATAGGACTAAAAATACGTTTAAAATATACAAAAAAACCCTTACCTAACACGGGTAAGGGCTCACCTCCTCTGGCGTCAATTAATCATTACGGCCATTTAGGAAGATCATTACAAAACGGAGCAATTCAAACAGGGAGACAAGGGCCGCTGCTACGTACGTAAGAGCTGCGGCATTTAACACCTTGTTCACGCCTCTTTCTTCACTGCTTCTAATGATTCCTTCTGAAACAATGATATTCTTTGCACGAGAACTTGCGTTAAACTCAACAGGCAATGTCACTAGCTGAAAGAACACAGCAGCTGAGAACAAAACGATCCCAAGCCCGATTAAGTTAAGGCTGCCGAGCAATAATCCACCTAGGAAAAGAAGCGGGGCAACACCAGATGCAAAGTTCACGACAGGGAAGATCTTATGTCTCAAGACAAGCGCACCATAGGATTCCTGATGCTGCAAGGCATGTCCAACCTCGTGTGATGCGACTGAAATGGCCGAAATGGAATGGCCATAATACACTGGTTCAGATAAACGAACCACACGCTGCGTCGGGTCGTAATGATCAGTCAAAGTTCCTCTTACCGGTTCAACGGGTACGTCGTATAACCCGTTGCGATCTAAAATATATCGAGCGGTTTCAGCGCCTGTTTTCATACTGGCAGCTTCAACCTTTGAATACTTTTCAAAATTATTCTTTACTTTAAATTGTGCCCAAAAAGACAATCCCAATGCGGCAAATGTTAAAAAATAAAAAAACAGCATGCTCATCAGCTTCCTTTTTATTTTATATATATATTTACAATTTTAATGACTTTTATGTAACGTGTACAGCAAAAAGCACTAGGTCTTTTTAAGGGGAATCACTACACCAATGAAAAAGAAGAACATTCCGATGCATGCTGTATAAAATGTCACCGTTCCATATAGGTCTTGAAAAAAACGAAGCCACGAGAAATCATTCATGAAATGGTTCACCGCATTTAAATCAAACACGAGTAAAATCACCGCAGATGATAAAAAGTGTGCGCCGATAAAAAGAAGTACGGTCTTTTGAACAAACGACATTCGCATTCCCTCCTTCTTCTCTCTTATTTTAAGATATGGGTTCTGTTTCAATACATGACGATGATGAAAAATTGTTTCCTAATCGGGCATACTGACATTAGCAGTTTCCCTGAAAGGACGAGTTCGATGAAATCAAACCGTATCTTCATTGCCTGGCTAAGATGGCCTCTTTATGTTCGCATTGCGATCATCATCTGTTTCTTGCTTCTCTTTTTTGGACAATTAATCGTCATACTTGAACCAAAGCAGTATCATACGATCTTTGATGGGATCTGGTGGGCTCTCATTACAGTCGCGACGGTAGGCTATGGTGATTTTGTGCCGCAAACCATGCCCGGACAAATCGCAGGTATGGCGCTGATTCTGATCGGGGCAAGCTTTGTAACGGCTTATTTTGCCACGCTTGCTGCCGCTGTATTTAGCAAACAGCACCATTATGTAGAGGGGAAGGTGACTTTCAAGGGGAAGGGACATCTCATCATTGTCGGCTGGAATGAGAAAACGAACAAACTGCTTCAATCGTTTCAAACCATTGATCCCGCCATGCCGATTGTACTCATTGATGATTCCTTAAAGGAAGGACCTCTTTTAGAGAATGTTCATTTTATTAAAGGCCATGGTACAGAGGATGCCACACTTCGCAGAGCAAATATTATGAGTGCTGATACATTGATGATTACCGCCGACCAGCATGAAAATGAAGTGACGGCTGATATGCAGAGTGTCTTAACCTTGCTTGCGGCAAAAGGATTAAATCCTTCGTTATATTGTTTAATTGAAATTTTAACCGATCGCTATGTGAAAAATGCTGAGCGGGCTGGAGCCAATCAAGTCATCCATACTTCTGATGCCGTGAATCATTTAATGGTGGAGCATTTTCTTTTAAAAGAACAGCTCATGGCGTTAAAAATCAAAAGAAACATGACCCTCCATAAACAGATCACCATCATTCCAGTACCGGCTTCATTAGCTGGAGAGACATTCTTAACGGCACTTCATCACTTTCTAGAGCACCATGTCATCATTGTAGGCGTACAAAAAAAAGAAGGACCCATGATGAATCCTCCTTTTGGATATGAGCTTCATCCAGAGGATGAGCTGATCAGCTTTTAAAGCAGTGCATCTTCTAATTCTTTGACGAGTGAAAAGCCAATTTCGGCATAAGCCTTTGACACATCTCCGTCTTTCTCTTTCGGTTCTTGGAATTGGTTAAAAGATGCCCCTACATTTCCAACCATCGCATGGTCATCTAATTTATCTTGATAGACATGCTTTAAGAGAAATGGATGTCCCATTTTCACCACAACGCCTGGCTGATCCAGCTGTCCTTTCTCGGCTGTAAACGGAACTCTGAGAAAGGTATAGCCGTCACGGTTGTCAATTTTATAATCAAAATATCCATGATCATAATCCCAATTCCCATTAATGACATATCCGAGCGGCTTCATGTTTTCTTCTAAATGGTACAGTGAAAAGCTTTCACCAGTTAGCCTAGATGGTACATGAATCATACAGAACCCTCCTTTTTGTATAGGGTTCGTTAAAGAGAGGAATTCATACATTTGCCTTTCGTGATTTGCACATTGTTTGTAAAAGCAGCATCAAATAAGGCCTGGCTGGATGATGCATTTGTCTCGTTTGCACTGCCCGCTCCTGATGTTTCTTTCGTAGCACTCATTGGACAAATCCGCCCAACATTCCCAAAGTTAACGATGGCCTGCCCGGAAATGTCATGGATATAAATATGATTTGTTCTCATCGGTTCATCAACCTCCTCCATTGATTATTCTATGTACAGAGCTTAGGGAGGCTTGCACTGACACCATGAGAACATAAAAAAAGGCACACCTTATGCAAAGATGTGCCTTTTATTCTTATGATTGTTTGAGACGGCTCTCAAGTTCTGCCTTTTTCTCTTCGAAGCCCGGTTTTCCTAATAAAGCAAACATGTTCACTTTATACGCTTCTACTCCAGGCTGGTCGAATGGATTGACGCCTAGTAAATACCCAGACATCGCACATGCTTTTTCAAAGAAGTACACGAGATATCCGAATGTATAAGCATCCATTTCAGGAATTGTCACAATCAGGTTCGGTACTTTTCCATCCGTATGAGCAAGCATTGTGCCTTCAAATGCTTTTTTATTGACGAAATCAACCGTTTTTCCTGCAAGATAGTTTAACCCATCAAGGTCTTGTTCTTCTGCTTCGATGACAAGTTCATGTCGTGGCTTGTCTACATTCACGATGGTTTCAAACAAGTCTCTTCTTCCTTCTTGTACATATTGACCAAGTGAATGAAGATCCGTTGAGAAGTTGGCAGATGAAGGATAGATTCCTTTTTCATCTTTCCCTTCACTTTCGCCGAATAACTGCTTCCACCACTCCGCAAAGTACTGTAAGCCTGGCTCATAGTTAATCAGCATTTCAATTGTCCGTCCTTTATTATAAAGAACATTACGGACAACCGCATATTGATAAGCCGCATTTTCTGAGAGCTCAGATGAAGCGAAGTCTTCACTTGCTTTCGCAGCACCTTCCATCATTTGATCAATGTCTGCACCGCTTACAGCGATTGGCAATAGACCAACTGCTGTTAAGACGGAATAGCGTCCGCCGACGTCATCAGGGATGATAAATGATTCATAGCCTTCTTCAGTTGCTAACGTTTTGAGTGCCCCGCGTGCCTTGTCAGTTGTCGCATAGATGCGTTTTTTCGCTTCTTCAGCACCATATTTTTCGATAAGGAGCTTTTTAAAGATACGGAACGCAATGGCTGGCTCTGTTGTTGTACCAGATTTTGAAATCACGTTAATGGAGAAATCGGCATCTTCTAGCAGATCCATTACATCTGTTAAATAAGAAGAACTGATGTTGTTTCCAATAAAGATGATTTGCGGTGTTTTGCGTTTGCCTTTTGGCAAAGTATTATAGAAAGAATGGTTTAAAAACTCAATGGCCGCACGTGCGCCAAGATAAGAACCACCAATTCCAACAACGAGTAATACATCAGAATCAGACTTAATCTTTTCTGCACTTTTTTTAATGCGGGCAAATTCTTCGCGATCATATTGCTTCGGTAAGTCAACCCAGCCTAAATAATCACTGCCAGTACCCGTTTGTTCATGAATATTATGATGGGCCACCTTCACAAAATCTTTTAAATATGTAAGCTCATGTTCTTGAAAGAAAGGTAACGCTTTCGAGTAGTCAAATTGAATATGTGTCATCGCTTGTAAGCCCTCCATTACGTTAGTTCTGTCCCTTTCACTTTAGCGGAACTAGCTATTGAAATCAAGTGATCGTCATTGATGCAGCAAAAAGCCGCTCCTCATGAAGAGAAGCGGCCATCCAAATTATAGAGAAGCTTTCAAAATCGCTAAAATGTCATCACGGCCAAGTTTCATAAAGTTACCAAAACCACCATATTCCATTTCTTTTGCTGCGATGTCAGCAATTTTGTCCAGTTGATCTTCACCAATATCATAATCCGCTAAACGACTCGGTGCACCGAGGCTTGTCCAGAAGGCTGACAGCTTGTCGATTCCTTCTAATGCGATGTCACGATCCGATTTTCCTTCTGTCTCAATGTCAAACATGTTCAACATGAGGTTTTTAAAACGTTCGACATTATGATCGAGTGTATGACGCATCCAGTTTGGGAAGAGGATCGCAAGTCCACCTGCATGCGGTATGTCATAGACTGCTGATACTGCATGCTCAATCGTATGAGATGCCCAGTCTCCAAAATAGCCCATTTGCAGCGTGCCATTTAAAGCAATCGTTCCTGCATAAAGGATGGTTTCACGGTGCTCATAGTTTTGTAAGTCTTCAAGTAGCTTTGGTGCTGTCTCGATGACTGTTTGAAGAACAGCAAAACACATCCGATCTTGTAGAGGCGTATTTTTGACATTATGGAAGTATTGTTCAAATACATGGCTCATCATATCAACCATGCCATACACCGTCTGATTCTCTGGCACAGAATATGTGTGCTCAGGATCTAAAATTGAAAAAGCAGGGTGCGTGACTGAACTGCCCCACACGTATTTTTCATTTGTTTCCCAGTTCGTGATCACAGAATCCGGGTTCATTTCTGAGCCTGTCGCTGCAAGTGTCAATACTGTGCCAAATGGCAGTGCTTTTTGAGCGGTCGTTTTCTTTGAAATAATATCCCAAACATTCCCGTCATATTCAGCTCCAGCTGCAATGGCTTTTGTACAGTCGATGACACTTCCCCCACCAACTGCTAATAAGAAATCAATGTTCTCATTTTGGCAAATGTCGATCCCTTTTTGCACTGTAGTGAGACGAGGGTTCGGTTCAACTCCTGACAGTTCAAATACGTCAGCCTCTGCTTCATTTAAAGCGCTGATGACCTTATCATAAAGACCATTTTTCTTAATACTGCCTCCACCATATACAAGAAGCACTCGCTTTCCATAACGAGCGAGTTCGCTTTTTAGTCCGTCTAGTTGTCCTTTTCCAAACATTAATTTCGTTGGATTATAGTAAATAAAGTTCTCCATCTGTTCTACATCTCCTTAAAACATATATATCCAAAAACATGAAAGACTACTGTAACATATGTACATGCAGAACTCAAAAAAGATAACTGCTTAAAAGCAGCTATCTTTTTCATGTTCGATTATAAAGAAGCGTTTAGAATAGCTAGAACATCTTCTTTGTTCAGCTTTTTAAATTGGCCAAATTCACCACGTGCCATTGCACGGTCTGCAATCAGATCAATTTTCTCATCGTTGATGTCATAGTCAGCTAAACGGTTTGGTGCTCCTAAACTTGTCCAGAAAGCAGAAAGTTTTTCGATTCCTTCTAAGCCAACTTCTTCGTCTGTTTTGCCCGCAGGGTCTACATCGAATACACGCACTGCTAATTGCTTGAAGCGACCTGGGTTTTCTTGAATGACATGTTTCATCCAGTTCGGGAACAAGATCGCAAGTCCGCCTGCATGAGGGATGTCATACACCGCGGATACCGCATGCTCAATATTGTGAGATGCCCAGTCTCCGCGTGCGCCCATTGAAAGCATTCCATTCAGTGCAATGGTGCCTGTGAATAAAATCGTTTCACGAAGCTCATAGTTTTCCAAATCATTGATCAGCTTTGGTGCTGTTTCAATGACCGTACGAAGAAGTCCTTCACACATGCGATCTTGGTAAGGTGTATTCTCCGTGTGATGGAAATATTGTTCAAACACGTGAGACATCATGTCGACCATGCCATAAATCGTATGGTTTTTTGGCACAGTAAATGTATTGACTGGGTCAAGAATAGAGAATTTAGGGAAGACAGCTGGACTGCCCCATCCGTATTTCTCATTTGTTTCCCAGTTTGTGATGACGGAGCCAGAGTTCATTTCAGAACCTGTCGCGGCAAGTGTTAATACTGTACCAAATGGGATGGCTTCCATTGGGACATGCTTACGAGTGACGATATCCCAAGCATCTCCATCGTATTTCGCACCAGCTGCGATCGCTTTGGTTGCGTCAATGACACTACCGCCGCCGACTGCCAAAATAAAATCAATTTGGTTCTCTTTGCAAAGCTCAACCCCTTTTCTAACTGTTGTTAAGCGCGGGTTTGGCTCAACACCAGCAAGCTCAGTGATTGCAGCTCCTGATTCTTTTAAAATGCTGACAACTTGGTCATAAAGGCCATTTCGTTTAATGCTGCCTCCACCATATACAAGCAATACGTTTTTTCCGTAGTGTTTTAGTTCATCTGAAAGGGCTGATACTTCTCCCTTTCCAAAAATTAATTTCGTTGGGTTCCAATAAGTAAATCGATCCATGTGATCTCCTCCTCGCGCTACATTATGCGCCTCTTTCATTCCAAAAGTAAAGTAATTTGCTTTCATCCATTTTCTTACGCATAGTTTGGCTAAAAATCTGCAAAATATAAATGTATTGATACTGTAGCGAAAGGAGGAATCACGATGAGTGCTATTCAGCGTATTGCCCTCGTGCTCACGATTATCGGTGCTATTAACTGGGGACTAATCGGCTTTTTTCAATTTGACTTAGTAGCAGCGATCTTTGGCGGTCAAGGTGCTGCATTATCACGTATTATTTATGGTCTTGTTGGAATTGCAGGTCTTGTCAATCTTGGTCTGTTGTTCAAACCTAGTGAAGAAGCTGTCCGCCGTGACGAGCCAAATCCAGAGGTCCGCTAATGAAAAAGACATAAAAAAAGACTGCCTATGAGGCAGCCTAAGGCACCGTTTGAAGCGGTGCTTTTTTTATTTCTTGATAAGGTCTTTACGGTTAGATTGCTCAATCCACTCTTCAAGTTTATCTTTCAGTGTATTGAAACCTTGTGGTGCAGCAGCTTCTTCTTTCACTTGCTGTGGTCTTTGTTTCTTTGGTTTGCTTTCTTTTCTTTCAGGTGCTTCTTGCGTTGCACGGATAGAAAGGCTGATTTTACCAGCATTTTCATCAACAGAAAGAACTTTCACTTGTACTTCGTCACCAATTGAAAGGTGCTCGTTGATGTCTTTTACAAAACCGTGAGTTACTTCAGAAATGTGCACAAGTCCTTGAGTTTCTTCATCTAATGCAACAAACGCACCATACGCTTGTAATCCTGTTACTTTACCAGTGTAAACACTGCCTACTTCAAACTTTGTCGCCATGATAACAACTCCTAAATAAATGTTTTAATATTCGTTTATACGCAATTAAAAACTATATCACAGAACGCTCTTTTACGCAAAATATTTTTTAATTGGGTTTAGATCCGTTCAAAAGGGGGAATACCTGAAAACAAGAATGCTTTCTAGTATTCCCCCCCTAATTTGAGAGGCATGAGTCCAGATGGATTGATGCCTTTTTTTATTTTAAGATAGCAGGTGCCTCTTCTTGCACTTGTCTATTCTGCAAAAAACGCTGGATTCTTGAAAGTGATTCCTGCAAGTGATCGAGTGATGATGCATATGAACAGCGAATATGTCCTTCACCACTTGGACCGAATACATTTCCAGGGACAACCGCTACTTTCTCGCTAAGCAGCAGCTCCTCGGCAAATTGTTCTGACGTCATGCCTGTGCTTTTAATGGACGGGAAAGCGTAAAACGCTCCGTTTGGCTGGTGGCAAGTGAGTCCAAGTTCATTGAGAGAGCCGACAAACAAATTACGGCGCCTTCTGTAGCTTTTCTTCATTTTCTCCACATCTTCAAGTCCATTTTTTAATGCTTCTTCTGCGGCATATTGTGCCATAGCTGGTGCACACATCATAGAATATTGATGTATTTTCAGCATGGCATCACGGAGGACTGGCGGTGCTGCCACATATCCTAGGCGCCACCCCGTCATAGCGAACCCTTTTGAAAAACCTGAAATCAAAATCGTTCTTTCCTTCATATCTTGAATCGCCGCTACGCTCGTAAAAGCTTCATCGTACGTCAGCTCTGCATAAATCTCATCTGTGATGATTAAAAGATCATGCTCCTTTGCAAACTGAGCAATATCTTCAAGCTCTTCTTTCGAGTAAACAGACCCTGTTGGGTTTGATGGAGAGCATAGCAAGATGGCTTTTGTTTTCGGCGTCAGCTTCGTACGAAGATCAGCAGAATCGGCTTTAAAATCTTTTTCAGCCGATGTACTTAAATAAACCGGTACACCGCCCGCAAGTGTCGTCAGAGCCCCATATGCGACGAAACAAGGCTCAGGGATGATCACTTCGTCCCCGCTGTTTAAAATGGCGCGAAAGGCCAAATCAAGCGCCTGGCTGCCGCCAACGGTAATAATGAGTTCTTCTTCAGGACTGTACTCAATGTGAAACCGCTTATATAAATAATGACTCAATTCTTTTCGCAAAGAGAGCAGCCCAGCATTTGCTGTATAAGAGGTCAGTCCTTGCTCTAAAGACATAATACTGGCTTCTCTCACATTCCAAGCTGTCACGAAATCCGGTTCGCCGACGCCGAGGGAGATAACCCCTTCCATTGTGGCTGCCAAATCAAAGAATTTCCGAATACCTGACGGCTGAATGCTTTGTACCGTTTCAGATAAATAAGACTTTTTCATTTAAGGAGACACCACGATTCTTTTGTCATCGTCCCCTGTTTCAAAGACTTTCCCATCATGCTTATATCTTTTCAAAATAAAGTGGGTAGTGGTTGAAACAACAGAATCAAGTGTCGATAATTTTTCAGATACGAAGCGGGCGATATCAGACATGGATCTTCCTCTGATCACAACAGATAAATCATACACGCCTGACATTAAATACACGGACTCCACTTCTTGGAACCTGTAAATGCGTTCAGCAATTTCATCAAAACCGACGCCTCTTTTTGGGGTCACTTTCACATCAATCATCGCTGTAACGCCTTCGTGTCCGTCTACTTTTCGCCAGTCAATCATGGTCGAATAATCAATAATGACTTTTTGATCTTCGAGCTTTTGAATAATGGCTTCTGCTTCTTCTGATGTCACACCTGCCATTTTTGCAATTGTATTTAAATCGGCGCGGCTGTTTTCATCTAAAATCTCTAATATTTCAGTTTCTTTTTCGGTTAGTTTCATTGATTTCACACCTCTGATTGTAAAAAGCTAGTTTTAAAAAATCTTCTGAACATTATAGCACGTTTTTCCCATTATGCTAAGCAGGGAAAAGATTCTAATCGTAGCTTAAAATCCACTTTTTAGGGTACAATACAGTCACCTAACAGAGAGTGAGTATCAAATATCGGAGTTGATGAGTGTGGACATTGTACAGCCATCCTATATGAAAAGTAAATTCGGTTTAGATATCTATTACGAACACTATCCAAATGAAGGTAAGAAGACATTGATTTTGATTCACGGTCTTTTCTCATCTACCTTCAGCTATCGAAAGCTCATCCCGCTTCTGAAACAAGACTTCAATTTAATTGCGATTGATCTGCCTCCATTCGGGCAGTCCGAAAAATCAAATACGTTCATTTACAGCTATCGCAACATGGCAAAAATCATCATTGAACTAGCTGGTTATTTGCAGATTCAGCATGCGATCCTCGTGGGGCATTCCATGGGGGGACAAATTGCTTTATATGCTGCCTCTGAGCGTCCCGACCTATTTGAAAAAGCTGTTCTTTTATGCAGTTCAGGGTATATGAATAAGTCCAAAAAGTCGCTTGTTTACAGCACATATATTCCTTATTTTTATCTCTATTTAAAAAGAAAGTTGTTCAAGCAAGGTATTATGAAAAATTTAACCGCTGTTGTGCATGATCATTCGATTATTGATCAAGAGATGGTAGACGGATATTTAAAGCCTTTTTCAGATGACCAAATTTTCAGAGGTATTTTTCGTTTGATTCGGCATAGGGAAGGCGATTTAGCGTCAGATGTCTTAAAGAAAATGGAGACACCTGTCCTGCTGATTTGGGGGGAGGAAGACCGGATCGTTCCTATTCAAATTGGCGAAAGACTGCACAAAGATCTGCCGCATTCAACCTTTCACGCATTAAAAAAAACCGGGCACCTCATCCCTGAGGAAAATCCGGTCTTTGTGTCTGATCAAATTGGTCATTTCAGCCTGTCTTAAAACGAGCAGGAGCTACTTTCTCTTATGATAAAAAGCTGATTTGCGATATGCTGGCAGCTTTCCATCGGAAGAAGCTGATCAAATGAGTGATGGTAAATGGCTTGAATGTCTTTCGCGAAAGATAACGGGTCTTCTGCGTCGTATAAGGCACTGATGACGTCAGCAGGCTCCGTTTCGTAAAAGTCCTCTCCATACTGAAAAGGGTCCCATGCCTTAATGATTTGAATCATCTCTTCTACAGCTTGACTATCTTTCATGGGGATCACCGCTTATAATAAATTTTGTGATGTTTATTTTAGCACAACCAAGAATGGTTGAAAAACGGCTAGAGGTGGGTTTCATGAATTTCGACGAACAGATCATACGTAAAGGTTCAAAATCAGTCAAATGGGATCAAGCAGAGTCTTTGTTCCTGACAACAGATGCGCTGCCAATGTGGGTAGCAGATATGGATTTTAAAGCGCCCCAAGTCGTACTTGATGCTTTAAAAGAACGATTAGATCACGGCGTATTCGGCTATGCATTTCAGGATCAGGATACGCAGCAAGCAGTAGCTGACTGGGTCAAAAGAAGACACGGTTGGACGATAAAAACAGATGCCGTCACCTTCACACCAGGTATCGTGACAGCACTTAGTTTTGCGGTACAAGCCTTTACAGCTCCGAATGATGAAGTGGTCATTCAGTCACCGGTGTATACGCCCTTCTATCAAATGATTGAAAGAAACGGACGTATCGTCTCAACCAACCCTTTAAAAATAGAAAACAACCGTTACATGATGGATTTTGATGATTTAGAGAAGAAATTAAGCAGGCCAGAAGCAAAGCTGATGTTTCTTTGTCATCCGCATAATCCTTCAGGGAGAGCTTGGTCAAAAGAGGAATTAAAGCGTGTAGGAGATTTATGTGTACAGTACGGTGTCACCGTCGTGTCAGATGAAATTCATTCCGATCTGATGCTTTACGGGCAGCCGCATGTGCCTTTTGCCAGCCTTTCTGATGAGATAGCTAACATCACGGTAACGTGTATTGCACCGAGTAAAACATTTAATTTAGCTGGTCTTCAGGCATCTGCCATTATCATTTCTGATGAAGAAAAAAGAACTCTTTTCACCAATGAAGTGCAAAGAAATGGATTGTCTAAACTGAATGCCTTTGCGATTCCTGCCATGGAGGCGGCCTATCGCCACGGAGATGAGTGGCTTGATTCACTTGTTCTTTATCTCGAAAATAATATGAAGATCGCAATGGATTATATTGATGAATATCTGCCGAGCATGCGTTATATGAAACCAGATGCTTCTTATCTATTATGGCTGGATATTCGTGATTATGAGCTCACTCAAGCAGAATTGAAACGTAATCTGCTGAAAAAGGGCAAGGTCATACTAGAGCTCGGAAACGTATATGGGTACGAAGGAGACGGCTTTATTCGAATGAATCTGGGCTGTCCTGCCGGAACAGTGAAAGAAGGTCTGAAGCGCCTTCATCAAGCATTCACTCAATCTTCCGAATAAAACCATTTCTATCAAAAGAACATCCTAACGGGTGTTCTTTTTAAAGAAAAAAACCCTCCTATTATCATATCTACTTTGTACATGAAATGATATAATGAGAGGAATTACAATTATTTACGAGGAGAGCATTTAAATGGAAATGTTCAAGGATTTTCTGCTCCATGTATCTTTTATTCTATTTCCAATCTTTTTATATCATGCACTATGGCTAAGCCGGACCCCTGCTCATTTCCCTAAAACGAATAAACTGCTCATCACCATATTTGCATCCATTTCATCAGCACTATGTATTATGTATCCAGTTGGTTCGATTTTAGATTTGCAGACTGGGCTTCAATCGATTCCCCTTGTACTGGCTATTTTATACGGGGGATATACCGCCGGAATCGTCGCTATCTTAGTAAGTTCAACCGTAAAGTTCGTGATGTATGGCTCTTTTTTATGGGTTGGATTGATTGTTGTACCGATTTACTTTTTCATTCCTTTCCTGCTTTACCGGAAATGGCGCCAATATTCTAAGCAGAGAAAGCTGTTATACGGAGTCATGATTGCGTTATTAAAAGGGATGTTTATTTACATTGGACTGCTTGTGGTCAGCTTAATAGAGTACAGCCCTGCATTCATTATGCAACAAAAGCTGCTCGAATTATTTTTCTCAACTCTTTACTACATATTCTTCCTTGTGCTGAGTATTTATTCCATTGAGTTTGTGAAAGAGAATGCGCAAATGAGAACACAGCTTGTCCAATCAGAGAAACTGACGATTGTGAGTGAACTGGCAGCAAGTGTCGCCCATGAAGTCCGCAATCCACTGACGGTGGTGAGAGGATTTATCCAACTGCTCTTTTCAAGTGACAATACGAAAGAGCCGTCAACCAATAAAGATTATAAAAATCTCGTTTTATCTGAACTTGACCGTGCGCAGGATATTATTACGAGCTATCTTGATATTGCGAAACAAAATTATTATCAAATTGAGTCTCTCAATTTATCTAAATTACTTGAAGAATGTGCATCGCTGATGACATCCTATGCGAATTTTAAGTCGGTCACGATTCATCAATCGATTGAACCAGACTTATACATCCAAGGTGATGAAACGAAAATCAAACAAGTCATGATTAATTTAATCAAAAATGCAATCGAAGCAGCGCCCGAACACGAAGGTAAAATCGAACTGTTTGCTTCAAAAGAAAATCATCGAATCTGCCTTTATTTCGTTGATAACGGTGTAGGCATGTCAGAAAGCCAAATGAAAAAGCTTGGTGAACCCTATTACACATTGAAAAATAAAGGAACAGGGCTTGGGTTGACAGTGACATTTTCCATCATTGAAAATCATCATGGAACGATTCGTTTCAAAAGCTCATTGCAGTCTGGTACAACAGTCACCGTGAAGTTTCCTGAAGATACAAGAAGAAAATGATCAATCCATTTTTTTTGTCCTTTTTTCATCGATCTGCTCCTGCTTCTTAGAAGCACGAACGATCAGACGAAAGCAAATAAATGCAGCAGCAAAGAAAAGCACCGTCGTGATTGCCGCAGGGATATACTCCCTTTTATCTTCAGGAAAATACAGTAGAAAGAATATGATGAACGACATGTTCCGCTCTTCCCCCTTTTGCTCGTTTACTTCACTATATTGGCTAAAAGAAAGGAAATACCTTCTTATGCGAAGGAAATGGAGGAATTTCATATGACAGACATTCAGATTGGACAAATCGTGAAAGGTTTTTACAAAACAGGTGTTTACGTTGGGGAAGTGACAGCCATTAAACCATCTACTTATCTCGTTCAAGTAAAAGCGGTTTTAACACACCCTACTCAAGGTGACCTGCATCATCCAAAAGAAGCGGACGTACCTTTTTTTCAGGAAAGACGGGCTTTGGCCTTTAGGGAACAGACGAACATCCCTCATCATATGGTCAAGCCTTATGATGGCGACATACCTGATTATCAAGTATCACTGAAAGACGCCGTAGACAAATTGAAAAAAGGGCTCAGTGCGGATGATTCCAAGTGGGCTGAAAAATCAAGAGTGTGCCTCTCTTCTCTTGAAAAAGATTATTTTCCAGAAGACGCCCGCTAATCTGCCGAATCAAAAAAGTGAGAGAAGTCAATGAGTTCACCAATTTTGGTTGTTTGCGGATTTTCCACATAGGATCGATCTTTTTCAAAAAGGGTGAACAGCTGATAAGTGGTCATGGCATCATCAAGTGCTTTATGATGCTTACCAGCTCCTTCACTGCCGTACTCCTTAGCTGCTTTCCGAAGTCCTGTGAGTGTTCTATCCCCAAAAAAGGTTTTATATTCAAAAGCCAGATCCCTTTGATTCCCCTTAAAAGGAAAACCAATATGATTGAGCATACAGTTTTGCTTCAGTACCTTCATGTCCATATTTCCCCATGTGATAATCTCACAGTCTTCTCCCCCATCGAGTGACACGAGCTTCTCGATAAACGTCTCAAAAGAAATCCCGCTTTCTACATCCTGCTGCGTAATGCCAAGGAACGATTTACAGCGCTTTGTCAGCTTTGGGAACTTTTTCGGTTTGACATAGCTTGAGAATGTGTCTATGATCGTTTCATTTGATGCTTTGACGACACCGGCTTCAATGATTTCCGGGAAAAAATTTTGCGGATGATATTTCCCATCAGGCATCGTAAATTCAAAATCGACCACAAGCAGCGTCTTCTGTTCCATCAGTCTCACCCCACTTTCTCGTCTGTTTTCCATCCTGCTACTATTATATTAAGACGGACTTTGAAATCACTTCATTTTCGTGAAAATAATGCAGATTCACTATGCCCAACCTATTCATCAGATGAAAGATCGTTTATTTTCCTTTATAATTATTAAGGAACACGAAATAAATAAAGAAGGTGGTCTTTATCACAAACAGGAAGAAAAACTTGTACATCATGTGGTTTGTGAACTTTTTTGTATCTGCCAGCATTACAATGATCGTCCCTTTTTTATCACTTTACATAGAGTCTCTTGATAGCAGTTATTCGAATGAATTTGTTCAAAGATGGAGCGGCTATGTCTTTGGGGTTACGTTTTTAACAGCCTTTCTCATTTCTCCAATTTGGGGACGGATTGGTGACCGGCATGGCTATAAAAAGATTTTGCTCATTAACGGTATTGGGATTGCAACAAGCATTTTATTAATGGGGCTTGTTCAAACCGTTTATCAACTATTTGCGTTAAGGCTTTTCATGGGGCTTGTGACAGGCTTTATTTCGACTTCGATGGCACTGATTTCTGCACAGACCGAAAAGGCAACAGCCGGTAAGACCCTTGGTACGATGCAGATGAGTAATGTCGCCGGAGGGTTATTCGGTCCATTAATGGGTGGATTTATGGCAGACAGTGTCGGATTCATTTATACATTTTTCTTAACAGCTGCTGTCATATATGTGTCAGCGATTGTCATTATCTTCGGTGTGAAAGAACAGCCGATCCGTTCAAAAGAAGCAAAACGGGTTTCTTACTCACGGAAGGATGTCCTTGTCCATATTTTCAAACAGCCTTTACTTGTCGTCACCATGCTGCTCACATTTATTACGCAAGTCGGGAACTTTAGTATTCAGCCGCTTTTAGCCTTGTACATTCATGATTTACACGGCCCAGTCAACCTTGCCTTTTATGCAGGACTGGCGTTTTCTGCAACCGGGCTTGGCAATTTGCTATTTACACGGAAATGGGGAGACCTTGGAGATCGTATTGGTCACGATAAGGTGCTGCTTGCCCTTCTCATCCTCTCCTCCATTTTATTTATCCCGCAAGCGATGGCAGATTCCTACGGGATGTTAGTGATCTTCCGTTTCTTATACGGGATGGCACTAGGCGGCATCATTCCTTGTACGACGGCCTATATTCGCATCAAAGCGCCTGCCTCTATGCAAGGGGAAGTGCTTGGTTACAATGTCAGCTTCCGCTTTCTTGGAAATGTCGTCGGACCCGTCATAGGCGGTATTGTGGCGAGTCATTACGGAATTCCAGCTGTCTTTTATGTTACCGCAGGCATTTTCCTTTTCGGGGCATTATTTTTATGGGCGGTCCGCTCACAATCAAAGACAAAAGAGAGGAGTGTCTGATCCATCATCAGATACTCTTTTCTTCTGTCTAAATGCCTTGTTTACTAGACTTCACGTCTATTCTTTTCTAAAAATAACCTTCTCGTAATCGCAAAAGAATGGTACGATATGGCTAGAAATCCGAAGAAAGTGAGTGACCTCATGTTTCGTGCAATCATTGGATGGTTATTACTTGTTGCCCTCATTCCATTATTTGTTCTGACTTTTTATCTATCAAAGGAAGAAGCCGCAAGTGTAAAACCTGTTAACGAAGTGCTTGATCAAAAAATCAAGCTGGAAAAGGTAGACTTTTCCCAAAACAGTTATATGTATGATCGAGATGGTTCTCTTATCTCTGAGATCGTATCAAACGATGAGAACCGTGTTTTCGTGAAGTACGATAAAATTCCTGATTCCGTCAAGGAGCTGTTCCTCCGATCAGAGGACCGCAACTTTTATGACCATAAAGGCATTGACTTTATGGGCGTGATTCGTGCCCTTGCCGCAAATGTGAAAAACCATGGCATTAGCCAAGGCGCTAGCACCATCACACAACAGTTATCCCGTAATTTATATTTAAGTCATGAACGTTCATTCAGCCGAAAGTTTACAGAACTGCTCTATTCCTATGAGCTCGAGCGAAAATTTACAAAAGAGGAAATTCTCGAAAGCTATTTAAATACGATTTATTTCAGTAACGGGGTTTACGGTGTCGGTTCTGCGGCTAATTACTATTTTGATAAGCCGCTTAGTTCTTTGACGCTTGCACAGATGGCATTTATTTCTGCGATTCCTAACAACCCTACGCTGTATGACCCATTGAAACAATTCAAACATACAAAGAAACGCCAGGAACGGCTGCTTGGTATTTTAGAAAAAGATGGTGTCATTACTAAGAAGCAATACAAAAAAGCAGTGAAAGAAAAAATCAGCTTGTCCTTAAGTGAAAAGAAAAATCTTTACCCTGACTATGTGACATACGCCAATGAAGAATTTACCGATCTGGTGTCTGATCAGGAAGGCTTTACAAAACGATTGAAAAAAGCCAAAACAGCTGGCGCAAAAAAGGCAATTCAAAAAGAATTATCAGAAAAGGTCAGTGCATTGCTTCAAGATGGTGTGAAGATTTATACAGCACTAGACCCTTCCTTACAACAAAGAGCGGTTTATCAGCTCAATGCACAATTGCCTTATCAAGGTGTGGAAGGCGGTTCAGCAGTCATTAACCACCAAACCCATCAAATCGTCGCACTTGCTGGCGGGAAGAATTATAAAAAATTTGATTTCAACTACGCCTATCAAGCGCAAAGACAACCAGGTTCCGCCATTAAGCCGCTGTTAGATTATGGCCCTTATATTGATCAAACCGGTGCCACGGCATCAAGCAAAATCAGTGCCGGCAAGTTTTGCAGTAGCGGATATTGCCCGCAAAACTATAATCATAAAACGTATGGAACTGTAACACTTGAAACAGCCTTTAAGAACTCTTACAATACACCAGCGATTCGTATGCTTGATACAGTCGGTGTCAAAAAAGGCTTCAGCTATTTAGAAAAGTTTTCATTCGAACATATTGTCGCAGATGATTACCGTCTCCCTTCTGCACTTGGAGGATTTACAAAAGGCTTCTCGCCGCTAGAAATAACCGATGCATATACCGTGTTTGGCAATCAAGGTGCCTATACGCGAAATCACTCCATTACAAAGGTCACAGACTTAAACGGCAAAACCCTTTACAAGTGGAAAGAGTCGCCGAAGCAAATCTATTCTCAGCGTACAAATGAAACAATGCGCAAGCTGCTTGCCTCTGTTGTGAAAAGTGGAACAGGGAAAAAGGCGAATTTCAATTCTCCTTACATTGGGGGGAAAACAGGGACATCCAATGACTACAAAGACATTTGGTTTGTTGGCCTGACAGATCAATACACAATGGGTGTATGGGTCGGAAGAGATAGAGGAACCGTTGAATCGATTTATAGTTCAAGCCCGCACTTACGTATTTGGAAACAAACTATGCAATACGCTAGATAAACAGGAGGATTGATTGCAATGCATTCAACACAACCCTCTCACTTCATTTTATTTGACGGTGTCTGCAACGTGTGCAGTGGTGCTGTTCAGTTTATCATCAAGCGCGACCCGAATGAGCGGATGATGTTTGCTTCTTTACAATCAGATACAGGGCAGCGTGTTTTAAAAGAAAACGGCTTGCCTTTAGATGAGTTCAATTCATTCATTTATATTGAAAATGGGACACTTTATATGAAGTCAACAGGCATCTTAAAAGCCGCACGGCATTTAAAAGGGATATACAGATGGAGCTATTTACTCCTCGCGATCCCTCGTCCAATCCGTGACTGGTTTTATCAGCTCATTGCAAAGAATCGCTACAAATGGTTTGGTCAAAAAACATCCTGTATGATGCCTACACCAGAAATTCAGAAGCGGTTTCTTCCATAAAAAAAAGCATCCTCCATCATCGGAGGATGCTTTCTTTCGTCTGATTAAGCTGGCAGACTCGCCATCACACTGTTATAAAGCTTAATAAATAAGTACAAAATGCCGATCAAAAACGTGGCCCAAAACAGCAGAATAAACATCATAAACCCAATTAAATTCAGCATGGAAAGTGATTGATAAATGCGTACCACAACCCAGATAAAATAGACGAGACTTGCTAAAACAAAAAGTCCAACAAGCAGAATGAGCTGCTGCGTCAATAGAAATGCAAGTAAGCTGGCAAACAAATAGACAACCGATGCAATCCGAATTTTCTTTAAGTTCTCCCCTTCAGGGTCCTTTGCAAAAAAGAGCAGCGCCAACTCTAACACCGTATCTGCAATGAGTTTTAAAGCAGATAAAATCATAAAATAAACAAGTGCAAATGCGGCAAATAAAGCAAGACGAATGCCCTGTTCAGAGAAAAATTCCAGCATTCCTTTTAAAATTCCTGCTTGGGTCAAGAAGTCAGTCGTGATACCTACTGTAAAAATAGAAAAGGCAGAGCTGAATAGCAAAATCGAAATCAGCGGAAAATATCCAGTCAAATATGTATTTTTCATAAATAGATCCTTTCTCATAAGCTCATTTTTATTATGGCTCACTTAAAACGGATTGACAAGATGCTTTCCAAGTAAACTGGAATCTAAATCAAATTTGTGATTTTGCACGTACATTCCTTCACAAACTTACATTTTCCCGTTAAAGTATTACTATTACGAAAAAATTGCGCGTTAGGGGTATACTCGTGAAAAAAACTTTAAGACTGCAAACACGGCTGACGATCTTTGTCTGTATTGTTGTCCTGATCTCCCTCTGTATCACATTCTTTACGATCTGGTCAGAAACAGCCAAAAATATTCATCAGCAGGAACGTGACATTGCCCTCTCTACTGCCAAAATGGTCGCAGAGGCTCCGATCACAGCGAAATCATTGGAAAAAGATCAATCATATACAGCACTACGGAAATATACAACCAATGTGCAGCGTATCACCAAAACCGAATTCGTTGTCGTCATGGATATGAACGGTATCCGCAAAACACATCCGAATCCGCAAAAGATTGGGAAGCGATTTGCTGGCGGTGATGAAAAACCGGCATTACAGGGTAAAGAACATATTAGTACCGCATCTGGAACACTTGGCAAGTCCATGCGTGCCTTTGTTCCTGTTTATAACCAAGATGGCAAGCAGCTCGGGGCTGTGGCAGTTGGGATTACATTAAAGGAAATTGATTTAATTATTCATCAAAGCCTGCTCCCGCTCTACTTTGTCACATCGCTTAGCCTTTTATCTGGCATTATCGGCGCACTCATTGTGGCACGTAAAGTAAAGAAGATTATGTTTGGACTAGAGCCAGATGAAATTGCCACCTTATTAAAAGAACGAAGCGCTATGCTAGAGTCAACAAAAGAAGGCATTCTTGCCGTCGATCAGCACGGTAAAATCAAGCTGGCAAATGCAGAAGCTAAACGCCTTTTTCATAATATGGGCATTATGGTTGACCCTAGAGAACAAGATGTACAGGCCCTTCTACCTTCAAGCGGCTTAAAGCAAGTAATCGAAACACGGAAACCGCTGCTTGATCGCGATGTCAGAATGAACGGACTGGAGCTGGTCTTTAATGAGGTTCCGATTACGGTAAAAGGAGAAATTGTCGGAGCGATCGCAACCTTCCGTGACAAAACAGAAGTCAAACACCTGGCTGAGCAGCTGAGCGGGGTGAAGATGTATGCCAATGCACTTCGTGCCCAGTCACACGAATTTATGAACAAGCTCCATGTCATTTTAGGATTGGTCCAGCTGAAGAACTATGATGACCTTGGCACCTATATTAAAGATATTGCGATTTATCAGCAGACAGAAACAAATGAAATCATCAACCATGTGAAAAACTCTGTCTTAGCCGGGTTTTTACTAGGAAAACAAAGCTACATCAGAGAACAAGGCGCAGCTTTAGAAGTCAATTGCAGTACACAAGTACCAAACTCGGAGGACCCAGCAGTCACACATGACCTTATTACGGTCATCGGTAATCTGTTAAATAACGCACTCGATGCCGTTTCCCATACAGAGAACAAAAATATCTCCATCTCATTCAGATATGTCCAAGAGCAGCTTCATATTGAAATTACAGACACAGGGGTCGGTCTGACAAAAGAAGAACAGGACATTATGTTTGATCAAGGCTTTTCAACAAAAGGAGAAGACAGAGGATTTGGCCTTTACTTTGTTGACCAAAGCATCAAAAAACTGAACGGACATATGATCGTCACAAGCGAAAAAGGAGAAGGAACGACCTTTAGTCTCCGTATTCCATATAAACAAAAGGAGGATTCACATGATTAATGTGTTGATCGTAGAAGATGACCCAATGGTCGGGGAGCTGAATAAACGCTACTTGACCCAAATAGAAGGATTTGAATTAAAAGGGATTGCCACCTCATTTCAGAAGGCACTAGACATCTTAAAATCAGAAATCATTCACCTTGTATTGCTTGATATTTATATGCCTGGACAAAATGGGCTTGCCCTATTATCAGAAATTCGTCAGCAAAATCATTCCGTTGACGTCATCGTCATTTCAGCTGCAAATGAAGTGGATGTCGTACAGCAAACGATGCGGAACGGAGCTGTCGACTATTTAATCAAACCTTTTGAGTTCGAACGCTTCCAATCAGCACTGGCAGAATATAAAAGAAAACATGCCCTATACCAAACGATGAACAGCATCTCGCAAAATGATTTAGACGCGAAGCTTTTTCATAAAAAAGCAGAGGCGGAAAAAGTCCTGCTGCCAAAAGGCCTGACGAAGAGCACACTCAAACTCATCTGGACAAGCATTCAATCATTCGGTCAGCAGGCTTTCACGACCGAAGACCTAGCCAATCATACTGAAATCTCCCAAGTTTCGATTAGAAAATATTTGAAATTTCTTGAGGATATCGAAGTGGTTGATGTGGAGATGGCATACGGGACAATCGGCCGCCCTGTTTTCCAATATAAACTGAATACAAGCAACATGAATTTGATACAGCAATATCTTTAATTTGACACATCTGACCTTTCACAAAGGCCAGATGTTTTTTTATGGCATACGATGTCACAACCCCCTTGATATCAGCGGTTTCACTGTAGTAGAGCACATCATAAAAGCGGCATTATATCATATTTCAGCACATAAAAAGACATCGAATTTAGCCTTTTAACATTTTTTTAAAAATAAAACAAATTTCTATTTATTTATTCGATGGGAAATGATAAATTATGATTGATTAGTTCAACGAGATATAAGTCTGATGTCTTACATCTTCTCTCCTGTTTCCATCAATTTTAAAAGAATGCAGGATAAAATACCCTTTTCACAAGGATAGGAGAAGGCAAGAGTCGGTCTTTTTTCGCGAGACTTTTCTGAAACTTTTAAATTTTATAGGGGGTTATGTTTTGAAGAAGCGCAAAATTGGACTTGCATTGTCCTTAGTCGTAGCAGCAGGAACCATCCTTGGAGCATGCGGCAACTCTGGCTCAAACAGCGGTGAAAACAAAAAAGATAAAGATCAATTCACTGTTGCAATGGTAACTGATGTCGGTGGTGTCGATGACAAATCGTTTAACCAATCTGCTTGGGAAGGTTTACAAGCATTTGGGAAAGACAACAATTTAACAAAAGGTAAAAACGGCTTTGATTACTTACAATCTAAATCAGACGCTGACTATACAACAAACTTAAACACACTTGCTCGTGAGAAATTTGATTTGATTTACGGAATTGGTTTCTTAATGCAAGATTCTATTACTGAAATTGCGAATCAACGTAAGAAAAACCACTTTGCCATCGTTGATGCAGTTGTAAAAAAAGACAACGTAGCAAGCATTACATTTAACGAAAACGAAGGTTCATTCCTTGTAGGTGTTGCAGCGGCTCTTTCTACAAAATCAAACAAAATTGGTTTTGTTGGCGGCGTTGATTCTGAATTAATCAGAAAATTCGAAGTTGGTTTCCGTGCAGGCGTTGAAGCAGCTAATCCAAAAGCAAAAGTTGAAGTGAAATATGCTGGGGCATTCGATAAAGCAGACATCGGTAAAGCAACAGCTGAAAGTATGTACAAATCTGGCGTTGACGTCATTTACCACGCAGCAGGCGGAACTGGAACTGGTGTCTTCACAGAAGCGAAAAACCTGAAAAAAGCTGATCCTGACCGCAAAGTGTGGGTCATTGGTGTCGATAAAGACCAGTATGACGAAGGTAAAGTACCTGGAACAAAACAAAGTGTCACTCTTACTTCTATGATTAAGAAAGTAGACACAGCGGTACAAGACTTAACAACAAAAGCAAAAGAAGGTAAATTCCCTGGTGGCGAAGTCATCACGTACGGTCTGAAAGAAGGCGGCGTTGACATCTCTCCATCTCAAGAGAATCTTGATAAAGATGTATTGAAGAAAATCGAAGAATGGAAACAAAAAATCATCAAGGGTGAAGTGAAAATCCCTGCAACACGTGATGAACTAAAAGATTTTAAAGCTTAATTTGTGCATCGGGATAAGCACGCCTTATCCCCTTGCCTCTCCTTTACCTCCTCTTTATTCGTAAAAGGTGGTAAAAGAAAAGCTGCAGCCTTGTTTTGCAGCTTTTCTTTTGCTAGTTTTTATCTTCATCAGCACCCTAAAAAAGGAGCGGTTAAACCTGTGGATTATGTCATTGAAATGTTGAATATACGCAAAGAATTCCCTGGCATTGTAGCAAATGATAACATTACGCTGCAGCTAAAAAAGGGCGAAATTCATGCGCTGCTTGGTGAAAACGGCGCTGGAAAATCAACGCTTATGAACGTGCTTTTCGGACTGTATCAGCCTGAAAAAGGTGAAATCAAGGTACACGGAAAACCGGTTACAATCTCAAGTCCAAATGATGCAAGTGATTTAGGCATTGGAATGGTCCATCAGCATTTTATGCTAGTTGATACATTTACTGTGGCTGAAAACATCATTTTAGGAAAAGAGCCAAAGAAATTTGGAAAGATTGACAAAGAACAAGCCATTCAGCAAGTGCAGGAACTTTCTGACCGTTATGGACTAAAAATAGACCCTGCGGCTAAAGTATCTGACATCTCAGTCGGTATGCAGCAGCGAGCAGAAATCTTAAAAACACTATACCGCGGCGCTGACATCTTGATCTTCGACGAACCAACAGCCGTCTTAACACCTCAAGAAATAAAAGAACTCATACAAATTATGAAAAACTTAATCAATGAAGGCAAATCCATTATTTTAATTACCCACAAGCTTAAAGAAATTATGGATGCCTGTCATCGTGTGACCATTATCCGAAAAGGGCAAGGTATTCGTACACTTGATGTGGAACACACAAACAAAGACGAGCTTGCCAGTTTAATGGTCGGCCGCGAAGTCTCATTTAAAACAGACAAAAAAGCAGCCTCCCCTGCTGAAGAAGTCTTGCAAATTCAAGATCTCACTGTCAAAGATGCGCGAGGAATTGAAGCTGTGAAACAACTCAATTTATCAGTGAAAGCCGGTGAGATTGTCGGAATTGCGGGTGTAGACGGAAATGGTCAATCTGAATTAATTGAAGCCATTACAGGTCTGAAAAAATCCGAATCTGGCACGATCATGCTAAACGGGAAAGCCATTCAAAATCTCCCGCCTCGTAAGGTCACAGAATCTGGTATCGGACATATTCCTCAAGACCGTCATAAGCACGGACTTGTCCTTGATTTTTCAATTGGAGAAAATATTTCCTTACAAACGTATTATCAGCGTCCATATTCGAAGTTTGGCTTGATGAATATGAAAAATATTTATCAAAAAGCAAAACAAATCATTGCTGAATACGACGTACGGACGCCTAGTGAATATACAGAAGCACGTGCGCTATCAGGCGGTAACCAGCAAAAAGCCATTATTGGCCGTGAAGTGGACCGAAATCCTGATTTATTAATTGCCGCACAGCCGACACGTGGACTTGATGTCGGAGCCATTGAGTTTGTTCATAAACGTCTGATTGAACAAAGGGATTCAGGCAAAGCTGTTCTGCTCATATCCTTTGAGCTTGATGAAATTATCAATGTCAGTGATAAGATTGCTGTGATTTTCGAAGGCAGCATTATTGCCATTGTGGATCCAAAAGAAACAACAGAGCAAGAACTTGGTCTGTTAATGGCTGGAAGTACGCAACAGGAAGTGGGGAAAGAAGCAAATGTCTAATCGCTTAACAAATCTGCTGATTCCGCTTATCGCCATTGTACTTGGTCTTTTCGTTGGGGCCATCATTATGCTGGCAAGCGGTTATAGTGTCATCGAAGGTTATAGCGCCCTTTGGAATGGCGTCTTCGGTGAAACGTATTATATGGGAGAAACCATCCGACAAGTCACGCCTTATATTTTATCAGGACTTGCTGTTGCCTTTGCATTTCGGACGGGCCTCTTTAATATCGGGGTAGAAGGTCAAATGCTGATTGGCTGGGTTGCTGCTGTATGGATCGGCACAACTGTCCATGCCCCTATGTATATCCATTTGCCTCTTGCACTGATCACAGCAGCAGCTGCTGGTGCACTATGGGGCTTTATTCCCGGATTTTTAAAAGCTCGTTTTTACGTACATGAAGTCATTGTCACCATCATGATGAACTACATTGCCCTTCATGTCACAAATTATTTAATCTCAAATGTCTTAACAAACAATAAAGATAAAACAGAAAAAATTGATGCAACAGCTTCCCTTCGATCTGGTTTTTTTGAGCAGATCACTGATTTCTCTAGAATGCATAATGGGATTTTTGTTGCCATTATTGCGGCTGTTGTCATGTGGGTTATTATCCAGAAAACCTCTAAAGGGTTTGAATTACGCGCAGTTGGGATGAACCAGCAGGCCTCTCATTATGCTGGGATGAACGTTCGACGCAACATCATTTATGCGATGCTCATTTCTGGTGCCTTTGCAGGTCTTGCAGGTGCGATGGAAGGACTCGGAACATTTGAATATGCTTCGATTAAAGGATCATTCACTGGCGTTGGTTTTGATGGAATCGCTGTTGCCTTATTAGGCGGAAACACAGCTATTGGTGTCGTCTTAGCGGCATTATTGCTTGGTGGATTGAAAGTCGGTGCTTTAAACATGCCGCTTGAATCTGGCGTACCGACTGAGGTCGTTGATATTGTGATTGCGATCATTATTCTTTTCGTTGCCTCAAGCTATATCATCCGTCTTGTCATTCAACAATTGAAGAAAAAGGGGGGAAAATAAGTGGGATTTCTGCAAATTCTTGAAATCATCGTCCCGGCTACACTTGTATATGCTGCACCACTTATTTTAACCGCTCTTGGAGGCGTCTTTTCAGAAAGATCAGGTGTCGTCAATATCGGTCTTGAAGGTTTGATGGTCGTCGGAGCATTTTCTAGTATTATTTTTAACTTAATGTTTGCTGATACGTTTGGTGCCTTGACCCCGTGGCTCGGTCTACTTGTTGGTATGGCCATTGGCGGCGTGTTCTCACTCATTCACGCTGTTGCCACTATTACGTTCAGAGCAGATCAAACGGTCAGTGGTGTTGCGATTAACATGCTTGCCCTTGGTGCTACGCTGTTTGTTGTCAAACTGATTTATGGAAAAGCACAAACGGATAAAATTACAGAACCTTTCTATAAAGGAGATATTCCCCTTTTAAGTGATATTCCGATCATTGGTGATATTTTCTTCAAAGATGTGTATTATACGTCCATTCTCGCATTGGTTCTTGCGGTTGTCGCTTGGTTTGTTTTATTTAAAATGCCGTTTGGCTTACGACTTCGTGCAGTCGGAGAGCATCCAATGGCAGCTGATACAATGGGAATCAAGGTATACCAGATGCGCTATATTGGCGTCTTCATTAGTGGTCTATTTGGCGGTCTTGGCGGAGCTGTGTATGCATCGACCATCGCTCTTGACTTCTCACACGCCACCATTACAGGACAAGGCTTCATTGCGTTAGCCGCCCTTGTTTTCGGGAAATGGCACCCATTTGGCGCTATGGGCGCTGCTTTATTCTTTGGATTTGCACAAAGCTTAAGCATCATTGGCTCTCTGCTTCCGCTGTTTCAAGATATCCCGAACGTGTACATGCTCATTGCACCATATGTGCTGACGATCCTAGCTCTTACTGGCTTCATTGGACGAGCAGACGCACCAAAAGCACTTGGTACCCCTTATTTAAAAGGAAAACGATAAATAAATACCATGTATGATCAATCCCCTGAAGGACAAACTATCTTCAGGGGATTTTTGTATGATAAAAACGACAAAACCCCCGTTTATTTTACTTTTATTACACTTAATTTAGTTTAATAAATAGATGAGTGTCACAGAATCTTCTACAATTGAGACAAATAGCATTTGGGGGTGTTTATGTGGCTAATACACAACAATTGAAATCGATTACAAACGATTCTGACAATAATAAAAGCGTTTTCCGAAAAATTCTTTCTTGGAAAATTGGTGTTATTGATCTACCTGTGTATATAGTACTTGCAGCGATTATTTTAACTGCCGCTTATTTTAATAAAATTCCAGCAAATATGCTTGGTGGTTTCGCTGTTATTATGATTTTGGGGATTTTCCTAGGAGATGTAGGACAACGTATTCCAATCTTAAAAGATATTGGTGGACCGGCGATTCTTTCTTTATTCGTACCATCGTTCCTGGTCTTTTTTCATGTTCTGAATCCAAACTCGTTGGAAGCGGTTACGTCTCTGATGAAAACGTCGAACTTCCTATACTTCTATATATCTGCTCTTGTAGTAGGTAGTATTCTTGGGATGCAACGAACTGTTTTAGTACAAGGCCTTATTCGTATGTTTGTTCCTCTTGTTGCAGGTACAATTACAGCTGTAGCTGCTGGAATTCTAGTGGGTCTTCTAGTTGGTTACACACCGCATCATTCGTTCTTCTTTATCATTGTACCGATTATTGCCGGTGGTGTCGGTGAAGGAATATTGCCATTATCAATTGCTTATTCACAAATTCTTGGTGTATCAGCAGAGTCATTAATTTCTCAATTGATTCCGGCTGCTGTTATTGGGAACGTCATTGCCATCATTTGTGCTGGCGCAATGAAAAAGCTTGGTGAAAAACGTCCTGAACTAAACGGGAATGGACGACTTGTTAAATCAAAAGAAGCAAATGAAATCTTTGAACAGCCTGAAATGGATACTAAAGTTGACTTCAGCTTAATGGGTGCAGGTGTGCTTGTTGCATGTACAACTTTTATCTTTGGCGGCTTATTAGAAAGTTTTGTTCATATTCCAGGTCCAATCTTAATGATTGTTCTTGCTGCATTAATCAAATACTTAAACGTGATGCCTCAGCATTTGCAAAACGGCTCACAGCAGTTCTACAAGTTTGTATCGAAAAGCTTTACATGGCCTCTAATGGTTGGTTTAGGAATTCTATACATTCCACTTGATGATGTGGCCACTGTTATTTCGATTCCTTTCGTATGTGTATGTATTGCTGTTGTTCTAGGCATGGTTGGTTCTGGTTACTTTGTTGGTAAATTCATGAACATGTATCCAGTTGAATCTGCCATTGTGACTGGCTGTCACAGTGGATTAGGCGGTACTGGTGACGTTGCAATTCTTTCAGCTTCTGGAAGAATGGGCCTTATGCCTTTCGCTCAAGTCTCTACACGTCTTGGCGGAGCAGCAACCGTTATTTGCGCAACAATCTTACTCAGAATGTTTACTTAAAAAAGAAACAAAAAGCATGTCCTTTTCGTAAGGGACATGCTTTTTTTATATTTCTTTTCTCCCATACATCCTCATTCATCAGCCAATACAATTCGTAAATATTCCCGAGGCTGAAAAGGATACTGTTTCGCCTGAGGATAGGTCATATGGAGGAGTTGTTCGGAAAATAGCGGCCATTCACTCCCGGCCTGCCACCTTTTTTGATCATTTCGTTCAATCAAGAATGCTCCTCCTAAAATCGTGCAGAATATGCTTAAGCTGATGGTGATCTTTCGTTTCATTTGATCAGCTCCTTTAAGAAAAGCATGTACGAAATACAAAACAATATACAACGAGTTTCATTTTTGATAAAATATTTTTTGTGGTCAAAAGAACTCAAAATAAATTCAATTTGCCGTAAATCAGTTCAAACCAATGCACTATGTCTGTATTTACGCTATAATTTTAATTACCAGTTCTTTAGAACGTGAATTTATATTGATCAAAGGAGGTTCATTTTCTTGCAGCTTATTCACTTCGCCATCCTATCACCTTTTTTACTTGCCTTTGTCGTCCCTTTTCTTTTTAAATACGTAAGGCGTATACATACAGGATGGTTTGTTCTCATCTTGCCTATTCTTTTATTTACCTATTTCATCCAAATGCTCCAGATCACCTCGAATGGACGAACGTTGTTCTCACAAGCTGAATGGATTCCCTCTCTAGGGATGAATTTCACTGTGTATGTAGATGGTCTCAGCCTGTTATTTGCTTTACTCATCACAGGTATTGGTGCACTTGTGGTACTGTACAGTATTTTCTACTTATCAAAGGAAAAAGAACAGCTTGGCTCTTTCTATACGTATTTATTAATGTTTATGACCGCTATGCTTGGTGTTGTTCTCTCTGACAACATGGTCGTACTTTATTTGTTCTGGGAGCTAACAAGTATCTCTTCCTTCCTCTTAATTGGGTATTGGTATAAGCGTGAGCGTTCTCGTTACGGAGCAACCAAATCACTGCTTATTACTGTGTTTGGCGGATTAGCTATGCTTGGCGGCTTCATCCTCATTTACCTGATCACTGATTCATTCAGTATTCGCGAAGCAGTCAATCAGCTTCAGCTCATTATGGCATCACCTTATTTCATCCCTGCGATGGTTCTCATTTTACTAGGGGCCTTCACGAAATCAGCGCAGTTCCCATTTTATATTTGGCTGCCTGATGCTATGGAAGCACCAACCCCTGTAAGCAGTTATCTGCATTCTGCTACTATGGTCAAAGCCGGTATTTATCTGGTTGCCCGCTTTAGTCCGATTTTTGCTATATCAGAGGTGTGGTTTTGGACCATTTCGATTGTCGGACTTATCACACTATTCTGGGGATCTTTCCACGCCGTTCGGCAAAATGATTTGAAAGCCATTCTGGCCTTCTCGACAGTGAGTCAACTCGGTATGATTATGCTCATGCTAGGAGTAGGCGCAGCTGCCATTCATGAAAACAACCCTGCCTTTTTTGGCGCAGCCGTTCTTGCTGCTATTTTTCATCTCATTAACCACGCGACTTTTAAAGGAAGTCTCTTTATGGCAGCAGGGATTATCGATCACGAAACAGGTACACGTGATATTCGCAAATTAGGTGGATTAATGACCATCATGCCAATTACCTTTACAATTACGTTAATTGGTACATTCTCGATGGCTGGACTCCCGCCTTTTAATGGATTTTTAAGTAAAGAGCTATTTTTCACAAGTATGATTCGGATTTCTGACATCAGCTTTACGGATGTTTCAACATGGGGGGCTGTCTTCCCTGCTATCGCTTGGCTCGCTAGTGTGTTTACGTTCATCTACAGTATGATGATCGTCTTCAAAACATTTAGAGGCCGTCTGAATGTCGATCAATTGGAGAAAAAACCGCATGAAGCACCGATTGGTATGCTGATCCCGCCAATTATTTTAGCTGCACTTGTGGTCACATTTTTCTTTTTCCCTAATATTCTTGCCTATTCTGTCATTGAACCTGCCATTCAAGCGATCATTCCAGAAGCCATTCAAACAGGAAGCCGCTTTGCCGTAAAAATTGAAGCGTGGCATGGATTCCAGCCAGAGCTTTACATGACAATTGGTGTAGTTGCGCTCGGTACCATTGGCTATTTAACGCTGTCAAAATGGCGCCCAATGTACAACATATTTAAGGAAAAATGGTCATTTAACGCTTTGTATGATCGTTCGCTTATAGGTGTAGAAAAAGGGGCTTACCGCCTAACAAACAGCTATATGACAGGATTCCTTCGTGACTATCTTGTCTATGTATTTGGGTTTATGATTATCGTGCTTGGCAGCGTGATGTTCTACAAGCAAGCCTTCTCATTTCAAACTGAGCACGCTGCATCAATCGGCACGTACGAAGTCATCCTTTCACTTGTGATGGTCGCAGCGACAGTCACGACTGTATTTGCTCGTTCACGCTTAACAGCTATTATTGCGCTAGGTGTTATGGGCTACACGCTGTCACTATTCTTCGTGATTTTCAGAGCACCTGACCTTGCGCTGACACAGCTCATTATTGAAACCATTTCTGTCGCGCTGTTTTTACTTTGCTTCTATCATTTGCCAAAGCTGAGCCTGAAGCAAAAAACACGAAGATTTAAATTAACAAATTTGATCATCTCATTAGGTGTTGGAGTCGTTGTCACCTGTCTTGCTTTCGCTTCCACAAGCCAGCAGTCTCTTGACACAATTTCAACGTACTTCATTGAAAACAGCTACAAACTGGCTGGCGGAGACAATATTGTCAATGTCATTCTTGTCGATTTCAGGGGCTTTGATACACTCTTTGAGATTACAGTGCTGGCCATTGCGGCACTCGGTATTTATGGATTATTGAAGGTAAAAGCACAAGGAAAACGGAAGAGAGGCGTACGGCGATGAGAAAGATTGATACGAATGATATGCTCTTACAAGTCACAACTAAAATTACAGCATTCATCATCTTGCTTTTCTCACTTCACCTATTTCTTGCAGGACATAACAATCCTGGCGGAGGATTCATTGGCGGTTTGATGAGCGCTGGTGCTGTCGTTCTTCTGCTTTTAGCCTACGACCTTAAAACAGTCAGACGCATTTTACCATTTGACTTTATTTATGTGGCTGGTGTCGGTTTGCTCGTTGCCATCCTAACAGGTATGGGATCTTTTCTGTTCGGAGCACCTTTCCTATCCCATGCATTCGATTATTTCCAACTGCCGTTTCTAGGGAAAACAGAACTGGCGACAGCGGTCCTGTTTGATATCGGTGTGTATTTAGTTGTTGTTGGTGTCACCATGACCATTATTCAAACGATTGGAGAGAAGGAATAATGGAATTTCTAATGTCTATTATCGTCGGAATCATTTTTATGGCAGCGACCTATTTAATGCTTTCAAAAAGCCTTCTGCGGGTCATCGTCGGTACTGCCGTTTTAAGTCACGGCGTCCATTTGCTTCTATTAACAATGGGCGGCTTAAAAAAGGGAGCACCTCCTATTTTGAAAGAGGGGCTCACATCCTATGTAGATCCATTGCCACAAGCATTAATTTTAACAGCCATTGTCATTGCTTTTGGTGTAACATCCTTTTTGCTCGTGATGGCCTTCCGTGCCTTCCAAGAGCTGAGAACAGATGACATGGATCAAATGAGAGGAAATGATCAGCATGAATAATCTCGTGATCCTGCCTATATTAATTCCATTACTAGCTGCTACATTATTGATCTTTATGAATAAAAACACCATGCTGTCGAGAGGCTTTAGTGTGTTTGCATCTCTTTTAGCCATTATCTGTAATGTCTATTTGGTCCAAACGATTTTCACAAACGGCATACAAACCCTTTATTTGGGCGGCTGGAAAGCACCGTTTGGCATTGCCCTTGTGGCCGATCAGTTTGCTGCGCTTCTTGTTTTGACCGCTTCCATTGTTGGACTTGTCACAGTTCTTTTTTCCTTTCAAACGATTGGGAAAGAAAGAGAGCGACTGTTCTATTATTCTGGTGTCCAATTCTTGTTAGCTGGCGTCAGTGGTGCCTTTTTAACAGGAGATATTTTCAACCTGTTTGTCTTCTTTGAATTGTTGCTGATGGCATCTTATATGCTCATTGTTCTGGGTGGTTCAAAGCCTCAGCTTCGTGAATCACTGAAATACATTGTGTTTAATATAATCTCATCGGCATTATTTATTGTTGGCGTAGCGTGTTTATATGCAGTCACAGGCACACTGAACATGGCTGATTTAAGTGTGAAAATAGCTGAATCTGGGCAAACAGGGTTAATCACCGTGATTGCCATTCTGTTCCTGATTGTATTTGGCTTAAAAGCTGGAGTCTTCCCGCTTTATTTCTGGTTGCCAGGGTCTTATCATGCACCGCCGGCAGCGATTTCAGCTTTGTTTGGTGCACTGCTGACAAAGGTCGGGCTATATGCGATTGCCAGGGTCTTTACGCTCATCTTTATACATGATACAGGTTTTACACATACAATTATGGCCTGGCTAGCCGCTCTAACGGTTATATTCGGTGTCATTGGCTCTATCGCCTATTCTGATGTGCAAAAAATTGTGATTTATAACATTGTCACAGCTGTTGGTGTCATTTTGTTTGGGATTGCGGCCAATACACCGGCATCACTCCAAGGCGCCATTTATTACCTCATTCACGATATGGTGATCAAAGGAGCTCTATTTATGCTTGCAGGGGCACTGTTTGTGTATGCTGGAACCAATCATCTGAAAAAAATGGGTGGGCTGATTCAATCCCAGCCTCTACTCGGCTGGATGTTCTTCATATCGGCTTTATCACTTGCGGGTATTCCTCCGCTAAGTGGATTTGTTGGCAAACTGAAAATTGTTGAAGGTGGGTTTTCTGCTGGGTACATGACGTTCTCTATCCTTGTTTTACTGTCCAGTCTTCTTGTCCTTTATTCTGTTATGAGGATTTTCATGCTCGCGTTTTGGGGAGAGGAACAGGATATGCGAAGAAGAAAGCCATCCATTAGAGGAATGGTGTATCCTGGGGTACTGCTTGTTATCTTATCGCTTGCGATTGGATTAGGCACAGAATTCATTGCACCTTATATCAATCAAGCTGCGGAAATGCTTTCAACACCAGAAAAATATATTCAAGCTGTGCTGAAGGAGTAGATGAACATGGCCTTTCAAATATTATTAAACGCTCTCCTCGCCTTTACATGGATGTTTATGAATGATACATACAGAGCTGCAGACTTTGTATCAGGCTTTGCACTAGGGATGATCGCCATTTTTATGCTACGGCGATTCTTCCCGCAACGTTTTTACGGCTATGCCCTTTATGCGATTTTCAAGCTCGTCATCATTTTTATCAGAGAGCTGCTTCTTGCTAATTTGAGTGTACTCAAGACGGTGTTATCTCCAAAGCTTAAGATCAAGCCTGGTATTTTCGCCTTTCGTACAGATTTAAAAACAGATTGGGAAATCACCATACTGGCTAATATGATTACATTAACACCTGGTACACTGGTCATCGATATTTCGGATGATCGTTCGATTTTATATATTCATGCGATGGATATTGAAGATGCTGAAAAAGCCATCCACGATATTCGGGTATCATTTGAAAAAGCGATTCAGGAGGTGAGCGGTAAGTAATGGAACTGATCTTGCAAATGTCACTTGGGATTCTTGCGCTGTCTACTTTGCTTTTTGTGATACGGGTCATCAAAGGACCTTCTATTCCTGATCGCGTTAGTGCGCTTGATGCGATAGGAATCAACTTAATTGGGATGACAGCCATCGTGTCTATCTTACTGAAAACCACGACGTTCTTTGAAATTATTTTACTGCTCGGTATTCTTGCCTTTATCGGCACTGTCGCTTTTTCCAAATTCCTTGAGAAAGGGGAAGTGATTGAAAATGATCGTCATCGCTAAAGCGATCGTGATTTTCTTTATTCTGCTTGGCGCCATTCTTTGTCTGGTCTCAGCCATTGGTGTCCTTCGCCTACCGGATGTTTACACACGTATGCATGCTGCATCAAAAGCATCGACACTTGGTGTTGTTCTCATTTTAGTTGGTGTGTTCTTTCATGAATGGTTTCTTGCAGGGATCATCTCTGCGAAAATCCTGCTTGGGATTGTCTTTATCTTTCTGACCGCACCAGTCGGCGCTCATTTGATCGGAAGAGCCGCTTACAACACTGGTGTGAAAATGGACAAACGAAGTGTCCAAGATGATTATGGCGGTTTCCGTAACTTTGTCATTAAACGAAAAGAAGACTCTTATTTATAAATGAAGAACCTGACATTCAGGTCTTGTTCACTTTACCCGCATGTTCATAAAAGGGTATTAAAAAAAGCTTCCGCTGCACCGGGAGCTTTTTTATATGCGATCAATGACAGCGAGTGTACATCTTGACGTACAGATATGACGGTCTCGATCATCTTTTATATCGATTTGGAATACCATTGTACGCCGTCCTACATGTACAGGAACAGCTGTAGCTGTCACCACTCCATCACGTACAGATTTTAAATGATTGGCATTGATTTCAATACCTGAACAAACCTGCTTCGTTAAATCCAAATGAGCAGCAGCACCCATGCTTGCCACTGTTTCTGCTAGAGCAGCTGATGCTCCTCCATGCAGTAATCCAAATGGCTGTTTTGTTCGGTGATCGACTGGCATTGTCGCCACGCATCGTGACGTATTGCATTCCACAATCTCAATCCCCAGTGCCTCAAGCAGTGTATTTGAACCACTCACATCCATCAAGGCCCTCTCCCTTCACACGTTTACAGCACACTTTCCGATTTTGCAATTAACACCGCTTCTGTTCGAGATCCAACATTCAGCTTATTAAAGATGGAGGTCAAACTGTATTCAATCGAGCGTTTGCTCAAATGAAGCACATCGGCGATCTCTTGGTTTGTGTACCCTTTTTCCACTTCTCTTAAGATTAAACATTCACGCTCTGTTAACAGCTCATGATCCGTCTGCTGCGCCTGTTCTGGCTTCTCTTGCTGCTGTGAAATTAATTTCTTTAAATAGGATAGCTGAATGACAACTTCTCCTTGCAATGTGCGGTGTATGTATTCAATGATTTTGTCTTTTGTCTCTGTTTTACTTATTGCACCATGCAATCCAGCTCGAATGGCCTCTTCGAAATAATCATCTACTTCATATCCTGTATAAATGATAATTTTCACTTGTTGATTCGTTTCTAGAATTTGTTTGGCAATGTCCATTCCATTGATATCCCCGAGATTTAAATCCATCAAGATCACATCATAGATGGAAAAGTCATGCGTCTTTAAAAAGGCGCCTTCTGCATCAGGACTTAAACAATCGACTGATAGCTGCTGATCTGATTCTAATATGCTTTTTGTCCCTTCCATGACAGCCGGATGATCATCAATGACCAATATCTTCTTCATGTCTTCCTCCCTTTAAATCACTCACTTCCATTTTATATAAAAGACTTGGCAGATGCCAAGTCTTATTCCTTAAGAAATCGTTACAATTCCATTTCAATTTTCACCTTGAGCCCTTTTTCAGGTGCTGTGTGAATTTGAAGCTTTCCATTTAGAGCTTTGACTCGTTCCCTTATGCCAGAAAGACCCATGCTCATCGTGTGCTGATCAAGCTGGCTTGCATCAAATCCGACTCCATCGTCCTCATAATGGAGAACAACTTGATCTTTAATACAAATGAGCATCACTAAGACTTGGCTGGCCTTAGAATGCTTCAACGCATTGGATAACAGCTCCTGCACAATCCGGTAAATATTCAGCTGTGAGTCAATATCAATGTCCAATTCTTTATCAAAGCGGGTTGTATTCAGCCTAATATGAAATGGCGCTTCCTCTTGAATTTGCGAAGTCAGCTTCGAAATTGCCTTCACTAACCCCAAATCATAGAGGAGCTGCGGCCGAAGTTCATGACATGTTTCTCTCGTGGTTTGAATCACCTTAGACATTTGTTCATTCCAAGAGATCAATGAATTTTCAATAGATGTTGGGCATTGGTTGTTTTGGAAATTGGTTAAGAACATCTCGGACTGTCTCTTCAGTGAAATCAAATCCTGCAGCACAGAATCATGAAGATCCCTCGCTAAATCTGAGCGCTGCTTTTCTTCCATGGCGAACATGACTTTCTTCAGCCAGGCGGGATTGGCTTCCCGCTGTTTCAAATCCTCAAGATGCTCCATCAGTTCCTCGATCTTGACGACATTTTCTAAACTGACACTTGTGTAAAATGCCAATGTTTTCAGCCATGAAATTTCATCGCGGGTCAGCTTAGGTGTCCGTAAATTAGATAAACAGCAAATCACAAACGAGTGACCGCCCCGCTCACCAATTTTCATCATAAACCCTTTATCAAGCCCAATGATTTTACCAACTTCACCTAAAATATCTTGAAATTGATCCACATACTCTTTCCATAGCTGGCTTTCTTCTATTGATTCATCAATTTCAACAATTTGTCCATCTGCCTTCACTTCAAGCACAAAGGCTTTGTTCACAACAAGTACTTCTAAGATGGTGTATTTTAAATGATACAATACTTGATGAAGTGATGACGCCTCACGAATAAGCTGTGTAAATTTAAATACACTATCCTGATAATTATGCTTCTCTGAAAAACGCTTCAATCGAAAACGGAAATCGATAATTTCTTTAAAGTAGAAGACGGTAAGCATAAGAATGTACGTGATAATCGTAAATTTCACTGTATAGAAATTTGCATTTGGCTTTTGAATAAAATCAAAAAGAACAACCACTAGTATTGTTGGTGTAATTGCTAAAAAACCGTAGTATTTAATCCTTCCCATAAAGAAATCAACATTATATAGCTTATTTGACATAAATTGATAGACTAAGAAAAAAGGAATTAAAAGAACAAACGATGCAACAACATACGGTGAAATAAAATATATACCAAAAAAATAAGGAATGATAAAAAATAGCATGAATGGACTGAATGCTGAGATTAAAATGAGTGCAAATGCTCGAAGTACATTGCTGACTTCATTGTCTTTCAATTTTTTAGCAGCCCTTATAGTGATAATAATCGAAAGGAAAGCCAGAACAAAAAATGAAAGTAAATTGACATATGCTAATAGATCTACTGGTCCTGCTTTATTTTTATAGAATAAAACTAATAAAACGTTAGTCACTGGAACTAGATACAAATAAAAAAGAACTCGACGACGAATAATTTCTGTTCCTAATTCTTTTAAATATTGATACATAAAGTGCATATATAGTGGAGGTACAATATTCATTGTAACGATTACAAGAATACGACTGATAGCCTCTCCTTTTCCAGAACCACCAGAACTTACATAACCTATAGACACCGCCAAAAGAAATAAAGCTAAAATATAAGCTGACTCTTTTTGGTTTGCTTTATTCATTTTTAAAATCATAAATATACAAAATAGACAGATGGAATAAAGAATGACTGGTATTAGATAAATAAACAGATTCGCTTGACTCAATAACCTTACATTCTCTAAATCAATTTTATCACCATGTCTATCAACGACTAAACTTTTAACATTAGCTAAAAAACCTCTTTTAACTTCTTCAACTGGTTTTTTATTCCCATTCACTTCAAGTATGATATCGCCTTTCCTAACTCCAGCTAGATAGCTATCTGTAAAATTATCGACATCCACTACCTCAAGTTGACCCTGACTATTTTCCTTAACAGCTGCTCCAACAAAAATATTAAATACGTTGATATAAGAGATGTAAATCACATAGATGAAGCTAAGGATAACTAATATAACTGTTAACTTAGAGTAAAACTTTCTCATAATATTTATCTACTCAAGCAGTTGCCCATATGATTGCTTTAATAACGTCTTCTTTCTGGAATCCGTCAACAATAATACTTGCAGTTTCTTGATCAACGTGAAGCAATGATGCGTTCCCATTAGCGATTTGATTTAATGTTGAAGGATTCTCCACTAAATAACTAACCAATTCCTGAATTTTCATCTTCTCCATCTCCATTTAAAAAAAGTATCAGTTTTTTCTTTTTTGAAGCCTCTAAATGTAGTTTCTTGAATGCTTCTTTAAACTTATTTCTGAGAAGGTTTCTCATAATAAATACATATTGTTGAGCACCAGATTTTTTTAATTTATCCTTTAATTCTTCAGAGCCGGCACTCTTATCCTTTGATTGAAAATAACTGAGCAAGTCTGAACTAGATGGATTAAATTCATTTTTCAAGTAAACTAGCGGTAATGTTTGCATTCTTTTAAAGTCAATATTATCTTTGTTAAAAAGACCTAGATAGTCATTTTCAAGCTGTTCCGCCATTCCTAGGTAATAAGCATATTCTTCTACCTTCTTTTCAAAAGAACCTGTTGCCAAAACAACACCTAACACACAAGGTAATACAAACAGTGACCCTGCTTTTAACTTCATGATATTTAAACAATCCTGCTCATTCTCTGGCTCCAGTGTCATATCTATATGCTGCCCTTGCATTGACTGAATGGAATAAGAATATACATTGTTTAAAAGCTTCGCTCCATGATCAAGCTTTGAAAACACATCAAAACTCAATGCAAAGAGAACATTCGCCGCATTAATCGCAATTCCGCTCTGACATTTCATCCAAGGATACGAATCATTATCCTGATCTTCAATATCATCTAATATATCGGCAGATAAGATGAGAAGTTCAATCCCTGCTGCCAGTTTTGTAATCGCTTGCTTGTCTTGTCCGCCAAATGCCTCATAATGTTGGTAAGCCAATTGCCCAAAAGGAAATTCATTCTTTATATCTGTAAATTCGAGAAGCAGCTTTTGTAAATCATTTTGCCTGACTGCATGTTGAATAAAATCAGACATTTTCTGCTTGATTTTTGTATTCTCTAGATAGTTTAGCATACTCGATCTTGATCCTCACCCTCTCGCCTCTTATTTTACTAAAAAGAAATAAGCAAATGTCCACTGACATCACTATTTAACAATTATATAATAATATATCCTTTTTTTGTATGTATTTGGATAAAAAAAAGACTTGATGGTTATCAAGTCTTTAAGAAATTTTCACATATTCATATTTGTCGTATTGATCAATGCTTTTGTTAATGTTATGAAGAGAAGCCGTTGTTTCTCTAATTTCGTTTTCAAGTTTCCATAATAGTTGTTTAAGTTCTTCGATTTCATACTTTTCCATCGATTCCACTCTCCTTTTTTGGAAGATCAATGTATTTGTGTATGTTGATTGGGTCATAAGTATTTGATCTGTTACTAACAGTGTAAATGCTATTGAGTATTTTTTCACCGAAAAGTATGCACAAAATGTGTGCGTGATACCGCAAAATTCAATAGGTCTTTTTTCATCATTTTCAGACTTTTCAAATGATACTTTTATCTCAATTTCAAAGGGAATACGTCATTTTTGCGACATGAACAGGCATCATTCGTCACAATTCTCACGATAAAGAACATACGATCCCCTCTGTTTCCTCGGTTTTTCATGTTATAGGTCAGACGACAGGCTCTACTGTAGACACCGCAATTTTTTGGCGACATTCACCGAAATTGACCGCAAAAGTACCTATTTTTACGATGAATATGCAAAGGTAGAAAGATCATTTTGATTCTTTATTCGGATTTTCTTCATACATTTAGAACAGATATCCGTCCAAATTCACTTCAATGAGAGAAGAGGTGACCATGTGTTTTACTATGTTCCTTATCCGCCTTTGCAGGTTCCCGCAATGGGGAACGCATACCCGCGAACACCTATGACTTTTCCTCCAGTAGATGCTCATGCGTTTCAAAAGGCTGCAAAGGAATCAACCCGTCTCGTGGCTGATGCATCCCTCATTACACAGCAGATTTCCGGTTCGCTTTCGTTTGGACAGCGAATCATGGAAGCTGCTGAACGTGCTGACACCGCAAGTGTGATTCGAATGCTGAAGCAGATTGGGGTGAAAAGCAATATCGATATCCGCTTTAGTCCAGAAGGCATCCGTATCTACTTATCCCTTTCTTCCAGCAGGCTTTTTCTACTTTTACAGTGGGGATAACAAAGAAAGAAGCCGCTCTAGTGGGAGCGGCTTTTCTTAAGATTCAAACATTTTATGACACCATTCAATGGCTTCTATATAACAGCCGTAGGCTTCCTGCTTAGGGAGACTTCCACCTAACATCTCATCATACCATTCATTTCGTTCAATACGTTTGGCAACGTCTAACACTAGGAAATAGTCATTTTCATAGCCAAGCAGTGCCTCACCTACTTCATCCGAAAGAGGCAGTTCTTTCACAAGTTCAGTAATGTCCGCCCTGACAAGCGTATCAATGAGTGAAAACATACCTGTTAGCATATAAGAAGCGGGATGCTCTCGTTCAGTCCGACTAGCAATGAGTTCACACGTTTTGGCACGAATGAACGACATTTTGATGATTTCCTTTTGGCTTGAGTTGGCTTGGACATTCAGTTCTTTAAATGAAAGGATAAAGATCCATCGCCGTATTTCATTAAACCCAAGCAAGATAATCGCCTGACGAATACTCTTGATTTGATAAAGACGTCTCATACCGCCAGAATTCAGCATTTTTAATAATTGATATGAAAGGGAAAGATCACTTTCTATAAAGTGCGTCACGGTCTGAATATTCGGCTGCTCCTGGCTCAGCTCATTCAATAGCTGATGGTATGCGTGGAAGCTAGTCGATAAGGCTCGTCCCGAAATGACGTGCGGCTCACTAAAGAAATATCCTTGAAACAAATGGAAGCCAGCTTCTAACGCTTCTTCATATTCTTTTCGCGTTTCTACCTTTTCAGCAAGGAATCGAAGTCGATACTTTTTATATGTATGTAAAATGTCTCTTCGTTCTTCACATGTTGTTTTCAGAAAATCAATTTTTAAAATATCAATGCAATAGAGGAGTTCATCGAGTAACTTGTCATGAAAATGTGTTCCGCTCAGAAAGAAATCATCGAGCGCAATCGTGTATCCCCACTTTTTTAATTGCTTACATCTCATAATAAGTGCCGGGGTAATCGGTACATTTTCTAATATTTCGATCACAAGCTGATGTGGATCAAAATAAGTGAGCAGATCAGACGAAAGCAAGCTTTCGGTGAAATTGATGTAGCATCGTTTTCCTTCTGTCAGTGTTTCGATGCCAATGTTTAAAAAACTATTGATAATGAGGTCCGTTGTCGCTTGATCACCATCTTCAGCGCTATATGTATTGGTTTCACTATCTCTATAAAGCAGCTCGTATGATACGACTTGTTCTTTTCTGTTAAAAATAGGCTGCCTTGCAACAAACACCCTCAACTGCTCCATTCCTCCTTTATGCAATGACAAACAAGATGTGCCTTCAGTATACCAAATGATTGCCCATAAGGTTCATTTTGAATCGTCCAACATGAAAAAAAAGAGACCATCTGGCTTGATGATCTCCTTTCCCGGGGTAATCAGCTTTCATAAAGCTCTTTTTTGATTTTATTTTTCACATCATGGATAAACTGCATCTTATTATCCCAGCATTTTTGACTCAAATCGACTGGGTATTCTTCTGGTTTGCTGATTCGTTTGTATTCCTCCCAGAAGAGTCCGAGACTGTCCTGCACATATGCTTGAATCGTTTGGATATCTGGATTATCATACACCAGCTTCCCTTGTTCAAAAATTGGGACATGAAGGTCCTTTGCCACAAAATTTGTCACAAATTTGCTGATAAATGTATGAACTGGATGGAACATTTTCAGCTTATCTTCACTTTGAACATCTTCTTCTTCAAGGGCAATGTAGTCTCCCTCAGAGTGATGATTCAATTGATTGATAATGCGATACACTCGTTTACGGCCTGGTGTTGTCACTTTCTCTGGGTTAGAAGAAATTTTGATCGTGTCATTCATCTGACCATTTTCTTCAATCGATACAAGCTTATATACAGCACCAAGAGCTGGCTGATCGAATGCGGTAATCAGTTTCGTTCCAACACCCCATACATCAATTTTTGCACCTTGTGCTTTTAAGTTCATAATGGTGTGTTCATCAAGATCGCTTGATGCAATGACTTTGGCGTCATGGAATCCAGCTTCATCCAGCATCGTTCTCGCCTTTTTAGACAAGTAGGCAAGGTCTCCGCTATCAAGTCTGACTCCAATAAAGTTGATTTTGTCTCCGAATTCTTTCGCTACCTTAATCGCATTTGGAATGCCTGATCTGACCGTATCATATGTATCCACTAAAAAGACACAGTCTGTATGTGTTTCGGCATATTTTCTAAATGCAGTATATTCGTCGCGATATGCTTGTACAAGGGCATGGGCATGGGTGCCTGATACGGGAATATTGAAGCGTTTCCCTGCACGGACATTACTTGTTGCCTGAAATCCGCCGATCAGTGCTGCTCTTGCTCCCCACATGGCTGCATCCATTTCATGCGCACGTCTTGTTCCGAATTCTAATGCTGTCTCATCTTCAATGATTCCTTTAATACGAGCCGCCTTTGTTGCAATTAGCGTCTGGAAGTTCACGATGTTGAGCAGTGCCGTTTCAATTAGCTGCGCTTCAACAAGTGTTGCCTCGATGCGCATAATAGGTTCATTCGCAAAGACAATTTCTCCTTCTCGCATTGAATGAAGTGTCCCTGTAAAAGACAATCCGCTTAAGTATTCAATGAAATCGCTTTTATAACCGAGTTCATCTTTTAAATATGCAAGGTCGCTCTCGGTGAAGGAGAAGTCCGATAAATATTCAATCGCTTTCTCTAAACCAGCAAATACAGCGAAGCCGTTGTCAAATGGAAGCTTTCTAAAGAAGAGTTCGAAGACTGCCTTCTTCTCATGAATGCCGTCTCTCCAATACGTTTCTGCCATGTTAATTTGATAAAGATCTGTATGTAGTGATAAACTGTCGTCAATAAACCGATGCTCCAACTTCCATTCTCCTTCCCTTACTTAACCACTTTCGCACCAAGCGTATGCTCAAAGTGAGAAAGTGCCCACTCGTGCCCCGCTTCATTAAAACTCGCTACGGCATTCGCATGAATCACAAGTTCAAAGCCTTTATTGTACGCATCAACAGCTGTATGAAGTACACAAATATCGGTACACACTCCGGCTAGGTGAAGTTCAGTGATGCCACGCTCGCGCAGTTTCATTTCTAATTGAGTGCCTGCAAAAGCAGAGTATCTTGTTTTTTCCATATAATAGACATAATTTAAATGTATTGACGTGTGAAATAGTGAACTTAGTTTTCCGTAAAGTTCAATTCCTTCTGTCCCGCGAATATTATGGGGCGGAAATAACTTTGTCTCTGGATGATATGGATCTTGCTCTTCATGATGATCGACGGCAAAAACAACAAAGTGTCCTTCATCAATAAATGAAGAAGTGATCTCTGTGATCTTCGACTCAATCGCCTGTCCAGGCTTTCCGCACGTCAGTTTTCCATCGTCTGCAACAAAATCAACTGTATAATCAATACAAATCAATGCTTTGCCCATCCGCATCTCTCCCATATGCTCTTTTGAATCATTATAGCTTATTCATTTCACTAGGGAAACCTATTCAACAGATTCACAAGAAAAAGCTTTTTGAAAAAGCTCATCTTCTATATAGATGTGCTCTTGATTGATCGCATGCGGCACCTCTATCACAAGCCCAAAAGGTGAATGTGACTCGTGATGGTTGACCACTTTAAAAGAACAACCAGCGGCATTTGCCATTTTGACATATGGAGAATAAGAAGCATATGACAATTCACCATTTAAAAGAACAGTGGCCTCTCGGTTTGCCTTCAATACTTGCTCTACCTCTTGATACGATTTATGTCTCGATACTTGCCCTTTTGTCAGAGCGAGAAGAGCACGTTCTCTTAATGAGCCGAGAAACATTCTTCGTTCATCTGGTTTTGTTTCAGCATGTCCAAATATCCCTTGCTGCAAATAAAAGTCTACGGATTCTTCTTTCATTGCTGTGTTCACTCCTGGTTTCTGAATTTACATTTCTGTGACCCAGTGCACAATTTTTTGTGCAAGTTCACGGGCTTCGTCTATTTCTACTCTTTTGTTTAAAGATTGTTCTAGTGCTTGCTCAAGCTGCGTTTTTTCGTCTTCATACGCAATAGAAATACTCCATTCTATGTCAGGTACAGCGACAAGCGTTTTATATTCTTTTTTATTTTCATGTAAATATACATTGTAGGTTGTTGGTTGCCCGCTTGTCAGATGCGCTTTTCTTATTTTCATTTGATGTGTTTTACCCCCCTTTTTCTTCTTCCTTCTTCTATCCATTGTACCATAAAAAAAGACAGCTTCTGAAAAGGAGACCCTTTCAAAGCTGGCTATGCGTTAAAGCTCTTTTGCTGGCTGATCAGGTTTGAATCCCAAACAAATGTGACGTTCGGATTGTTGAAAAATTGAACAAAGTCTCCTGCATTATAGGTACCTGAACCACCAGCGGAATGATCCACACTTTTTGGCGAAATGGCAAACACATCGCCGAAATGTGCAGAACCGTTTCCTATCACACGGTCAATATGAATGGGTCCAACAATTGCTGGCATCTTTCCACCACCTTTACTACCCTCATCATATGCCCAGCGGAACAATACGTGTCTATCCAACATAAAAAAGACAGCTGATATGTCATATGATCAGCTGTCTTTTATGCATTAAATGATTGAGGCTGGCCAAACAGTGTAAAGTCCCAAAGCATGGTGGCATTCGGATCGCTTGTCAGGGACATATAATCACCTGAATTAAAAGCTCCCGCTCCACCGGTCGAGTGATCTACAGCCAAAGGGGCAATGGCGAGAACGTCACCAAAAGTAGCCGAGCCGTTTCCGCCTAAAGACTCAATATGGATGGGTCCAACAATCGCAGGCATCTTCCTTCTCCTCCCTATTCGCTTATGTGAGTTATGTTATGCAAAAAGGGAAAAGTTGTGCATCTGCCCTAAACGTTTAAATGCTGTTCTTTTCGAGAGCGCTGACGCAGCTGAACCAATCTGACAATATTGAGTGTGATGGCTTTCAGCAGCGCATAGACAGGGACGGCAAAAATCATGCCAAGGATTCCGCCAAAACTTCCTGCCCCAATTAATAGCAAGATAATTGTTAACGGATGTGTGTTGAGACGTTTTCCAATGATCAATGGAGAAATGACGTTTCCATCGACCTGCTGAACAACAAGAATGACAATAACAGTCACAACCGCTTTTCCAGGCGAATCAAGAAAAGCAATGAGCACAGCTGGTGCCGCACCAAGATATGGCCCAAGATATGGAATGACGTTTGTCACCGCAATAATGATGCCGAGAATGAGCGCATATTTCACACCAATTAATAAGTATCCGATAAAACAAGCAACTCCGACAAATAAACAAACAACGATTTGCCCTTGTATGTAAGCAGCAAGCGTATCGTTTAATTCTTTAAAAATCTTCAATCCTTCCTTACGGTAAGGCATTGGCAAAAATTGAACGAGCTTGTCCGGAAACTTATGCCCGTCTTTTAGCATGTAAAATAAAATGAATGGAACGGTAATGACAGCGAGGGCAATATTCGCAATCACGCCAAACACCGCCGACATACTTGAAGCAATATTTTCCGGTAAATCTTTTAATGTCGAAACGATCGACTGTTCAAACTTTGAAACAGACACATAATCTTGGTTCATCATCCACGTAAATGTTTTAGAATGCGAGAAGTCGTTGATAAATTTCTGCATGTCCGTGACATACCCCGGGAAGCTTTTGACAAGTCCACCCACCTGCGTGACAATGACAGGTCCAGCAGCATTGACAATAAACGTGATAAGCCCGATGAATAGAAGATAAATAATCAGAATGGCGAGCGTCCTAGGTATCTTCTTCGACAAAAATCGAACAATCGGATTAAAGATGAAAAAGAGAATACCTGCCAGTAAAATAGGAACAAACAACGTTGAAGCAAATAAAATGATCGGCTGAAATAAAAACGAAACTTTTGTTGATACGTACACAATTAGTAAAACCAGTAATATTTGGAATGTCCAAAAATGAACTTTAGATTTTAACAAAGATGCTCCTCCTGTTACGTATTGACCTTATTAAAAAACTACTATTCAACCCACCTTCTGTCAACTGCTTCTTGTTTTAGAACCATATTTTTTGAAAAAAAAAGAACAATTGGTATATCATGCACTTTTTCCAGATATACATTCTGTAAGCATTGAAAAAAGCAGACACCTGTGCGTCTGCTTGTTACACTCTTTCACTGTGATCAGGCATCACCGACACGATTTGCTGGATCCGCACATAAAACACTGATTTTGCCCCCGCCTCAATCACAATATGATCCGGCATCACTTCCTTCAACTTTCCACGTACTGTATCTTTCACTGTTTGAACAATCAATCTCATACCGACTACTTTCTGCAATGTTTGATAAACATATGGATCAACTAATGAAACAAGCTGTGGACTTCCTTGTTGTGCCATGCTACCTGCCCCTTTACTTGTGTATTTACCCACAGCGTATGCAATGACCCATGTGAGTGTCACTCAGCAAACCTACAACATTATTACCGTATTTTTACATTTCATATTTTTTTACAATTTTTAGAAGTATAATAGATTGGTGCTGCCAACATCTTAAATTATTTGAAGAGGTGAATGATCTTGAAAAAATTAATCTGTATCGTTGCTGTCATGCTCTTACTATCCTCTGCAAGTTATGCGCACGCAGGCACAATTGGAGATGCACCTGGTACACCAGGGAAGTGGTTTAAAGGAGAAGAACCGGTACAAAAAGACCTGTCAAAACCCCCACTTGTTTTTGTTCATGGCATAAACAGTTCTTCCTCCACATGGTCTGATCGAAACGATATGGCAAAACAAGCTGTTCTGAACGGATACGAAAGCGCGTTCATAGATTTATATCCAGATCAGGACATGAAAAAGAATGGAAAACTATTAGCAGAAAAGTTAAAAGAAATCTATGAATTTTTCGGCAGAAAACTGATCATAATCGGTCATAGTAAAGGCGGAGTGGATACGCAGGCTGCCCTCGTGTATTACAACGCTCATCCATATGTAGAGAAAGTCATCACACTTGGCTCTCCACACTATGGGACGCCGCTTGCGGATTTAGCCTATAGCAAAGGCGGAAGCTGGCTTGCGCAAATCCTTGGACAAAAGAGCGACGCGCTCTATTCTCTGCAAACCGGGATGATGGCAGCTTTTCGAAGTGAAACCGACCAGCTGGAGACGTTCCCTCATAAGTATGTAACCTATTCTGGTTCAGATTGGGGAACCTTTGGCGGAGTGCTTTATTTAGGCGGCATGTATTTAAAAAGCTTTGGTGCAAACGATGGCGCTGTGACGGTCAGCAGCACAAAGCTAGCATATGCAAACAATATTTTAACAGGAAAATGGGATCACTTTTCGATCAAAAACGGCACAAGCATGTTCCCCGTATTTCAGGCACAGCTGCGTGCAAGTACCGCAAGCGCTGAAAGTGAAGACGAACAAGAGCAAGAACCAGTCTCTTCGGAGCTAAATACAAACGTTTATGTGAAAGGTGGAGAAAGTGAAAAGGATAAAACAGAAGCGTTCTATGTAGAGGAAGGAACGAATGGCCTATCGATTCAGTGGTTAAATGAAAGACAGGAAGCCAATCCGGAAATCGTTGCGCCAAATGGAGATGTCTTAACCAATTTGACGACATCCGAAGCATCATTCCCATATGAAGGCGCCTATTCACACCATGTGCAAATCAATAAACCCGTTCCAGGAAAATGGACGATTCGATCAAATTCAGGAAAAAAGGATCCTTATTTGCTACTTGTATCCTTTGATTCACCATTGAATGAAGAAATCAAAATCGCTGCAGCGAAATCAGGAGATGCATCGACACATTCGAGCAAGCTGATTAAACGATTAAGCAAAACTGTAGAGACCACTTATTTTAAAGATGCCGAGAAGGATCATCCACTGAAAACGAGCTCTTCATCTGCCGTTCAATTGAAAAAAGAAGGTGCTTATTCCGTCACGGTTCATTACACAGGTCTCACTGCGTCAGGGACGTCGGCATTTAACCGTACTGTGATCCGCACATTGTATGTGGATCAGCACGGAACGATTCATGGAGATATTCCATATTAAACAGAGCGTTTCATGGGCTGAAGCGCCTGCTGCACCTTCTCATCCAAATCAGCAATTTTTTTGAGCGCAAGTGATTCATCTATTTGTCTGTAATGATGGTGTCCACCAGGCTCTTCGTCCATTTCATCTGCTTTCTTCACAATTTGCTGGAGTGTGTCCTTATGCAGGTCGCCCTCTGGCAAATATGAATCTGTGTGAAGCAAAATCGCAAGGGCAATCTCTTTGGCTGCTTTTGGTTCCTCGCCGAGCCGTATGAGCAGTTTATGTGCCCGCTCTGCCCCTTTAATGGCATGAATATCATTTCGTCTATATGTCTCGTAATCCCATTCTCCGCCTGCTGTATACCATTCATAGTGGCCGATGTCATGCAAGAGTGCTGCTTTCACAGCAAGATCCGGGTTAATCCCCGCCTGCATCGCCAGTTTGAATGCGTGATAAGCACAAGCAATGGCGTGGGCTTTTCCTGAACGATTTAAATATTTTTGAGCGACTGGATGGGTGTAAACATCCATTAATGTAACCTTTCTCATGGAAACCCCTCCTTATCTATATTTTTAGCATCCTAACATATTCTGAAAAGAAACTCAAATGTTCTGTCATATTTCCGATGAGTCTCAAAATTAGCTTATGCTCGATAAGCTGTCTTTGCTTGTACAATACGAAAAAAGCAGCCGTTATGACTGCTTTTTTCCATACTCACGGGCATCGTATACACAACCGCCAGCTGGGTCATCTGCTAGAAGGTCGAGTAAAATACCGGCCACTTCATCTGGGCTCTTTAACGTACCTGTTTCATGTAATTGCTGAAACCGTTCAATTTGTTCAAAGTCCTGTTTGGAGGATTTCCGAATCTCTCCCTGCATATCCGTATCAATCGTACCGGGTGAAAAGGAAAACGTGGTGACAGGATATGCTTCGTCCTGCTGTTCCTCATGTAAAGTCCTCATAAACATATCAAGCCCTGCTTTTGAACTGCAATAGGCACTCCATCCTTTGTACGGGTTTTTAGCTGCCCCAGAAGAAAGATGCACGATGGTTTTCTTCCCTTCAAGAGATTGTGTCTCCCTCACAAACACGTGACTGAGCAAAACAGGGATGACAAGGTTCAGCGTATAATGCTGATGAAGCGTATCTTCTCCGCCTTGCCCTGCACGCTTGATAGGAGTCACCATTCCTGCATTATTGACAAGCAAGACGTCATCAGCGTCTGCGAGAGTTTGCGAGGACAAGATGCCCTGAAGCCACTTTGCAGCCGATTCCTCATCAGTGAGATCGACCTGTGAATGCGTGAGGTGTGGATGGGATAGTGGCGACTCACTTCTTGCAGCGGTATACACGTTATCCCCGCGTGAAAGTAGCTGTTTGACAAGTGCTAAACCAAATCCTTTTGATCCGCCTGTGACGATTGAAATTCGAATGACAATCTCCTCCCTTGATAACACTATTTTAAATAGTGAATCGGTATCACATCAAGCAATCTGCATAAAGAAAAGCCTGCCCCTTTTTAAAGAGGCAGGCTATTTCTTTTCCGTCTTCACATTCACCTTTGGAATCAGAATGATCATGACAATGATGCCAAAGGCGATCAAGATGCCAAAAATGATTGGCAGAAGCGCCGATCTCTGCTTTTCATGATCATCGCCAGAAGGAGTTGATACAGCCGAATCGCTGAAAGAGATATTCATCTCTTTCATCATACGAGCTGGCGTTTTAGGCGGATTGTCTTTCAGATCACTAAAAATTTGCGGCGAAAGTTGACCACCAGAGGTCTTAGGCGGGTCAGCAAAGTGAATGTCCGTTTTGACTTTAGATGTTGTTTTGCTTTGTTCGTATTTCGTTTGATCCCTCAATATACTCGAATTAATATTGAGGTTCTTTTCTTGATATTCATTCGGCTTGACATTCGTATCCGTATCTTCACCTGTAGCAGCAAAAGCAGCAGGACTGAGGAGAAAAAGGGATATGACACCAAGTGCCATCCCTTTGACGAATAGATTAAGCCTCATGAGTGACATCACGTTCCTCTGTTTTGTCTTTCCATAGCTTCTTCACTAGTGGAATGACCATGAACAATATCGTTAAAATCAGTAGCCCTGTGATGCCCATACCGAAGTTGTCTCCATTTCCATATTGGATGGACAGATACACGTCTGTCACTGGATTTGTAAAATGGAAGTTTGGCATGACCAAATCAATTAACGGTGCAACAAAGAAGAAAATAAGCGCCGTTGCTGCCATCCATCCGGCAATTGAACCGAAAAGGAAAGCTGTGCGAATAAAGGCAGAGCATGCCACTAGCAGCAAAATCGTAAAGATCGACCATTGAATGGCTTGGTCATCAGCTAGTTTGTAAATGTTGAGTCCAAACAGACTGATCATGAGCCCGACTAGCAGATTTAAAATACCAAACAGTGCACCTTTGACCAGCATTGGCGCTGACGCATAGTACGAGCTAAAAAAGCCAATCAACAAACTGCTGATCATCACAATAACCAAAATGACTACTGGCGGTACAGTCTGCGTTTTTTCTTCTGGCACATCGCCGCTAATTTTCAGCGGATTGGCTAAATGGTTATACACATAGTTGCTGTTGCCTTGATCGTCTAAAGTGTTGCCTAAAATACCCTTTAAATCTTGTTGAACAAGCTTCGTAGAATTGACATTCTTACTCCAGTTTTCGTTCAACGTATCTGCTTTTTCTTGAACGGTTGTGACACTTTCTTCAATATTATTCGTATAATCCGCCACCCCTTTTTGGCGGTCAGTTAACGAACTCATATTTTCAGAAAGACGAAGCACTTCCTGACCAATTGAATCCTGTGCACTCACAACAATCGAACTGCCCGCAAGGTCTGCCGTATACACCGCATCTCCTTGATCAGCCATTTGTTCAGCTACTGTGTCCGCACTTTCAGAAATGGCATTTAACTCCTGTTCCATGCTTGCCTGCTGAGTCGAAATGTATTCTGCGTAGCCATCTGAGAATTTTTGCATCTCATCAATAAAGGTAGACACATCATCATTTGACGTCAGCATTTGATTTTTGAGTGTATCCCAGTTTTCCGTTTCTTCTTTTTTGATGGAAAGGATGGACTGGATTTCATCTCCTTTTGTGTCTAGTAGAGATGAGTTGTTTGTTGGTTGATATAGATTCCCAAGCATCATCTCTAGCTGAGACAGTTGATTGGAGTATTCCATTAATTTTTTAGTATTTGTTGATTTTGTTTCAAACTTTTTCTCAAAAAGATTATCTTTAAAAACTTTAACAATCGGTGAATTTCTGCTCTCTAACTCTTTTACTTTGCTCAAAATAGTTGATTCCTGATTTTTGATTTCATTTGGAATCACATTATATCGATCTTGCAACAATAGGATCGTCTTTTCAAGCTTTCCTACTTTTTCAGAAAGTCTCTCAAGCTCTTTACTCATTTGACTCACTTTGCCTTTTAATTCTTCATTATGAGCAGCAGCTTTCTCTTGAATCTTCTTTTTTACTTCTTCTAAACGAGTCGAGAGTGCTTTAAGGTCATCCTTCGATGAATTCGTGCTGCCGGTATCTGGCTGAGCAGGATTTTCATCGTTGTCACCATCTTTATCACCTTCAATAGAAGGCGGTGTCTCTTGATTTGCTAATTGATCCGCGAGATCGTTCATTTCTGTTGAAATTTGAGAGAGCTCATTTGTTTCTTCATCGAGGTTAATTCCAATCTCTTCTGGGTTTTCATTATCTTGATCTGATGGCCCGTCGTTACTGGAATCATCTGGCGATTCAGTTTCAGCCAATAGCTGTTCTCTTTTTACGTTTAGCTTCGTCAGCAAAGCTGTTATTTTATTTTTATAGTCCTCTAAGTATTGACCTTCATAATCCTTCAACAGTTCTTCTTGAGACGTCTTCACAAGTTCCTTTAATCCCGACGATTGCTTAGGGATTGCGTCTTCTCTTGCCTTTTGAACAGATTGAATTGCGCTGTCCGTTGTTTTAAGCTGACTTTGGACCCCATTGATATCGGTTTTGAGTCCGCCCATTTGATCGCTAAAGCTGCGGGCATTTTGGTTTTGAATCTCCGCAAGCTGTTTGAGTCCTTGCTGGATTTGTTTTTTGCTTGTCGATTGCGCTTTGATCAAGAGATCCTTTTGTTTGTCTTGATACTGCTGATATTGATCGACTACTTTTACGAAATCCTTTAGCTGGCTTTTCGCTTCTTCTGTTGTACTTAAACCGTCTTTATACTGTTTTTGTGAATCGGCCATCGCATTTTTTAGTTCTTCTATTTGTTTCTTCTGCTGCTGGACGGCATCAGATAGTTTGTTTGAATTTGGCTTATAGAAGTTGTACATCGTGTTTTGGAATTCGACCTCTTTGCCAACAATATGCTCAAACTCTTCTCTGACATTGCCGATTTCCTGTGATACAAAACTCCAATATAAAGTCGACATTTGTTCATTCATTTTCTTTTGAGCATTTTCTAGCTCTCTTTGTACTTTTTCTTTATTCACTGCATTGAGCTGATCTTGGATTGAGAATTGGATAGATGCCTTCTCAGGATGATCCTTATCATAGCTCAGCACATTTTTAGAGAAGTCAGATGGAATATAGAGAACTGCATCGTACTTTCTATTTTTCAGGCCATTTTCTGCCGCACTTCGATTGACGACTGTCCATGTGTAATCTGGACGCTCTGATAATGCCGCCACCACATCCTGTCCGAAACGAGCGGTATTTTCACTTTCGCTCGCCCCCATATCCTCATTGACCACGGCTATGTTACGTGTGGCATTCTTTTTCTGTTTTGCCGGATCATCCCCAATGAGATGGAAAAATAGAACCGGCAAGACGAGAATCAGTATCATGGTCGACACGATTTTGATGGAGCTTTTTTGCTGCTCTGTCATTGAACACTCTTCCTTTCTACCGCACATAAAGGAACCTGGATTTTCTTCTCTTTCCCGTTTTCAACCAAATATCCGAATCCTGGCTGAATCTCTGGTTCTTGTCTTGCATACGGAAGCGGTATGATGTTTTGCTCTGATTTTTTCATCAGTAACATGGCATGACGAACCTGTTTGATTTCGTTTGTGAGTGCATCATAGCCTTTACTGAATTCGGTATGATTCCCTGATGCGATCAAGCTGAAGCCTAAGTGTGCATATGACTTCATGAAATCAGCCAATTGATCTTGAAGACGCGGGTCGATTGTCTGCTGAAAACGCGTAATGCCATCAATCACAAGCACAATTTGAGAGAACGACAACTGATCAGTCTCTCCCCGGCGCACAGCTTCGACGTACATCTCTTCACGCACCTTGAATAAACGATCTATTTCCTCTGCCCATTCTGTGATATCATCCTTTGTTTCAAGGTAATCAATGTTCTCTTCTTTTGCATAATGAGAGAGCCCCCGATCAATCGAATCAAAGACGGCCAGCTTCTCAGGTTTTGCTACTAATAGCTGATCAAGCATCAGTTTGGTCACATTTGTTTTCCCGCGCTGCGTTTGTCCGATAATGAGGCAGTGTTTATTCTTTTTCAAATCAAAGTAAACAGGTGCCACAGATTCCTCATCCAGTCCTACTGGAATGTCATATGGCTGCTTTTGATCGTCTAAACGACTCTCAAGCTCCCAGACCGTCAGCTTATCAGGAAGCATCGGCACAGGTTTTGGTTTTTCAGCTGATTCAAAGCGAGCATCTAGAAGCTGGATCTCTTGTTTTAAATGCTCAAACAATTCGAGATCGTTCTCTCCTTCAACTGGCAGGAACATTTGGGCAAAATAAAGCTCTTCTTTGTTGATAATGACTCGTCCTGGAATTGGCTCTAAGCTGAATTTCGGTCTGCCAATAATGGAGTATGCCTCTCCTTGATCCATTAAGTAATGGACAATCTTTGTTTTCAAGTTGTTCATAAGAGATTGACGGACTGCGTTGACACGAGTCGCTGAGATTAAGAAATAAATGCCTAACGATTGTCCATCACGGCTTAACTGAATAAATTCAGATTCGAGTTCATGCATTTCGTCTTTCACAATGTCAAAGTTGTCAATCACGATAAATATGAATGGAAGCTTTTTCTCATTCAGCGCATTGTACATTTTGATATGACTCATTTCCTGCTGTCTAAATAAACGCTTGCGATATTCAACCTCTTCACGAAGACGCTTCATCGACTTTTGAATCTTTCTCATTTGATCCATTAAGAAATAATCAGCCGTATGCGGAAGTTTGGCAAGCGGTAGCAAGGTGCCGTTACCGAAGTCATAAATATATGCATGCCATTCTTCAGGTGAATATCTTTCTGCGAAGCTCATAAGCAGTGTTGTTGCAGCAAGTGATTTGCCGTAGCCGGATGAACCGAAGATGCCAATATTTCCATCCTCCATCATTTGATAAGATAGTGGATGCTGGCTTTGCTGATCTGGCTCATCGACAAGAGCGAAATGGAAGACGTGCTCTTCACTTGATGCATAACGTGTTTTTGGAATCCGCTCTTCAAGCGGTGGAAGCCATGGACTCGGAAGCTTTTCAATTCCAAGCTCCTGCTGCATACGTTCAATTTCATCCACAACAGCGGAAATTTCCGTCACTGTCTCTTTTTTCACAGCTGGCTCTGTACTTACCCCTGATAATGGGATCAGTCCAGTGTCCGTTACAATGGCGATGTCATCTTCTGATCCGTAGCCGTCTTCCATATACGGTGCACCGCTCCAAGCCGACTGGAATAATTCATAGATTTCATTGTTCCCCACTTGTAAATATCCACGACCTGTCACGGTAATCGACGCTGCATCACTATTTTTCAAAATTTCCTTACTGTCTGATGCATCTTGTACCTTTAATGCGACTTTAAAGCGGGAGTTACTCCAAATTTGATCATCAATGACCCCGCCGGGCTTTTGTGTCGCCAAAATGAGATGGACACCGAGACTTCGTCCAATCCGCGCGGCACTGACAAGCTCTCTAATAAAATCTGGCTCTTCACTTTTTAATTCAGCAAACTCATCAGAGATTAAGAACAAATGAGGCATCGCCTGTTCCGCCTTTTTCTCTTTATAGAGTTTCGTATAGTCATTGATATGATTCACATGATACTGATCAAACAAGCGCTGTCTTTTCTTCAGTTCACTTTTAATAGAGGCAAGCGCTCTTTCACTAAAGTTTTTGCTGCCTTCAATGTTTGTGATCGTACCAAGTAAGTGCGGAATATTTCGGAACGGCTGCGCCATTCCGCCTCCTTTGTAATCAATGAGCAGGAACGCCACTTCATGCGGGTGAAAGTGTACAGCCAAGGATAAAATATACGTCTGTAAAAACTCACTTTTTCCTGATCCCGTTGTTCCCGCTAACAGACCATGTGGGCCATGTGCTTTTTCATGCAGATTCAGATCGACAATATCGTTTTTTCCTTTATAACCGATAGGCACAGATAATGACTTTGCTGTTTCAGATGTCAGCCATTTTTCACGAATGCCAATGTCATCTACCTGTTTGGCATGAAACAGGTCAAGGAAGGAGACCGTTTCTGGAATTGAGTTGGTCATCCCGACTTGATGATCTAATGTTCTTAAGGTTCTGGCAAACAGCTCATTGTCCGCTCGCTCATGTGCATCCAGCTGAAATGGAATTCGTACGGCCTTCTTATGCTGAATGAGAATATCTCCTTCTTCTTCGTTAATGTAACGAACAAGCGTTGAAATATTTTCAGCCAAGCTTTCCTTTGTTTCTGCTGCAAAGATGATTGAGATGCCTAAATCCGTCCGGCTGCCTTCTAGGTATTCTAAAATCACGTGTTCCGCAATGAGTTCATGGTTTGTCACGATAAACACAAAGTGAGGCGTAAATATTTTTTTCTCTTTTTCCTCTTCCAGATCACGCTCTCGCAAAATTTCATAAATAGAAGACAAGAGCTGATCACGTGTTTGTTCGTTATATATAAACCCTTTCCCGTATGTATGAGGAAGTTGGAAGTGCGGCAGCCATTTCATCCATTCCCAGTTCTCATACTCCTGTTCATTAAAGATAAAAACAAATCTCAAATCATGATAGCTGTGCGAGAAAGCAAGCTGGCCGACAAGCTGGTGAAGCTCATTTTTGACAATTGCCGGTTTTCCTATTAATCCGGTTGGACCGTCCGCAAGACCGAACGTAATCGGTACATCTTTTATCTCGCGATAGACGTTTTGCATATGCTGGGTTTGTTCCATTAAATCATCGATGTCACGATTGGCCATATCGCCGCCGCTCGTCGATAATTCATAACTTGAAGGAACTGCACCTGTCCCTAGACGCAGCTGTAAAAAATCATCACTGACAAGCGTCTTTTCCCAAATACGCCCGCTGATTTCTGACGTCAAATATTTCATTTGTTCAAAAGACGGATAATGATACGTTAAAATAAATTGTTGACGGTCATACAACTCTTGCAGCTCTTTCCGCTTATTTTCTAAGTAAAGAGAGTAAACGCGTTGCCGCTTCTCTTCTCGTCTTTTGCGCTGTGATTTCTCTTTAAAATATTGAACGGACGAAGTAATTAACGTCATAATAAACATCGCCATCGACACGACAATAAAGATACCTCGCGGCTGTACAAGGGCCACGATCCCCATGACAATCAGCATGACAAGCGGCGGAAGAACCACGAGCCAAAGTCCTCTGCCGTTATTTTCACTCTCCTGTGAAGGAAAGCTGAAAGACACCCGGTCATCTGGCAGATCGTAAATCAAACGTGGTGTTCGTCTATATAAAGGATATTTTTGTTTCGTTTCGGTACTCGGCCGCCTTGTTTTTTCTAAACGTGTTTGAAATGATTCAAATGCTATTACTTGCAATAAATCATCATCTTTCAATGACAGCGTCAAAAAGTTCCAAAACAGCTCATCTCCAGCAAGAAGCTGCTGTGGACCGTGCAGCTGTTTCCCGTTCACATAGATCGTTTCATCTTGGGGAATCACATACCAAGCGCCTTCTATTTTTTCCAACGTGAAGGATTTGGCATTTTGAAACATTGAATGGGCTTCTTCTTTCCACACATCCGCTTCATCTATTTCTTCACTTGAAATAGTCACTTCGACTCTATTTCCTAGGTAATAAATGGTTTGATCATGATGTGAATCCATCAACATGAGTGTGAGTGAACCAACCTGATATGGTTCATGTGGAAGTAAGTGACCTTTCTTTTTTTCGCCCTGATAAAGAGAAAAGCCGTCATTCGTTTCATCTGGAGATAAACGAATCAATCCTTCATCAAACGAAAGGGAAGGAATCGTTACTGTATGCTCTATTTCAGGTCCAATCACAGCTTCCCGGTTGAACTGCTCATCTAAACGGACGGTTTGATAATCTTCTTCATAAAAAACCCATAGAAGACTCAAACGCTCCACCTCCTCATCGGACAGCACCAACTGTCAGTTGTATCGAAAGAATTATTTTTTCTCATCTTTTTTCGTCTGAGAGGTTTTCTTTTTTGCATCAGATTCTTTCTCTTTTTTCTCCTGATCGGCTTTTGACTGCTCTTTTTGTTCAGCTGTTTCATCTGTTTGGCTTGCATCTGAGGAGTCATTGGTGCTCGTCTCCGTTGTTTCTTTTTCTTCATACTTCGCCATTTCCTTAATGATTGGATCTAGCTGTTTTTGTTTTTCTTCAGCAGATAGGCTGTCGTCATTTTGAATTTCATTGCGGTAGGCGACGAGTGCTGTGAATATGTATCGGTCGTCCCCGAGCACCCTTGCAATATCCAGAGCTTCCTTGCTATTGCCTTGTCCAATATGAATCCAGAACAGGAAGTATTGCGGGTCTGTCTGCAATGTGTACGTATCCGTGATTTCTTTTTTGTGCTGGTCAAGCAATAGATTCCCTTGATTCGTTTGCACATACGAAATGGCCAGTTCATATTGAAGAGAGACTGGCATTTGATCGGCTTTGTATTTTTCGAGCGTATCCACCACTTGGCTGTACTGTTTGTTGAGATAATATTTGTTCGCTTCCACATACGCTTCTTGTTTCGGCATGGCGAAAAAGAACGTGTAAATGGTATACACCAATGCAGGAATCAAAAGAACAAGGAGACCAAGTCCAATGTATCGTTCAATCTTCCATTTCTTTTTTGGAATAGTTAAGAGCGTCTTTTCTTTTGCTTCGATGGCTTCTATTTTTTGTTGAATCAAAGCAGACAATTCTTCCAGCGACTGTGTATCACTTATTTCCTTTGCCTGCTCAGATAATTTCAACGTATCATGATAAGCCAAATATTCTTGAAACTGATATTCATGGTCCACCACTCGAAGAATGACGGCTTTGACCTCTTTTAACAAACGTTGTTGGTCGGTTTCATATGGCGGGATGCTTTCTTTGACCCCGTAATGCAAAAATGCAGGCGCTAAGCCTTGATGAAAAACAATGTTTTCAGGAGAAACAATAGGATGCAGCCGCTTCACGTCGTGTTTGCACACTGCATCGACAAGCTGGTATGAAAAAATCCATTTGCTTTTTTCATCCTTTGCATGGATGAAACGAAATTCCTGATAGGCAGGAGGCGGTTGAATCGAAATGATGACCTCACCTTCGGTTAATTGGATCTCTTTTTTAAATGAAGGATTGATGTCTTTAATCGGTGCCGCTTCTAAACCGTCTAAGAGTTTAATTGTCTCTCTTTGAAAAATGAAGGTGTAAGTGCCTTCCTCTTTTTTCATGACTGCTTCTAATTGTTCTTCTAAATAGGAACTCTTTTTATCTGCCATTTACAAAAGTCCTTTCATAGTATTTCCAGCCTGTCTCCTGTGGTGATTCCACAGTCTGACAGCTTATATTCGCCTGAAAACACAGCTTTCTTATTGACTACACGCACCCATCCGCCATCTCGTTTAGGTAGTGAGATTTGTTTTGCCTGCCAGGCGATATGGATGACTTGTTTAATATGTAAATAATTTGATAGTCTCAAATCAAACACACTGCCATCATAGTTTTTTAAGTCGATGGTAATATCGATATACACAAATTTCCACCTCACAAAATAGAAAGAGCGCCGGCATCAACTGACAGACTCGGCGCTTTTTCTGCTTTTCACACTTAGAAAGGAAATCCCTTTGATTAGCCGCGGATTTGGCTAGCGATGTCTTGGTCAGTGCTTTCAAGTGTATTTGCAGTTTGATCAAGCTGATTGCTGACATCTGTTAATAGATCAGACATTTTGATGAATGAAGGTTTTAGCTGTTCGTATTGATCAGCGAATGCTTCACTAGAAGCACCTTCCCACATTCCTTTTAGGTCAGAGATCATTCTATTTAGACGATCAACTTGGTTTAACACTTCTTGACTTTCAACACCATATTGCTTAGCGGTCGCTCTTAGTTCTTCTGGGGTTACGCGAATAATTCCTGACATATTCCTCATTACCTCCCGTGCATAGCCGCCATATAATGGGCTAATCCACTTATTTTTTGACGTTATTATTATAAAAACAGAAATGATACACAGTCAAACAAATCTGTTTTTATTTTACAAAATGAGTCTATAGAATTACTGTTTTTTCGCTCTTTATCTAGTATTTAACAATTTTTTGGTCATATATTCTTAATAAAAGGGCGTGCACTTCGATGAATCTTTCCGCCTATTGATTTTTTACTACATTATTATTGTACTATTTCTTTTTGTGATCAACGCATGACCAATGTGCTCATTTCTCAAGCTTTTTGTTTTTTTAATGATTATGGCATTTTCTTGTTGATTTACGTACCTGATTCTCTTCATAATGTAAGTACGTGAAATATTCGAAAAAGCAGGGGTTTTTTATGACAAAAAAGACAGATCCATTTAAGTATAGCCTTGATCGTTTAGAGGATGTGGCAGACCAAATTAGTGATGTGCTCAATTGCCCTATTACTATAGAAGATACTCATCATCGATTATTAGCCTATAGCACACATAATGATTTCACTGATCCCGCCAGAACTTCAACCATTATCTCCCGCCGTGTACCGGAAAAAGTCATTAATCGGCTTTGGAAAGACGGTATCATTCCTACACTCCTTAAAACAGATGAACCGCTTCGCGTACCTCAAATTGCAGAAGTCGGTCTATCCAGCAGGGTTGCCATTTCCATATGGAAAGACAAAGAGGTGCTCGGCTTTATCTGGGCAATTGAATCCACGCAGCCTTTTTCAGATGAAGAAATGGACCTTCTCAAGATGGCAGCACATGCCGTGAAAAACAAATTACTCAATTTACAAATTCGAAAAACGAAAACAGAAGAACGCAATCAGGAGCTATTTTGGAAGATGCTCACAGGACATATTCATGAAAAGGATGAGATGCTTGATCTCTTCTTGAGGCTTGGGATGAGATGTCCAGACACGTATGCCATTATTATCTTTCGCCTTCGTGATGAACTCACAGAAGATACGGAAAAGAAGCTCTCCTATCTGCTTGAAACAACGCAGCAAGTGCAGGTGCTGTTAACGACTGTTGATTTTAACGAATTCATTATTCTTGTCTCGCCAAAAACAGAACATCCGCTTCAAGATATTAAACAATTCACAAGCGGCATGCTAAAGCAGCTGTCTGATCGGTATCAGATCCATCACGTTCAGGCGGCCATTGGTGGAATTTACGATCACATTACTCATATTCAGCCATCCTATAAAGAAGCACTGGCCGTCTTAAAAACAAAAGAACGCTTTCCTGTGGAAACAGAACGATTAAACAGCTTTTCTGAACTGGGTATTTATCAATATTTAGATGTGCTTGCAGAAAAACGAAAGGGATCGTCTTATTCCAGTTACTCTTTATCAAAGCTTGAGGATTACGATCTCAGGCATCATTCCAACCTCGTCGAGACCCTTGAACGGTTTATTGATTGTGACAGCAACGCCAATATCGCCGCAAAGCAGTTAAATATTCATATCAACACACTGAATTATAGACTGAAGCGGATTACAGACATTGCAGAAATTGATTTAAAAAACATGAATGAGAAAATGACCATTTATCTTGATATGAAGCTAAAAAACGTCCCTTTGTGAAATTTCACAAAGAGGCGTTTTTTAATTTTTTCATTCAACCGAAGAATTTTCTAAACTTTCAGGATACACTAGACATACAATATCAATAGATAAGCATAGGAGGAATTGATATGATCATCGGCATTCCGAAAGAGATTAAGAACAATGAAAACCGGGTCGCATTAACACCAGGAGCAGCATCTCAATTGCTTTCAGCTGGACACCAGATTTTAATTGAAACGAACGCTGGTTTTGGAAGCGGATTCACTGATGACGATTATGTATCTGTTGGTGCAGAGATTCTTGATCAAGCGAAAGATGTGTGGGCATCTTCTGATATGATTATGAAGGTAAAAGAACCATTACCAGAAGAATATTCATATTTCAGAGAAGGTCTGATCTTATTTACGTACTTGCACCTTGCAGCAGAGCCCTCCTTGGCTGAAGCATTAAAACAAAAAGGTGTAACAGCCATTGCTTATGAAACGGTAACGGACGGAAAATCACTCCCTCTATTAACGCCAATGTCTGAAGTAGCAGGTAGAATGGCTGCTCAGATTGGTGCTCAATTTTTAGAAAAGCCAAAAGGCGGAAAAGGCATTTTGCTCGCCGGCGTGCCAGGAGTATCGAGGGGGAAAGTCACCATTATTGGCGGCGGTGTCGTTGGAACAAATGCAGCGAAAATGGCGATCGGACTTGGCGCAGATGTCACCCTTATTGATGTAAATGCAGAACGATTACGTCAGCTGGACGATCAGTTTGGCCATCAAATGAAAACGTTAATGTCTAATCCTGTTAACATTGCAGATTCAGTGAGCGAGGCAGACCTGCTTATTTGTGCGGTTCTCATCCCAGGTGCTAAAGCACCAACCCTTGTCACAGAAGAAATGGTGAAACAAATGAAGCCTGGTTCTGTCATTGTCGATGTAGCCATTGACCAAGGCGGGATTGTGGAAACAATCGATCATATTACAACACATGATCAGCCTACTTATGAAAAGCACGGCATTTTACATTATGCTGTTGCCAATATGCCAGGAGCGGTTCCGAGAACATCGACAGTTGCTTTAACAAACGTCACGGTCCCATACGCACTGCAGATTGCAAATAAAGGCGCTGCAAAAGCGATCAAAGAAAACAAGGCGATTGCTGAAGGCGTCAATGTGATGAACGGACATATCACCTATGAAGCTGTCGCTCGTGATCTCGGCTATGATTATGTGCCTGTTAGTAAAGCCCTTGAAACCTCTTCCATGACCGAAGCTTAATATCTAGTCCGCCCTTTTCAGGGGCGGGTTTTATTGTTAACCTAAAATAAAAATGAGTTGACAAAAGAACCTCTTCCCCTTAATCTATTTGTACAGATAAGACAGGGGGAAATATCATGCAAAAGAAGACAAGAACAGCTGACTTTGTGCTCGTCGGGATGTTTGCTGCGCTCATGGCTATCGGAGCCAATATCACATCCATTGTGCCATTTTTACAGGTCGGCGGAATCCCACTTACGATGCAGCCGTTTTTTTGTGTGCTTGCTGGTCTTTTGCTGGGCAGACGACTTGGCGCATTGGCCATGATTGTCTATGCTCTTGTTGGGATCGCTGGTGCACCTGTATTCGCACAGTTCTCGGCGGGTCTCGGCGTTATTTTAGGAAAAAGCGGTGGCTTTGTGTTATCATACATTCCTGCTGCTTGGCTTGCCGGATTCATTCTTGAAAAAAGACAAAACCCTGGTTTTGGCCGCTTTTTATTTGCAGCCATTGCAGGAACGACCGTGATGTATGTGATCGGGACAACTTATACATACATCGCATTAAATGTATGGCTGAACGCACCAATCTCTTATCAAACTACATGGTTCTTCATGATGTGGTTTATGGTAAAAGACTATGCGCTGACCATCCTCCTTGCGATGCTGGCACCTAAAATTTATCGATCTGTTTCAAAAGCTACATCCTTTCGAAAAGAACAAACAGCTTCCTAATATCAGAAAAGGTTCCTCTACTCTACGAGTAAGGAACCCTTTTTTCATTTTATAAAATAATTGCCGCAAGCCAGCCGAACAAGACGAGCGGGATATTATAAAAGGCGAATGTTGGGACACATGTACCCCAAATGTGGTGATGCTGTCCATCCATATTCAGTCCAGATGTTGGTCCGAGTGTACTGTCGCTTGCAGGTGAACCTGCATCTCCTACCGCCGCAGCTGAACCAATAATCGCAATAGTCGCCATCGGGCTGAATCCTAAGTGTAAACAAAGCGGGACAAAGATCGTCGTAATAATCGGAATCGTTGCAAATGATGAGCCAATGCCCATTGTCACTAGCAGACCCACCAGTAGCATTAAAATGGCCGCTAAGCTTTGGCTGTTTCCGATAAATTGAGAAGACGCCTTGACGAGAGATTCAATATCTCCTGTTTTCGTTAAAACATTGGCAAATCCAGCTGCAACAAGCATAACAAATCCGATAAATGCCATCATGTTCATGCCAGATGTAATCAGCGCATCTGCTTCATCGCGTTTCATCATTCCCGTTACAAACAAGACAAGCAAGCCTGCAAGCGCACCGAAGATCATCCCTTCGACTCCAAGGCTTTGAGAGAGATATAACTGAACAATAAGTGATACAAGGATCGCAAGTCCAGCAAAGAATAAGCTCTTTTTTGTATATGCTGATTTTTCTACATCCGTAATGTCACGATTCTCATATGTTTTTGGCTTACGATAGACAAAGAGTGAAACGATCAAGCCAAGAACCATGCCGCCTACAGGAATCAGCATCGCATACGGAATGTCTGCTAAATTCACTGTTAAACCTGCATCTTTCATGTTGTCACGAAGCATTCCGTGAAAAATCTGTCCAAAACCGACCGGAAGCAAAATATATGGTGCAGTAAGTCCGAAAGTCATCACACATGCTAGCAGTCTGCGGTCAATTTGAAGCTCGTTAAACACCTTTAATAATGGCGGGATTAAGACCGGAATAAAGGCAATATGAACAGGAACAACGTTTTGAGAAAAACAAGATACGATCAAAATGACCAGAATAATGAGCACTTTTGATAATGTTTTTCTTCTTGAATCGCCTTCTTTTCCAAGAAGCTTCACAGCTCCTTCGACCATGGCATCAGGAAGACCCGTTTTCGTCAGTGCGGCTGCGAATGCACCTAATAGTGCGTAACTAATCGCCACTGTCGCATTTCCGCCAAGACCGTCAGTGAACGCTTGAACTGTTCCCCCTAGACCTAATCCACCTGCAAGTCCGCCCGCTAAAGCGCCAAGTGCCAGCGCAATCACGACATTGACCCGCAGCAAGCTTAATATCAACATTAAAACAACCGCTAAAACAACTGCATTCATGGTGAAACCTCCGAAATCCTTTAGTTTACTAATGTAGTAGATAATTAAAGTACCAACGTATGTTACCATAGAAAATTTACTTCGTCAAATGGCGTATGTCCTACATAAAAAGCTCTGCCAGTTGGCAGAGCTCAGATTGTTGACAAAGGGCTAAAATGAATTTTATTTTAGCCCTTTGTCTTCTTTTCAGCGTGATAGAAAACCTTTGCAGTCTAGGAAGGACGAGCATCGGCGCGGAGCGAATTTGACATTCGTGAGCACCGAAGCGCAGGACTGACACCGAATGCGAGGGTTTGTCTACACGCTGAGCTCTGCCAGTTGGCAGAGCTTCCGTTGTTATTTCTTCGGTTCAAATCGTTCCACAAATGTCGCTAATGATCTGACCATCACACCTGTTGCTCCTGTTGGACCAAAGCATGAAGGCTTTTCTGTCGTGGCTGTTCCTGCAATATCTAAGTGAACCCAAGGGGTGTCTTCAGCGAATTCCCCAATGAATGCACCTGCCATGATCGCATGACCATCACGACCTGGTGAGTTATTCAGATCAGCCATTTTACTGTTTCTTACTCGTTTTTTATCTTTTTCGGTGATTGGCAGCTGCCAAATCATTTCCCCGCATTCTTCTGATGCCTCTTTAAACTGGGCATACAGTTCATCGTTATTGGTCATCACGCCTGTTGTTTCATTCCCAAGTGCCACAATGACACCGCCTGTTAATGTCGCAACATCCACAAGCACAGAGGCGCCATGCTGCTTCGCATAGGTCACACCATCTGCTAAAACAAGACGACCTTCTGCATCCGTGTTAAGCACTTCGATTGTTTTGCCGCTTAGTGAGACAATGACGTCATCTGGCTTCATCGCATCTGCTGAGACCATATTATCTGTTGAGGCGATGACCGCAATGACATTCTGCTCTGGACGAAGTTCACCGATGATTTCCATTGCGCCTAAAACAGAGGCTGAACCGCCCATATCTGTTTTCATCCCCACCATACTTGCTCTTGGCTTTAAGGAATACCCACCTGTATCATACGTAATGCCTTTACCGACAAGGCCGATGACGTCTGTCCATTCTTCCTTGCCTTGATATTTCAATACAATCAGCTTCGGTGGTTCTGTTGAGCCTCTATTAACGGCTAGAATACCGCCCATTCCGAGCTCTTCCATTTGTTCTTTATCTAAAATTTCAATCTCGAATTCATATTTATAAGCAAGCTCTGCCGCATAGGATGCAAGATCAGAGGACGTGAGCATGTTCGGCGGCATATTCACAAGTGTACGAGCCGAATTGACCGATTGTCCGTAGACTTCGCCCACTTTCAGACTTGCCTGAATTTCGGCAGCATCATGATCCGTTGTTGCATAAACAAATTCGATAAAGCGATCCGGTTCATTCGTTTTATGTTTAAAATCTTGTAATTCATATGTAGCTAAAAGGCAGCTTTCAGAAAGGGCATGGGCTGCATCTTGAACAGGCAGATCCTTTCCTGTAAATGTATCAAGCAAAACCGAAACTGCTTGCTTTTTATCTTGATGAAGCTTTTTAAATAAATGCGCAAACACTTCCTTTGCCTCTTCAAACGTGTAATCTGACTCCTTCCCAAGCCCGACAAAATAAATGCGTTTAATGCCGGTTTCAGGGGATGGGAAAAATTTCGAAAGCTGATTTCGCTTAGACGAAATATCGCCTTCTTTTAGTAATTCAGTGATTCTTCCTCCATGTAATTCATCCATTTCTTTTGCTTTTCCTGATAATTGGCTCTTTTGAAAAAGTCCGATGGCCAGTGTATCTTTATGTTGCAACTCATTTGTCGAGAAAAACATATTTATCACACGCTCCTTCAATGAACTCCATATTTCACATTGGAACTTCTATTATATCAAAATTTATGTGCTGATACGATCATTGCCAGCCTGTCTTCCCTTGAAGAACATTTATATTTTGGCACGCGGAAGGGCATCATGAAAAAGCGGCAGCGATCCATAGCAGCCTGTCCATGGTCTCCTCGTTCCACATCTACTTTCTTTAATGTTATAATGAACATGGACTTGGCAACAGTTCTTACTGCCATCATTTTTTTATCTTACTAGGGTAAATACTTTATCATTTCGCACGTTATTTTTTCTTAAAGAGAGGATGTTTCTTGTTCATGAGCGTACTGACGAATTTTCCGCTGCTTGCCAGCCTTGCAGCCATCTTTTTTGCACAATTTGTAAAAGTACCGATTCAATTTATCATTTCTAGACGACTAGATTGGTCGCTCATTACAAGCACAGGCGGAATGCCAAGTTCACACTCCGCAGCAGTAACAGCACTCTCAACAGCAGTTGCTTTAGAGCACGGGCTAGGAACATCTATTTTTGCCATTTCCGCCATCTTTGCCATTATTACAATGTTTGATGCGACAGGTGTTCGCAGACAGGCAGGAGAACAGGCAACTGTCCTGAACAAACTGGTCACAGATTTTAACCGGTTTGTTGCCGAGGCAAAGAACTTCCCAAATGCGGAAGAAAAAGAGAAGCAAAAGAAATTGAAAGAGCTTCTTGGGCATAAGCCGATTGAAGTCTTCTTCGGCGGCTTAACAGGAATCTTGCTCACACTCATCTTAGATTATTACTTCATGTAGAAACGAAAAAGCTTTGGACCTTTTGAGATCCAAAGCTTTTTTATTCTTTATTGGCTTGAAACTGCTGCCGGAACACTTGCATCGATTCTGCTTCATTCAACTGATTTAAGTCTTTTTCTGTCAGCGTCCCTTCACCCTTTTTAATCACATAAACGTCCAGCACCTTTTTACCCCATTCTCTATACACATCATCAACCGTTTCATAATATAAATCAAGCTTATGACCTTTAATCGCTTTCCCAGTATCTGCGACTACACCATAGCCATAATTGGGGATAAACAGGACAGTTCCTATCGGAAAGACAGATGGGTCCGCTGCCACGGTTGAATATAAATCACGTTTTACTTTGACGCCTGAATATGTAATGCCATATGCATGATGTTCTTTCGTCTTACCTGTTGATTCTACTCCTGCTGTATAACCTGTGGCGACAACCTTTTGCTTCGGATAATCGTTCCAATTAAATGCTTCTTCGAGAGAAACAGCACGCAAATCATCACTTTTCACCGCCATCGTCTGCCTTTTTGGATGCTTTAAAAAAGAAGATACGTGCTTACCGGCATCGGTCTCTTTCACCCATGCAGCGAGATCACTTGGTTCTACGCCAGATATGCCCGTAAAGCTTGTCATCAAGGCAAGCATAAACAGACCTGTCATGAACAATCGTTTCATCCATGTTTTCATTTCTATTTGTCACTCCTCTACCCATCTATTTGTTTCCAAACAAAATGGAAACTATGCAAAGGAGAAACAAAAAAACCCACTTGCGTGTAGACAAGTGAGTTAAAACATTTGATAGCCTCTTTTACGAAGGGCATTGATGACAAAACCTGAGGCAATGGCACCAATTAGACCACTTAATAAAATGATGATATCTGCCGCAGCAAGAGAAACGATGCGGTCTCCTATCCCGGAAAAAGCAATGCCTGGTTCTCTTACATAAGCGATCATCTTTTGATTATTGATAATGAAAAGGCATACAATTGGATATAAAATTGCCATAATCCATGACATTCTCAGCAGCATATTCAGCAAAAAGCCAATGCCGAAGAATAACACGAAAAATAAAATAACTGAAATGATAACGACTGGTAAACTGATCACTTCATCTCCACCCCCAAATATCCCATCATTAGTTTAACTTGGAAATAGAGATGAAGTCAATCAATGGAAAAAGCCGTAAGATTAATGCTTCTTTCCTGTCCCCTTACATTCCTCACATGTTTCTGATCCGCCGAGCAATAACTGAAAATATCCTTTTCCTGAACAATACTGACAAGTTGACTTTTTTTCTTTCGTTTGTGCATTCATATTGCTCACTCCTTAATCTAAATTTTCTGATAATTAATCATAACATATTTTTCTGTCCAGTACCAAGTGAGAAAATATTCCGTCAAACATGAAAAAACGTGTACCACAGGGATACACGTTTTTGTCTATATCGGTTTAGAAGAACTTGAATTTTCCTTTTTTCAGAACAAGTCCTGGTCCGCCAACCATGAATAATGAACGGTTGTCGATGATTTTTTTCATTGCAGAAGCTTTTGTTCCTTGAAGTTTTTTACCAAACGCAACACCTACAGCGTCGTGTTCACCAAGAGAAGCAACTGTTCCTTTGATGTCTGGCTTAAAGCTTTCAAGCGTGCCACCTTTTACTAGTGCTGCAAGGTTTTTCGCTACTGTTTCACCTTGCTGCATCGCAATTTGTGCAGTAGGTGGGTATGGACGATTAATTTCTTCATTGATGATTAATGAGCAGTCACCGATGATGAATACATCTTCATTTTCTGGTACACGAAGATCTGGAGACACTTTTACGCGGCCGCGCATGTTTTCAAATCCAGCTTCTTCAACGATTGGGTTACCACGTACACCAGCAGCCCATACAACAGTTTCAGCTTTGATTTCTTCTGTATCATCGTCTTTTCCAACAATGATGCCTTCAGGCGTACATTCTTTGATCGCTGTACCGATTTTGAACTCAACACCTTTACCTTGAAGGTAGTTCATCGCATAGTCGATCAATTCAGGATCAAATCCTGGAAGAGCTGTTGGTGCAGCTTCTACACAGATAATACGCACGTCTTTTTGATCAATATCATACTCTTTGCAAAGCTCAGGTACACGGTTTCCAAGCTCACCAAGGAACTCAATACCTGTGAAGCCTGCACCGCCGACAACGATAGTTAGACGCTCTGGGCGCTTTTCAGCATCTGTATTATAAGTCGCAAATTGAAGCTCAATATGCTCACGAAGCTGACGAGCAGAGTTAATGTTAGAGATTGAGAATGCATATTCTTTCAGTCCTGCAATACCAAATGTTTCAGGAACAGCACCAAGCGCAACAACAAGGTAGTCATAAGAAAGTTCGCCATCTGATGTCACAACTTTCTTCTCTTCCTTATTAATGCTTTCAACTGTTGCTTGTACAAAGTTGACACGGGAACTGTTAATCACATCTTTGATTTGATAACGACAACGGTCATGATGAAGAGTACCTGCACTTGCTTCATGTAACCATGTTGTTTCGTAATGATAATTGTGCTTGTTCACAAGAGTAATGTCCGCATCATTTGTGCCAAGCTGTTTTGTTAATCTTGTTACAGTCATTAATCCGCCATAACCTGCACCTAATACAACGATTTTCGGTTTATTCACTGGAATCACATCCACCTTTTTTAAATTTGCTGTAAAACGGATAAAGAATTACATATCGTTATTCTCAACCGCTTTGCGGCATTTTATGAAATTTAAACAAAAAATAAGTATGTGAAAATCTGAACTTTCACCTACAAAAAACGAAAGCATTTGACCGTATCCGACAAAAATTCATAAAAAATTAATATTTAGTTCCCTTAACAATAATAGCGAGTTCTGCTCCTTTTTTCAAGGCTTTAAACTGAAAATCCTTAGGATAAACGGTCTTTCTCTCTTTTTTCCCCTTTTCACAGCATCAGCATCAAAAAACGACAAGTTTTTCAAAACAAGTCAAACGACGATATGTGGTATGATATGATATAGTGATAACAATTTTCATTTGGGAGGATTAAGGAATGCAAGAAGATTCTAAGGTATATGACATTACCGTTATCGGGGGCGGCCCAGTCGGATTGTTTACTGCGTTTTACGGAGGCATGAGACAGGCAAGTGTGAAAATCATTGAAAGCCTTCCTCAGCTCGGCGGTCAACTATCCGCTCTTTACCCTGAAAAATACATTTATGATGTGGCTGGTTTCCCAAAAATCCGCGCACAAGAATTAGTTGATAATTTAAAGGAACAAATGGATAAATTTGACCAAACCATTTGCTTAGAGCAAGCTGTGGAAACGGTTGAAAAACAAGCAGACGGTATTTTCAAACTCGTTACAAACCAAGAGGTTCATTATTCAAAAACGATCATCATTACAGCTGGTAACGGTGCATTCCAACCGAGAAAGCTTGAGCTAGATGCAGCAGAATCATTCGAAGGAAGCAACCTGCATTACTTCATCAATGACCTGAACCAATTCGCTGGCAGACGTGTTGCTGTTCTTGGCGGCGGAGACTCTGCGGTTGACTGGGCACTGATGCTTGAGCCAATCGCAAAAGAAGTATCGATTATTCACCGTCGTGATAAATTCCGTGCACATGAGCACAGTGTAGAAAACTTGCACAACTCGAAAGTCAATGTGCTGACACCATTTGTCCCAACGGAGCTCATTGGGGAAGACCGCATCGAACAAATTGTGCTTGAAGAAGTCAAAGGCGATAAAAAGCAAGTACTAGATGTGGACGACGTGATCGTCAACTTCGGTTTTGTTTCCTCCCTTGGACCAATCAAACAATGGGGCCTTGAAATCGAAAAGAACTCTATCGTGGTCAAATCCACGATGGAAACAAACATCGAAGGCTTCTATGCGGCAGGAGACATCTGTACGTATGAAGGAAAAGTCAAATTAATCGCAAGCGGATTTGGTGAAGCACCAACTGCTGTGAACAACGCGAAAGCCTACATGGACCCGAAAGCCCGTGTACAGCCGCTCCATTCCACAAGCTTATTTGAAAATAAATAAGAACGGATCAAAAAAAGGAGTTCCATCTGCGGAACTCCTTTTTTGTTTATTTAAAAATCCCAATATAGGCATTCGCCATTCCAAGTACCATTGCAGCAAGTAACACCACAACAATTCCTGCCACAACCAAAATTACCCGATCCTTCACACGTTCCTTTTTCGGAAGCGGCTTGTCTATCCCGCAAGACGGACATGTTTTTGAACGATACGGAATCAGTTCATGACAGTTCCTGCAATTGATTTGTTCACTCAAACCTCAGCAACCTCTTTTCTGATGACAGTATATGTTTGGTTCTCATGATACTCTTTTCGAGGGGAAATAGCCAGTTGTGAGGACAAGCTGTAACAAAATTGAGCGATTTACAAATTGTTTAAGAAGGAATGGAATGAATGAAGGTTTGATTGGTTCAACCGATATAAGAAGTAGAAGATTGTCATGAAGGATAGGTGGAAAGATGATAAAGCGTTTCATGATTAGTTTGAGCTTGTTACTGATGATTGGCGGCTCAGTAGAAGTGTTCGCAAAAGATTATAACAAACATTATGCTCAATTCGCTGCCGGATCGAATATGGATGTTGATCAGCTAGAACCTTTTTTAAAGCGTGTATCCACTTCGGTTTTAGATGCTGGTTTGAGTGATCAAGAAATCAAACAGATACTCACCAACGTTCAAAAAATGAATAAAAACAATGATACAAAAAGAATGGGCATCTTTGAAGTGGTATACCATGAAAAACCAGCAAAGATTAAAATTGAAATTGAAGTCCATGTGGAAGATGGCAATAAAGAAGTGGTGATCTATATGTTTAGCACCCAAGAGTTGGTGGATGTCTTGGATAAAGAACTATTGAAAATAGAAGAAGCCATTTGAGAAAGAGACGCTGAATGAGTATCTTTTTTTGGTCATCTTTTCTCTTCAAAACAAAAAGCCTCCTCGATCGTGTTGTTTACAAAAACAAACGAACAAGGAGGCTTATTATTATCCATGATCAGTTGTTAACACTCTTCCGGCGTACCGGTATTCGTGGCTGTTCTGAACGAAGAACCGCATCCGCATGACGCAATCGCGTTCGGATTGTCAATCGTGAAACCGCCGCCCATTAGTGATTGTTTGAAATCAATGATGGTTCCGTTCATGATGTCAAGGCTTTCGGAGTCGACAAGAACCTTGATGCCGTGCTGTTCGAACTGCGTGTCTTTCTCTGAGACTTCATGGTCAAAGCCCATCCCGTATGAAAGACCGCTGCAGCCGCCACCTTTTACGCCAACTCGCAGGAACGCATTTTCTTCTTCATGTTCTTTCATCATATCTTTAATCTGCAATGCAGCAGCTTCTGTAATCGTTACTGGTGTACTCACGATCATCCCTCCTTTTGACTGGATGTTTCTTTTCAATTATAAACGTGATGTTGCCTTTTCTCAAATAAATGGTTTAGAGATAGAATGTGCCGTCACAAATTGTTTCAGCAGGTCCTGTCATCAGCACATGGTCATTGTCTTTCCAGCGAATGATGAGGTCTCCGCCAGCTAGATGAACGGTCATATCCGTTTCTTTTTTCGCATGTCCATTCACAATCGTTGATACAGCCGCAGCACATGCTCCTGTTCCGCACGCTTGCGTAATCCCTGATCCTCTTTCCCACACGCGAAAATGCAGTTCCGTTTCACTGACACGTTCCACAAATTCTACATTGACGCCTTCTGGAAACATGTCATGCTTTTCAATAATTGGCCCAACTGAATCAAGCGGCGCCTGTTCAATGTCTTCTAAATAGAAAACGATATGGGGATTCCCCATTGAAACAGCTGTTCCATTTAAGGTCGTCGTGCCAAAATCAAGCGGTTCATTGATCGTTGTACTGGCCGGTTCACCAAGCATTGGCATCGCTTCTTTTTCAAAACGAGGTTTACCCATATCAACTGTCACTAACTGAACGTGACCATCCTGCACATGAACGGTCGCCTCAACGAGTCCTGACAATGTCTCAATCTGGAACGTTGTGTCTGTTACGATTTGATGCTCATACACATATTTTGCCACGCAACGCAGACCGTTACCGCAGTTTTTCCCCTCTGATCCATCATTGTTGAAAATGCGCATCTTCACAGGCGCAACATCTGATGGGCAAATGAGGATCATTCCGTCTGAACCGATACCTGTATAAACAGAAGAAACGCGGATCGCTATCTCTGACAGCTGCTCTTCTGGAAGCTGTTCCTTCATCTGATTGACGTATATATAATTGTTTCCTAGTCCGTGCATTTTCGTGAATTGAAATGATGTCATGAGCGTCCTCCAAAAATGTTGTTTCTTTATAGTATAAAAGGAGTCGATTCAGGAGACAATCTTATCATCCCCCGTTTTTCATACATAGAAGCTCTTTGCTGCCATGGCAAAGGGCTTTTATTATGCATATGCCTCTTTTTCTCTCGTGTGATGCTTCATTTTGATGATATTTTATTAGCATAACATATTGGATGCGCTTTCTACATTTTTTCCTGAAAATGGAAACTTAATATATGAAAAAAATGCACCTCATGACCCATGTGGTGCATTTAAAACATGTCGTTTTCCTCTATAAAAGCATAAATACGCTCGACTAGCTGCTCTGCATTTTCTCCAGAAACAAATTCTCCATTCACAAGAGCAAATGGGGAGTCCATACATTTGCCGCAGTAGCTTAAACAGCCGTATTCCATTACATCTAAGTTTGGGTCTTTTTCTAGCTTCTCTTTTGCTTCTTGAGACCCTTGTGCAAGATTACTTACACAAAATTCGATCAGTGGAAACACTGTGCTTCACCTCACATTTGCCTTACTATCCTACCGAAATTCCTTCTATTAGTCAAAACATGAGCTTCAATAAATCGTTACGCCTATTCCCCGTAAAATGTTTTACTATTTAGGACTAAGTAATGAATATGTAGGTTATTTTGAAACAATTATTGTGGTTTCACAGTAAATTCGATATAATTTTATTTGGTATTTTAACTTAAAGTTTTTTAGTATAAGTGTTTTTCAATGTCTAGGGGGAAAAGGAGAATCGTCATGAAAAATTTAGTCTTGATCGGCGGAGGTTACGGGAATATGCGGGTTCTCCACCGCTTATTGCCAAATCAATTACCTGATGATGTTACTATCACATTAATTGATCGAAATCCTTACCACTGTTTAAAAACAGAATATTATGCACTTGCTGCTGGAACGATCTCTGATCATCACATTCGAGTATCTTTTCCAGAGCATCCGAAGCTGGATATTCAATACGGGGAAGTAGAAAAAATTGATATTGAAAACAAACAGATCTTATTTAGCGACCGTGAACCGATTCCATATGATGATACGGTAATCGGACTCGGCTGTGAGGACAAGTATCACAATGTCCCTGGGGCGAAAGAACATACATACAGCATTCAAACCATTGATCAGTCAAGGCTTGCGTATAACAAATTAAACAATTTGAGTGCAGGTGCAACGGTTGGTATCGTCGGTGCTGGACTTAGCGGGGTAGAGCTGGCCAGTGAACTGCGTGAAAGCCGTTCTGATTTAAACATCATTCTTTTTGACCGCGGAGAACTGATTCTTTCCAGTTTCCCAAAAAGATTAAGTTTATATGTACAAAAATGGTTTGAAGAAAACGATGTAAAGATCATTAACTGCGCCAATATTACGAAGGTTGAAGAAGGAGTTGTGTACAACCATGACGATGCCATTGAAGCAGATGTCATCGTGTGGACAGCAGGAATTCAGCCAAGTAAAGTCGTGCGAGATATGGATGTTGAAAAAGATGCACAAGGCCGTGTCGTCTTAACTCCTCATCACAATCTCCCTGGAGATGAGCATGTCTATGTCGTAGGTGACTGCGCAAGCTTGCCTCATGCACCAAGTGCACAGCTTGCCGAGGCACAGGCAGAGCAAATTGTGCAATCTCTACAGAAACGCTGGAAGAACGAACCGCTTCCTGAGGCTTACCCACAGTTTAAGTTAAAAGGCGTACTCGGCTCTTTAGGGAAAAAAGCCGGCTTTGGCTTAGTGGCGGATCGTCCACTTGTTGGTCGTGTTCCAAGACTCTTAAAATCTGGACTTCTTTGGATGTACAAGCATCACAATGGATAAAATGATGTGAATTTTTTCTCAAAGCTCCTTCTAATGAAGGAGCTTTTATTATGAAACGGCATGTACCGATGAATGGTTCACTTTGATAGGAGCAAGCGCAAGGATGCAGTCTTTACGAAACGTTCTGATCGTCTTCTTCGATAAACAATACGCTTGTATGAACTGTTCAGTTTGACGATGTACAATGATTTTTCGTTTCGAGCACTCTCCATTTTTCTTCATATAAATCATATCAATCGGTATTTGTTGATGAAGAGATTGTTTTAGTAAATAATTCATGATGCTCACGCTCCTTTCATCTCATTATAAACGAACAAACGTTCTAAATCAACCTAAAAAGGAACGTTTGTTCTGTTTATTTTCCTAAAAAAAGAACAGCTCATTCACTGCTCTCTTCGTACCCGTATTTCTCCATTTCTTGATAAATATCTTTTAATTTCGGATTGCCCTCTCCAACAATTTGATCCTCAACAAGGACAAGCGGATAAAAGAATTCATCATCAAGAATTCGTTCAGACAATTCTTTTTGGCGTTCGTTTTCAGGCGGGTGCTCAATATCGATATATGTGATGCGAAACGGCTGATTTGGATATTTTCGTTTTAATGCTGCATCTAGCCACTCAAATGTATCTTTTGAAGAAGGCAGATTCACGCAACTAGCGCACAGGACATCTCTTCCATATACATAAAGGTCAACGGTTTTGTTCATTTGACAAGCCCCCTATTCTTTCTTTATTTTAGCTGAATTTTCTGTATGAAAAAAGTCAAAATCACTTTTTGTTTCAAGATGAGATTGTGCTATAATGAGAAGGAAACTTTGAAACCAATCAATAGATTTTTATCGTCCAGATGAATATAATGGTGATATGTTGTGAAAGGAGCGATTATATCTAATGACTGAAGTCGAAATGAAAGACCAAGTACAGGAAGTACTGGACAAACTTCGTCCATTTCTATTACGTGATGGTGGAGACTGTGAGCTTGTAGACATTGAAGATGGCATTGTGAAATTACGCCTTCTTGGTGCATGCGGCAGCTGCCCAAGTTCAACCATTACATTGAAAGCCGGTATTGAGCGCGCATTATTAGAAGAAGTACCTGGCGTTGTAGAAGTTGAACAGGTTTTCTAATTCATATATGACATGAAAACGACCCTTACTGGGTCGTTTTTTAATTGTTGACAAAGGGCTAATTTTAGCCCTTTGTCTTCTTTTCAGTGTGATAGAAAACCTTTGCAGTCTAGGAAGGACGAGTACTGGCGCAGAGCGAATTTGACATTCGTGAGCACCGGAACGCAGGACTGACACCGAATGCGAGGGTTTGTCTACACGCTGAAACGACCCAATCAGGGCCGTTTTTTGATTAAGATAACTTCTCTCTAAACCATTCTTGAATAAAGGTCAGTCTTTGAATACGCTGCCCAGGGTGGCCACTTCTCGATAAATCATGAGAAGCCTTAGGAAACTTGACTAATCTCGTGTCTTTTCCAAGTTCCTTCAATGCCACAAAAAGCTGTTCTCCTTGATCGACTGGACAGCGGTAGTCTTCATCACTGTGCAGGATGAGAAGCGGTGTGTTCACCTGTTTTACATACTTTAGCGGCGAACGATCCCATAGCCTATCAACAGAGTCATAAATATCCCCATCAATCTGCCATTTTGTAAAGAAATAGCCGATATCACTGATGCCATAAAAGCTAATCCAGTTCGAAATGGAACGCTGTGTAACAGCTGCACGGAAACGGTCTGTCTGTCCGACAATCCAGTTGGTCATAAAACCGCCATAGCTGCCGCCCGTTACGCCAAGCCTCGTTTCATCAAGAAAGTCATAGGCTTCGAGCACATGATCAACAGCCAGCATAACATCCTCATAATCAACGTCACCATAGCTGCCTCTTACCCGATCCGTAAACATCTGTCCGTACCCATGACTGCCATGAGGATTGATGTACACAATCGCATACCCTTCAGCGGCGAGCATTTGAAATTCATGAAAATACGTATGACCGTACATCGCATGCGGTCCGCCATGAATTTCTAAGATTAGTGGATATGTCTTCCCCTCTTCCATCTGAGCAGGCTTCATAAACCAGCCACGTACAATGTCTCCATCTTTTGACTGGAAAGAAATTGGTTCAGGTTCGGATATGACATGTTCCTTTAGAAAGTCATCATGCTCAAACGTGATTTGCTTGAGTGAGGATTCCCCTAAAGTCAGCTCATACAGCTCACTAGGCGAGACAGGCGAAAGACGGCTGATCAGCATTTTTGATTCGTCTGGATGAAGACTGAAATTCGTCACATGTTCTGCCTCTAAACGAACGGGATAGGCTAAGCCCTCAATAGAGAAATAATAAATTCCGGTACTCCCTTGATCAGAAACAAGCGCATAAAACCCCTGACTATCCTTTGTCCATTGTGGAAACTGATTGGCCTCACCCATAACACTATCCCCTGCCATACAGTTTCCTACATACATATCGAGCATTTCTGATAATTGAACGGTCTTTTTCTCCTTCAGGTCATGCAGCCACAATGATGGGAAGGTTGCATTCTGAAATTCACGTTCGTGTCCAATGTACAAAAGGCTTTCTCCATTTGGAGAAAATGATACAGTCGTGTAAGCGCCTGTTGATTGGGTAATTTTCTTGGATGTACCGTCCTCTAAGGAAAGGAGACAGATATCACTTATGTAAAACGTCTGAGGATTTGATTGAATATACGCAAGCCACTTCCCACAAGGAGAGATGACATGATTCACATGATGATGCGGCTCACTCGTAAGCATCTCTACCTCGCCGGAACGGACATCGATTTTTACAATTTGCGTCAGACGCCCATCTAAAAAGCCTCTGCCATCTGCTTTATAAGTCAAATCATCATATACGGCCGGAGCAAAGTCATCACGCTCTTCTTTTTTTTCATCATGAACAGATTCTTCTTGTTTTAATGAGACCGCTGCATAAATGAACGCTCCATCCGGTGAAAATACAGGTTGAGAGACGCCGTAAGGAATATTCGTTAAGGTACGAATGCCGCCGCCATCGCTCTGAATGAGTGCGAGCTGAGGGACTTCCTTTGGCTTCTGCAAAATAAACGCAAGCTGCTTTCCGTCTTTTGACCATGCTGGTTGATGATGCTTTCCATCATCAAATGTCCATTGAGACAACTCCCCTGTCTCTTCATCTCGAACCCATAAATGAATATTGTAATCATCCTTTTTTTCATTCACCGATACTTTTGTAAAAACAGCCTTTTTTCCATCTGGTGAATAAACTGGATGAGAAACAGACACAATTTGTGTTAAATCCTCTGCTGTTATCAATTTCTTCATCAATAGATCTCCCCCTTTTATGTATCAAAAATAGTTCGCTTCTCTAAATAATAATCCCTGCTTTTGTTATGAAAAACAAGGATAAAAAAAGAACGTGCGTCTTCACAGCACGTTCTTCATTTGATTCACAGAATGATGCTCGACGACGACACCTTCTACCGGCACCGTCAGTACATCCACTTCACAATGCGGGAAATTTTGGGCAAGCTGCTTTTTCAGCGCTTCTCCCTTCCCTTTTTCCACTAAGGTCAAAATAGTCGGCCCAGCACCGCTTAATGCCGTTCCATACGCGCCTTTTAATGAAGCAACGTGCTCCACCTTTGATAGCTCTGGGACAAGCATCGTGCGGTATGGCTGATGAAATAAATCTTTATTCATCATTTCCCCTACAAGCGGCCAGTTCTGTGTCATTAAGGCGGCGACAAGGACGTTACTCACTGCACTCGCACTCACGGCCTGTTTATAGGAAAAATCCTCTGGCAGGACATCACGGGCATCCTTTGTGAGCACTTCATAAAAAGGAATCACGACGACGACATCTACATCCACATGCTGCACTTTAACGGCATGTGTCTTGTCTTCTTCATGAAGACCGATGAGTAAACCACCGAATAAAGAGGCACCCGCATTATCTGGATGACCTTCTACCTCACTTGCAAAAAAGAGCTTCTGATCATCGGTCATCTTTAATTCAAGCAACTGATTGGCGAGCTCAATAGCGGCGACAATGGCAGCAGCGCTGCTGCCCAGCCCCCTCGCTAATGGAATATCACTCCACACTTTGACATGAACAGGCGGGAGTGTTTTTCCAAAGTCATCTGCGACCTTTTTAGCTGTTTGGTAGATCAGATTATCAGTGCCTGATGGAATACCAGACACGACATCTGTTTCTGCTTCAAACAGCCAGCTATCATGGTCATAGACCGATAGCTTTAAATAGCGGCTGAGCGCCATTCCGACTGAGTCAAAGCCTGGTCCTAAGTTGGCAGTGCTTCCCGGTACTGTGATTGAAAAAAGCATGGAGGCGTTACTCATACGCGTGCGGCCTTTTCTAAATGTTCAAGAATTTGATCTTCATCTGCATCTAGTGTGACCGGTTTGATGTGTGAAATATCAATCGCCGTATTTGGATCTTTTAATCCGTTTCCTGTCAGTACAGCGACGACTTTACTGCCTGGCTTAATTTCTCCAGATTTCACTTGTTTGAGTACACCTGCAATTGATGCACAAGAGCCTGGCTCTGCAAACACACCTTCTTCACGTGCGATCAATTGATAGGCATGAAGAATTTCTTCATCTGTCACTTCATCAATTTTCCCGTTTGATTCATCTGCCGCTGCTACAGCTTGCTTCCAGCTTGCAGGGTTTCCGATGCGAATGGCTGTTGCGACTGTTTCTGGCTGCTCAATGACTTCATTTCGAACGATGGCTGCAGCTCCTTCTGCTTCAAAACCACGCATGACTGGCAGTGCAGTGCCTTTTTTCTCATGATATTCTTTGAAGCCTTTCCAGTACGCTGTAATATTCCCCGCATTTCCAACAGGAATCGCCAGTACGTCTGGTGCGGAGCCTAGCTGCTCACAGATTTCAAAAGCCGCTGTTTTTTGTCCTTCAATTCGGTATGGATTGACGGAGTTAACAAGTGCGATCGGTGCTTTTTCACAGATGCTACGGACAATTTTCAGCGCATCATCAAAGTTGCCGTCAATGGCAATGATTTCTGCTCCGTACATGACAGCCTGCGCCAGCTTACCGAAGGCAATTTTTCCATCTGGAATGATGACAATACATTTCATATCAGCGCGCGCCGCATAAGCTGCCGCTGCTGCAGATGTATTCCCTGTCGATGCACACATGATCGTATCATTGCCTTCTTCTTTTGCTTTTGCGACGGCCATGACCATCCCGCGATCCTTAAAAGAACCTGTAGGGTTGACGCCTTCTGTTTTCACATGAAGTTCAATCCCAAGCTTTTCAGATAGCTTTGCGAGATGAATCAGCGGTGTATTTCCTTCATTTAATGTTAGTTTAGGTGTTTGTTCGTTTACTGGTAAGAATTCTTGAAATTCTTCAATGAGTCCATTCCACTTCATCAGCTTAAACCGTTCCCTTCTACTCGGTACGTGCTCTTGACTTGAACCACCACGTCGAGATCGTTTAATGTTTGCAGGATATTTGAGAAATCTTCTTCTGATGTTTGATGTGTAATAATCACAATTTCAGCCAGCTCATCATGCCCTTTGACAGGAAGCTGCAGGATCTTTTCAAAGCTGATGCCTCTTTCAGAAAAAATCGATGTAATGCGGGAGAAAGCTCCGACTTGATCTCTCACATGTATTCTTAAAAATTGCTGAGCAAATACTTCGGATGATGATTTGATTTTCTTCTCAAATTGCGGTGCAATAAATCCACTGCCATTCACACCAAGACGCATGTTTTTCATAACAGCGACTAAATCTGAGACTACAGCTGTTGCCGTTGGCAGGCTGCCTGCTCCAGGTCCGTAAAACATCGTTTCTCCGACAGCACTTCCGTAAACATAGACAGCATTAAATTCATTATTGACGGAAGATAACGGGTGATGATCAGGAAGTAAAGTTGGCTGTACGCTGACCTCCACTTTCTCTCCGTCCCGCTGGGCAATTCCAATCAGCTTCATTGTATAGCCAAAACGTTTACTGAAATTAATGTCCTCATCCGAGATGTCCGAGATGCCTTTCACTTTCACATCCTCTAAGTCTACATTCATGGAAAAGCCGAGTCTTGCCAGGATGGCCATCTTTCTTGCCGCATCTAGTCCTTCTACGTCCGCCGTCGGATCTGCTTCTGCAAAGCCAAGATCCTGCGCTTCTTTTAATACATCTTCATACGCACTTTTATCGACATTCATTTTTGTTAAAATAAAGTTCGTTGTCCCGTTCACGATTCCCATCATTTTTGTGATGCGGTCAGAGGCTAAACCTTCCTCTAGTGTACGCAAAATCGGAATCCCACCTGCGACACTCGCTTCATAGTAAAGGTCACAGCCGTTTTCTTTTGCTACATGTAAAAGCTCTGTGCCATATAGCGCCATTAAATCCTTGTTGGCTGTAATGACATGCTTCTTCTCATTTAGTGCATCTATTAAATATTGTTTTGTCTTTTCAATGCCGCCCATCACTTCAATAATGACGTCGACCTCTGGATCTCGAATCACATCGTATACTTCAGTTGTGAAGACCTCTCTTGCCACATCCACATCTCTTTTTTTATCGGGATTGCTCACAAGCACTTTTTGTATTAATACCGGACAGCCGATCTGGTGCATTAATTTATCCTGATGATCTTGAATAATCTTAACGACACCGCTCCCCACTGTTCCTAATCCTAGTAGTCCAACTCGAATTGCCTTCACCTGAAATTCCACCTTTCTCCGTAAATGTCCTCTCTAAAAAGACATTTGTTAACCTAACACAGACATTCAATGTACACACATTATAAAGGGGTATCCTCATTTTGACAAGGTAATAAAATAAGAGAATATGAGAATGAAACCGCTTAACAGCTATTTATATCAAGATTCTATATTTTCAAAATATTTTTGTAAGAAAAGCTCCCGAAGCCGGGAAGCTTGAGATTACGCCTGAACTGGCGTTTTGGCTTGCTGATCTTGCAGGACAAGCGCAATATTTTCAGCACATAAATACATCATGTTTTTTCTCGTTTCAACACTTGCACTTCCGATATGAGGAAGCACTGTTACATTTGGTAATGTCGTTAACGGGTGTTCTGGGCTGACTGGTTCCTTGCTAAATACATCCAGACCTGCTCCTGCAATTTTCCCTGTCGTGACAGCATCATATAAAGCATCTTCGTCTACCGTCTGCCCTCTGGAAACGTTGATGAAGTAAGCCGTGTTCTTCATCTGCTCAAATGCTTTCTTATTAAACATTTCTTTCGTTTCAGGCGTTAAAGGCGTCAAACAAACGATGAAATCAGACTGCGTAAGCAGCTCATCAAATGCGGCATAGGTCACACCTAGTTGCGCTTCTGCTTCTGGCTTTCTTGAACGATTATGATACAGAACATTCATATCAAAACCTTTTGCCCGCTTGGCCAGTGCGGTTCCAATACTGCCCATTCCGACAATCCCTAACGTTTTATGATGAACATCAGCACCGGCTAGAAGAAGCGGCCCCCAGCCTGTCCAGTTCCCGTCCTTAATCCAATCACTCGCTTCGACAATTCGTCTTGCTGACGCCATCAAAAGCGCAAAGGCTAAATCAGCCGTCGATTCTGTTAAGACGTCCGGTGTATGACATACCGTGATCCCGTGCTTTTTAGCTGCCTTTAGATCAATATTGTCATAGCCGACCGCGAGATTCGCGACCACTTTTAGATTTGGAGCATTTGATAAAAGTGCCTCATCTACTTGATCTGACAGCATCGTGAGCAGCCCATCTGCTTGAGCCGCTTGTTTTTCTAACTCTTCTCTTGGACACGGCTCATCCTCGCTCGTCCACATGTCAATATGAGCGACTTCTTTTAATGGTGTAAGTGTTGTTTCATCAAGCTTTCTTGTGATATAGACATAAGGTTTCGTCAAGAAGAACACTCCTTTGGTTGCTTTCTTTAAGCATAACGAAAAACGCCTCAAGAGAAAAGAGACGTTTCGTCTGTTCACTGAAACTTCAAATCAGCGGATTGATGAATCCATCCAACAGGAGGAATGAGATGCCCACCGCTGCGCATGGCACTCAATTCTTGAAACACCTTGAGAAAATATTCGTAGCGGTTCGCATCATTTAAAACGTAATCTAATCGTTCTTCATAATAAGATTTTTCATTTTCTCCTGACATATAATACCCTTCGACAATTTCAAAATAATGAAGCGGAAACAGAAGACGGCTGTACAGCAGTCGCTTTGAAAACGATGAAAGAGGCGTAACCTGCTCATATTGCTGCAAAAAGGAGAATCCCTCTTCAATTAAATCCTCCTTATGCTGGACAAAGGTTTCTCTTAAATATTCCGCGATATCTCTTGTTGGATGGTCAAATACCCAGTCAACAGGTAAACGAAGCGGCTGCTCGTGTGGCCAGGTCATACGTGAAAAGCGCTGATGACAAACAGTTCCTGAATCACATTCTTTCGGTTCATCATCAAGCTCTGTATCCACTAAATATTGAATGGCATTTTCCGTTAATCCGAGATAATACGGAAAGGATTCAATGAATTTCTTTTCAAATCGTTCAAGTGGTTTTTGATGCATTTGCTGCATCCAAAAGCCTTCCAGCTGGTCTAACCGTTTTGCCCATAATTCCTTCCAAGCTCCGACACGTTTTGTTTCAGACACCTCATATGGAAACCCTCTCCCCCTGACATGAAAGGCCGCCAGCTCTGATGCGTGCTGAAATGAGCGGCTTGTAACCCGCGGTGCTGCCTTTAATAGAGCGTACAGTTCTTTTCCATGGGTAAAAGTCGGTTTCTCTTCGTTTGTTAATTCAAACACGGCAACGTATGGGTCACCGTCATTCAGTAAATACTGACTGATATGATAAAGCTCTGTGAGTTCTTCTTCTCGCAAATGAGACACGGGAACAATGATAAAGAGAGCTTTCGCCGTTTGAAAGCTCTGATAACTGCCATATGGCATAAATTGACGCACATCAATACCAAATGTGTGATAAATGGTTTCTTTCATGATTTCACCTGCGTTCATAAAATCAGTCTCTTATCATATCGTAGTCGCAGGTTGAGGGATTTATGAATACTATTTACTATCCGAAGCTTTTTCACACGTTGTGGACAAATTACGAGGATTGGGTGAGGAACATGCCGCATCATCATGAGATGAACGAAGTAGAAAAAACAGCAAGACGCCGTTTACAGGAACGAGGCGTAACCATTCAAGATATAGCAGACCTTGTCTTCTTTTTACAGGAAAAATATCATCCTGGCTTAGACATGACAGAGTGCATCCACAATGTGGAACGTGTCATCGCAAAACGTGAAGTCCAAAATGCCATCTTAACAGGCGTTGAACTAGACGTTCTCGCTGAGCAAAAAAAGCTGACAGAACCGCTGCAATCCATTCTTGAAACAGATGAAAGTCTATATGGGGTTGATGAAATTTTATCCTTTGCCATCGTTAATATTTATGGCTCCATCGGCTTTACGAATTACGGATATATCGATAAAGAAAAACCAGGGATTCTTGGGAAACTCAACGATAAATCCTCAGGCGAATGCCACACCTTTTTAGATGACATTGTCGGTGCTATTGCTGCGGCAGCATCAAGTAGACTGGCACATAGTGCGAGAAATGCAGAATAAAACACAAAAGAGGACGTGCGTCTGACGCTTGTCCTCTTTTCATTAAGATAATCGTTCAATCCACTCAGATAATGAATCAATGACATAGGTTGGCTGTTTGTCATATTTCTGAAGCAGCTCTTTTGTCGTGACGCCTGTATGAACAAGCAGTGTATCCATCCCTGCATTCATCCCTGCCATAATATCGGTATCATAGTTATCGCCCACCATGAGCGTCTCTGACACATCTGTCCCGAGCACCCGCATGGCCTGTTCCATAATGATAGACTCTGGCTTCCCGATAAATGTTGGCTGCACTGTTGTCGTAACCGTCAGCACAGATGTTAACGATCCATTTCCAGGTAACAGCCCTCTTTCTGTCGGAATGGCAATATCTCCATTTGTTGAAACAAATTGTGCACCTTGACGGATCGCAATGGCTCCTACCGCTAGTTTTTCATATGTAATACTGCGGTCTATTCCAACGACAACGAAATCAGCGTCTTCTTGACCAAACGACAGTCCTTTTTCTTCGATGGCCTGCTGAATGCCTTCTTCTCCGATCACATACACCGAGGCATCTTTCTTTTGTTCTGCGATATAGTTTGCCGTCGCCATACTGGTTGTAAAGACTTGTTCTTCCGTTGCTGGAATATCGAATGAAACCAGTTTTTCTGCTACTTGCTTCGGCGTGCGTGAAGAGTTATTCGTGACAAACAAATAAGGGATGTTCAACTCATTTAACTTGTGAACAAATTGCCCCGCCTCTTCGATCTTTTCTGTTCCTTTATACATCGTCCCGTCTAAATCAATTAAATAGCCTTTGTATTTCATGCTGCATACAACTCCAATGGTTTATTTAAACGCTGATACTGGTCCAAGCTCCTGCTCCAAGTAAGTGCGAATTCGATTCGGGAAGACTTGCAGCGCCTGTTCTACCTCACTGATGACCTGCAACAAATCGTGATGCACCACTTCTTGGTATTGCTGAACAAGTGTTTTACGGCACGAGACCAGTTTTTTCAGGTGAGTGCCTTCTTCTGTTGGTACAACTTTTTCGTCCACAAGAATATCCATGATGTCGTCATAGCTTCCTGGGTCCCGCATGATAAAGCCGTCAATCATATCATTTCCTGTATCAAGAATACATTCGACGAGCAAATGAACAATTCGTTCCAGCGCTTTTTTTTCTAAAGGACTTGACCATGTTTGATGGCTGCGCATCAAATCATATTGCTCCTCAAAAAAACGTAATGTCTCTTCAATCTTCTTTCTGTCTACGAAATACATCATGACGCCCCCTTTGCGTTATTTTCTAATCCGCTTTAAGACAAAATAGGCACAGCCAAAATTACAGTATTCATAAATGTATTCATCGAGTGTACTGATTTTTGTATCGAATGTGGCCTTTTGGTTTTGGTCATCAAAAAACCCCTTCAGCCTTAGCTGGTTGTAGCCCCAATCCCCCACAATATAATCATACTTATTTAAAATATCTGAGTACCTTGCTTTAAACGCTTCCTCATCAAAGCCGTCTTTGATTTCTCTGACAAGATCAAAGGTAGCATTCTGAATGACGATCATCTTCTCACCTCTTTTTAAACGATCCATCTTTAATGATAATTCATTGGAACAACTCCATCAATTGCTAAAGCATGTTTTTTCCGATTTAGCCGAAGCTAAAGAAAAAAGGAGGTCACATTTATGATGAAACAACTCACAGCCACTATTCTCCTATGCATGCTTTTAGGCGGGTGCGGCTTTCAATCAGGCATGAACCGGCAAGTGGATGAAGATTCTTCCAGCAAGACAATCCGCCTGTCTGATCGTCATGAAGGAAATAATTCCAACATGCCAGAAGCAGATACGAATCGAGCAGGCTATGTTCGTTATCAGCGCCAGCAAGTAACCGATCAAAAGGAAAGAACCCCTGCTTTAAATCGTGAGCACCTTGCCCACGTGATTACAAGTTTAGCCATCCAGCTGCCAAATATAAAGGATGCAGCAACACTTGTCACAGACGAGGATGCCCTCATTGTGTATCGAACAGGCAACAAAAACCGAGATGAATCAGCCGATCAAGTGAAAAAAACAGCGGTTTCTGTTCTCCCTCGTTATTATCATGTGTACGTCTCTGATAACCCAGAGCACTTTCAATCCATTGCCAATTTTTCACGTCTTCAAACCAATTCACGTGATTTTGATCAAATTTTAACAAAAACGATTCAACAAATGAAATACTCTCCTCAAGGCGGAGATATTTCAACGAAAGAAGATGCCAATGGCATGACGAATTCCGATCGGACCATGAGACGAAACGCACCTTACGGCCAAAATTAATACGAGAAAAAACGCCAGAGAGCTCTGGCGTTTTCTTTGTTATGCTTGCGCCTGACGCTTCTTAGACGCTTCGTTTACTTGTTCGTCTGCATGATAAGAAGAACGGACAAGCGGTCCAGCTTCACAGTGGCTAAAGCCTTTAGACATAGCAATTTCCTTCAGCTCTGCAAACTCATCTGGATGGTAATATTTTTGCACTTTCAAATGCTTTTTCGACGGTTGTAAATACTGACCAATTGCCATGATGTCAACGTTATTGGCAAGAAGATCATCCATAACTTCAATGATTTCTTCCTTCGTTTCACCAAGTCCAATCATAATGCTTGATTTCGTTGGAATGTCAGGCTGCATTTCTTTTGCACGACGCAAGAATTCCAATGAACGATCGTATGTAGCCCGTGCACGAACTCTTGGTGTTAACCTGCGTACTGTTTCAATATTGTGATTTAAAATATCAGGGCGTGTATCCATTAACGTTTTCAAATTATCATAATTGCCACCCATGTCTGAAGGGAGAACTTCAATTGTTGTGAATGGACTTTTTCTTCTAATGGCACGAACAGTTTCAGCAAACACGCCTGCTCCGCCATCTTTTTGGTCATCCCTTGCAACCGCTGTTATAACAGCGTGCTTTAAATTCATCAAAGCCACTGAATCTGCCACGCGTTCTGGCTCTTGCAAGTCTAATTCAGTAGGAAGTCCGGTTTTCACCGCACAGAAACGGCATGCGCGCGTACAAACAGATCCGAGGATCATAAATGTAGCAGTTCTTCTCACTGCCCAGCATTCGTGAATATTCGGACATTTCGCTTCCTCACAAACGGTATGCAGGTTGTTTTCCCGCATCATTTTTTTCAAACCGGTATAGTTTTCATTCGTATTCAGCTTAATTTTAAGCCAGTCCGGTTTTCTTACGTGCTCTTCCTTCTTTGCCAATTCCATCATCTCCATATGAATTCGTTAAAGGTGCATATACAATCATCTTCCTGCTATATACGATGGATGCAGCTGTTGCCGCAAAAAATTGAATCTTCGGCCTAAGGCCTTTTCTTTAGACACTTTAACATAGTACAGATTGAACAACAAGGGAATGAGCTGCAAAAATACCCAAAAGACTCCTAAAATAACAGAAGAAAATTACTAACATTTTCTTCTTATGAAATAACGTGATCAAACCACACTAAACGGTAGAAGAGATGTTCGAAGAAAGGAGATGGACGTTTGTGAAAGTGGTTTTAGCGATCATCATCGCTCTTTCAATGATTCCCGCTTCAGTCCATGCACAAGGGACAAACAAACAGCCCGATGAATTAAAACAGCGAATGGCACTGTATGAAAAGATCGCCATCACCACACAGGTCCCGTGGTATGTACTTGCTGCGGTTGATCAGTATGAACACAATATACGCAAAAGCAGAAGAGATTTACCAAAACAAACAGGTGTGATTGGCATCTACATTCCCCGGGAAATGTGGATAGGACCAGAAAATCCAAATAAGCAGGATACCTCTCCATTAAGCATTAAAGTGTTCGACGGTATTGGGCTTGATGGAAATGGGGATGGAAAAGCAGAAATCGATAACGATGAAGATGTCCTGTTCACGTTTGCTCAATACTTGCTCCATTACGGCAGCAGCATCGACCAATTAAAAATCGCGCTGTGGGATTATTACGGACGTGATCAAACCGTTGGAATCATTTCATCTTTTATGAAGCTCTATAAGCATTACGGCCATCTTGACCTTGGTAAGCATGCGTTTCCTCTTCCGGTTGGCGCTGACTACAGCTACAGGAGTACATGGGGTGATGCGAGAGGCTTTGGAGGCAGAAGAATTCATGAGGGCACTGATCTTTTTGCTCATTACGGTCTTCCTGTTCGTGCGACATCGTACGGAGTGATTGAAATGAAAGGCTGGAATCGCTTTGGCGGCTGGCGGATCGGCATTCGAGATATTCATAATCATTATCATTATTTTGCCCACTTAAATGGCTTTGCAAAAGGACTCAAAGCTGGGCAGATTGTAGAACCTGGTCAAGTCATCGGATCAGTCGGAAGCTCCGGTTACGGTCCACCTGGCACAGCAGGAAAATTCCCGCCTCACCTTCATTATGGCATGTATAAAGACAATGGACGAACTGAATGGTCGTTTGATCCTTACCCTCATTTAAGGGCATGGGAAAGAGCCGAGCGGAAACGTCGATAAATAAAAGGAGAAGTTTAGCGATACCGCTGGCTTCTCCTTTTAATATGTATCAACATTATCACTTGTCTACTGTTACTGCTTATGCTTTTCTTTCAATCCTAAAACTAAAAAAAGAATACCCATGATGAAAAAAAGGAGATACACAACTGTTACTTCAAGTGGAATCATGTCAAACATCCCTCTAAATAAGTCGACACTCAAACTGTCACTCCCAGCTAATAATATCGATGCTGACATATATTTAGCACTAAATACAATGGCAAATACTAAAAAACAAAATCCGCTTACATGAATTTTCTTCATATCAATCAAATCCTCCTCTCACTTTCATAACTGACGATCGTGAAAAATCAGCCTTCAGGATAGCTACACTATTCAAAAAGGAAAACAATGAACATTTATCATGGCACGCGATTCGTATGGAATCAAGTGGTTAATTAGGATAAGATGAACAGATCACATAAATAAGTCTAAGCATCGCAGCCAATGAAAGATTACTTCACAAAGAGTAGTTAGGGGGTTGTTTTTTGAAAAGAGGACTGACCTTTACCATTCCAAATGAATACGGAGGCTTCCTTGGAGAAGTGCTAAAACCGATCGACATCACTAAATTCAGCTGGCGAATCGATACCGAAGACTCGAATATACTAGTTGATGGCGAAAAAGATGAAGAACTTTTTCCTGAAGGTAAAACAGAAATGGACGGTATAGAACTCAAACACCTCATTGAAAACAAGACGTATTATATGATTTTCGCCGATTTACAAGCATATCCAAAAGGGACATTGACTCATATTAAGACCTATGAAGAATTTATTGAAAGCCAATGCGAGCTTGTTCTTTTAGTAGCCGATTGCTCCTATGTCACGATCTATTGCAAAAATAAGGGAACACTCGAATGGCTATACAAGAATGCAGTTGAATGTGGATTTGAAGACGTGACCTATATCACCGATGAAAATGATGCAAGGACAAGACTGTCTGTTTCGTAACAATAAAACGTGCATCACAAAAACACTATATGCAATCACAGTGTATGAAAAAAACAGCCCCATCCGTCCATTGGGCTGTTATTCTTTCTTCTCCTTTTTTTCTGGCAGAACAATCGATGGAGCGCCTGAATTTGTTCCGCTGCCATTATAATAATCTGGGACGTCTCCTTGAACGGCTTGAATGGAGACAGGCACGGAGTTTTTGACGACGATGGTTTCTGAGGCAAATGGGATGATGACTCTCACCTTCACCTCAATGAGCACACTAATATCAATCAAGGCATTGTTGATGCCATAAGGCTTAATGTTTTTTTCAACGTCCGTATGCGGGTCACCAATGACACTGAATCGTACAGGCACTTTTGGTCCTAGGTTGGCGATAAGTGCATTTCCGGACGCTTGCCCAAGCGGAATGTTATATATAATGCCGTCATGTCCATCTGTTTGATCCTTTAATGCTTCTTTTGCCTCTTTTTGAAAATTCCCCTTTTCAATGTCCTCTAGATTTTTTTGAAGGTGACGTGACAGGTCAGCCATTGCTTTCGATGTTGCTTGCGCATTGAAGTCGATGGTTGTCACTTTTCCGTTCTCACTGGTATTCATCACAACCATATCCTTCATATTCTCCTGATCATCTGCAAAATCCTGAACAGAATATTGGATAAGATGATTGGCGATTCGTTCTGTTTCTAGTTCAGCAATGTGAATCAACGTTGGTTTAATGGAACGATTGATGAAGAATAGGCTAATGACAGTTGAGAGCACAAAAAATAATACGGCAAGCAGCATGACGTAACGAAATGGCAGAGGGCCCTTTTTATAGGGGCGATAACGGCGGTTCAATCTCAATAAAAAATCCCCCCTTCTCCATTACAAGTGTATGCAGACAGGCGGGGGGATAGGAATCATCTGTACATTTTATTTCACCATTTTTAATAATGCATCTCTTCCAATTGTGCCAGCATGAATGCCGAGTGACTCAGCGGCATATGTCACAGATTCTAAAGGTGCATCCAGCAATTGCTCGATGGTTCTTACACCGACTGCTCTTCCTGCGATGATTCCTCTATCTGCAAGCTTTTCATTTAGGAGCCCGACATCAAGTGCACCGCACATAATATAACCATGCTCATTTGTCACTGCCATGAAATTGGTCTTTGGCAATTTGACGGTGACGGCTGTAAAGGAATGGCCATCAATTGTAATAGGTGTTAAATTCACCATATCCCTTCACTCCCTTCAACACAATCTATGTGAAGGGAGGGCAAGTGTTGTTAGGCTGGAGCGGATTTCACTTTTCGTCCCTCAATCGCCAGCTCAGGACATCACGTAAAAATTCCGGCATAAAATATTCGATGTGTTCATGGTCACGTATATGAGGAAAAAGAGAACCAAGTGTATACATATCCACTGTGCCAACCGTATAGGAATCATCTTCTTTGACGAGTTGATCGTTTACATAGACCTCTTTTACTCGTTTGGTTTCGCCCTCTTCTAATGAATAAGTCAAACCGCTGTATAGCATTTTCCCCATCAGTTCGCCTCTAAAGCCAAAGCCTTTGATGCGCAGTTGTTCCATTTTTTCTTCACAGCCACGAGAAACTGTTTCGATCAATTGCTTCCCAGTAAGCGTCACCCGGATTGGATTAATGGGGTGCGGGCATATCCGGTGAATGTCTTCTCTAGTGACGATGCCAGCCTCTAATGAATCAAGCACCATCCCTGCATTCATCATGCCGATATCTGCCCCGCACCATTCTTTAATGGCATCTGTTAAAAGTTGCGGAAGCTGGGAGTCATCAAACCACTTTGTTTCGAGCTTTGATTTAATGGATGTCACTTTTTCCTGCATGAGTGACTTCGCTCGTCTTTCTGCTTTCTGTAAAGTCATGATCGCTTCATCGGATTCGCTGATCAGCTGGTCCACTGATTGCACCGTCGCTTTTTTCTCGATGAGCTCGCTACTCGCTGTGTCAATGGTCAGCTCGACACAGCCAATATAATGCCCATACTTTTCAGCACATGCAAGAAGAACGCCATTATCCATTTCGCCCTGTTCTAAAAGATGATGCGTATGTGAGCCTAAGATGATGTCGATTTCCGGGAAGTCATGGGCTACCTCTCGATCATGGATGATGCCTAGATGGGAAAGAAGAACAATGACATCGGCTTGTCCTTTCACTTCTTGCAGCATCTCCCGTATGCTCTCAAATGGGTCTGTAATGTCCCAGCCCAGCTTTTCATAGACAGGTGTATACGCAATGGTCACCCCTAAGACGGCGATCTTCAGTCCATTGTTCAACGTGATCACTTCATAAGGCTTTGCCCACGATGGTCTTTTGCCTTTTTCAAATAAATTAGATAAAATCACCGGGAATTGCGCGTCTTTGTACAATTGGTCGAGCTGCTCATGAGGCAACGTAATGCCTTCATTATTACCAATTGTGACGCCATCATAGCCAAGCTGATTGAGAAGTTTGACATTCACTTTTCCATAATCCGCTTCTGATACAAGGTTTACTCGATCCATATGATCGCCAATATCAAATAAGAGCATCTGATCGTGAACTTGACGCTTTTCTTCAATATAAGCTGCGATTTTTGGCCAGTTTTCAAAGTGGCTGTGCAAGTCGTTTGTATGATATAACCATAGCTTCTGCAGCATGTTGATCTCTCCCTCAAGTTGTCACTGAACCGTCTCGTTCAGGTTGAAAGCCGCAGCTCTCATTTAACTAAATAAATCTAACTGCTTCGGCGATAAGCTTGAATACGTCAAATCCAGTAAATCAATCATTTGCTGGCCATTCGCTGCCGCATCTCCGCCTGAGTTATTATTAAATACGACATATACATCTTTCGATTGTTGATGCAGGATGTCGAGGTTCTTTTTCCATTCCTTTAGTTCAGCTTCATTATATAAATATAAGTAACGAACTTCACGCCAGTTCTCATGATCTGCCGGGTGAAGCCAGCCTTGTTTATTTCTTCCGTGGAAACGGACCAATGTTTTGTCACGGTGTGTGGCTTTTATGACTGGCGGTATAGATCCTTCTCCGACTTGCGGTTCATCACAGACGGAATGAATCCACTCTTCTTTCTCCATAAAGGATAAGGTTTGTTCATAAAACTCGTCTGAAAACCAAGTTCGGTTTCGGAATTCGAGTGCACAAGGAATGTCCCCCATCTTCTCCTTACACCATCTTAAATAGTGGACGTGCTCCTTTTTGCAATCAAACCATGGTGGAAATTGAAACAGAACCATCGCCAGTTTCCCTGCTCGAATGAGAGGAGTCAGTGAAAGAATAAAGGCATCAAACATTTCTTCCTTTGAAGCAAACGGGATCTCGCCTCGTTGATGCCCGGTCATTCCTTGATATGCTTTCACAACAAATTGAAAGGCGTCTGGCGTATCTTTTATCCATTTTTCATGGTTCCGCTCAGGCTGAACAGCATAAAAGCTTGCATCCAGTTCCACAATGGGAAACGTTGATGCGTAGTGAAACAGCTTTTGAGAGCTGCCGATTCTCGGCGGGTACAGACTGTCATGATCTCCCCAGCCAGTTAATCCGATATAAATCATCTATCTCACCTCTTGCCACTTGCTTGTCTAAACGGATTTTCCCATTGAAAGTCTTTGTTTCTTGGGATACCCATCTTTCTGAAAGAAATTCTTCTGTCTACAACATATCATATTTACCCATTTTTCTGAATGAAGATGACTGATGTGATGTTGCCCTGCCATCTTTTTTGTGATATTACATCACAACTTTCTATCTAAATTGAATGGAGCTGATAACATAAAATTGATATCAGAGACTTTGACAGCGATTGTCCATTTTTTTATTCATCTTCACCAAAGGCTTCAGCTCTAAAAAAAGGAGAATGAGTGGATATGAACATTGTCGATCATCATGTTGAAGCATTGCAAAAAGTGGCCCAAAGAATTCATCAGCCTGTCTATTTGATCAATCAGTATGGACGTATTCTTTTCACCTCACTCCAAGGTATGACAAATCCAGATTGGATACAAATGCTCCGCTTGTTTCACAGTACGCAGCAGCATTATTTTTCTATGGTTCATTCAAAAGAAAGCGTTTCTGTTTTTCCTATCTATATAAACGAACAAGCTTATGATTATTTAGTCGTTCCCGCCTTCATTCATCCTCAAGACGACATGGGGCTGCATTTGATAATTGAACAAGCTGTAAATGCCATGTCCATTTCACGCATCAAACAACATGCCATCAAGCAATCGACAGAGCGAGCCAAAAATGAATGGTTTCGCAAATGGATGGAGGGGACGATTTCCTTAGAGCAAGATGTTGCCTGTCTGGCACGCATGTTTGGATTAAACACAACGATTCCCTATTTATGTATCGTCTGTCAACTTGATCAGAGCAGTCATTTCACTTGTTTCCTTAAGCAGCAAACCCTTGTAGATGATGTGTTTGCTTTACTTGAAAGCACCCTTTCGCACTGTCCATTTCCCGCCTTTCTTTTTGTCAAAGGAGATATCGGCATCTTCCTTATAGAAGAGACTGGCGGCTGGCTGGCAATGAACAAATCGATCTGCTCTTTTTTAAAACAAATGCAGATCCTTATTAAACAGCATGTGAATGCCACCATTTCCTTTGGTGTAAGCTTAAGCGGTTATCTCATCATTGATCTGCCAAAAGGATTCAGTGAAGCTGCCCATGCTCTGCAATCAGGCCAGCTCTCATTACGAACTGAATACATTCAGTTCTATCAAGCAAAAGATGTGTCAGATTTACTGAAGCTCATCCCACCAAAAGATTTAACAACATTCTATGAGCGGTACCTCCACCCATTATATGAACAATCACAAGTCGATCCAAATCTTCTCCACACCTTATCTGTTTATGTCGAAACACATTGCCATATTTCAGAAACAGCCAAACGTTTATCTGTTCATCGCAACACCGTGATATATCGACTGGAGAAATGTGAAGAACTGCTCCAGATCAGCCTAAAAGATCCTGACGCAACATTGCGCTTGCGATTAGCTTTGCGGATTCAAAAGCACCTTTCATCCGATTCCAATTGAATCTTTTTTTCTTACGCCTCATATATTTTGGAGGAGAAATGTGAATGACAAGGAGTGGTGTCAAATGGATGAGGAGATTCGTCACATCCCGCAACCGATTCGAGACGATGGGGCCGGCGCAACCGATTTAGGCCCGCGAGACGTTCTGCGCGATATGGAGAACCCAGATATGTTCGTTCCCCCTAAAACGGATGCGGGGACGATTCCTAATTTAAAATTTTCCTATTCTGATACACATATGCACTTGAATCATGGCGGCTGGTCGAGGGAAATTACCGAGCGAGAGCTGCCTGTTTCAACAACGATTGCTGGTGTGAACATGCGGCTTACGCGCGGAGGTGTTCGTGAGCTTCATTGGCATAAGCAGGCGGAATGGGCATATATGATTTTAGGCAAAGCCCGGATCACATCTGTAGATGCAGAAGGACGGAATATGATCGCTGATGTAGAAGAAGGAGACTTGTGGTATTTCCCGCCCGGTATTCCGCACTCCATTCAAGGTCTTGAGGATGGCTGTGAGTTTCTCCTTGTGTTTGATGATGGTGCTTTTTCTGAATTTGATACGTTCACCATCACAGACTGGTTTGCTCATACACCAAAAGACATTCTTTCTGCTAATTTCGGCGTGCCAATCAAGCTGTTTGATCACATTCCACATAAACAACGCTATATGTTTCAAGGCTCTTCACCGGCATCCATTGAAAGCCAAACAGTCTCTGATCCATATGGCGGCATCAAACCGCCATTTACCCACCAGCTCCTTCGTCAAAAACCAATCGTGACCTCTGGTGGAACCGTGCGAATCGTCGACTCACGCAATTTTCCAGTATCTAAAACCATTGCTGCTGCACTTGTGGAGGTAAAACCTGGCGGGATGAGAGAAATGCACTGGCACCCGAATAATGATGAGTGGCAATACTATTTAACCGGCACAGCCAAAATGACGGTTTTTGGAGCAGGCGGGACAGCTCGCACCTTTAATTACAGAGCAGGTGATGTTGGTTATGTTCCTTTCGGGATGGGGCATTACATACAAAATATCGGGCAAACGAGCCTTTGGTTTCTAGAAATGTTTAAAAGCGATCGTTTTGCAGATATTTCATTGAACCAATGGATGGCCTTAACCCCTCCTCAATTAGTGAAGGAGCATTTGCATGTAGACGATGCATTGATTCATGCGTTGCATAAAGAAAAATCACCAGTCGTGAAGTATGAGCGATGACGAAAAAAACCGATCCATTTGTGCTGATCGGTTTTTTCTATGCTGCCTTTACGATACGGCATGGGAATGTTGCTGCGCTTTTTTCGCCCATAAAATAGAAGCAATAAAACTCATACAAAGCACTAGCGTTCCAAACATAAATGGCAGCTCAATATTCACATCAAATAAAATACCCGCAAGACTTGGCCCGACGATATTCGCAAGGCTCATAAAGGAGGTATTGAGGCCGCCTGCTACCCCCTGCTGATTCCCTGCCATTTTAGATAGTAATGTATTGAGAGCTGGACGAACAAACGAGGTGGCTGATAAAAATAAAATGGAGCCCGTAAAAATGAGCCAAAAGGAAGGAGCAAAGCGGCAGGCGATCAGCATAAATGCCGCAGCTAAAAGGGCATAACGAATGACTCGCATTTCGCCAAATCGTTTCACAAAGGTATTTACTAAAGCACCTTGAACGATGACACCCGCAAGTCCAGCTACCGTAATGACAAATGCAATATCCTTCGGTGTAAAGCCATGTTTTTGGTCCACATATAAGCCAAAGATCGATTCAAAATGAATGATTCCGAAATTCAAAACAAAGGCCAAGATAAACAAAAAACCGTATGGTGTTTTTAAAGCCTGAATCATCTGCGTAAAAGGATTGAAATGAAGCTCTTTATTCAATCGTGCTTCTTCCTGCTTTTCCTTTGTTAAAGTTTCAGGTAAGAACAAGAAAGACAACAGCGTCGACAGGGCTGCAAAGGAACCAGCGATGAGGAAAGGAAAAGCAATCCCAAACTCAACCAAATAACCCCCAACACCCGGTCCAATGACAAAGCCTAACGTCATTGCTGCACTAAATAGCCCCATTCCTTTCCCTCGATCCTTTTCACTTGTGATATCAGCAATGTAGGCAAACATGGCGGGCATCAGCAGCGCACCAGCAGCTCCGCCTAAAAACCGAGACACAAACAGCATCCAAAGCTGATCGGCAAATGCAAAAATAAATTGAGCTACCGTAAAGCCGGCAATCCCGGCAATAATCAATTTTCTGCGTCCAAATCGATCAGTCAGCGCTCCGGCGACGGGTGATAAAGCAAATTGTGTGAGGCCAGTTGCAGCAACGAGGAAACCAAGTGTTTTCCCAGTTGCGCCAAAGGCTTCAATATAACTTGGCATGACAGGAACGATCAGACCAAATCCAAGCATGGCAATAAAAATATTGAGCATCAAAATGTACAATCTGCCCATTTTTTTCATATTAAAACCTCTTTCTTCAAAATAAATGAAAATGATGACAAAAATGATAAGAACTTCTTCAGTATAGCGATATCGCTCTCTATAAGTCTAGTTTTTCAAAAAACAGCGTTTTTTCCCAAATAAAAAATACCCGCTGGTGGCGAGTATTTTGAGTATCCCTTTTTTATTCAGCTTGTTCATAGATGGAAAGAGCCGCCTGTAACCCGGCGCCACAATTGATGGCTGCTCCGTACTTCATCAAGATGGCTTCAAGGCCTGCTAAAACAAATAGAATATTTTCCTTTCGGCAGCTATAGCCCATTGAGCCAATTCTCCATATCCGTCCTGCAAGCGGCCCAAATGAACTCGCAATTTCAATTCCAAAATGATGAAGAAGATCAGCCCGGACCGCTTCTCCGTCGATATCACTTGGAATGACGATACACGTCACGACCGGCATTTTGCAGTCTGGATCACCAAATAATTCAAGCCCCATCGCTTCAAGTCCTGCCATTAAAGCCTTTTCATGAAACAAGTGGCGCTGAAAACGTTCCTCCAGACCTTCCTCTAGCACAAGTCGAACCCCTTCTCTCAGTGCATAAAGCATCGTCGTCGCTTCTGTATGATGATTTAACCGCCTCGGGCTCCAATAATCTTGCAGCTGGCTTAGATCAAAGTAATTGCTTTTGATTGGAGAAATGTCTACCTGTTTTTGCAGTTCGTCCTGTGTTGCAATCCCTTTTTCTACTTTCTTTCTCGATTGTACGACATCTGCCACCCGGTCATTATATGTGATCGGTGACATCCCTGATGGAACAGACAAGCATTTCTGTGAGCCCCCAATTGCCGCATCGATTTTCCATTCGTCTACCTTGACCTCGACTCCACCAATTGTCGCCACAGCGTCTACAATAAAAAGCGCATCAAGCGCTCGGCATGCTTCACCAATTTTCTCAAGCGGCTGTAATCTTCCGGTAGATGTTTCACCATGAACCATCGCAACAATTTTCGGCTTGACTTGATGCATCTCTGCGATGATGTCGTCTTGCTTAAAAACCGTTCCCCATTCACATTCCATTGTATGTACCTCAGCACCATAGCGCTGTCCAATTTCAATCAGCAAATGACCGAAGCGTCCAAAGACCGGAACGAGCATGACATCTCCGGGCTCGATCACACTGGCAAGCACAGCTTCAAGTCCTGAGCGGGACGTCCCATCAATTGGATAAGCCCATTCATTTTCTGTTTGAAAAAGTGATCGTAATAAGGTCATCGTTTCATTCATGATCTCTGTAAATGCAGGATCAAATTGACCAAGAATTGGTGTACTCATCACCCGAAGGACTCTCGGATCTACTTCGACAGGTCCTGGTGTCATAATTGTTCTAGTAGGTGTGTGTAGTTCTTTCACGTTATCCATCCTCTCCCTTGCTGTGTCCATCCTTATATGCCCACTTATACAGCAATGCTGATAAAATAGCAATCTCTTTTCTTACGAATTAATTACATAAAATTTACTATAAATCCATTTATTTCTTTATGGCAATATGATAGAACTAAAGAGTATACATTCCCTATGAAGGAGGAAATAGAATGAAAAGATCTTTATTTGGAACTGTGGCCGCCGGAATCATGATTTTCGGCACATTTGCCGCTCCGCTGCCTCCCGCTGCAAATGCTCAAGGCTTTACTCTGAATGAACCGAGTCAAACCATCACCTTTTCCCCGTTACAGCTACAAACCGAAACATCTGCTCAACATGCGAAAACAACTGCTTCAAGTCAAATTGATTCCTATTACCAATCTGCTGCTGGCAAATCTGGGCCTGCTCTTAAGAAAGCATTACACGATATTATTGATGATCATACGCAGCTATCCTACAGCCAGGTTTGGGATGCATTAAAGAAAACGGATGAAGATCCAAAAAATCCAAGCAATGTGCTTTTGCTCTATAGCGGTATCTCCAGGTCAAAGCAAGCAAATGGAGGAAACGTGGGACAGTGGAACCGGGAGCATGTGTGGGCTAAATCTCACGGCAATTTTGGGACGAGCCAAGGACCTGGTACAGATCTCCATCACCTTCGGGCAACAGACGTACAAACGAATAGCACACGAGGAAATTTAGATTTTGATATAGGCGGAAATGAATACAAGGGAGCGCCGGGCAACTTCTACGACAACGACTCATTTGAACCTCATAGCCGGGTGAAAGGAGATGTAGCAAGAATGCTCTTTTATATGGCCGTCCGATATGAAGGCGATGACCGCTTCCCAGATTTAGAATTAAACAACAAAGTGAATAATGGAAGCGCCCCTCTTCACGGCAAAATGTCTGTCCTATTAAAATGGCACAAGCAAGATCCAGTCGATCAAATCGAACGAAATCGTAACGAAATCATCTATCAAACGTACCAGCACAATCGCAATCCTTTTATTGATCACCCTGAATGGGTAAGCGATATTTGGGAATAAAAAAGAGAGGCACTGCTATGAACAAGCAGTGCCTCTTCCCATTACTACATCTATAAAAGATGATCATGCAACATCAAACACACTTCTCAACTTATAAAGATTCTGATCATTATGTTATGTTTATTCCCCCAATTTACTAATAATAATTCTTTCTACATTGCGATCTAAACAGAAAAATTCTATTTTGATATCATGCTTTGAATCCTTATAGCCTAAAATTTCATATCCCTGATCGTCATTTCTACGATAATAATTTTCACCTAAATAATCATAGATATCTTTTTTAGTTGAATGAATATTTATTGTGTTGTTTATATTACTTTGATTATTTTCTAAAGAGATTGCCACTATTTCTTTTCTATTATTCACTTTAAAATAATTTGAATTTGAAGTTTTAATCCACTCGTTTTCACTATAGTTTCTCTTTATTAATCCCAACTTCAATTCTCCCACCTTTAATTCAGTAAGATTTGTACTTTTTACTTTAAGAAAAGAGATGTGGTTTTTAAGTGGTTGAATGAAGAACAAGCCAATGATGATGATGAAAATAAAGATGATATATATGATAATTTTTTTCATATCAGTTCCTTCCATAAATGATGATATAATGAAACAATATAACATAAATATCATATTTAAATTTACATATAAATATTTAAGAAAAATCTAATCTAATAAAAAAACACCTTGCATAAGGTGTTTTTTTACTTTAGCGGACAGACGAGACAATAATCAAGGCTCTCTGATTTTTTCTCAAGCTTATAATACATACAGCAAGTCTTTCGATTTGATGTGTCTAGCAAACTTTCATCTAAATTTAAGCTGTGCTGGAAAGGATTTTGCTTCGCTCCGAAAAGATCACCCGACGCCTTCTTCAGAAACAAATAATCCTCCCGTATGCGCTCTTTCATTTTAGGCTCTTCCGTTTCTCGCATCATGCTACGGTAAAGAGAATTGATACGTACCGCTACATTTTCCCATAAAATTGAATACGGAAGTCTTGAAGTACGTTTCAATACATCTAAAAGAGGTGTGACACACTGCGTAAATAGCATGCGGACGACCTGCTCTCTCCACTCATGACGATCTCCTTCTAACTGAACAAAAGAACAGAGCATTTCATCTAGCTCAATTTTACGATCTTCTCTAAAGACACACGCCTCTGGTGAAAACCGGTAGACAGCATCATACATCGTCATCAAGTACAAAGTAGAACTAACAGCTAAATAGGCATAGCGTTTTGAAAACATGGACGCCGCCACTGCTATATTCGGTGCATGCATCGCTTCCTTTTCAGCTTCTAATAAACGTCTGATAGATGCTTCTGAAAAAAGCGCAGCAAGTGTGCGATCAGATGTCATTGGTCCATTTGTGATGTGTACCCCGAAATCAAGTAATTCTCTCTCAACCCACTCTGGCTTCATGTCAAAACCCCCATCTTTCGTTTAACGATTTCGCTGTTGATATAACAAATAAATAAAGAACGGTGCACCAATCGCCGCCGTAAACACACCTGCCGGGACATCTAACGGGAGAAAGGCCGTTCTCGCAACTAAGTCTGCCAGCATCACGAGAATACTTCCAACAAGCGCAGATGCTGGAACAAGCGCAATAAAGGAACGACCGATGATCATCCTTGCCACATGTGGCGCCATCAGTCCAACAAATTCAATACCACCTGCGAATGCAACGGCAATACCGGCTAATGTCACACTCATCAGTAGAAAGAATAACCTTTTTGCCTGTACTTTCACCCCGAGACCTGTTGCAAGATCATCTCCAAGCTCCTTCACATTCATCGTTCTTGCCAGCACCATGACAATCGGTAAAATCATCAATACCCAAGGAAGCATTGCGATGACGTCCTTCATTGTAGAACCATATAAACTGCCCGTCAGCCAGATGTATGACTTGGTCGTGGTCATCGTATCGCTGAGCACAAGAGTAAACGTCACACACGCCTTCATAATGGCGGAAATCCCAATCCCCATCAAGACGAGCGTGATCGGCTTGACGCCTTTTTTCCATGAAAGCAAATAAATCAGGCATGATACCGCAAAAGCGCCTGCAATTGCCCACAACGACTGATAAGCAATAGGCACAGTGCCCATCCAAAAGACGATGAACATAATGGCGCCAAACGACGCACCGCTCGTAATTCCTATGATGTCAGGCGATGCAAGCGGATTTCGAATGAGACCTTGTAAAATAAGCCCCGATACCGCAAGTGCCGCTCCCACTAAAACCGCAAGCAGGGTCCTTGGAATCCTCAACGTATTTAATACAAACGTATTTCCCTCGCCTTGTCCGAAGATATGTAGCAGCACATCAGCAGGCGGAATAAAGCGGCTGCCCATACAAAGGCTCAGAATAAATAAACCAAAGGCAACGCCTGTCAATAATAGTAAAATCAAAAACGTCCGCTTTGAAAATTGAAATGAAATGCGCCCGCCCTTTGAACGCACTGTATATGTTTTAGCCACCTGTCTTCAACCCCTTGCGCACGAGATAAACAAATAGAGGCGCTCCTGCTACCGCCGTCATGACACCAATCGGTACTTCCTGCGGCATGATCAGAAAACGAGCGGCAAGATCTGCGACAAGTAAAAGCGACGCCCCTACAACAGCACAATACGGCAGTACCCAGCGGTGGTCAGGTCCAACAAGCTTTTTCACAATATGCGGCACAAGAAAACCAACAAATCCAATGGATCCTGCGACAGCGACGGAACCACCTGCTAAAAAGACGACAAGTACCCCCATCGTCATCTTCAAAAGCAACGTACGCTGGCCAAGCCCTTTCGCAATATCATCACCCGATAAAAGGACATTGATCGAGCGGCCAAGAAGCAGCGCCACCACAGTCGCCCCAAGAATATAAGGCAGCACAGGCAGCAGCATATCTATACTTCTTCCTGACACTGAACCAGCCATCCAGAACAGGATGCTTTGAATGGACTGTTCATTCACGATTAAAAGTCCTTGCGTAAAGGACGCAAACAGAGCAGATATCGCAGCACCTGCGAGTACAATTTTGACCGGTGTCAGTCCGTCTCTTCCAATGGAGCCTAGAAGAAAGACAAGCATACCTGCAATGGCAGCGCCTAAAAAGGCCGTCCACATATAACCTGTTAACGACTCGGTAGAAAAGAAAACAATCGAAATCACAATAAAAAAGAGTCCACCTGCATTAATACCTAAAAGATCTGGTGCAGCCAGCGGATTTCTCGTCAATGCCTGCATGAGTGCACCTGAAATCGCTAGACTTGATCCAACAACCGTCGCAATTAAAGCTCTTGATAATCTGGATGTCATGACAATCACACTGTTTGGATCTGACTCATCAAACTGAAGAAACGCATGGATGGTGGCTTTGAGGGAAATTGAGGTTTGCCCAAGAGAAATACTGAGCATAAAAAAGACCAACATCAATACGATGAATCCAGCAAATAGCAGTGCCTTGCTCGAATCCTTTTTTAATAAACTTCTCATCTGATTCCCGCTTTCAATCTGTTATGGAAAAAGGAGAAAATGGTTTTTCACATTTTCTCCTCTGCTACACTTATTTATCAAGCCCTAGACGATCATAAATATCATCAAGCATCATGTTTGCAGCAGTGATACCGCCAGCCATGTTCCAAGTGATTTCATCCACTTTATGCACTTGTTTCGCTTTCACTGCATCAAGCTGCTTCCATAAAGGATGACTTGTCCACTCTTTATATGCTTTTTCAACTGCTTTATCCTGATCATCCATGAAGTAATAGATCACATCTGCATCCATTTGTGGAATGCTCTCTTTGTCTGTAAGTGTAATGATATCTTGCTTTTTATCTTTGACATTTTTAGGACCTTCAAAGCCTAGCTCTGTTAAAATTGAACCTGCAAACCCAGTTTGATAGATTCTTGCATGATCTGCACGGAAGTTCACCACAGACACACTCATTGGCCAGTTTTTAATGTCTTTCTTTGCTTTTTCTTTGAAGTCAGCGACGCGGTCATCCCACTTCGTCAGCAATTCTTTTGATTTGTCTTGCTTGTTTAACGCTTCACCCATTAAATTCACTGTGTCTTTAAAAGTGAACACTGTTTCTGTTGCAACAGTTGGCGCGATTTCTTTCAGCTGATCAAAAATTTGCTCGTGACGGATTTTTGATGCAATGATCAAATCTGGCTTCAGCTTTTCAATTTCTTCTAAGTTTGGTTGTGTTTCCTGCCCAACAATTTTGACACCCTTTAAATCATCTCTTAAATATTTATACGTAGGTGCTTCAAGCCAAGATTCTACAACACCCACTGGTTTAATGCCCATAGCGACGGCTGCATCTGTTGCTCCTTGATACAACGTCACCACACGTTTAGGCGATCCTTTAATTTCAGTTGAACCGATAGCGCTTTCAACGGTTCTTGTTTTCTCATTACTATCTGACTTGCCTTCACTGCTATTACTGCCACAAGCCGCAAGTAATACGATGGAGAGCACAACTAATAGCGACCAAAAAGATTTTTTGAACATGTACCTCACCTATCCATTCTATATGTAGTCATATCGTTTGATAACGATTCTCATTATCACACTATGATTTTATCATAGAAAAGGATGGTGTCAATGTAAATTTTTAAGAAAAAGGTAGAGTGTTGACTAGTTGTTCAGGTTAAATGGAACTTTTCCACATTTGGATGGTACGCCCAATCTTTTTTCCTGATTCTAGTAAAATGGACAAATGAGTATGGTTTTCTATCACTTGGTAAACAGATTGATTTTTCACCTGCTGATTTGGAAGCGCCAGATATGGATGAAATTTGTCTACGTCGTATAACTCATCCTCGCTTCCAACAAACATGCCATAAGGCTGGTCCAGCCTTGCAAATTGTTTTTGAGGTGCAGATGGCGTTAAGGCAAGAGACATATTGATGGTAATGCCTGTTAAAAGAAGTGGATCTTGTGCAATTACCCATGCTGGGTAGTGAAATCGTACAGCTTCTGAATGCCCCATCAGCCTTCCTTTTGTCATCGCAGATAGCACGAATTTCCAAACTTGAACTGTGGCAAAAGGGACTTGATTAGACTTCGCTGTGTCAGATTTGTAGCCAAATTCAGGAGCAATAAAAAAGTAACCGTCTACTTTTCTTTTTTCATCCCAAGATAGATATTGAAGCAGCAATCCAGCTCCAGAGGAATGACCACAAAGATAAATTGCTCCTTCGTGCTGCTGTTTGATGACATCCACAACTTGCGAAATATCTTGCCACACGTCAGTGACTTTGGGTGTATCCCCCTTCTTTCCTTCAGAATATCCGTGGCCTCTCAAATCCAGCAGAAACACATTCACGTGAAAATCATGTTGCAATGTATAGGCAATATGCTCATAACCAGCCAAGCTGTGAGCGCCTCCGCCATGAATGATGATCACATTGGTCTGCGTGTTTGTTTCTGATAAAAACGGATAATAAGCAAGACGAATGCCGTCATGTGATTGAATGAACTGTCTTTCTGGAATAGCTACAGGAGCTACTTCCTGCATACTTGTAAATGAGAACGGTTCTGTTTCGTTCATAATTAACTTTTGATCCTCCAATTAGAAACGAGAATGGCTAGAGCATTGCTGGCCATCCTCATGTTCGCATCCTATTTTGTCATATCCCTCAAAGGGAACGTCTTACTCTCAATAATGGCGACAATTTGTTTTAACGCTTGGTTCGCTTCGGGAATAGGGAAGACAGGAAAGACGTGATTCATTTTTGGGTATTCGATATAGTTGATGGGAACACCCTGCTTGTCTGCCATCTCTTTGAATTTCCGGGCATCTGGGAGAAAGAATTCATGAGTGCCAATAAAAACAGAAATTCGTCCTAACGATTTGATTTCTCCATAGATTGGACTGATCAAATGATGTGTTTCATCTGTATCACCTGCATAGGCTTTGCCCGATTCGATTAGTAAATCTAGGTTGAGCATTGGCTCTTTTGGAACCATTTTAGCGATATCAGGATTACTTAATGTCACATCAAGCCATGGTGATAATAGAATCAAGTTTCCAGGCTGCGGAAGACCTTTTTTTGCTAAGTATTGAGCAAAGGCGAGCGATAAACCGCCGCCAGCAGAATCACCCATGATGACGATTTTTTCTGGTGTTCCTTTTTCTAAAAGAGCTTGGTAAACTGGGAGAACACTCTCGATTGCATCCATATACTGATGATTCGGTGCTTTAGGATAAACTGGCACATACACCGTACTATTTAATTGCTTCGTCAATCGATCCAAGAAACGCCAATGCCATACGAGCGGCTGCTCAATATAGCCTCCTCCATGTAAAAATAGCACCTGATGATCATCTGGCTGCACATCTGATTTCAACATGTACGTATCGACTGAAAACGTGCTGCTTTTGGTGATGTGATATTTCTTTTTCAACTTCTCAGGCAGCACATAAGGTAATTGATTCGCCATTCTTCGTTCTTCTAAATACCCCTCAACATTTAGTTTCTTCTTTGTAAGTACAAGTAACCATTCAACAAACAAACTTTGAATACTTCGCATACGATCGACCCCTATAGATAGAATGATGACAATCAATGTCTAGGAAAAGAATGGTTTCTCTTTTTCTAAAGCATAACATAAGAACTTGTGAATCCGTTAACTGCTTTGGACAGAATACTTTTTCTATACATCTATTCATTTATGAACACATGTCTATTTATATTATATTTTCTAGATACATCATCATCAATTGTCAATCTTTCAATCATTGTTCATTAATCAACACATATTCAAAAACTGTTCATTTAAACACAAAAAAGACGAGTGTTGACCACTCGTCCTACTCGTCCTTCTTCTTCCTCACTTCACTTCCTCATGCTCATGAGCAGTATCTCTTTTGCTCGCGATAAAGAGCGCACAGGTCATCGCAAGAATGGCCAGTGCCCACCAGAATGTCGATACGGCCTGTTCATGATCAATGATAATCAAACGGATGACAGCTGTGATGCCAATATAAATGAAATAGCGAAGCGGAAAATGAAAGTTGGATTTAAAGTATTTAATAATTAAGGCGATAAATTCAAAATACATAAAGAAGATCAGCAGCTCGCCAAGCATTCCATAATAGCTTTCTCCTTTGTTAAACAATGTTTTATAGACGAATTGCACGATGTACCATGTTTCACTAATTAAGAGTACGCTTAGCGCAATCGCTAGAAAGAACAGGCAGATATTCAGAAGGGCTTGCAGAAGATCAGGTACCTTTTGGAAATTGTTGAATCGTTTCATCAGATTGTTTCCCCATTCCATGATGTTGTTTTTGCTCTCTACATTTTGGTGTTCCAAAATCGCAGTACGATGTAGTAGGTATCGTGTTTTTCTACACTTTCAAACTGTCCATGCATTCGGGACATCATCCGCTTGATGCTTCGTTCCCCGAGTCCATTGCTTTCCGGTATGATGTCTGTCTTTTTTATCGCATTGCTCACATGGATTTCAAAGACATCTTGGTCGGATAAAAAAGTGATCTGAATGTCCTTTTCAGGATCTGCGTATTTACGTAAGTTAGACATCACATTATCAAATACTCTGCCAAGCTCCTCGACATTCACATTAATATAGCTATCCGGCATTTCGCCTACAATATGGACCGTGAAATTCTCCTGATGCAGCAGGGCGACCTGATCTGATAGAAGATCATAAATCACTTCTTTCACTGCAACGGTTTCAAGCTCTGACTCGTGCTCTTTATCTAGCAGGAAATAGGCAAATAGATTGTCAGACAGATTCTTTAATTGCAGGGCTTTTCCATACGCACTCGCTATATACTTCTCCTTGCGGGTATCCGCTAGAGCCTCCTCTTTTTTGGCAAATTCCAGATTCATGATGAGTGATGTCAGCGGGGTCCTCATATCATGCGACATTTCGGTCACCAAGCTGCGGCTCTCTTCCTGCAGATCATCAATAGCCTGAAGCTTGTCCAAAAAGGCTGTTCTTAAATCCTCAATGCTCTTTGCAATCATGGCCAATTCATCATGCCCCTTCACTGTCATCTCATAATCGAGCTCACCGCCTTCAAGAATATGAATCTCTTCACGGATCGTTTGCAAGTACCGCAGACTTCGGCGAATGCCAACAAGCACAATCAGGAGAAAAATGAGTGTTGCACCAAGCAGTTCTAGTGTAAAGGCGAGATCGTGATATCGAGAGGAGTAAAATCCGTCTACCATAACCCTACCTTCTCCGTCGCTAAATTGAACCGGGTAAGAATGACGCTTTGCGTAGTCGGTCTCCTTTTCTTTCCCATAGGCCGATTCGTCAGCGGCAGAGTAAATCGAGTCATATTGAAGCACTTCATCCTTGTAAACAGTGAGATTAATATAATCTTCTTTTTTCACCCACTCACCGAATGCTTTTCGATCCGTTGAAGTCAGCTCATGTTCTGAAACGTAGCGGCTGAATGTTTGAATGTATCTGGCGGATTCTTCCTTATAGTACTCATCCGAACTTAAATATCCTTCAATCAGGTGATCAGTGATCTTTTGCAGTGTCAAAAAGACAACACCACTTACGATAGCAGCGACCAAAATGAGCAGTGACAGCTTTTTGGTCAGCGTATATTTACGATGTGCCAAACCGGTATCCTCTCCCCCATTCTGTTTTGATATACACGGGGCGAGCCGGGTCATCTTCAATTTTCGCACGCAGCTTTCGGATATGCACCATGACCGTATTGTTTGAACAATAAAAATAAGGCTGGCCCCACACGCTTTCATAAATATTTTGAGCAGAAAATATTTTGTTTCGTTTGTTCATGAGCAGTTTTAATATCCGATATTCTAAATCAGATAACTTGATTTGCTGCCCATTTTTCCACACTTCATTAAATTCCTCACTCACCTTCAGGCTACCGCCAACTAAATAGGTTTCTTCCTGTTCCTTTTTTTCCTGATAGATGGTATATCTGCGCAATTGCGCCATGACCCTAGCGTGAAGCTCCTCTTCTGAAAAAGGTTTTGTCATATAATCATCTCCGCCAGCGAGTAATCCTTCGGTTTTATCCCATGTACTAGATCTGGCGGTCAAAAATAAAATCGGCACATTTGAGGTGGCTCTTATTTGCTGGCACGTTTCGATCCCAGAGATACCTGGCATCATAACATCCAAAATCACCAAATCAAGCGAATCATCTATAACATGCAATGCCTGCTTACCATCCATGGCTCTCAACACCTCATACCCTGTACGTGTCAGAGATTCCTGCAACAGGTCACCAATATCCTGATCATCCTCTACAACTAATATTCGATGGGTCATATCTCTGTCACCTCATCCTCCATGACTTCATTCTTATATATTATTACTATATATCATCTAGCTATGTGAAAAGATACACCATAAATCTTAAGTGTTTATGAATATGATCAATTGCCATCAAGTTGTCACATTTATTTTCAAAAAATTGGATCTTCATAAATGATTAAGAATTGGCCTGTATATTGATTCATTGAAGGATCTATCTTTAGATCCAATACATGAAAAGGAGCATTAATATGAATGTAAGCAAGGTAGAACACGGACAACCAATGAGTCTTAAAGAACGGGTGCATTTCTTGGACATCGTACGAGGATTCGCCTTAATGGGAATTATTTTGGTCAACTATTTTTTGATTGTGGATTCGGTCAAGGGATTTGAGATGGAGTCTAATGATGTATTTCACAACTTGGTGAATTGGTTTGCTTCAGGAAAGTTCATTACGTTATTTTCCTTTCTATTCGGGGTTGGTTTTATGATATTTATGGATCGAGCCGCTCAAAAGGTGGACAGCCCGAACAAGTTGTTTGCTCGCAGATTAACGATTCTCTTAGGATTTGGTCTTCTGCATGTCACGTTTGTATGGATTGGTGATATTTTGACCTATTATGCTGTCGCGGGCTTCTTATTGCTTTTCTTTTACAAACGCACAGCCAAAACCATCCTGTACTGGCTGATCACACTCTTTGTGATTCAATTGCTCACGCCTCTTTTCTCAATGCTGCTCAACACCATCAGTACAGGATCATCAGGCAAGCCGGATTTTGCTGATTTCGAGCTGACTAGCCACAACAGTCTGACTTATTTAGCATCTATTGGTGACCGGTGGGCCGATATGGTCACGATGGCTTCCAGCTCATTTTCCACTGTCTATTCGATGTTCTTCATGTTTTTACTTGGTGTGTATTTTGTGAAAATGTCGTTTTTCAAAAACATGGAGACGAAAAAAGCGATTTGGAATCGTATTTGGATGATTTGTACAATCGCTTTTCTTATCACACAAGGCAGTACGATTATGACAGCGGTCACCCCTTTTGAACATACGCCATGGATGAACATTGTCTCAGCACTTGAGCAAAACGGAGGATTAACTGGCAGTATGTTCTATATGAGTTCACTTGCGATGCTGTTTTTGCACGTTCCTCAGCTGCGAGGTGCTTTGATGGTTTTTACCAAGGTCGGACGGATGTCCCTGACCTGCTATTTGCTTCACTCGATCATTGGAACAGTGCTGTTTCTGAAATATGGAGCCGGACTTGCAGATCATCTTCAACCCGCTGGTACGTTCTTCATTGGCATTGGCGTGTATGCCTTCCTTGTCCTTTTCAGTACGTTATGGTTAAAGCGATTTAAGTCTGGACCGATGGAATTTATCTGGCGTCAGCTGACGTATGGAAAGGTCAATGACAAATCGAAAACAAATACATTTCAGGCGGCGAAGTAATAGAAAAAAGGCGAATTACGACAGTTCGCCTTTTTTTAATGTGTTAAGTTTTTTGTGATTGAGATACAATCCGTTCATTTTTAATATTGATCCATCATTTCTTGCAATTGAGTCAAATAACTCTCTTTTAATTCATCGGGGTATTCAATTTTCACATGTTTCCCAAATGAGATCAAATAGTGAGTCATATACGATAATTCTTCTTGGTTGTACCCACCCACTATATAAGGCGTATCATCAATGGTCTCCAATCTCATATTCGGATAATGATTCTTCAAAAACTTCTCTTTCCCTTGTTCCGTTAATCGACATTTAAAAGAGATATCATGATAGGTTTTTTCGTATTCGAGCTGCAGTGCTTTTAATTCTTCCTTCGTAAAAGTGTCTTTCGTTTCTTCTTCGATCATCATGTCCGTCATACAATCACATCTGTAGATGCCCCACTTTTTATTCTGAACATCATATGCTTCGGTGAACCAAATCCCATTTCGATAAAACAACTCAAGAAATTGTAGCCTGATCCTTTTATGTTCATATTGAGTGTATGTCATCTTCACGATTTGATCTTCCATCATTGCCTGCAATATCAAATCCAAATGATGTTGTTCACTCACTGGTGCGACATGATAGTAATGAATCACATCCAAAATCTCCGTGATCCGATGTTTTCTCTCATCAGACATTGTAGCAAACAGTTTTTGGCGAATCTGTGAGTAAGACTTTTTAAATGGTGTTGCTGACAACAGATCTAAGGCTTTAAGAGCGAAAAAAATGGCTTGAACTTCATCTATTTGAAAATAGATCGGAACTAATGGAGATTGATTCACGAGCCGATATCCTCCATGTCTGCCATTTTCAACATAAAAAGCTAAGCCCATGGACTCTAGCTCTTCCATATCTCTTAAAGCCGTACGTTTAGAAATGCCAAATTCAGTTTCTAAATCTTTTAATTGAAATGAATATTTATCACTTAAAAAAATAAGCTCTTGGTTTAAGCGTTCTGATTTTTTCATTTGATTTTCCTTCTGAAAAAGGTGACATGTTTTGTCACCTTTATATTTTATACTCAGTTTATCAAAAGAAAAGGAGCATGTATATGCAAACACTAATCATTAACGCGCACCCAGATTTCACTCATCGAGAAAGTTATTCAAACAAACTGCAAACACTATTTTTAAAGCAGTTTAAAGAAAGATTTCCTCATGAGGAACCAACCATTTTACATTTATATGGAACTGAAATTCCTCGTATCGAAAAAGACCAGCTGCTAGGAATTTGGGATAAGCAAGCATCTGAACAATCATTAACAGCTGCCGAAGAAAAAATCGCCGCTGCTTCATCTGCTCTATTGACTCAATTCAAAGCACATCATCGAATTGTAATTGTATCACCTGTTCATAATTTCAATGTGACTTCACGAATGAAAGATTATATAGATAATATCTTTATTGCGAGAGAAACGTTCAAATATACAGAAGATGGTTCAGTTGGTCTGATGACTGACGATTATCGTGTACTTTTGCTTCAAGCAAGTGGCTCAATTTTCACAAATAATGATCGGTACACACCACTGGAATTTTCATATTATTATCTAAAGGAAATATTCCAAAACTTGATGGGGTTTCATCAATTTCATATTGTCCGGGCACAAGGAACAGCGATTTTAGAGCAAGATGTGATCTTACAATCTGCATCTGATGACATGACGAAAACCTTAGATGCGTTTTATGCACCTCGTTAACCTCTATATTTTCAAGACCCAGAACGAAAAATTTTGCTCACTTGTCATCAATCTTATTTTTCGTTTTGGGGTGACTCCTATCTACTAGTACAAATATTATTGATGACTAATGCTGCCGTTTCACTCGGGTGGCTAAGAGGGAAATGGTGGCCATACGGAACAAAATCAACCTTCCCAAGATGCGATGGCGCAGAATAGCCTCTGTCATACTCCCCCCAAATCATGTGTAAGTTATCCTTTGTGACTTCTTTAAAGTCACCTTGATCGGTTTTCCGTAATAAATGGTTAAGCTGAACCGTTGTATTTAAAATTCTAGGAGAAGTAAAGCTGTTTCTGATTTTTTCAATATAATTTTCAGGGATGCTCTTCGTGCTTTCAAACAAACCATTTCTTAATACATAACGCTCTATCAAATGAGTCGTTGCCAATCTTAATGTCCATTTGTTCAGAAATTGAGGAACATGAAGTGATTTTGCCTTTTGTTTAGCAACAGGCGGCTGAAGTAAAGTGATGGAATACTTCTTATCTATGTAATTTTGTGCTAAAGCTTCTAGAAGAATATACGCACCGAATGAATGACCGATTAGATGTGCACCATTAGCCGCTTTCTCCAATAACTTTTTCACTACATTCAAATAGATATCTAGAAGATGTTTCGCTCGTTTAAATGGAGAACGCCCCAAACCAGGAAGGTCCAAGATCCATACAGGTTGACCTGTTTTCTCATGAAGCTCTTGTGCTAAAGGAAATAAATCTTCTCCATCACTCAATAAACCATGTAATAAAATAAACGGCTTCCCCTCTCCATGTAATTGGTAAAGGGTGTTATTATCGCATAATGTTCGTTTAAATAAATGATGTTGCTCACCATTTTGAGCCATCATTCGATAATCTAGATCAGCTACTACAGCAGGGAAAAATGTCATGACACTCGTCTTCTTAAACCAATCTTCTCCCATTATTTTTTTCGCTGAAACATTTGAAAACGTTCGTTTTGTCATAAAATTCAATCCGTCAGAAGGAATGTTTGTGAGTTTACTGACGCCACTATTCATGATAGCTTTCATCAGTGGCATTGGGACAGAGATGTTTGGCGTCTTCATATTCATACTTTCTGACATCATACTTAATAGTCCAGCAACGTTCTGATCGTGCTCTTTGTCTTCAACAAGTGTATATGTTTGAATAGCCGGCTGCTCCAACTTGAAAACCTGTACAATACACTTCGCAAACTCATCGTTTGAAATAAGTGGTAACCGATAGTCCTTACCTCCAGGAATCACCGGCATGAGCCCTCTTCGCATACTCTTTACAAGCAAACCCAATCCTGCAATTTGCTCTGTACTCCCTGTTTGACTACTACCAACGACAGTTGGCGGATTAATGACAGAAAGCGGATAACCTACTGCTGATGCCTGCTGACGAATATAAAGATCTGCTAAAAACTTTGTTCTCTCATAAGGATTTTTTATTTTCAAGTAATCGTTTCCTTCTTCAAACACGTCGATGGCAATCTTGCTATTTTGATCATCAAAGGGACTCATATAACCGACAACATGGATAAATTGCTGTAAACCCTTCGATTGATGAATACTTTTAGCTAATTCACCAATATATTTGGCGCCATTTAAAAAGACGGAAGCTGCCTCTTTACTGGTTGCTTGAATATCCATGGGTCCTCCTGCGTGAATGATCACATCCGTTGTCAATACCCTCTCCTGATCTTCAGGACTTAGACCCAAATCGGCTTTCGTCAAATCACCTTCAACAAAGTGCATCACTGCCTCTTTTAAAATACCTCTTTCTTGAAAAGTGCGTGTTGCTTTACTTTTCGACCTTACTAAAAGAAGAATGTTCACATCCTCTTTCGCTAATTCCTCGACTAATTGCTTCCCAATAAAGCCCGTTCCACCCGTTAAAAATAATGTTTTCATGTGAAATCTCCTTTTTAGTACTAATCAGTACTAATTTGATGTAAAAAAAATGCTTCTTTATCGAAGCAAGTTAAATAAATGATCTGCTGTTTTTGTGATGACAGTGGCATCTTTCAATGTTTCTGAAATAAATAACGCTCCTTCAAGATTTGTCATAAAAAGTGATGCCACCTCATCAATCTGAATCGAATCTCTGAATTCCCCGTTCTCTACCCCTTGTTTCAGTAATAGAGAAACTTTCTTTTGTAATCCCGTGAAAAAAAGACCTATTTTTTCTTTTATTTGTGTGGCCTTTGCAGGACTTTGAATATAAAGAGTAATAAATGGACAACCGCCCTTATACTCTCTCGACTGAACACCTTGTGATAATTGCTTTAAAAACAGTTGAATACGATCTTCAACTGAAAATTGGGTCTGAGACAGTACGTCATCCATTGCAGATTGATACATATCAATCCAATAATCAACGACCCCTTCTAATAATTCCTCCTTATTAGAAAAGTGATAATACACATTAGACTTTGATACTTTGCTAACACGTACCAATTCATCCATACTTGTATAAGCAAACCCTTTTTCTAAAAATAAAGTTGCAGCTACTTCAAGTACACGTTTTTGATTCATTAATTTTATCTTTGTCATAATTAGAACTATACAGTACTAATTTGAATGTGGCAAGTATTTATGATCATTTAGAAAAGAGTTTGATGAAAAAGTTTTCTCAATGCGGGCAAACGCAAATGAGGAAACTAACAATAAGAGAGTTTCTTTTAATTATAATCTTCTCCTACCAGTAAAGTACTATACTTTGCTTTAAATTTTTCATACTTTCTCTCATCCTTAAATAATAAGAATGCCCCTCTGTCATCATAAATATGATAAATAAAATCTTTATTTATAAAGAAAATTTCAGGATAACTACTATATTTGTCATTGAACCTCGGAGCCATACTTTTAAAATCTTGATTACATATTGCCTTGATTATTTTCTTGTACTCTATATGCTGTTTTTTTGTTTCTAAAGAATATTGAATGACTTTTCCATTCTCATCTTTAGAATTTTTGACATTGAGTCTATATTTATTAATTTTTTTTGAATACTTACTATATACTCCTATCGGCCTCTGTAATGAATGCTCGCTTCGAACAATTGTGACGACGAACAATAAATCGTTCTCCCCAAAAAGTTCATCAAATATACTTATTGCAACATTATAAACCTTATTAAAAATATTGAGGATTTAAATGGCCTTGATCATTAAACTGATACATGTCTTTTTCGAGTTGAATATGAAGGCTTAGAGGTAACTCGTTAAAGGAATCATTAATTAAATCAATATTGAATTCACTTTGTAAATAATCTAGGTGAACCATATCTCATTCTCCATTCATTCTTTTATGTACAATTCTTATTTTATTCATACTCGACCACTTTTATTTAGTGTAGCTATACGCTCTCCGGATTTATTCATTAATTTGTAGTAACTTCCTCCATGAGAATTCCCTTTCCCAAAATCTCTTAAAATGGACCAACCAGATGTAGGATTTTTCCACTTTTGTCTACCTTTAACCTTCTTAGTGAAAAGAGGAATCTTAACTCCAGTATCATTCAATAAAGATTTTTTACATTTTTTTATACATAGTCAACTTAGATGTAACCAATGAAATAGAAAAAGACGAACTTAAAAAGTTCGTCTCATACACTAAAAGGTCATCTTGATCGGCACAAATTCGGCACGCTTCATCAACCTCTTATATCAATCATTTTCAACCCTCTGTATTAACCAATAGAACCTTCCATTTCAAACTTAATCAAACGGTTCATTTCAACGGCGTATTCCATTGGCAGTTCTTTTGTGAATGGCTCGATGAAGCCCATGACGATCATTTCTGTTGCTTCTTCTTCAGAAATTCCGCGGCTCATCAAGTAGAATAGCTGCTCTTCTGATACTTTTGATACCTTCGCTTCGTGCTCTAATGAAATGTTGTCGTTTAAGATTTCATTGTAAGGGATCGTATCAGATGTTGATTTGTTATCCATGATGAGTGTGTCACACTCGATGTTTGAGCGTGCACCCTCTGCTTTGCGTCCGAAGTGTACGATTCCACGGTATGTGACTTTACCGCCTTGTTTGGAAATCGATTTCGATACGATCGTTGAAGATGTGTTTGGTGCAAGGTGAATCATTTTTGCACCTGCATCTTGGTGCTGACCTTTACCTGCTAGGGCAATACTTAATGTCATACCACGAGCGCCTTCACCTTTTAAGATGACAGCTGGGTATTTCATCGTCAGCTTAGAACCGATGTTTCCATCAATCCATTCCATTGTTGCATTCTCTTCACATACTGTACGTTTTGTCACAAGGTTGAAGACGTTGTTTGCCCAGTTTTGAATCGTCGTATAACGGCAGTAGCCGCCTTTTTTCACGATAATTTCAACAACCGCACTATGAAGTGAGTTTGTTGTGTAAACTGGAGCTGTACAACCTTCTACGTAATGCACGTGTGCGCCTTCATCAACGATGATCAGTGTACGTTCGAACTGACCCATGTTCTCAGAGTTGATTCGGAAGTATGCTTGCAGTGGTGTATCTACTTTTACGCCTTTTGGTACGTAGATGAATGAACCACCAGACCATACAGCCGAGTTAAGCGCAGCAAATTTGTTGTCAGTCGGAGGAATGACTTTTGCCCAGTGCTCACGGAAGATGTCTTCGTTCTCTTTTAATGCACTGTCTGTATCTTTAAACACAATGCCTAGATCTTCAAGATCTTGCTTCATGTTGTGATACACAACTTCAGATTCATACTGAGCAGATACACCTGCTAAGTACTTTTGCTCTGCTTCAGGGATTCCAAGCTTGTCAAAGGTTTGTTTGATTTCTTCTGGTACTTCATCCCAAGAACGCTCTGAGCGTTCTGATGGTTTTACGTAGTACGTAATTTCATCAAAGTTTAATGCATTTAAATCTCCGCCCCATTGTGGCATCGGCATGTTGTAAAAGTGCTCAAGAGATTTCAAACGGAAGTCGAGCATCCACTGAGGCTCTTCTTTCATACGAGAAATTTCTTCAACGATCTCTTTTGTCAGTCCGCGCTCTGAACGGAAAATGGAAACGTCTTTATCAGAAAAGCCGTATTTATATTCACCAACATCTGGCATTTTTTTAGCCATCCATTTTCACTCCAATCTTATGATTTGCCGTTATCTTCGGCAGATGCGCCTTTTTCAAGCGCCTTCCAGGATAATGTTGCACATTTGATGCGCGCTGGGAATTTTGCGACTCCCTGCAGCGCCTCAATATCACCAAGATCAATGGAATCGTCGTATTCTTTTCCTAGCATCATATCGGAGAAAATCTGAGACATTTTCAAAGCTGTTTCAATATCTTTCCCTTTAATCGCCTGCGTCATCATAGAGGCAGATGCCATCGAAATCGAGCATCCTTCTCCTTCAAATTTCGCATCGATGACTTTTTCGTCTTCGATTTTCATCGTGAGACGAATGCGGTCACCACACGTAGGGTTGTTCATATCGACGACAATGCTGTCGTTTAACACACCTTTGTTTCTCGGATTTTTATAATGATCCATAATCACTTGTCTGTACAGTGTGTCTAAGTTTACATTAAAAGACATTCGTAAAATACTCCTTTGTCTTACGGAGCGCTGCCATGAGCTCGTCAATCTCCTCTTCTGTATTGTACAGATAGAAGCTTGCTCTTGCAGTCGCTGATACACCAAGCCATTTCATGAGCGGCTGTGCACAGTGATGTCCAGCACGAATGGCGACACCTTCCGTATCTAGAACAGTTGAGGCATCATGAGGATGGACGTCGTCTAAGTTAAACGTCACAAGTCCAGCTCGGTGCTGCGGTCCGTAAACCGTGGCACCTTCAAGCTCCTTAAAGCGCTCAAGTGCATAAGTCGCAAGCTGATGCTCGTAACGACTGACTTCCTCCATTCCGATGTCATTTAAGAAATCAATCGCTTTTCCGAGCCCAATTGCTCCTGCAATAATCGGTGTTCCCGCTTCAAATTTCCACGGCAGCTCTTTCCATGTAGAATCATATAGATCCACAAAGTCGATCATTTCACCGCCAAACTCAGCAGGCTCCATATTATTCAAAAGGTCCTTCTTCCCGTAAAGAACACCAATGCCAGTCGGTCCACACATTTTATGCCCAGAGAAGGCGAAAAAGTCGCAATCCAAGTCCTGAACATCAATTTGCATGTGCGGGGTGCTCTGGGCACCATCGACGACGATAATTGCACCGTGATCGTGAGCAATCTTTGCGATGTCTTTAATTGGGTTGATGGTTCCTAATACGTTTGAGACATGTGTGACAGCAACGATTTTCGTTTGATGTGTGATGGTTTGCTTCACATCTTCAAGCGACAGCGTGCCGTCTTCCTGTAACGGAATATATTTCAATGTGGCGCCAGTTGCTTTTGCTGCCTGCTGCCAAGGGATGATATTCGCATGATGTTCCATATGCGTAATGACGATCTCATCGCCTTCTTTAAGGTTTGCTCTAGCATAGCTGATTGCCACTGTGTTCAGTGCGGTTGTTGTACCTCTAGTAAAAATAATCTCCTGGACAGAAGAAGCGCCAATGAATGCACGAACTTTTTCTCTTGCACCCTCGTATGCGTCCGTTGCTTTTGTGCCAAGGGTATGAACACCCCGGTGGACGTTCGAGTTGTAAGACCGGTAATACTCATTCATTGCATCAATGACAACTCGTGGTTTTTGAGATGTCGCTGCACTGTCCAAATACACCAAATCATGTCCGTTCACTTGCTGATGAAGGATTGGAAACTGCTCACGAACGTCTTTGATATTCATTATTTTACTTTCCTTTCAATCACAGAAACGAGCTGCTTTTTAACTCCTTCAATCGGCAGTTCTTTGACGACTGGATTTAAGAAGCCATAAATGACAAGTCTTTCTGCATCTTCTTTGGAAATCCCACGGCTCATGAGGTAATAAAGTTGAATTGGATCAACACGCCCAACAGAAGCAGCGTGCCCCGCTGTTACATCATCTTCATCGATTAAAAGAATTGGGTTAGCGTCACCGCGTGCTTTCTCACTCAGCATGAGAACACGAGATTCTTGCTCTGCATTTGACTTCGTTGCGCCATGCTCGATTTTACCAATCCCGTTAAAGATAGAAGATGCTTGATCCTTCATGACACCATGCTTCAAGATATACCCTTCAGAGTTTTTACCGAAGTGGATGATGCTTGTTGTGAAGTTTTCCGTTTGATTCCCGCGGCCAACAACAACTGATTTTGTATCACCGAATGTACCGTCGCCCATAAGCTTCGTGATGTTTTCAGACACGACATCTCCATCATTCATCAGACCAAGCGCCCATTCGATTTTACTGTCACGGCCATTTGCCATACCACGTCTATTCACATAGACTGTCACACCTTCTGCAAGGTTATCCACTGCACCGTAAGTGACGCGGGCATTTGCACCCGTGAAGACTTCAGACACGATATTGAAGATCGCTTCTTCTGGTGTTGCCGTACTGATGTAGTTTTCGACATATGTCACAGCACTATGATCGTCTGCTACAACGATGACATGGTTGAACAACGTTGTTTCGTCATTTTCATGAAGATAAACGGCTTGAATTGGTGCTTCAAGCTCTACGTTTTTCGGTACATAGAGGAAAGCTCCGCCATTCACTAAAGCAGCATGTAGAGCTGTTAGTTTGTGCTCATCCACTTTCACTGCATCAGTCATGAAATATTTCTTCACTAGGTCTCCATGTTCGCGAATCGCAGTATGGATATCAGTGAAGATCACGCCTTTGTCTTTTGCTTCATTAGAAAGAGACAAGTATGCTGGCGTTTGATCACGCTGAATATAGACTGTCTTATCTGTGTCCTCTAAATCAATAAGAGATTTCACTTCTTCAGGAAGCTCTTCTAAAGATCCAAATGGCGCACTTTCAACTGTATGCTGTTTGAAATTGGTTAAATTCCATTTTGAAATATTCGTTTTGTCAGGCTTTGGCATTGGAAGGTCTTCTGCTTTTTCAAGAGCCTGTAAGCGAAGGGAACTCATCCATGCCGGTTCCTGATGCTTCTCGGAGAAGCTTTTGACATAATCTTGATCTACTGATAATTTCGTTTCTAATGTCATCAATAATCCTCCTAACGCTTACGCTTCTTGACCAACAGTTTCGTCTTCAATTCCTAACTCTTTTTTAATCCAGTCATAACCTTCTGCTTCTAGACGCTGCGCGAGTTCTGGTCCGCCAGATTTCACAATACGTCCTTGCATCATAACATGAACGTGATCTGGTGTGATGTAGTTCAATAGGCGCTGATAGTGAGTGATCATTAAGCAGCCGAAGCTTTCGCCTCGCATTTTATTAATCCCTTTAGAAACAACTTTCAGTGCATCGATATCAAGACCAGAGTCGATTTCGTCAAGGATGGCGATTTTTGGTTCAATCATCATTAATTGAAGAATTTCGTTACGTTTTTTCTCCCCGCCTGAGAAACCTTCGTTTAGGTAGCGCTGTGCCATATCTGGGTCCATTTCAAGGAATTCCATGTTTTCGTCCATTTTGCGGATGAATTTCATGAGAGAGATTTCATCGCCTTCTTCTCTGCGTGCGTTAATAGCCGAACGAAGGAAGTCTGCATTTGTTACACCACTAATTTCAGATGGATATTGCATTGCAAGGAAAAGACCCGCTTGAGCGCGCTCATCTACTTCCATTTCAAGAACATCTTCGCCATCAAGCAAAATGCTGCCTTTTGTCACTTCATACTTAGGGTGGCCCATGATTGCAGCAGATAAAGTAGATTTACCTGTACCGTTTGGTCCCATTACTGCGTGGAATTCTCCACCTTTTATTTCTAGGTTTACACCTTTTAAGATTTCTTTCCCTTCAATCTCAACGTGCAAGTCCTTAATTGTTAATGTCGAAGCAGTCATATATCGATACCTCCAAAATAATCATTATTCTCAATTTATTCTCATTCTAATTTTATAACAAATTAAAAGTGAATACAACACATTCACGACAAGCGTGAGAGGATGCTCTCAAAATTCTAACAAAAAATACAGGTAGATAAAAGGATTTATGTCGAAAAGACTGTTTTCATAAAGAAAGGACGGGAAACTATTCTCCCCGCCCCTTAGCTATCAATAGCCTCGTATATTCATTTTTGCGAGCTGTCTTTTCTCATCTCGATAGGACTGCTCTCGTTTAAGTTCTACTTTCATTCGTAAGTCATGGTCTCTTTCGTACTCTGCATAACTCATGCCATGAGATTGATGCATGGCCTTTTCCATCTCGGCGGTATAATCCAATCCCAGTGTACTCTGGTCCGAACAAATAATAAACCATTCCCTTCTTTGAGTGTAGCTTCATTGTATCAAAGGCATGCTGCTTCACTCAAAAGGGATATAACACGCTATGCTGGCATATTTTCTCACACAACCGGCTGAGAACGACTCAACTCCCTGATTTGGAAAAATACCATCTTATCCTTCCCTTAATGCGTCTGTCCTCCAAATTCATCAATACATTGCTGAACAACTGTGATGCCTTGACTTAGCGCAGCACCGCCGCCAAACGCTGCCGCCACACTGACGACCTCCAGCAAATTCTCTTCTGTTGCGCCTTGGTCGAGCGCTCCCTTTGTATGATAGATCATGCAATATTCATCTTGTGCATGAATGCTGATGCCAAGGGCAATCATTTGTTTTTCTTTTTGCGTTAATGAATCGCTCTGGAAGCACTGCTCCGTAAATTCATTGAATTTCTTGCCAAACACCGGCATTTTCTTCTGGAATTCACCCATTGCCGTTTTATAATCAGTCAGTGATTGCTGCATGGATCCGCTCATATGCTGTTCATTCATTTTGATTCCATCCCTTCAGGTCATTTGTACGTTTTTATTATGAGCGAGATTTGAAAAAATACACAAAAAACCTCGCTTTGGTAGAAGCGAGGTTGCAGATTGTTGATAAAGGGCTAAAATGATCTTTATTTTAGCCCTTTGTCTTCCTTTCAGCGTGATAGAAAACCTTTGCAGTCTAGGAAGGACGAGCACCGGAGCGGAGCGAATTTGACATTCGTGAGCACCGGAGCGCAGAACTGACAAAGAATGCGAGGGTTTGTCTACATGCTGAAACCTCGCTTTGGTAGAAGCGAGGTTGAAATGTTGTTACTCAGATACAGGCAATACTGCACCATCATACTTTTTGTCGATGAATTCTTTGATTTTATCAGAGTGAAGAACTTCCATTAATACCTTGATCTTCTCTGATTTTTCGTCACCTTTGCGAACAGCGACGATGTTTGCATACGGGTTGTTTTTCGTTTGCTCAAGTTCGATTGAATCTTTTTTCGGATTCAATTTATTTTGGATCGCATAGTTAACGTTGATAAATACAGCGTCGCCTTCACTGTTTTCATAAGCTTTCGCTGTTAGTTCAGGAGCGATTTTTTTGAATTTTAGGTTCTTCGGGTTTTCTTTGATGTTTTTGACTGTTGCGTTGATTGTATCTACTTTTGGATCAAGCTTGATCACACCAGCATTTTGTAATAGGGCAAGCATACGTCCTTGCTCAGCTACGTTGTTTGTCATGATGATCGTGCCGCCGTTTGGGATATCTTTTACTGATTTGTATTTCTTAGAGTAGATACCGAAAGGCTCAAGGTGAACGGCACCAGCACTCACTAAGTTGTAATCTTTGTTTGATTTATTTTCTTCGTTCAAGTAAGGGATATGTTGGAAAAAGTTCGCATCCACTTCTTTTTCAGCTAATGCTTTGTTGTACATTTTATAATCGCTCAGTACTTTCACTTTTAGATCGTAGCCTTTTTCTTTTAGAAGTGGTTTTGCTTCTTCAAGAATCTCGGCATGTGGTGTTTTTGAAGCGGCAACCGTGATGGTTTTGTTATCGCTTGCGTTATTTGATGAACCGCAAGCAGCTAAAATGCCTGCAAATGCTAGAAATAGTGCACTTAAAATCAATTTCTTCATGAATAATTCCTCCCTTAACGTTTATCAATTTTATTTGTAATCAAATCACCGATTATTTGAATGATAAAGACGATGATCAGAATAAACACAGTGGCTACAAGTGTGACATCTGTATTACCAGATTGGTATCCTTCTACATAAGCAAGGTCACCAAGTCCGCCTGCTCCAATTGCTCCTGCAATCGCAGTAGAGCCAATCAGAGCAATCGCTGTTACAGTAATTCCTGAAATAAGGGCTGGCAGTGATTCTGGAAGCAATACTTTGAAAATAATGGTCGACGTTTTTGCTCCCATAGATCGTGCTGCTTCAATGACTCCTTTGTCTACTTCACGCAGTGCAATTTCGACAAGACGTGCGTAGAAAGGGGCTGAGCCAATGACAAGGGCTGGTAATGCTGCATTTGGACCTAAAATTGTATGCATTAAAAATTTCGTAAACCCTAGTAAAAGAATAATTAAAATGATAAAAGGAATCGATCTGAAAATGTTGACGACTGCGCCGATGACAGCATTGATCGGTTTATTTTCCCAAAGACCGCCTTTTCCTGTAAGGAAGAGCAGTAGGCCAAGAATAATACCGATCACAAAGGCAAATGCCAATGAAATGAGTGTCATATACACCGTTTCACCCGTCGCGTTCCAAATAACCTCTAGATCAACGTTCGGAAACCATTTCTCAAACATGTGTCATCACCTCGATTTCAACCTGTTTGCTTTGGATATAGGCGATGGCTTTTTCAACTTCGTTCTCGTCTCCATTAATATGGATAAAGAGTGTTCCAAACGCGCCTTCCTGCGTTTGAGAAATCTTTCCTTGCAGGATGTTCACATCGACCTTGAAGGATCGAATGATTTCCGTGATCAACGGCTGTTCGGCAGAATCTCCAATAAAGGACAACCTGACGACCTGACCTTCTTTTACTCTCTCTAGGACGTGCTCGATCGTTTCTTTTGCTTCTTCTGGTTCAGCAAGCTGTTTCACGAATCGCTTCGTCATTTCTTCTTTCGGCTGTCTGAAGACACGTAATACTTCGCCTTCTTCGACAATACGGCCATTCTCCATCACTGCCACACGATGACAAATTTTGCGAATGACGTGCATTTCATGTGTGATCAATACAATGGTGAGTCCTAGTCGTTTATTAATATCGGCTAAAAGCTCAAGGATGGAATCCGTTGTTTGTGGATCAAGCGCAGAAGTGGCTTCGTCACATAGCAGAACTTTTGGGTCATTCGCTAATGCTCTCGCAATCCCTACACGCTGCTTTTGCCCGCCGCTGAGCTGAGAAGGATATGCATTTTCTTTTCCTTCTAAACCGACCAATTTAATCAGTTCGTTTGCACGAGCTCTCCGTTTTGACGTTGGTACACCTGCGATCTCGAGCGGGAACATAATATTTTGTCTCACTGTTCTTGACCAGAGCAAGTTAAAGTGTTGGAAAATCATGCTGATTTCTTGTCTTGCTTTCCGAAGTTTCGCATTCGATACTTCATTGATCCGGTTGCCTGCCACTTCAACGATTCCTTCTGTTGGCAACTCCAGACCGTTTAATAGGCGAATCAAGGAGCTTTTCCCAGCGCCGCTATACCCGATAATTCCGAATATTTCACCTTTATCGATATCCAAGTTGACGTCTTTCACGGCATCAACATTTCCGCTTTTTGAAAGATACGTTTTTGATACATTCTGTAAATGGATCACAGTCTGTTCACCTGCTTTCTTGCTGAATCTATAGGTTGCCATCACATACGTTCAATTATTCTTCCGACTGTTATGACTCTAGCCTGACGCAAGGTCAGTAAAAAAGACCTAACTGCAACGCAAGCAGAAAGGCCTTTTATATCAAATACGCCTTTCTCTCATCTTTCAAAGCGTTGCGGCTTTGAGTGAATTGGCACCAATTTCAGCTATGCTGACGGTTGCCGGGTTTCATAGGGCACGTCCCTCCACCTCTCTTAATAAGAGAAAATATGTTGTTTTATGTGATGTTCATGTTTTTACTAACGTAGAATATCATGCTATCTGAGATATGTCAACGCTGTAAATCGCTAATTTCCAAGTAAACGACTACGTTATCATTTTTCGAAAAAAACCGTTCGTCAGCCAAAGTACCGCTTCTAGTCTTAGAAGAGCTCGAAATGAGCCTTTCACTTTCACTTGTCCTCTGCTGATCAGCTGCTGTAAGGACATGTCTCCATCTAATAATTGCAAAATCTCTTTTCGCTCACCATAAAAGATGAGATCCGATAACTCAATTGCAGGTAGTTTCTTCACTTCACCACGTTCATCCACAATCAATGTACAAGAGTCCGTTTCCGCCTCAAATGTAATCTTCAAGGATGATGATGAGAGCAACGGCTTTAACAATAATCGCTGCCCTGCACTTCCATGGGCTTTCACATTTTCCACATGTATAACCTCCCTGTCATTTGGTTATACATAACATTTCTCTACAAACATCGGCTTGTCCTTTATAAATAGCTCGACAAATTTTCAAATGAATTGCTTGAAATATGACAAAAAACCGCTTTATTTAGCGGTTTCAATCATTTCGTGAAGATATGGAACGGAGTGAAAGGCATAGCCTTTTTGCACGATTTCACCCTTTTTAAACAGGAGAAAGCAAGGGACACTTTCGATCTCAAATGCTTTTGCAAAACTTGGCGAGTAATTTAAGTTATTTTCATAAAAAGGAACTTCCGGCTGCATGGCATCAACCACTGCCAGCATCTTCTTTGCCAGCTGGCATGTTCCGCAAAATGGTGTATATAAGTACAAAAGAAATAAATCGTCCTCTATCTCCTTGAATTCATGCTCTTCAATCTCTTTCATATACGTCACCCTTATAAATATTTCGAATGAACATCAATGTTTGCAGCTAATAGAATAGATGCAATGTGGGCTGACGGTGAAGCGGCCACTTCGCGGTACGTTCTGTCGACAAAAAGATGCAGTGCTTCAGGGAATTCTTTTCGGAATTGCTTCCGCAGTTTGTCGCCAGCATCGTCACTGTCTGCTAATATGTAAACGTCTTTCCCGAATAAATCGTCCACAAGCTGATCCAGCTTCGATGTACTGATCGTGCCATTGGTGCAAATGATGGTAACAGGTTCACTTATGACTTCTTTTAGCTTCTGTTTATCTGATTTACCTTCTACAATGATGACCTTTTCTATCTCGACATTCATCACGATCACCTGGCCCTTTTGACGTTGATTCACTTCTTCCTTAGATTACAATCTTTCATTCGGGTTGTAAAGATTGGGCACTTGATCAACAAAAAGGCTGTAGCATTCACTCACTACAGCCTTATCTGTGATTAGCACCAGCCATTTTCATCGTCACAGTCTACATATTTTTCAGTCCCATGGGTCAACGTATCTGACAGACGATAAAAACGGTTTTGATCATAGGAATAACCTGATTTTAATTCATATTGATTTTCACTAATCATCGTGCCAATCTCTTCGTTTTGATGGTAAAGCACCATGCCGCTCTCTTTGAATCGTCCAGTGACATGCTCTGTTATATCCACCTGTTCTTTTTGAAAAGACAAATTGGACACCCCCCATAAAGGTAGAGTGTCCAATTTCACATGAATTAGTCTTCTTTTGTCATTTCTTCATATTGCTCAGCTGTCATTAAGTTCTCGATTTCAGACGCATCCGCTGGCTCTACTACGATCATCCAAGCTTTTTCGTATGGAGAGTCGTTGACGAACTCTGGACTGTCATCAAGCTCATCGTTCACTTCAACGATTGTGCCGTTAATCGGTGCGTATAGTTCAGAAACTGTTTTGACTGATTCTACACTTCCGAAAGGCTCGTCCGCTGTGATTTTGTCTCCTACTTCAGGAAGCTCAACGAACACGATATCCCCTAGCTCAGATTGAGCAAAATGCGTAATACCGATACGCACCTTATCTCCTTCTACTTTGACCCATTCATGTTCTTCTGAATAACGTAAATCTTTTGGTGTGCTCATTTCATACCCCTCCAGTCTTTTCTTACAATCTATATTGAAGATACCACAATCTGAATGAAAGTTACATCATTTCCAGACGCTTTTAAATGTATCTTCATTAAATCCAACTGTCACTCGTTTGCCGTCTGTTGTAATTGGACGCTTGATTAGCATTCCGTTAGACGCAAGTAATTCAAGCTGCTCGTCCTCTGACATTGCAGGAAGTTGATCTTTCAGCTGCAGCTCTCTGTATTTCTGACCGCTCGTATTAAAGAATTTCTTCAGCTCTAAACCGCTTTTTTCGTAAAGGGCTTTTAATGTTTCTTTATCAGGCGTCTCTTCGACGATATGTATGCTGTTGATGTCTTTATTGTGTTCTTCCAGCCATTTCTTTGCTTTTCGGCATGTACCGCAAGATGGGTATTCGTAAAAATCTAAAGCCACCATTTTCACCTCCTGCAAATAGTGACAACATTTTATCACAAAACATATGAAAAACCTAAATGTATGCTTACAAAAAGGTGCGGCATGATATCCGCACCTTTTCAGCCGTCTTATACGATATATTTCTCTGCTTCAAAGATTCGTTTCGCCACCTCACGCTTTTTCGCAATGACATTCATTGGCGTGAATCTTGTCAGCTTGCGAAGGGCTGACAGACTCATACGGAGTGAATCTCCTTCTTCCATGGCAATCAATGATTCTTTCGCATGAGCTTCAATTTTTAAAAAGGCTTCCTGCGTGAAAATTTGTGTATACGCAAGCTTTTGTGCATTTTTTTCTGTGCCTGATGCTGCGATTGCTTTTTCCGTACGCAAGACCGCCGACTCAGCAGCAAAGAGTTCATTGACGATATCTGCTATATTCACAAGGATTTCTTGCTCTTTGTCTAATGCTTTCCCATATTTCATGGCGGCCATACCTGCCACCATCAAGGCGATCTTTTTCGCATGGGCAAGTAAGTATTTCTCTTGATCAAGCGGCTGATCACCCGGCTCTTCCGGCATCATCATCATTAGCTCTTCCTGTAGGGTTTGCGCTTTTTGAAGAAGCGGAAGCTCTCCTTTCATCGCTTTCTTCAAGAAGGTGCCTGGCACAAGCAATCGGTTAATTTCGTTCGTTCCTTCAAAAATACGGTTAATTCGTGAGTCGCGATAGGCTCTTTCGACTTCGTATTCTTGCATGAAACCATATCCGCCGTGAATCTGCACACCTTCATCCACAATATAATCGAGCGTTTCAGAGCCAAGCACTTTACAAAGAGAGCATTCAATCGCATATTCTGCAATGGATTGCGCAATTTGTTTCCCATCCTTTTGCTCCTCGTCACTTAACAGACCCATTCTTTGTTCAAATAACCCGACTGTGCGGTATACAGCACTTTCCATGGCATAAAGCTTTGCCGACATGTTGGCTGCTTTTTCGCCAATTAAGCTAAATTGAGAAATTGGTGTTTTAAACTGCTTGCGCTGATTGGCATACTCTGCCGATAATTGAATGACTCGTTTTGATGCTCCGATTGTCCCTACAGCCAGCTTATAGCGTCCAATGTTCAAAATGTTAAAGGCAATGACATGACCTCTGCCTGCTTCACCAAGCAAATTCTCCTTTGGCACTTCGGCATCTTCAAGGATTAACGTTCTCGTCGATGACCCTTTAATGCCCATCTTTTTCTCTTCAGGTCCTGTTTTGACTCCAGGAAAATCCTTTTCTACGATGAAAGCAGAGAAGTGTTCACCATCAATCTTCGCATACACGACAAACACATCGGCAAATGCGGAGTTTGTGATCCATTGTTTTTCCCCATTGAGGACATAATGTGTTCCAGCTTCATTCAGGACTGCCGTTGTTTTCGCACCTAGCGCATCAGAACCTGACCCTGGCTCTGTTAGGGCATAGGCCGCAATTGTTTCTCCAGAGGCGAGTCCTGGCAGGTACTTTTCCTTTTGCGCTTGATTGCCGAACAGCACGATCGGCAAAGAACCGATCCCAACATGGGCGCCGTAAGAAAGAGAGAAGCTGCCTGCTCTTGCAAATTTTTCAGTAATGATGGCTGAGCTGATTTTATCTAGCCCAAGCCCGCCAAATTCCTCAGGAACATCAGCACCAAGCAGGCCAAGCTCTCCAGCCTTTTTCAAGAGACGAACAGAATGCTCGAATTCATGATTTTCAATTTGATCGATGTGCGGAACGACATCTTGTAAAATGTAATCTTCTGTTGTTTTCCCGATCATTTGATGTTCATCAGAGAAATCCTCTGGTGTAAAGATATGCTCATAATTCGTCTCATCAATTAAGAAACTGCCACCCTTTTTTACTTCTTCCATTGCTTTCATCCTGTTTTCCCCCTTTAGATCAATTCAAAAATGCCTGCTGCTCCCATGCCCCCGCCGATACACATCGTCACAATACCAAATTGTTCATTTCGCCGTTTCATTTCATGAATGAGGGACAGCGTGAGTTTCGTTCCTGTACAGCCTAGCGGATGTCCTAATGCAATGGCGCCGCCGTTGACATTTACCTTCTCTTCATCGATCCCTAAATGACGAATGACTTGAATCGCCTGAGAAGCAAATGCTTCATTTAATTCAAACAGCCCGATGTCCTTCAGCTCTAGACCAGCGATTTTCAGCGCACGCGGAATGGCTTCAACCGGCCCAATTCCCATGACTTCAGGTGGTACACCACCAACAGCAAACGCTCTGAACTTGGCGAGCGGCTGAAGAGAAAGAGAAGATGCTTTTTCGCGATCCATCATCATGACACATGCCGCTCCATCACTCGTCTGCGAAGAGTTTCCTGCAGTCACTGTGCCTTTTGTTGAGAAGGCAGGTCGTAACGTTGAGAGAACCTCCTCTGTTGTGCCCGCTCTGACACCTTCATCTTGTGAGAACGTAAATTGGCGTTCTTCTAGTTGATTCTGCTCTCCTACCCGTCTTTCTGTCACATCAACGGGAACAATTTCATCTGAAAATTTCCCTTCTTGAAGTGCCTTTGCTGCCTTTTGATGGCTCCTCACCGCAAAAGCATCTTGATCTTGCCTTGTGACCTGATACTTTTGCGCCACTTGCTCCGCTGTGTGGCCCATGCTCATATAGTATTCAGGCGCTTGCTCTGTCAAAAGAGCGTTTGGACGAATGGAGTGACCCATCATTGGGACTTGCGACATCGATTCGACGCCTCCGGCCAAAATGGTTTCTGCCTGCCCAAGCATAATTCGTTCACCCGCATAAGCAATTGACTGCAGACCAGAAGAGCAATAGCGGTTAATGGTAATAGCAGGTACTGTATATGGCAAACCTGCTAATGCCCCAATATTCCGGGCCACATTCAGCCCTTGCTCTGCTTCTGGTGTCGCACATCCGATGATTAAATCATCGATTGTTCCATCATAATCACCGGCACGCTTTAGCGTTTCTTTTACACACAATGCGCCCATATCATCAGGTCTGACATGTTTTAATGATCCCTTTTTGGCTTTCCCTACTGGTGTTCTTGCGCCAGCTACAATCACTGCTTCTCTCATTTTGACTCCCCCCTAGTTACGTAAAGGTTTTCCTTTAACGAGCATGTGCTGCATGCGTGCCTGAGATTTGACTTCCCCTACAAGACTTAAAAAGGCTTCTCTTTCAAGCTCTAATAAGTATTGTTCATCCACCTCTGTACCAAATGGCAATTTGCCGCCAGAAATGACATGTGCTAGTTTTTTCGCAATGGTCATGTCATGGTCTGAAATGTATCCAGACAATCTCATGTTTTCAGCAGCCAGCACCATTGCTGCGTAGCCTGTTTCCCCCATCACGGGCACCTTTCGCTTCAGAGGTGCACGATAACCCGCTTCATCAAGAGAAAGAACGAGTTGTTTCGCATCATGGATTAAATGATCACCATTCATGCTGATCCGGTCATTCACTCGGAGCATCTTCATATCACGCGCTTCCTCTGCTGATGTAGATACCTTTGCCATCGCAATGGCTTCAAAGGTTTGTAGCGTAGCATCTTGGATCGCAGTTGCTGATGGCTTTTCCGCTCCTTGCAGATGGCGAATATAGAGTTCTTTGTTTCCGCCTCCGCCCGGTATGAGTCCGACCCCCGCTTCGACAAGCCCCATATACGTTTCACTGGACGCTTGGATAGCGGCTGCTGGTAGACAAAGCTCCGTCCCTCCGCCAAGTGTCATACCAAATGGTGCAGCCACAACTGGACGGTCACTATACTTCACCTTCATCATCGCCTGCTGGAACCTGCGAATGACAAAATCAATTTCAAAGAAGTTGTCGTCCTGTGCTTCCATTAAAATTAAGGCGAGATTCGCACCAACACAGAAGTTCTTTCCTTGGTTACCGATGACCAGCCCTTTATAATTCTTTTCCGTTTCATCTACAGCACGATCGATCATATCAATGACATCAAGCCCAATGGCATTACTTTTCGAATGAAATTCAAGCAAGACAACATCATCCCCGATATCGATCAAGCTTGCACCTGTATTTTTAAAAATGACATCGTGTTTCTTTTTCAATCTAGCTAACGAAATATTCTTGTCGTTTCCCTTTTCCTGTTCATAAGCACCATTCTGATAAAATGCACGGTCTCCTTCGGCATTTTCTTGATAGAATGTGTCATGTCCTTGTGAAAGCATATCTCGCACCCAGGTCGGGATGCTGTGCCCTTCCGCTTCCATTCGACTGACGGCTTTTTTCACACCAATCGCATCCCACAGCTCGAACGGGCCATGCTGCCAGCCAAATCCCCATTTCATGGCGTTATCGATGGACTGAATATCATCCGCAATGTCGCCTTTTAGTTGAGCTGAATAAAGAAGAACAGGTGCGGTCATATTCCAAAGCAATTGCCCAGCACGGCCGTCTTGATAAATAAGCGCTTTCAATTTCGCTTTTGTCCCCTTTTGCTGCTTGGCAATGTCAATGCCCGGATCCTTCAGCTTTGTCCGTTCTCCGTATGTGAGTGTGACAGGATCAAGCTCTAAAATGCTCTTTCCGTTTTTTTGATAAAATCCTTGCCCTGCTTTGCTGCCGATCCACCCTTTTTCGAGCATTCTTTCCATAAACTCAGGCAGCTGAAAAATATCTTTTTCCTTTCCTTCTACCTGTTCATACACATTGCGGGCTACATGAGAAAATGTGTCGAGTCCCACCACATCAAGTGTGCGGAAGGTCGCACTTTTCGGTCTGCCAATGAGTGGACCTGTAACAGAATCGACCTCTCCGATCGTGTATTTGTTCTCAAGCATTTCACGCACTGTGACAAGAAGCCCATAAGTGCCAATTCGGTTGGCAATAAAGTTCGGTGTATCTTTTGCTTCGACCACACCCTTGCCAAGTACATCTTCACCAAATGTTTTCATATATGAGAGTACTTCTGGATCTGTTTCTTGAATAGGAATTACTTCTAACAGCTTTAAATAACGAGCTGGGTTAAAAAAGTGAGTGCCTAAAAAGTGGCGTTTAAAATCAGCTGATCGGCCTTCTGCCATTTTTTCAACAGAAATACCGGATGTATTGCTGGATACGATGCTGCCTTCTTTGCGGTGTTCGTCGATGAGAGAGAATACGTGTTGTTTAATGCTGAGCTTTTCAGTGACGACTTCAATGATCCAGTCAGCATCGTGTAATAAGGAAAGGTGATCTGTGAGATTTCCGGGTGTGATGTATGATAGGTTTTTGGCTGAAGTAAGAGGTGCTGGCTTTTGCTTTAACAATTTTTTCATTGCGTCTTGGCTTAATCTATTCCGAACACTAGGGTGATCAAGCGTTAGCTTTTTTGCCGTTTCTTCCTTTGTCAGTTCATGTGGCACAATATCTAGCAATGTTACTGGTATCCCGATATTGGCTAGATGTGCAGCAATGCCTGAGCCCATGACACCTGAACCAATGACAGCCGCCTTGCGAATATGTTTGCCCATAAATATCCCCCTAAACATTTTGAATGAACAGTCATTCATTTTTTGTCCAAAAAAAAGCAATGCCTCTTTCTTTATCTTAAAAGATTTTCCGAAACAGTTCAATAGCAGATTTCAAAAATTTACACATTCTCATGCGTCTTTCTTTACAGCGTATGAATTAAAGACGAGGGGGAATTGTAATAATGGAGGTGATGTCCACATGTCTCGTTTGCAAAAGAACCCATCAAAAGCAGGCGTAAGTGCTGCAAGTGTGAAAGGAAACGCAGGTCCATCACAAGAAGCAGACCTAGGTGGTAAAAAGACCAGTCAAAATCAGCAATATAAAAAGAAATCGTAAGGAGGAACACATCTTGAACAACCAGCAAATGAATATGCCCCCACAGGTGATTTCAGTAAAGGATTCCTTGTACCTAGAGGATATGCTCAACTGGAATTTGATCGCAATGAAAAAAGCCCACTTTATGGCCGAGCATTGTCAGGATCAAACATTGAAACAAGAACTCAATCAAGTTGGTCAAATGCACCATCAGCATTACACACAAATACTTCAACATTTAGGCAGCTCAGGGCAAGGCCAGTCTTCTGGCTTTATGCAATAGGAGGTAACAGACATGGAACAGCAAAACCAACAAAAAATCGGGAATCCACAAACGCCGGTTCCAACAACGACAAACATGAACGATCGCGACTTTGTCACAGACCTTTTGTCGACTGAAAAATATATGACAAGCGGATATAACACAGCGCTCAATGAATTCAGCCATGAATCTCTTTACCAAGATATTCAGCGTATTGCGCTAGAAACACAAAAAACGCAAAGACATTTATATGATGTCATGTTCAAATATGGCTGGTACTCTGTCGAAGCTGCTGAACAGCAAAAGCTCCAGCAGGCACACCAGAAATTCCAGCAAACACTGACTGATCAATCACCGTACGGATCATCACCCATGTCATAAAGAAAAACTGCCAGCTCGTACTGGCAGTTTCAGCGTGTAGACAAACCCTCGCATTCTTTGTCAGTCCTGCGCACTGGTACTCACGAATGACAAATTCGCTCCGTGCCAGGGCTCGTCCTTCCTAGACTGCAAAGGTTTTCTATCACGCTGAAAAGAAGACAAAGGGCTAAAATAAAGTTCATTTTAGCCCTTTGTCAACAATCTGATACTGCCAGCTCGTACTGGCAGTTTTTTAACGGTCTTTATTCGCACGATGAGCTTCATTTAATTGCTTGATCCGCTGAATGGTTTCTTTGATGTCTTCTTTTGCCTCTGGATACGTGTCATTAAAATGCTTGGCTAAAGGCGGCATGCTTTTGGCAATATGAGAATAGATGATCCACTGCGTGACATCTCTTTTCAGTTCCTCATTCGTTTCACCAAGCAGCAGCTCTGTATATTTATCAAGCAGGCCTTCGAGCTTTTCATCTAATTCATTTCCCATTGGTATTCCGCTCCTTTTTTCAGAAAAAAGCCTGACTCTGCGTGTAACAGATGTCAGGCTTTTCACATACGATTATCTTGCAGCAAGAAATGTCTCAGCTTGTGCCTGTTGGACAATACAGCGTCCTCTGCCGTGCGGAATACATAACGGTGTTCCGAATAAAGGATCTGTTGTGACTTGGCAGTTCATATCAAAGACATTTTTCACAAGATCACAGTTAATGACAGTTTCCGGTCTTCCTTCTGCATAAATCGACTTGTCTTTAATGGCCACAAGGTGATGCGCATATCTGCAAGCGAGATTGAGGTCATGCAGAACCATGACAATCGTGCGCTGCTCTTTTTCATTTAAATCAAAAAGAAGATCTAGGATTTCAATTTGGTGCGTCATGTCTAAATACGTTGTTGGCTCATCTAATAGAATAATATCCGTCTCCTGAGCCAGTGTCATCGCAATCCATGCACGCTGCCTTTGTCCACCTGATAATGAATCAACCGTTCGATCAGCAAGGTCTTCCATCTTCGTTGACTTCAGTGCACGATTTACCGCTTCTTCATCTTGCTTTGACCATTGCTTCAGCCAATTTTGATAAGGATATCGCCCTTGCTTGACGAGTTGATGTACCGTTAATCCTTCTGGCGCTTCCGGTCCTTGCGGAAGAATGGCAAGCTGTTTCGCCACTTCCTTTGTTGGTAATTTGGCAATGGAATGACCTTCAAGCAGGACAGAACCACCCATTGGCTTCATGAGACGGGCCAAAGAGCGAAGTAGCGTGGATTTACCGCATCCATTGCTGCCAATAAATACTGTGATTTCACCCTTAGGGATCGATACATTTAGTTCGTCTATGATCATTGTTTCTCCGTAACCTAAGCTTAAACCTTCAGTAGAAATGGCACTCATTCCGCTCAAACGCTCCTTTTCTCATCCAAATTTTTTATATTGAATATCGTCTATGTAGACGTAAAAGATCACTTATCTCAATTTAGTGTATCAGATTTAAGTGATCTTGAAAATCATTTTCAATTAAAAAATGAGAAAGTCTCGTTTACTTTTTCTTTTCGAATGCACGTTTTGTCCCATCTTCGAGCTTGATATCGACTCGTATCCGCTGATAATCATCATCTAAATTAAAAGCAGATAATAATTCATTGACATATGTTTCATTCAGCTTTGCACTAGGAATCGACATATCATTGAGCTTCATCTTCATTTCACGTAAAGCTTCTTCCCCTTCATAGCGGACACCATTCATATGATCTCGAATCAGTGCTTCTTCTCTTCCACCAGCTTGACGATAGGTAGCTTCATATAATTCGCTTTTTTGTCCATATTGTACATGCAATTGCAAATGCTGAAATGGCAGTTCCTTCATTTGAACAGCGGACAGACTTTCAGCTTCTGCTTCATGTGGATGTTGTATTGGTTCGATTGAACGACAGCCAGACAGCATAAAGAACAGCACTCCTAGCAGTCCCGCCTTCTTCCAGCACATCATGTATTTCCTCCTATTTTATAGCATCGTTTTTTATTCTTCTCCAAGCCCCTTTTCGTTATTCAATAAAACAGCAGACTATGGTAGATTAAAACAAAAAGGAGAACCGGATGATGAATAAAACAGCCATTGTGACTGGTGCCAACAGCGGTTTTGGAAAGCTCATCACACTGCGTCTTGCTCAGCAAGGGTACACTGTGATTGCTGGCGTAAGACAGGAAACCAATGCGAAAAAGCTTGCCGAAGAAGTAAAGAACGCCGCTTTATCCGAATCGATACATATTGAAGCATTAGATGTGACAGATACACAGTCCATTCAAGCATTTCAAAAAAGGCTTAATGCCTATGCTCCCATTCACCTGCTTGTGAACAATGCGGGAACGGCCTATGCTGGTTTTGCTGAAGAAGTGCCTGTTGATCAGTACCGAGAGCAATTTGAAGTGAATGTCTTTGGTGTGATGGAAATGACACAAGCAGTCCTTCCGTTGATGACGAGCGGTGCAAAAATATTGAATATGAGCAGTATCAGCGGACTCATGGGAATGCCCGCACTCTCTCCATATGTATCGTCAAAGTTTGCACTAGAGGGTTATACAGAGAGTTTGCGAATTGAGCTGGCTGCGTTTGGCATTCAGGCCGCTTTGATTGAGCCGGGTTCTTTCCAAACGAACATTTGGAACACCTCCATGAATGAGCAAATGACGCCGCCCGCAGAAGGTTCTAAATACACAGCTATTTATCAAAAGATGATGTCCTATATAGAGGCGCAAAAAAACAACTATGGAGATCCCGGTGAAGTTGCAGAGCTTGTGGTTTCGCTTGCAGAGAAGAAGCGGCTAAAGAAGCTAAGGTATCTTGTGGGGAAAGGTGTTCGGCTTTCATTCATAGCAAAGCAGCTCCTGCCTTGGAATGTATGGGAAAACATTATTTTACGGACACTATCCTCAAAAAAATAGGCACAAAAAAACAGGTGGATCGCTTATCCACCTGTCAGCGTGTAGACAAACCCTCGCATTCTTTGTCAGTCCTGCGTGCTGGTGCTCACGAATGTCAAATTCGCTCCGCGCCAGTACTCGTCCTTCCTAGACTTCAAAGGTTTTCTATCACGCTGAAAAAAAAGAAGACAAAGGGCTAAAATCAAGTTCATTTTAGCCCTTTGTCAACAATCTAACAGGTGGATCGTTTATCCACCTGTTTTCTTTTATTCGTTATCAGACTGCCCAAGGGTAATATCAAGATTTTTGTTCTTTCCATCACGGATGACAGTCATTGTCGTTTTATCGCCAATTTTTGTTTCTTTATAAAGGATTTCTTTCAGTTGTGAGCTGTTCGCTACATCTTTTCCTTTGAACTTGATGATGACATCTCCAGACTTCAAGCCTGCTTTTTGTGCAGGAGATCCTTTTGATACATCTTTTACATAGATGCCTTTACCGATTTGTTTATCAAATAGGCCAAGTGTATTTTCCTGATACGTTTCAGGCACTTGCTCAAGGTCAATCATTTGTACGCCAAGGTAAGGACGTTCGACTTTTCCATTTTTCAACAGCTGATCTACGATCGGTTTGACATCGTTACTTGGGATCGCAAATCCGAGTGATTCTACTCCGCTTTCGCTAATTTTCAAACTGTTGATGCCGATGACTTGACCGTCTGTATTGATCAGCGGACCGCCACTGTTTCCAGGGTTAATGGCTGCATCTGTTTGAAGCACATTCATCTCAACGGTTCCAGATGATGTATTGGCTTCAACGGTACGATCGAGACCACTAATAATCCCTTCTGTTACTGTACCAGAGAACTGCGCACCGAGCGGGTTCCCGATTGCGATGACTTTGTCTCCAGCCCGAAGCTTAGAAGAATCTCCAAAGCTTGCAACTTTATCAATGCCGTCAGCATTTATTTCCACGACAGCTAAATCTGTCATTACGTCACTGCCGACAAGCTTCGCATCTTTTGTTTTTCCATCGTATAGTGTGACCTTTAATTTATTGGCACCCTCGACTACATGGTTATTTGTGATAATGTATGCTTTTTTGCCATCTTTTTTGAAGATGACACCAGAACCCGTTCCAGCTTCTGCTTCAGTTGAATCACCGCTAAGACCGAACGAGTTTTGTGTAGATTGATAGTTTGAGACCCCTACAATCGTCGGCTCTAAATCTTCTACCATATCAGCAACATTCGTCGCATTGGTGATTTGTTTTGTTGAGAAATTTTCAGATGAAGCCGGTTCGCTTGATGCTGTTTGGGTTTGAGTGTTTGCCGCTGTATCTTGTGACTGCGGTAAAAGCGGTGTAATGCCAAGCACAAGACCGCCTCCAATAATCCCTCCAAGAATCGGACTTAGCCATGCAGCCTTTCGTTTTTTCTCCTTTTTAGACGAACGGTCATCAATCACTTGAGGAGACCCATTTGTCACCCTCTCCTGAGAGGCAGATGCTTCGTTTTCATGATGGTGAAAAACGAGTTCTTTCTCTTTTTCTGGTTCTTCTATTTGTTTCTCATTCTCTTGATGTGTGTGTTCTTGATCATTCATTTTTTTCTCTTCATCTTCTCTTCGGAAATCCATCGCTTGCACTCCTTTGCATCATTTTCATGAAATGCTTCATTCATATGTCTAGACAGGACTCATGTCCTCTTAATGGCAATATCATTGAAAAATTCTTTATGACAATATGTCAAATTATATAATACTTATTCATAGAAAAAAAGCAAGGTGTGCACATTGGTGAAAAGCACCTATTCATTAGCCTTTTGTCTATGCCCTTTTTTCCCTTGAGCTTATCATAAACAAACATTATGGGATAATAATGAGAAGAATATGTGAAATTGTGAAAAAAGCGTGTGATTGTTGACATGCCGCCTTTGTATCCCGTTATAATGACGTTGAGAGGATGTGGAAGACTTTGTCGTACACCATTTATTTAGTTGAAGATGAGCAGAATTTAAATGAACTGTTAACCAAATATTTAGAGAGTGAAAATTGGAATGTGTCCTCTTTTTTAACCGGAGAAGCGGCACGCGCGGCCATGAACAAGCCACCGCATCTATGGATTTTAGATATTATGCTGCCTGATACGGACGGCTACACACTCATTAAAGAAATCAAAGCAGCCTCGCCTGACGTACCGGTCATTTTTATTTCGGCACGTGATGCAGATATTGATCGTGTGCTTGGCTTAGAACTCGGGAGCAGTGATTATATTGCGAAACCCTTTCTTCCGCGCGAGCTGATCATCCGCGTGCAAAAGCTGCTGGAGCTTGTATATAAAAACAGTGACACACCTCAGCAAAGCGTCACACCCGTTTCTTCCTATATCATTCACGAGGACGTAAGAGAGGTGTATGAAGGAGATCAGCTGATTAACTTAACGTCTAAGGAATTTGATTTGCTGCTCTTATTTACCCATCATCAAGGACATGCCTTTTCCCGGGAAGATATCCTCGTCAAGATCTGGGGGCACGATTACTTCGGGACAGATCGTGTGGTCGATGATCTTGTCAGACGGCTGCGAAAAAAAATGCCTGACTTAAAAGTCGAGACCATTTATGGATTTGGCTATAGGATGCTAAAAGGATGAAGAACAAACCACTCGCTTTTCAAATTTGGGTTGTCATCTCTGGCATTTTACTCACCATCTCGATTGTCCTGATCATTTTATTTTCAAATACATTACGCAGCTTCTTTACGAATGAAATTTATAAAAACATCGAAAACGAGCAGCAAGTGTTAACAGAATACCCTCTGAATCGAGACGGCTCACCAAAGTCGACACCAGAAAACCGCTCGGTTCAGCACATTCTGATTCCGTCAGATGAATTAAATCAAATGGCTCAGTTTTTCCCGCATGCCTTTATTGAAAAAGTGCAGTCCTTTGTTAAAAAACAAAAAAGCGCAACAAAACGCTATTCTGAAGAAGTGAATGGCCAGCATATCTTTTTTGTGATCAAAAAAGTCTCAACTGGCAATACACAATATATTCTCTTGTCATATGCACCCGATTCTTATCGAGATGACTTGTCCTTTACACTGTTTAAACAGCTGATTTTCATCTTAGGAACAGTTATTTTACTAAGCTGGATTCCATCGATTTGGCTCGCCCGCTACTTATCACGTCCAATCGTCGCGTTTGAAAAGCACGTCAAGCGCATTGCACAAGAAGACTGGGACGATCCTGTGATGGTTGACCGGCAAGATGAAATTGGCAAGCTGGGGCATACGATTGAAGAAATGAGACAAAAGCTCATTCAAAAAGATGAAACAGAACGAACGCTTTTGCAAAATATATCACACGACTTAAAAACACCTGTGATGGTCATCCGCGGTTATACGCAGTCTATTAAAGATGGAATTTTCCCTAAAGGAGATCTTGAACAAACGGTGGAAGTGATTGAAGGCGAAGCGGAAAAGCTTGAGAAGAAAATCAAAGATTTGCTGTATTTAACAAAGCTTGATTATTTATCAAAACAACATCCGGCGCATTCTCCCTTCCTTGTGAGTAATACAATGCTGGAAGTGGTTGACCGTTTACGCTGGTCGAAAAATGAATTGCAGTGGAACGTGGACTTAGATGATGAGGCTGCACTTGAAGGCGATCCAGAACAATGGAGCAAATTATTTGAAAATGTATTAGAAAATCAACTTCGCTACGCAAAAAATAAAATTGATATTCATATGAAGCAGGAAGAGGATCAAATTCGCATCGTCATTCGTAATGATGGCCCTCCAATTGAAGAACACATGCTATCCAGCCTATACGAACCTTTTAGTAAGGGAAAAAAGGGCGAATTCGGCATTGGATTAAGCATTGTCAAACGAATTCTTTCAATGCATCAAGCGTCCATATCAATTGAAAATGATGAACTAGGTGTACGCTATACGATCACTGTTCCAAAGAAGAGGCTGTAGGTTTTACACCGCAGTCTTTTTTAGATGAATGAATACCCATTGAAATCACGGTATGTGGCTTTAATTTTCTTGCCAGCTTGATACATCCATTTCTTTTCAATGGTTTTCTCTTTCGGCATTTTGACTTTTTCTACTTGAATTCCTTTTGTTTTCAAGCGTCTAATCATATCATCAATTTCTCTCATGGAACATCATCCTTTCACATTTTTTGACCGGTTGGTCACCTTACTTTATAATATAAAGAATTACACTGTAAAAAACAAGTTACAATCTGATTAATTTTTGAAAAGTTTTGTCGTTTATGACCGATAAGTCACATCTCTTTGCGCACGTTTCCTAAGACATTTGTCTCTCGGTAAGAAAGGATGACATTCATATTGAAAAAGAAAGAAAAAATGATTATTGAGGCTGGTATGAAGTTATTTGCCAGCAAAGGCTATAATACAACGTCTGTTCAGGAAATTGCAGATGAATGCCACATGTCAAAGGGTGCGTTTTACCTTTATTTCAAATCGAAGGAAGCACTACTTATTTCGATCTTGCATTACTATTACGATAAGGTATTTACCCGGATTCATGAGGTTCAAACAGAAGGCGGCACACCAAAAGAGGCCTACCGGAAACAGCTCACTGTCTATTACGATAATATTTTGCAGCAAAAAGATTTTATTAAAATGCAGCTAAGCGACAGGGCGCTCCCATTGAACGAAGAAACGCAGCAGCTCGCAAAGCAAATTCGACTTGCGACGATTCAGTTGCACATTGATAACATTAAGCAAGTGTATGGAGATGCGGCCATTCCTTATATGGCTGATCTATGTTTAACGATTGAGGGCATGAGTCACGTGTACTTTGAGCTTGCCATTTTATATGATTTTCAGCTCGAAGCAGAGGAGCTTGCCGCAACAATGATTCACCGTATCGATGATCTAATGGGCGGTATGATGAAGCGCAATGACCATCCGCTCATTTCTGTGGACCAAGCAAGCGACTGGTTCGGCCCGATTTATGAACGATCATTTGACCCGCTCACAGAATCTCTATTAAAAGAATTAAGAGAGCTGGCAGAAGCACATTATGAAGTGAAAGACGAGCCAGATTTATTTGAAGCGCTTGGCATTTTAGAAAACGAGTTAAACAAACAAAAACCAAGACAAGTCATCGTCAAAGGCATGCTTTATCAATTGAAATTATACACACCGCTTCAGCCGGTCTCCAGCTCCTTATTACGCATTCTAAAAGAAGATCATTTATAAAACCCAGGGCTTGGTTGCCCTGGGTTTATGATTGTGACAAATAATCAAACTTCTTTTCTGTAATTTCAGGGAGTTTCCATAAAAAAACCAGAGGCACAGAGGCCTCTGGTGTCTTATTTTGCTTTCGGTGTCACCATTTCTTCTGGTTTCACAAACTCTTCAAACTGCTCTTCTGTTAATAGTTCTAATTGAAGGGCAGCTTCTTTTAGTGTTAATCCTTCTTTGTGCGCAAGCTTCGCAATTTTCGCTGCATTTTCATATCCGATGTGCGGGTTGAGTGCCGTCACAAGCATCAATGAATTGTTTAGGTTTTTCTCGATCGTTTCTAGGTTTGGTTCAATTCCAACGGCACACTTGTCATGGAATGAGTTCATACCGTCAGCAAGCAATTCAACTGACTGCAAGAAGTTATAGATGATGACCGGCTTAAATACGTTCAGCTCGAAGTTTCCTTGGCTTGCGGCAAAACCGATTGTTGCATCATTCCCCATGATTTGTGCGGCAATCATTGTTAAAGCTTCACTTTGAGTTGGGTTGACTTTTCCTGGCATAATGGAGCTGCCTGGCTCATTTTCAGGAATGATCAATTCACCAATTCCGCAGCGAGGACCACTTGCAAGCCATCTCACATCATTGGCAATTTTCATTAAGTCAGCTGCAAGTGCTTTAAGCGCACCGTGTGCATATGTGATTTCATCATGACTTGTCAGCGCATGGAATTTGTTTGGTGAAGAATTGAACGTTTGACCTGTTAACTGGCTGATTTCTTCTGCCACGTATTTACCAAACTCAGGATGTGCGTTAATTCCCGTACCAACAGCTGTTCCGCCAATGGCAAGTTCTCTCATTTTTTCAGTAGATTCTAAAATCATTTCTTTTGAACGATCAAGCATGTACACCCAGCCGCTAATCTCTTGGCCCACTGTAAGAGGTGTTGCATCTTGCAAATGCGTACGGCCAATTTTCACGATCTCTTGGTATGCTTTCGCTTTCTCATCAAGCGTCGCTCTTAACTGGTCAATTGCAGGCAATAGCTTTTTGTACACAGCTAAAACAGCTGCCACGTGCATAGCCGTTGGGAATGTATCATTTGAACTTTGGCTGCGGTTGACATCATCATTCGGGTGAATGCTGAATTCACTATTTTTATCTTTCAAGTAGGCAGTTGCTCTATTTGCAACGACTTCGTTCATGTTCATGTTACTTTGTGTTCCACTTCCTGTTTGCCATACAACAAGCGGGAAATGCTCGTCATACTTTCCACTGATGATGTCATCACATACAGCAGCAATCGCTTCTGCTTTTTCACTTTCTAAGTTGCCTAGACGTTCGTTCGCAATCGCTGTGCTACGTTTCAAAATTGCAAACGCATTCACAACTTCCTTTGGCATTTTCTCAGAACCGATTTTGAAATTTTCTTTGCTTCGTTGTGTTTGTGCACCCCAGAACTTGTCCTGTGGCACCTTGATTTCGCCCATTGTATCTTTTTCGATTCTAAATTCTGTCATTATGTATCCCTCCATAGCTTCATCACTCAACTCTATTCTATACAAAAAACGAAAATCCTTTAAGCGTTTTCAATTAAAATTTTATCTTTATTTTAATTTTAGTTCAATATAAACACGAACATCTTTGGAATATTTGTATTTTGGATTTGTTTTTCCGTAATCTTTTGACGTATAAGTCACCTCATAATGCTTGTCAAACGACTGTAGAATAAGATCGATCTCCTCTTTTGTTCCTGCTAAACGAATTTGCGCCATCTTCTTTCCTCCAACACCGTGATTCTTTCATATACCACAAAATAATGTAACACAGAATATTGTTTTTTCAAGCAGGTAATGCTAAGAAAAAGAAATTGAGGCGGGTGATCCATTTGAATCAAACTCCATTGAAAGAGCACTTATACGATAATCTCTCTGTCATTCTCCCTCAGTTAAAGGACATGGATGATTTGATCCATGAGAAAAAAACATTGCCTCATGGACAGGTTGTTTATTATTTATACATTAAAGAAATGAACGAAGCGATGCAGATTCAAACCTTCTTAAAACTGCTATTGCAAGATCATGCCTCTCTGACAAAAGAGAAGCTAGAATCCAATTTATCGATGATGACTACCCGTACGGTGAAAACCTCTGAAGAACTAGTAGATGCTATTTTCCAAGGACATTGTGTCGTACTGATTAATGGATTTCAGCATGCTTATATTTTAGAAACACACGGAACGAAGAAACGTAATTTAGGAGATGCTACATCTGAAACCATCGTAAGAGGACCAAAAATTGGTTTCATTGAAGATATCAACACGAACTTAGCTCTCGTCAGACAGCGTTTGAAAAACCCTGATCTCAAAACAGTAGATATGAAAATCGGCGAAAAGAAATACACCCAAGTATCGATCATGTACATTGATGGTATCGTTGAGCCCTCTGTTTTAAAAGAGGTAAAAAAGCGTCTCAAACAAGTCACCATAGATGATATTCAAGACTCAGGCGTTCTTGAGGAGCTGATTGAAGACAATGTGTATTCTCCTTTTCCGCAAATTCAAAACACAGAACGGCCTGATAAAGTGGCATCTGCTTTAAACAATGGACGCGTCGCCATCTTTGTTGATCATTCGCCTTTTATCTTAATTGTGCCTGCTTCTCTCGCGACGATTATGCAATCACCTGATGATTATTATGAAAGATGGATCGCTGCCTCTCTGATTCGTTTGCTGCGTTTTACGTCCATCTTTCTCACATTGTTTTTATCAGCCATTTATATTGCCCTTGTGTCCTTCCAGCAAGGTCTATTGCCCACAACTTTAGCTATTTCCATCTCAAGCACACGAGAGAATGTCCCCTTTCCTCCTATTGTGGAAGCACTCATCATGGAAATGACCATTGAGCTGCTGCGGGAAGCTGGGTTAAGACTGCCTAATCCACTTGGACAAACAATCGGACTTGTGGGCGGTGTTGTCATTGGGCAGGCAGCCGTACAAGCCCATATCGTCAGCTCCATTATGGTCATTATTGTCAGCGTCATTGCACTTGCATCCTTTACCTTTCCTCAATATGGAATGGGGATATCATTTCGTGTCCTTCGCTTTGTGTCCATGTTTGCTGCAGCTGCATTCGGTTTATATGGACTTGTCCTGTTTATGCTCGTCTTACTCACTCATTTGACAAGACAAAAAAGCTTTGGCATCCCATATTTTTCACCAGATTTTGTGTTCAGCTATAAAAATGAGGACAATTCCATCATCAGATTGCCTTTGAAAAATCAAAAGAAAGGGGAACAACATGGTCAATCATAAAGAGTCGATCACAAGCTATCAGGCAAGTGCCATTATCGCCAATACCACACTAGGCGCAAGTATGATGATTCTGCCAAGATCAATGGCTCAAGCTACGCCTACACCTGACGGCTGGATTGCACTCTTACTCATGAGTGTGATATACATTGTGTTTATTTTTGTCAATGTGCTCATGATGAAAAAGGTCTCCTTTTCTTCCTACTATGACTATACAAAAGAAGGGCTTGGGAAATGGATTGGCTCACTTGCCAACCTGTTGATTATTATTTACTTTCTCGGCGTTGCCAGCTATGAAGTACGGGCTATGTCTGAGATGGTGAAATTCTTTCTACTTCAAAACACACCTGTAGCGGTGACAATGATCAGTTTTATTTTGGTTGGTTTTTATCTCGTAGTTGGCGGAATTGGTGATTTTGCCAGACTGTGCCCATTTTTCCTCATTGTCACCTTAATTATCTTATTTATTGCATACGGACTGAGTGTGCAAGAATTTAAATTAGATAACCTAAGGCCTGTATTAGGAGAGGGATTCTCCCCTGTCTTCAAATCCTTGAACGCATCAGCCATTTCATTTGTAGGTATTGAAATGATGCTGTTTATGCCTACCTACATGAATACGCAAAAACACACTTTTGCATATGGCTCCATCGGCTTTTTGATTCCTGCGATCATCTATATTTTCACCTATATTCTTGTGGTTGGTGCGCTCACGGTGAAAGAAACGGCGACTCTGACGTGGCCGACCATTGCCTTATTTCAATCATTTGATATTCAGGGGATTTTTATTGAACGGATTGAATCCTTTTTGCTGATTGTTTGGCTTGTCCAGCTTTATACGAGCTTTGTAGGATATACGTTTTTTGCTACGATAGGAGTCATCAAATTGACTAAATTCCCTAAAAAAATCGCGCTCGCCTTGATGGGCATTGTGATCTTCTTTGCCGCTCTTTTCCCAAAAGATGTTGATACGGTCCGAGACTATTTAACCTACGTAAACAACTTGTTCTTTCTTCTATTTGGTATACTCCCGTTTCTTTTATTTATCATCGTATTTTTCAAAAGGAGGCGGAAAACAGCATGAAAAAGAAAGCGGTTCTTGCGCTCTTCTCACTGATTCTATTATGCGGGTGCTGGGATAGTACAAATATCGAGGAGCTCAACATGGCAATTGGATTTGCTGTAGATAAAGGAGATGACGGACATAAATTGAAGCTGTCTATGCAGGTGCTCGTTCCGCAAAAAATTGAGCAAGAATCAAGCGTGAAAGATCCGACGAAGATTATTGAGACAAGCGGTGATTCCATACACCAAATTTTTCGTACAACGGCCCTAAAAACACACCGCATTTTTGCTCAGCAGCTGAGGGTTTATTTGTTTTCTCAAGACCTTATCAATGAAAATAATTTCGATTTGGTCATCAATCAATTCATTCGGGACAATGAAACACGAAGAGGAAGCCTTGTCTTTATGGCCTCTGAGAAGCCTGGAGATATGCTGAAAATCAATGACGACGGCCAGCCTGCCGCTTCCACCTTATACGATATTTCTTCGAATACAAAAACGACCATTCGTATGTTCAAGCCCGTTTCCTTAGGAGATATTTCTTCTGCTATGCAAAACAACGTATCCTTTGCCATTCCGAAAGTCAGTGTCAGTCAGGGCAAATTAATGCTGGATGGTGCCTCGATTATTCAGAACAAACGATTTCTCACCAACATCTCTCCTTTAGCGGTGCAGTCCTACAACCTGCTGACTGGAGATGCAACAGGCGGAGTGATTGAATTCCAATATGAACATAGCATTTATTCTTTTGAGATCTTTAAAATCAAACACAACATTGACACCCATAAAACAGCCAGTGGCAAATATGAATTTGATGTGTCAGTGGAGCTTGATGGAAGATTGTCTGAGGATTGGAATGAACGGGAAAATTCATTTAATGAAAAATACCTCCAAGAAATTGAGAAAGTCGTGGCACATCGACTTGAGGAAAATGTAAAAGATTTTATCGGGGAATTACAGCATGAGATCAAAGCAGATATTTGTGGATTTTATCAAAAAGCGAGTATTGCCTATCCGAAGGAATTCCGAAAAGAAGCAAAACATTGGGATGACATTTTTAGTGAATCGGATATTCGTTACAAGGTAAATGTGAAAATCCGTGACTTCGGGACTAAGGGCGCAACACAATCCTAATAGAGTATGTTAAAATGGTAAGAAAAAAAGGGTGTCAATCATGAAACGAGCTTTACTTTCGGCCGGCATTCTATTTTTGATTCTAGGAATACTTCTGTTAGTCGTGGTATTCATGCAATCAAAAGAAGATTTCTTCATTGAAGCCGACAGCTTTTCAAGCACATTTTTGATCGTGATTTATTATGGACAAACCCCTGCGCTCCTTCTGATTGGAGGCGGTTTATTTGTTGGACTTTCACAGATCATTGATTTGCAAGAGAAAAAAGCTGCAGTGGCAAAGGAAAGCGTCAAGCTGCTTTCCGAGATGAAGAAAACCCTGGAAGACAAATCGGCCGAGGAGCAGGAGGCTTTTCCAGTTCCTGAGCTCCATCAACTATCCGAACGTCCAATCACAGGACAGAAGGACTAATTTTGTGCATGTTCCAGCAGCTTTCATTTGAAAGCTGTTTTTTTATTGAATCAGCTTATGGCGATGTGCATACACGGCCGCTTGTGTGCGGTCTTCTACATCAAGCTTGGAAAGAATGTTGGTAATATGCGTCTTGACTGTTTTGATGGTAATAAACAATTCCTCAGCAATGACCTTATTCGATTTCCCATCGGCAATCAGCTTTAATATTTCCATTTCTCTTGCGGTTAACGAATCGTGCAGAATGGACCCATTTGATGAATGGCGGAGTTTGTTCATGACCTTTCCAGCTACTTTTGATTCAAGCCTTGGTTCGCCGATACTTGCAGACCTGATGGCATCAGCAATTTCTCCTGCTTTCGATGTTTTTAAAAGATAGCTTAAAGCACCAGCCTCAATCACTGGATACACTTTATCATCATCAATAAAGCTCGTCAGTACAATAATCCGGGCATCCTCTATTTCCTGACAAATTCTTTTCGTTGCTTCGATGCCATCCATGCCTTCCATGACAAGGTCCATTAAAATCACGTCTGGCTTTAATTCAACCGCTAGTTCTACACCTTTTTGTCCATCTGACGCTTCACCGATGACTTCAATATCCGCCTGTGCCTCTAAAAAAGCAGCAAGACCCATTCTCACCATTTCGTGATCGTCAATTAAAAGCACTCGAATCATCGAACGTTCTCTCCTTTTCCTTCATCAAAAATGGGAACCTTCACATCAATTTGTGTGCCTTTTCCCTCAAATGACATAATCTCTGCGACACCGCCTACTTCACTTGTTCTTTCTCGTATCGATTCAAGTCCGTAGGAAGCAGTCTTCACATGATCTGTTTGAAAACCAATCCCGTTGTCGATAATTTTCAATTGAACTTGACGGTTCCGAATAAGCAGACGTACTGTCACCTTTGTCGCCTTTGCATGCCTAAACACATTGGAAAGGGCTTCTTGCACAATTCGGAACAGATGGTCCTCCACCCCTTTAGACAGCGGAGCATCATCTTCTATTTCCCAATCAATATCAATTGGCTGCTTTGCCTGAAATTCATTGAGTAGCTCAATCAAGCCTTTTTTCAAGTCTTTTCCTTCAAGGGTGATCGGTCTTAAATGCAAAAGGAGTGCACGCATCTCATTTTGTGCATCGCCAGCCATTCGTTCCACAAGACGCATTTGCTTTAAAATCTTTTCATCCTTTTCCTTCATCCCTTCAAGAATCGCAGACGTCATCATCGAAATGGCGAATAGCTGCTGGCTGACTGCATCATGCAGCTCACGCGCTAGACGCTGACGCTCTTCTGAGACAACCGATTTTTTCATTTGAACCTGCCATTCAGCTCGCTCATTTGAGAGCTTTTGTAAGGAGGCTACTTGCCCTTCCACTCGTTTCGCCATTTCATTTAATTGATCTGCCGCCAAACCAATTTCATCATCACCTAGAGAAGGCAGTCTATAGGCAAAATTCCCATTTTCAAACTTCAAAATCGACTCTACAAGCTGATCCAGCCGCTTCTTATGCTGATAGCCAAACACATGCCCCGCTGATACACCAATGGCGAGACTAATAATGAGTAAAATACAAAAAAACGGGATGCCGAACCACCGCGTAGACAGTAAAATCATGGGATCAAGCTGGTAATAAAAAAACATCGGGAGTGTCGTCATGATGACAACACCAAGCGAGATACCGACTGCAAGACGAACAGATTGCCACTGGATGCCTAAATGCAGTTTCCTCATAAGTACCTCACATCCACATCCCCTATCAGGAGAGAAATGGAGATTTTCACTTTTCGCTTGCTCTCATCATAATCATTTGTCATGACATACACTTTACTGCCGAACCCGCTTCTTTTTTCATCAATGATTTTCATATCACCAATCGCCGCCGAAGCACTCACACACACTTCAATATCCTGCGGTACATAAATATCGACATCTCCGATGAGTCCACTAATGACGATCGTACTCTCTTCCTCAGCAATGATTGCCTTTGATAAGTCGATTTTGACATCGCCAATAAAACCTGAAATGGTCAAATCGCTTAATTGAAATGGTTTTTTCATCAGCCTGACTTCACCGATGAAGAAATCATGTTCTTTGCGCGGCTTTGTCTGGCTTTTTGTTTTCTTCTGATCGCCCTCTTTTTCAAGATTGACTTTCAGTGAAGGCTTTCCATCGTCTGATGATTCCTTTTTATCGACATCAAAAACAGGTTTGTTTTTCAATAAACGATAGCCCGCATAGATCAAAAAGGCAGCAAATAAATACCCAGTCAAACTAAACGTGATATTTAGTAGAAACTTCAAGAAGAGAAAGCCTGCAAAAATATAGGAAACCGAACCGAGCCAACGTTTAGATCGAGAGTGCAGCCAATAACCAGCTAGAGCAAAAAACACTGGCCAAAATAGGTCTGCCCCAATCCCAATAATTTTGAGAAAAAGATTAATACCGAAAATCACCACAATGATGCCTAAAATTTGATTTCTAGAAAAACGCAGTTGACTCGCCTCCTTCCTTTTTACGTTTGTTTACCGCAATTTTAAGTTTCCGCTTGTCATCTCAATATCGACTAAGTGTGTCCCTTTCCCATGCGTGCCTGTAAAACCTCGGCCTTCACTATCCGCTTGGTCAAAACCATACGAATGATCAATACGTCCACTCGTTTTTTTCACTTGGACTTTGAAATCTCCCTCATCTGGCAAGTTCAATTTCGCACTGCCTGATGTCATGTGAAAGTCGACTGGTGAATCAATTGTATCAAAGCTTGCTGTCAGCCTGCCGCTTGTCATGCCTAATTGCAGCTTTCCTTTTACATCTTGAATATCAGCACGACCAGAAGTGGCACCAATATCACTTTCCTTCGCATCAATATGAGACACTGAAAGTCTGCCAGAAGTCGCTTTGATTTCCACACGATTTGCTGAGAAGTTCTCAGCTGTGAGGTTTCCGCTCGTTGATTTGAGCGTCACATCTTGAAGAGACAGCTTTCCTTCGCCATTTACTTCGCTCACGCCGATTCCACCTGTTATTTTCACATCTTTATGATAATCTGTTGGAATTTTGACTAAGAGTTCTCCTTTTTCAAATGCAGAGAAAAACAAAAATCCTTTATTTTCAGCACGGACTTTGAAGGTTCCGCCTGTTTGTTCCGCATACATTTTCCCTTTTCCATTCACAACCATCACAGAAATATCCGAACGATCTTCCGGCTCCACCTTGATGCGAAATCCAGAAAGAGAGATATCTAATTGTTCAACCTCATCCTTTTTCGCTGAAGCTGTTGTGACCGCTTTATCACGAGAAAAGCTCAAATGAAAGAGATCTCCATTTTTGAAAAGCATCCCAATCATCAAAAAAACACCAACAAGTATACAAATTAGACCAATGAACCGTTTCATTTATATCATCCCTTTATCCTTTGACCTTTTTATTATAAGGAAAAGCGAAACAGAAAGAAATCAAATAACGGAAGAAAAATCCTGTTTTTCTTCCGTTTTGACACATTTCCATTAGTTTGCCGGCTGTTTCTCAAGCTGCTTTGATCGTTGAAGCTTTTGCCATTCCTTTTCAACCTCATCAGCGTAATCAAGATGAGCATATGCACCCTGATCAGCAAATTGTGCATAGCTGCCCGCTTTTATCTCCATTTCCTCTATACGGTTCTCCATGCGTAGAAATTCTTTATAAGCACTTTCACTATCAACTTTATTCATAGATTCATTCATATGCTGCTTTGCCTGTGCGGCATTGGCTCTTGCAATCAGCGCTTGCTTCTTGTCTTTAACATCACGCAGCTTTGTTTCTAGATGCTGCAACTGTTCTTTCAGCTCTTTCAGCTGTTTAACAGATTGCTGATAGGCATCTTGATATTCATTGTGCTTTTCTTCAAAATACTTCATTTCAGTCAGTGCTTTCCGTGCAAGTTCTTCTTCTCCTGCATGAAACGCCAGCTCCGCCTGTTTCTTTCGCTTATCAGCAAATGCTTCTGTCTCTTCTGCTTTTCTCAAGAAACCTTGCTGAATGGTTTGCTGTTTGATAATCGCATGCTTCGCTTTGGCAATATCGTCCTCCATATCACGAACATATTGATTCAGCATGACACGCGGATTCTCCAATTTATCTAAGCCTTCATTGACTGTTGCAACAAACATATCACGTACTCTTCTTAATACCATTTCATATTCCTCCTTTTATTTTTTCTTTAAAAAGTCTTCCCATTCTTGATCAAATGACGTGTGCATAGATTCTTCCATGTTCGGTGCTGTGTTTGGCTCCATATATGTTGTTCTGCCGGATGATTCCTTTGCAGATTCACCATTGATCATCTTCCAGCCAAAGTAGAGAAGTACTCCAGCAAATGCGATTCCGAGTAAAAATGGCAGCGACTGTGCGACAAGCAATACACCGATAATAGAGAGTATGACCCCTGTTGTTTTACTGCCTTTATCATATTTTTTGACACCTACATAAATGAGCCACGCCCCAATCAAAGTCGGGATCAGCCCGCCCAATGAACCACCAAAGAAGATGGATAAACCGATAAACATCAGGATTGAACCGATGATGGTTTTACTTGTGATTTTCATCTTCATGCCTCCTTTCTTGCTCCTTGCTTTAACTATAGTCAAAAAAGGAAGCCGGCAAAACGTGTCGTAGATTGATCTTTGGTTGCGACCAGAGTCGTAACATGGCTCAGACTGAGCGGTTGAATCTATAGAAAAAGCACTCTTCGACTAGAAGAGTGCTTTTCCTCATTTAGAACGAAACACGTCTGCACTTCGTTCATATTCAACATCCGCTTCACCAAGCCGATGATTTACAATACGGGCGACAGCAAATAAATAGTCGGATAGACGGTTCACATATGTGAGCGTAATTGCTGGAATTTCCTCCTGCTTTGCGAGTGTCACAATATGCCGCTCGGCTCTCCTGACGACTGTTCGCGCTACATGTAAGAGGGCAGCACCTTCCTGGCCGCCAGGTAAAATAAATTTAGTCAGCGGCGCAGCTTCTTCTACATACACGTCCATTCGCTTTTCAAGGACTGTGACAGATTCTTCTTTTAACTTGCCTTCTTTCGATGGTTTCACCGCTGCCAAATCACCGCCGCAGTCAAACAGTTCATGCTGAATGACCATCAGCTCAAATAGAATATCTTGAAACAATTCGCCATGCTGCCTTAAGTTTGCATGGGCTAGCCCAATCAAACTATTCGCCTCATCTAATGTACCGTACGCTTCTACTCTTGCGTCATCTTTATCAGCCCGCCCGCCAATCAAGCCTGTTTGACCTTGATCTCCGGTTTTTGTATAAAGCTTCATTGAGGTTCCCCCTTCCATGCTTCTTCCTTTTAGTATACCCTGTTTATTAAAACCACTGTAATCTAAATGTAAAATCATGAATCCCTAAACAAAAAAGCGAACCAGCTGGTTCACTTTTTCATTGCATCCAATGTATGAAGAAGACGCTTCACTTTCTGTCTGACTCTTTCATGTAAATGAGCAGTATGCTCCTTTTCTTCTGCATTGGCAGCAGCGATACAAAGATGATGTACCTGGATACTTGTCTCTTGTTTAATGAAGTGCGTCAGCTCGCCCATCAGCTGGACAGACGCACCATCTGATATCGTTCCTTTCAGCACAAGCCAAACGGACAGCTCTCCTTCTTGATGCATCCCATAAAGAAGGACATCTGCATCATCATCTTCAGCGGCGTATTGCTTCGGCCCATCAGATTGACCAAGAAATAAGTACCCTTCCTCATCATCCAGCATGTCTTGGAGTGCTTCAGTTCCCGTTCCAAGGGACCGTGTCCAAAAGAAACCCCCGCTTTTCTCATGTGATGAAAGGATGCGCAATGGCTGATGAGTAGAAAATGTCATTCCGTTTGCGCCATATGTTTTCCACCCATCCGCTAAGTTCAGCCTTGAATGTTCAGAGATGGACGCAGGTTCAATTACCAGCTGAGGGTTGGCCCGCAGTGGATGTTGGAGAGGTGTTACATCTGTTTCATACACCCGGTTCACCCGTTCGGTGGTCAACACATGATGCGGTTCTCCCAGCATGTCCGTCTTTCCTTCATTCAGCAAAAGCAGACGGTCACAATACAAACTGGCAATGTTCACATCATGAAACACACCGATCACCGTTAAGTTAGAGGAAACCGTCTCTTGTTTAATCAAATCGAGTAACTCTTTTTGATAAGCTAAATCAAGAAAACTGGTTGGTTCATCCAGCAATAAATAGTCAGGGCACTGAGCCAGCGCTTGGGCTAAGTAAACCCGCTGCTGTTCTCCACCGCTTAACTCATGGATGGATTGATCCTTAAATTGAGCAATATCTGTTTGGTCCATCACCTTGCTGACAATCTCGATATCTTCTTTTGTAACAGATTGTAGCCACCCTTTCTGATAAGGATAACGCCCAAACTGGACCGTTTCTTCCACTGTAAATGAAAAGGCTTGATCGGTCTTCTGAGGGAGAACTGCCAATTTTTGCGCAAGTGCCTTTGGCCGGTAGGATTGAACTGGATGGCCACTTAGTGTTACTTGGCCGCTCTCAGGTGCTAAAATACCTGCGATCATTTTAAGTAGCGTCGTCTTACCGCTCCCATTCGGACCAAGGATGCCGAGGAATTCCCCTCGCTCCACTTCAAAACTCATGCCGTGAATGACCTCTTTTTCACCATATCCTCCTCTAACTTCCTTCACTTGAATCATAGATGCGTCCCTCCTCTATATCTGCGGATGAGGATGATGCCAAAGACAGGAGCACCAATTAACGCAGTAATGATGCCAATAGGCAATTCAGTCGGTTCAATGATCGTACGGGAGAGCACATCTGCTAAAACGAGAAAGGAAGCACCATTCAGCATCGACAAAGGCAGCAAATGACGATGATCCGTAATGGATAAAAGACGGATAAAATGTGGAATCACCAGTCCTACAAATCCGATCGTTCCTGACACAGCCACCGCACTGCCAGTCAGAATCGAACCAGCAAGCAACACCACATATTTGCTCCGTTTCACATGCACCCCTAACAGTTTTGCCTTTTCTTCGCCATATGTCATCACATTTAAATCTCTTCCCATCAAGATCAATGCAAATGTACCAATAAGGAAAAAAGGAAGGAAAAGAACAATATATCGCCAGCCTCTCATAGACACACTGCCTAGAAGCCAATGAATAATCTCTTTTAAATCATCACCTGTTAACGCAATCATTAATGAAATGAGCGCTCCTAAAAAAGAGCTAAAGATGACCCCCGTCAAAATTAAAGAAGAAATGCTCATTCCTCGGTGAACCAGACGGGCAAAAAAGAGGACGAGACATAGTGTGACAAGCGCTGTTGTCATACTCAAAAAAGGCAGTGTAAAACTGCCAAGCAAAGGAAACTGCAAACTGAAAAACAATGTGGCTACAGCCCCCACAGATGCCCCTTGAGATACCCCAAGTGTATAAGGGTCAGCGAGAGGATTTTTTAATAAACCTTGAAAGGCTGCACCAGATAACGCCAGAGCTGCTCCGACTAACGCCGCTAATATCACTCTCGGCAGCCGGATATTCATCATAATATTGCGGTCAATTGCATCAATGGTTCCGGCCTGAATTCCAAATACTTCATGAACAAAGATCCGAAGTATAGAAGGAATGGGAATCCCTAAACTGCCAAATGAGATTCCCATTCCAATGCTCACGACAAGAAGTAAAGCACTTGCTGTGTATGCGATGATGATTTTATTTGAACGTGTCAGGATAGATGCTTTTCGCAAGAGCCTCCACTCCTTCAACCAATCGCGGTCCCGGTCGTGATGCCAGATCCGTATTCAATTGAAAGACTTGTTTTTCTTTGACTGCTTTGATCGCCTTCCAGCCGTCTCTTTTTTTCAGATCAGCTAAACTTGCGCCATCAATCGTAACGATAGCATCAGGATTTCGTTTAATAATTGATTCTTCCGTCATTTGCACCCAGCCCGTTTGATCGCCAGCGGCATTTTTTGCATGAATGACAGACAGCATTTCGTCCATAAACGTTTGTTTACCTGTTGTATAAATTTCAGGCGCACCTGATACTTCGACAAAAACTGTTTTTTGTTTGTCTTTGGAGATGGATTCTGCTTGTTTTTTGATGTCATTCAGTTTTGATTTCATCTCATCTACAAGCTTCGTTGATGCCTCTTTTACGCCGGTTGCTTCACCAATCATATGGATAGACTTATAAACATCTTTGAAGGAAGCCGCATCATTGACAGTCAGCACTTGAATACCTGCATCTTCAAGCTGTTTAAATCCGTCTTTTGAGCTCATTTGTGATGCATGTGCTAAGACAAGATCAGGCTTCAAGGAAATAACCTTCTCTACATTGAAATCAAGACCGCCAATCTTCTCGACCTTTTCTACTTCCTTTGGATAGTTGTCAAAATCTGATCTACCCACGATTTTATCTCCAAGGCCAAGGGCATAGGCAACCTCTGTATTACTTGGAATTAACGAAACAATTCGTTTAGGCTGTTCTTTGATTTCAACTGTTTTACCAGCTGCATCTTTGATGGATACAGGAAATGCCGCAGCCGCTGTCTCTTTAGGCTTTGAACTGTTTGTTTTTTGGTCCGTTTCCGCACCTGCACACCCTGCTAAAACACCGATCACAAGTAACAATGATAGCCAAATACCAGTTAACTTCTTCATCAATAAACCCCCTGCTTTATGTACTGCTTGACGTCATCTCTTTCGTCAATTCTTTTCTAATTTCGGGAATATTATACTACAGTGCAGATAGGTTGTATATGTGATTCCGAATACGTCTTGTCTGTGCTTGTAAAAGAAAAACAGCCTTTGACGTGGCTGTTTTCACTTCCGCTATTGGTTCATATGTTCACCATTAATGACAACTTTCTGAAATGAAGGAGATACTGCATGTTCCAATGAAAGAGGGTACGTGACATCGTCAATGACACAGTCTTTCATTTTAAAGTGTGTGACCGGGGAATGTGAGTATGCGGCGATCTTGACACCATATCGCCCTCCGCTGCTTTTTAGCCCTTCTACTTCAATATGACGGACTACAGGCCTATGTGGACCGGCATCCCCTTCCTCATACATCATGTCGATACAGACCACCTCATGCTTTAAGCTTTTCACTAGATTGTTTTTAAAATAGATGTGTTCAATGGTACCGCCCCTGACAGAGTTGGTCTTAATGCGCAATGCCCTGTCGAGGTTCGGACTGTCCATGACATTATCCTCTGCATATACATACTTGACGCCTCCAGAGATTTCACTCCCGATCGTTACTCCGCCATGACCATCACGCATCGTATTTCTACGAATGACGATGTTTTCAGATGGAACACCGATTCTCCGGCCGTCCTCATTTCTGCCCGATTTAATGGCAATACAATCATCGCCATTATCAAAATAACAATCTTCAATGAGCACATGTCGGCACGACTCTGGATTCACACCATCTGTATTTGGGCCATGACCGATGATATTCACCCCGCGGACGATGACGTTTTCACTTAACACCGGATGGACTTGCCACATCGGTGAATCCTTTACGGTTACTCCTTCAATGAGAATGTTTTGGCAATTGTAGGGCTGGATAAAGCTTGATCTTAAATAATGTCCATCACCAAACACTCTTTCTTCCACTGGTATTCTTTTTTCAGCCATTTCAAAAAGAAGCTGACGATCCCGATCTTGAGAGGGTTGACCATTTGTTCCATACTTCCAAGGCCACCAGTGGTGTTCATCCCCTCTCCCGTCCAGCGTGCCTGCTCCTGTAATCGCGATGTTTTCTGCATGATGGGCATAAATAAGTGGTGAATAATTATAAAGCTCAATTCCTTCATATCTTGTTAGAACAAGCGGGAGATAATCACGTGTATCTTGGCTGAAGCTCACATAGGCGTTTTCATGAAGATGAAGCTCTACATTGCTTTTCAATTCTAGAGCGCCTGTCAAAAATGTCCCTTTAGGAATCAGCACACGCCCTCCTTTCAAACGATGTGCATCATCAATGGCAGACTGAATAGCATTTGTCGAAAGCTCTATCCCTTTGTTATCTGCACCATAATGAATGACATTGAATTCACGATCTGGGAACTTTGGCGCTTTTATCTGCTTTAACACATGATCTATACCATCTGTTTCTTTGTCTTTTTTCCCTTGCTTTGCTAAACGTGCGAGTCCAATTCCTGTTAGTACTGTTCCTGCTGTCACATACATCAAATTCCGTTTTTTAGACATTTCCTCATCCCCCAGACGCCTTAAAGTGTCACACCTGTTTTAAAAATGGCCAGCTCTCTAAAATTGTTTTTTTCATGATTTAACAGCTTTCCACTCGCCACATCAATCAACGTGGCAATGAATTTCTCTAGCACCACATCTTCTGGTACATCTTCAAGCAATTCCCCCGCATTAAAGTCGATCCAATGTTTTTTTGTTTCATATAAAGCGGTATTGGTCGATACCTTCATCGTTGGAACAAATGTGCCAAACGGTGTGCCTCTGCCTGTTGTAAAGAGGACGAGCTGACAGCCAGACGCTGCGAGAGCAGATGAAGCAACCAAATCATTCCCAGGCGCACTTAATAAATTCAATCCTTTTCGTTTTAGCAGCTCCCCGTATGTTAAAACATCCTTTATAACGGAAGTACCCGCTTTTTGTGTGCAGCCGAGAGATTTATCTTCTAATGTCGAAATTCCTCCTGCTTTATTTCCCGGGGAAGGATTTTCATATACTGGCTGTCGATGATCCATAAAGTATTGTTTAAAATCATTGATCATCTGCACAATATTGTCGAATGTCGCTTTTGATTCCGCTCTCTCCATTAAGATCGTTTCAGCCCCGAACATTTCCGGTACTTCTGTTAAGACGGTGGTTCCGCCTTGAGCCACAATAAAATCGGACAGTCTACCTAAAAGTGGATTTGCGGTAATGCCTGAAAACCCATCTGATCCTCCGCATTTCAAGCCAATACTCAGCTCAGATAACGGAATGTCTTCTCGCTGATCTTCTTTCGCTGCGTCATAAATTTCCTTGAGCAAAGCGACACCTGTCTCAATCTCATCCCCTACTTCTTGGCTTCTTAAAAATTTCACCCTCGTCTGGTCATACTCCCCTAATGTTGCCTGAAAATCCTCAATGTCATTGTTTTCACAGCCAAGACCTAGAACGAGAACCCCTCCAGCATTTGGGTGCTTTACGGCATTTTGAAGTATTGTTTTTGTGTTTTCATGATCATCCCCAAGCTGTGAGCACCCATAATTGTGCTTTAATACGAGAGCCGTTTCAAAAGGATGGATGCTCCCCCCCATTTCAGCGGTAAATATTTGAATGATTTGATCGGCAATGCCATTGACACACCCAACTGTTGGGACAATCCAAAGCTCATTTCGTATACCACTTGCGCCATTTTTTCGTTTATACCCTTTGAATGTCAGATTCGTTTTTTCATAGGGGTTTTCTGTTAAAGAAGGTCGGTATTCGTAATCGAGCTTACCTGATAGATTCGTTTTGATATTGTGCGTATGCACCCATTCTCCAGCAGAAATCTTAGTGGCTGCATGACCAATGGGGTAGCCATATTTGATGATATTCTCTTTTTCTTTAATCTCAACCAATGCAAATTTATGACCTTTAGCAACGGTTTCTTTTAAAATGATTGTATGACCTTGGTGCTGAAGCTTTTCGCCTTGCTCAAGCACTTTTAAAGCGATACCAACATTATCTGAAGGATGAATCACAACAAAGTCTCTCATGCCTTCTCCCCCTGACTTTCATATTGAAGAATTTGGTGAACAGCAGCTCTCATGCCATTTTCATGTATGAAGGTGAGCTGCTCGGCTACTGCATCCTTCAGCCCTGCGATCTTCGTCAAATCCATCCCCCATAAAACTTCGTTTGAAAGAAGTCGATCGACCATTGATTCATAGGAATGGTCCACTTCCTCCCATGCTTCCTTCATGAATGTCATCACAGACTCATCATCCTTTATTTGATCTGCATGGACTTGATAAAAATAAATCAAACTGCTCAGTGAGAACATAAGTTTCGTAGGCAACTGTTTTTTTAGCTCTATATAATCTAGAAGAGACGGGAGAATACGTGCCCGAAATTTAGATACACCATTTAAGGCAATATCGAGTAATTGATGTTTGACAAAAGGGTTGCAGAATCGATCCCAAACGGATTGTGTATAAAGCAGCAGCTCTTCTTCAGGAAGTGGCAAACTTGGCAGCACTTCCTCCTCAAGCATGCGGCGAATGAACACACCAACATGCTCATCATCCACCGCTTTTTTGACAGTATCCAAGCCACATGAATATGCAATCGGCACCATCGCTGTATGCGCACCGTTTAAAATGCGAACCTTGCTCATACGATAGGGAGCGATATCTTCCACAAAAAGTACGTTTAACCCTGCTTCTTGAAAAGGAAGCTCTTTTTGAACAAACGCAGGTGCTTCAATGACAAACAGGTGATAATATTCTGCCGTGACAAGCAATTCATCAATATACCCCTCTTCTTTTTGAACAGTCTCCGCTGCTTTCTGAGAAAATCCTGGGACAATCCGATCAACTAACGTATTACAGAACGTGTTGGCTTCCTTGACCCAAGCCACAAAATCAGGCGGAAGATTCCACTCAGCTGCCATTGTGATCACATATTCTCTTAATCGATCACCGTTTTGTTCAATCAATTCACAAGGTAAAATGATCAAGCCCTTTTTCTCATCTCCAGAAAAAGCTTTGAAGCGGTGATACAAGAAGGCTGTCAGCTTTCCTGGAAAACTTGCTTGCGGCCGATCTTCTAATCGGTCCTCTTTTCTTAACACAAGTCCTGCCTCTGTTGTATTAGAAAAGACAAAGCGCACATCAGGACTTTCCGCTACATGTAAAAAGGCTTCATAATCTGTATATGTGCTGATTCCCCTGCTGATGGATTGAATGACGATCCGTTCGTTCATTTCTTTTTGGTCATGAAACCCTTGAATACATAAAGTGTACAAACCATCTTGTTCATTTAGAGCGGTCACTGATCCTTTTCGAGGAGGAACAACCACTGCTCTTCCTTTAAAATCTGTACAGTCGTTTAACTTCTGGATCTGCCAATTCATAAATCCCCGCATAAAGTTCCCTTCGCCAATTTGTAGAATGGTTTCAGGATATTCAGCCACTGGGTACACATCTTTGGATAATCGTCTCAAACGCTTTTCCTCCCCGCATTTTTTGCACACGTGAACATTTTTATTTAAAAGATGCTGATTACTGCACCTTTTTTACTGAATCTCTAATCATCAGCTCTGTGTGGACATACACTTTTTCCAGATGATCGTCTTCTTGCTTTTCACCGTTGATGACTGAAAGGATCGCTTCTGCTCCAAGCGCACACATTTTTTCAATTGGCTTTTTGACTGTTGTGAGGGCAGGCGTTGTATAAGATGAAAATGAAATATCATCAAAACCGATAATAGAGAGATCATCAGGACACCTTTTACCTTTTGCAAACAATGCATTCATCGCACCAATCGCCATGTCATCGTTTGAGCAAAAAAGGGCAGTTGGCGGATCATCAAGAGTGAGTAAGGCTTCCATTGATTCATAGCCGCTCTTCATATGATAGTCGCCTGTGATCATGTATTCCTTCTTCATGGGTACATGATGGTCAATGAGTGCTTGCAAAAAACCAGCTTTTCTTTCCTGTGTAGATTTAAACCCTTCTTTCCCTTCAATAATGGCAATTTGTTTATGCCCCTGCTGAATGAAATAGTGTGCAGCTTGATATGCCCCTTCACCATCATCCGCTAATATATTCATCACTTGATTACTTTCTACACGACGATTCAGTACAATAATGGGAATGCCCTGTTTTTTCACATGATGGATAAACGCTTCATCATGCTCGCTCTGGCTCATGAGCAAAATACCATCATACCGCTGTTTATGAATGGTTGTGTAATCGTGAAAATCGTCAATTCCTCTTACAACCAAATGATAGTTTTCTGTTATCACACTGTTGACGCCTTTTAATGCATCAACAAAGAAACTTGAGGATGTGCCTTCTGTTAAACTCGTAAAAAACAGACCAATTGTAAATGATTTTTGCGAGACAAGGCCTCTGGCATGGACATTCGGTGAGTAATTCAGCTGTTTTGCAATCGACAAGATGTTTTGTTTTGTTTTCTCTTTAATAAAAGGACTGTTATTCAAAGCCCTTGATACTGTGGTATGAGAAACGTTTGCCAATTTTGCTATATCTTTGATTGTGACTGTCATGCTATTCCGCCTTTTATGATTTTTTATCATCTTATCATAAAAACGCTTTCATATTCTTGCTTTTTGTTCATATCATCTTGCTTTTATGCGAAAGCTCATTTGCCCGTTCAAATTGAAAATACTGCTTTGCATTTTCATAGCTGATTCCTTTTACCATTCCCCCTAGCAAATTGAGATCATTAGGCGCTTCACCTTTTTCCACCCAATCTCCAATGATGTCACATAACAGTCTACGGAAATATTCATGTCTTGTGTAAGACAGGAAGCTTCGTGAATCTGTCAGCATCCCAATAAATCGGCTGATCAGTCCGATACTGGAAAGTGCCATCATCTGCTCTGTCATTCCCTGCTTTGTATCATTAAACCACCAAGCTGTTCCATGCTGCATTTTCCCAGGAGTCTTTCCATCTTGAAAACTTCCAGCTATCGTTGAAATCACCACATTGTCCCTTGGATTCAAGGAATAGAGGATGGTTTTTGGCAATGCATATGCTTGTTCTAACCGATCTAATACGCGGCAAAGAGGTTTTGCAATGTCTTCATCATTCATTGCATCATATCCGGTATCTGGTCCAAGCCGCTCAAACATTTTTGAATTGTTGTTTCTGAGCGCATTGATATGAAGCTGCATCGCCCATCCCCGCTGAGCATATGCCTGACCTAGTTCAATGAATGTGTGCGTTTTAAATTGAACCTTCTCCTTTTCCGTCAATGGATGTCCAGACATTCTTTTATGAAAAATGATCGTAGCTTCTTCTTCCGTCGTGTCTTCGTACGTCATTTCATTGATGGCATGATCTGAAATCAAACAGCCCTGTTCATGAAAGAAATCGATACGCATATGAAGTGCTTTTATGAAGTCTTGATAGGATTCGATCGGGATAGATGAAACCTCCGCCAACTGATCAACATATTCGATAAACAAGTCATTTGTGATATCTAATGCTTTATCTGGCCGAAACCCTGGCAGTACTTGCACAGAAAAGCCTTCTTCCCGCAGTTGTTGGTGATAAATCAACGAATCAACCGGATCGTCTGTCGTCACAACCGTTTCAACATTTGATTTCACAATGAAATCTCTCGCACCAAATCCATCTCCTTGCAACTTTTCATTTACTTTTTTCCAGATGATGTCTGCGCTTTCTTCATTCAAAAGTTCTTCGACATCAAAATATCGTCTTAGCTCTAGATGGGTCCAGTGATAGAGAGGATTTCCAATCGTCATCGGAACAGTTTTCGCCCAAGCTAAAAATTTCTCATCATCTGAGGCATCTCCTGTGATATGTGTTTCAGGTATCCCATTTGCTCTCATGGCACGCCATTTGTAATGATCTCCGTAAAGCCATGCTTCAGTTATATTTTGGAACGTTTTATTTTCATAGATTTCTTTTGGACTTAAATGACAATGGTAATCAATAATCGGAAGGTTCTTTGCAAACTCATGGTATAGCTTTTCCGCCGTTTGACTGTTTAATAAAAACTGCTCATCTAAAAAAGCTTTCATCAAACTCCCCCATCTCTTATAATGATGAAAATCAATTTGTTCACGTTAACAATTTTATTGTAATCGTTTACAAAATCGATTTCAATCCTAAAACAAGAAAAAACGATCTCCTTTAGAAAAGAAAATCGTTTTTTGGCTATTTTACAGATGGTGTTTTCTTTAGGATAATCGCAATAGTTGTTCCTTGACCTAATTCACTTTCTACTTGAATATCGCCATCGTGCAGTAAGACAAGCTCTTTTGCAATCGCCAGTCCTAGTCCTGTTCCATTTGTTGGATCATTCGTATTTGTCCCTCTATAGTAACGATTAAATAAATGATCCACTGTTTCTTGCGCCATTCCGCGTCCGTTATCTTTCATTTCGATCCGAACTTCATCATTTGTTTCAGATAGAACAGCTTGAATAAGAGTACCTTTCTGGTTATGCTTCACTGCGTTCGCCAGCAGGTTCTCAATGACTCGTCTAAACCAGGCTTTATCGATCTCAAACATGACACCCTCTGTTTGATCTTCAAAGGTTGATAAATAATCTTCTGAAAGCGTGCTTCTTGAAAACTCGTCCATAATGGAGGCTAAAAATTCACCAAGTTCAACAGGTTTTCGATTAATAGGCAATGCACCATTTTTCAATCGATACGTGAGGTTTAAATCCTCAATCAAGGTCGACATGTATTCTGATTTCTCACGAATGACTTGTCCCATTTCCATGACTTCTTCCTTGGACCATTGGTATTGATCTGATTCTAGCATTAATCCATAGCCGTAAATCGTGCTAAGAGGCGTTTTTAGATCATGAGACAGCCCTGCGATCCATTCTTCCCTTGTGGTTTGAATTTTTCTTCGGTTTGCTTCATTCTCTTTTAACGTATTGGTGAGCTGATCCATTGTTTTGAGGATATCCTCAAACAGCCGGTACTCCCGCTTAATACGGCCCTTTTTATTTTTACTTACTGGAATACCTTTTCTATTTGTTGGCTCCTGCAATTTATTTCTTGATAAGAAAATCAGCCAGCGGATAATGTGATAGATCGGTAGCCCATAGCGATACGAGTACCATAATGTCATAACGATAATAATCGTAAGCGCAAGACCTGCAATCAAAAGCGTTGTATATTGGTTTAAAGCCTCTGTCTCTTTATCATAAAGCTCGTCTGGGCTGTATACTTTGTTTGGCACCGAAACAATCATATACAAATCCTTATTCACTTTGATATACGACAGGTCACTTCTAAACTCCCAAGGCTTGGATTGATACTTGAGCAGTTCAACATCCGTTACGTTATTTTTCAAATTACTATTGGCTCGGATACCTTTTAAGTATTTTCCTTCTTCATTAAACAGATGCACCGATCCATTCATTCTTTTCAAAAATTCTTTTGTTTCAACTGAATATTGAGACAATGCAGCCAGGTTTTTTTCATGCTGCTTGAGATAATTGGCTACCTTTGTGCTGTTCGTTTTAAATCCATATAAGACGATAAAGCTTTCTTGATCAATCTCAATTGGCCAGAAGTACATCTTGTAATCTTTAAATTGTCTTTTTTCAAAGATTTTGATCATTTCATCCTTTTGATAGGATGTTGGAATGTTTTTAGGGAGTTGATAGCTATAGACGTTGCGTTTTTTGGAATCAATCACTTGTAGCCAGCCATCACGTTTTTCCACTGCTTGTTTGAGCTGATCATCGGCTTCCATTTTTCCATCCTCGTTAAAATAAAGCCAGCTCATGAGTGTATCTCCATCTGCCTTCGTTAAACCAGTTTCAGTCATATTCTCATAGCGTTTTTGAAAATAAAGATTTTCAGAGAATGTTTGCCCGATCGTTAGAATGACGATGACAATAAACATTTGTCCGACAAAGTGAAAGAAAAGTTTTGTTCGTAAATTCATAAACTATTGAAGAACCTTCACAGGTTGCGGAATGAACTTATAGCCCATACCACGGATCGTCACAATATATTCAGGCTGACTTGGATCTAACTCTATTTTTTCTCTCAGCTTTCGGATATGAACCATGACGGTGTTGTTGTCACCATATGATGGAACACCCCATACTTTCTCATAGATCTGATCTTTTGAAAGTACCACATTCGGATGGTCACAAAAATACTTCAGCAAGGACAAAAGCTGAGCTGAGCAAGCCGTCACCTTTCCCCTTACTTTCAACTCTGCTGCATGAGGATGGTACGAGAAATGAGCATATTCATATTGACTGTGCGCTTCTTCCTGCTCCTCCTGTAAGGAGACATAAGTTCGTTTTAAGTGCGCCTTAATTCTAGCTACTAGCTCTAACGGATTAAATGGCTTTGTGATGTAATCGTCTGCACCTTGTGCAAATCCAGTCAATTTGTCTACATCAGACGTTCTTGCTGTTAAATAGAAAATCGGTGCCTTCGTCATTTTCCTGATGTCAGGTAGAACATCAAAGCCTGACTTACCGGGCATCATCACATCTAGAAGTAAGAGGTGGATGTCCTCGTTTTTGACAATATCTAATGCTTCATCTGCATGATAGGCTTTATAAATATGTTGAAACCCTTCTTTTTTTAATACGCGTTCAACCATTTTTACAATTGCTTCTTCGTCATCTGCAATCAATATTTTTGCTGTTTCCACGCATCTCTTTCCTTTCTAGCTATGATCTCTAACCGTATATTACCATTGTCCAAAGTAAAAAAGTACCTCTTTTCTGCATAAAAGCGAAAAAAGATCAACTGGAGAAAATGGCATAACAAGGTAATACCAGAAGATGCAAAAAAACTCGGTCATACATACCGAGTTTTTTGTCCATCTATTATCCGTTCACAGCTTCAAGCTTTCTTTCATGATTCATTAAGTCATATGTTAAACAGATCGGCTTATTCGTTCTCGGATCAAGCACAATTTCTGCATCGATGTGGAACACCTGACTGAGTACCTCTTTTGTCATGACCTCATGAGGCGTACCCTCTTTAATGACTTTCCCTTGATTGAGGGCAATCATGTAATGCGAAAAGCGTGCAGCATGATTGAGGTCATGAATTACCATCAGCACCGTTCTGCCCTGTTCTCTGTTTAAGCGTTCTAATAGCTGAAGGATCTCCAGCTGATGAGCAAGATCTAAATACGTCGTTGGTTCGTCTAATAAAAGCAGCTCTGTTTCCTGAGCGAGTGCCATCGCAATCCATACCCGCTGACGCTGTCCACCGGAGAGTGCTTCAATTGGCCGGTCATGAAATGCAATCATTCCCGTCTCCTCAAGTGCCCATCTGATGATTCGTTTGTCCTCATTTGATAAACGGCCAAATCCATTTTGATGCGGGAAACGTCCATATGACACAAGCTCATAAACGGTCAGACCACTTGGTGCTTCAGGCGTCTGCGGTAAAATGGCCATTTGTTTTGAAATTTCTTTTGTTGGTGTTTGATGGATCGCCTGGCCATTTAAATAAACAGCACCTTGATGGGACTTCATAATACGAGACATTGTTTTTAAAATCGTTGACTTCCCGCACCCATTCGGCCCAATTAATGTGGTCACCTTGCCTTTTGGGATGCTGATATTTAAATCGTCTACAATCAAACGGTCATGATAGCCAATACAAAGCTTTTCTGTTTCAAGTGATTTCATCTGTTGTACTCTCCTTCCTCATTAGTTCGTTTTCATCAATAAGTAAATGAAGTAAGGTGCGCCTAAGGCAGAAACGACAAGTCCAACGGGCACCTCTGATGGAGCAAGTATGACACGCCCAAGTGTATCTGCAAGTAATAACAGCAGTGCACCAATCATAGCGGACGCCGGTATCATTCCTTGATGTTTCGGACCAACTAGCTTTCTTGCGAGGTGTGGTGCCGCTAACCCTAGGAACGATATACTCCCTGCAACAGCAACACTTGCACCGGCTAATGCAACTGCAATCAGCATGAGAAAACTTCTTTCTTTATGAACTGAAATCCCTAAGCCATAAGATATCTGATCACCCAAATTCATGATATTTAAGTAGCGTGCCCTCACCATCGCTAATACAAGAAAAATCAGCATCCACGGCACGACTGATAAGACATATGTCCAGCTTGAGCCCCAAATACTTCCTGACAGCCACACAATGGCTTGGTTAAAATCATTTGGACTCATCTTTAATTGAATGACCACAATTGCTGCCGAAAATGCAGCATTGATCCCAATACCAGTTAAAATCAATCGAACAGGCGTAATGCCCTTTTTCCACGCTAGCACATAAATGAGAAATGCAGCAAAGGCGGCACCTACGAAAGCGAAAAGCGGCAGTACAAATATTGAAAAATCACCTAAGTTCGACATCGAACCCTGAAAGGCAAAGATAAACAAAACCACCGCAAAACCTGCACCCGCATTTACACCTAGAATGCCGGGATCAGCTAAACCATTTTGAGAAACACCTTGCCAAATGGCTCCTGATACAGCGATAGAAGCGCCAACAAGTAAAGCGATGACCATCCTTGGAAGTCTGAACTCGAATAATACAAGCGCATCCATTTCACTTCCGAGTCCAAAAAATGTTTTGAATGTATCCATCGGAGAAATCCGTATCTCTCCGGTATTTAAACTAATCAGGAACACAGCCACGATCGCTAAAAAGATCATGACCATCGTTCGTTTGTATTTCTTTTTCTTTGCCTGCTGCACCATTTCCATTTAAATTCCGCTCCTTTCACGTCTCGCTAAATATAAGAAGAAAGGAACGCCTATAATGGCTGTAATGGCACCCACTGGCGTTTCAAACGGCGCATTGACAAGCCTTGCCGCAATGTCTGCATAAATGAGCAAAATAGCCCCTAAAATAGCTGAGCAAGGGATAATCCAGCGATAGTCAACGCCGACCAAGAAACGCGTAACATGAGGAATCACAAGCCCGATAAAGCCAATAGAACCTGCAACTGACACGGCTGCACCTGTTAAAAGGATCACGACCAATATGCCAAGTACCTTGACTGTTCGTGTATATTGTCCAAGCCCTTTTGCTAATTCATCACCTAAGCTTAAAACCGTGATGGAGCGGGCAAGAATCATTGCGATGATCAGTCCTACAGCCGCAACTGGAATGATGATCTTAATATTGCTCCAATTCACACCAGCCACACCGCCTGCGTACCAAAAACTCATATCTTGCGCGACGTCAAATCGAATGGCAATCGCTGAGGAAATTGAGCTTAAAAGTGCGCCAACAGCCGTACCGGCTAATGCGAGCTTCACAGGAGTAAGTCCCCCTTTTGAAAGGGTTCCAACCCCAAATACAATAGAGGCGCCAAGTGCTGCACCCAAAAATGACCAAAGAATTAATGTAAAAGAAGATTGGCCTGGGAAAAAAGCAAACGCAATGGCAATCGCAAATGCAGAGCCATTTGTCACACCCATGATTTCAGGAGACGCAAGCGCATTTCTTGTCATGCCTTGCATAATGGCACCCGATACTGCTAAAAAGGCACCGACAAGTGCGGCACCAACTGTACGCGGCAGCCTTAGTTCCCTAATGATTTGATGTGAGGTTTGTTGTGAGTCAAAATGAAAGACGGCTTCCCATACCGTGTGTAAATGAATGTTTGCCGCTCCTAGCGATACTGATAAAAAAAGACCAAATGCTAAAGCAATGATTCCTATGATGACAACAGCTGCTGTACCAAAAGGCTTTGTCACAATATCTATCGCATCATCTTTAGCTGACAGCTGTTTATTCGATTGTGAGCCCAAAACCAGTCTCTTCCTTTCCGTTCATATCTATTCGTTATTAGTGATAATGATTATCAATCTCGGAGTCTAGTATATCACTTTCTTCACGTTTTGAAATCCTTGTTCTGATAAATTTCTTTATTTTCATCAAAAAACCGGGAGAATTTCACCATTTTCATTTTGGTCATAAAATAGCCGATGCATTTTTTCTTCTATCATGTTAAGATATAATCGCGAATGAGAATCATTATCATAAACAATTGAATAGGAGCGAACTTTTGTGAAAAAACGAACCGGACTTCTTTTGATTTCCTTCATGACCCTTATGATTTTTACTGCTGCTTGCAGCAGCACTTCCAATAAAGAATCGGGAGCCAAAAAAAATGACACGATTACCTATCAAGATGTAAAGGGTGAAGTGAAACTGCCTCAAAACCCAAAACGTATTGTGCTTCTGGCGGAAAGCTATTACGGGGATCTCGTCACACTCGGCAAAACCCCAATTGCTGCCACTGCGCCCATCTTTAAAAACCCTTTCTATAAAGGAAAAACAGACGGAGTGAAAAATATTGGAAAATCTCCCTCTGTTGAGAAAGTAGCCTCTTTGAAGCCGGATATGATCATTGCTTGGGGAGAAGATGAGAAATTTGATCAATACAAAAAAATTGCACCTACAGTTGCCATTCAATACAATCAATATTCGTTTAAAGACCAGCTAAAAGAATTCGGTAAAATGACAGGCACATCAAAAAAAGCAACGGATTGGATCACAAAATGGGATGCCAAAATTGCTGAAGTGAAACCAAAAGTAACAAAAGCTGTAGGAAACAAAACCGTTTCGATCGTATCACCATTCGATAAGGGCATTTACATTTTCGGTAACACTTTTGCACGCGGTGGTGAAATCATTTATGACGAGCTGAAATTAAAAGCTCCGAAGGCCGTCCAAAAAGAAGCCATCGACAGTGGTGTCGGTTATGCAAACATTTCTCTTGAAAAGCTTCCAGAATTTGCAGGTGATTATATTTTCACAAGCCCATGGAGCGGTTCAAAAAGTAATGGCGATCAAGTGTATAAAAGCAGCATCTGGGCATCACTTCCTGCTGTCCAAAACAAACGCGTATTTGAAACAGATACAGTCGGTTACTTCTTTAATGACCCTGTGTCACTAGAAGGTCAGCTCGAATTTATTGTGGATCGATTAACATCTGCCTCATAAAAAAATACGTTTCTCCAGCATTGGAGAAACGTATTTTTTAAACTGTACCTTTGGCAAATTTTTTGGACATGAATGGGTAGAGTAAAATGCCAACTAAGAACAATCCAATACCAAGACCAAATGTTTTGAAATCAGCTGTGCCTGAAATAATGACCCAAGCGGAATACCCCATGGCCACAAGCGCAATGATCCCGTCTCTTGTCCGTTTTCCTTTTTGGAGCTCATATGTGTCACCTTGCATGATGACCTTAAAGCTGTAGATCGACGACACGATATACGGAATGAGATACGCAAGTGTCGCTGATGTTGTTAAGAAAGTAAAGGCTTCATTAATCGTACGTGACATGACTGAGAAAATAAACAGCTGTGACATGATATTTGTGACAGTCAAAGCAATAACAGGACTGCCTTTTTTGTTTGTTTTTGCAAACACTGCTGGGAAATCGCCAGCTTTTGCTGCTTGATAAGGGACTTCAGAACCAAGCAAAATCCAGCCAAGCATCGAACCAAATAAACAAATGATCGCAAGAAGTGCCATGACAATGCCGCCAGCCGGTCCGATAATGAGCTGAAGCACGTCTACGAATGGTTTATCAGAACCTTGCAATTGATCATGCGGCAGAACGCCCATTGTAATCAAGGTAATAATCATATAAATAGACAGTGCAATTAAAAGTCCTGTAATCGTCGCACGTTTGACATCACGCTGCGAGGAAGCTCTTCCTGATAAAATGACAGCAGATTCGATGCCGATAAATGCCCATAGTGTGGAAATGGCCGCATGATGAATTTGGCCTCCAAGTCCGAGCACTCCTTCACCACTTGCTGCTTCAACAGGGAAGTAATAATGTTCAAATAATGCGGTTTGGAATGCAAATAAGCCTGCGACAATAAAAAGGACGAATCCAAGCACCTTTGAAAAGGTCGTAATAAAGTTCAACTTACTTGCTGCGCTTAAGCTTGTAATTAAAATCGTATGAGTCCCCCATAGAAGGATTGTACATACGATAAACGTTGTGAGCTGACCAAGTGTGATCGCTTCTTTTCCAAAAGTAAAGACCTCCGTTTTCACGGTTAAAATTGGGAAAAAGGTTGTTAAATAACCAGCTAGGCTTGTGATAATGGCGACATTACTAATCCAGCTTGCCACCCAATATCCCCAAACCATTGTAAAACCGGCTGCTTTTCCTTTTTTCGGATCTTTAAAAAGCGCTCTTGCATAGCTTTGTGGTCCAGCTGTTAGCTGCGGTTTATGAATGGACAAATGTCCAAACACAAAGGCAATCATCAGTACGCCGCCACCTGTGACAAGCCATGCCATCGTCACACCTAAAGGACTTGCATGCTGGGCAAGTGTACTAGGCAGCATAAAGATGCCTGAACCTACCATATTTCCGACGACAAAAGCCGTCAATAACCAAAAACCCCATTTTTTTGTCTGTTCCATTTTCGTACCTCCGTTATATTCACTTTGGACCAGACCCGGCAGTATCTTCATTGATATATTTGTGAAGCAATGACTTGCATTCTTTATGTTCATGTTGGGTCACTTTCTTACCAGCATACCCTTTTCTTAGGCAATCAGAACATAAAAAAAAGCCTGAACAAAAGTCCATGCTTTTCAAAACATACACCTTGATCTCCGGATAGCCCTCCACGCTTCAAAGACGTGGCAGTCCTGCATTTGTTCAATGCAGACCCAGCATAAAGAAAGTTGGAGCTCTCTCTACACTTCGGCGCTGATGCCTTTTTTCTCATGATCAACGATTCCATCTCTCCCATGAGTGACTCATCATCCGCGCAACCTCTACCTCACTGAGACATAGCGTGAGGATTTCTATTCATTTTTACTACACGAAGATTATCAAACATTCTCATATCTGTCAAAGGGAAAAACATAGAAAAAAGGCAGAGAAATGATTCTCCGCCTTTCTGTCAGCTTATTGATGGTTGTTTTTCTTCTTTTGGACAGCTTCCTGAAGCGGATCGCCTGCTAGTTCTTTACTTGCTTCTTCTAACAGCTGATCTACCTGCTGATGGTCTTTCTCGCTTTTCGCCTTTTTATCCTTTTGGAAAAATGACATCGCTATTTCCCCCCTTTTCTTAAAATGCCTTTGCCTGTTTAATTTGTGCTACAGCGCTCAGCATTATACAAAGAGGAGCGGTTCATTCATCGTGAAAGGTCTGTCTCATTTTTTGCAAATATGTTAGAAAGGTTTTTAAGTCTTCCTCTGTGAAGTCTGACATCATATGCTGAATTACCTTTCCAAAAAGACGTGTATGCTTTTCGTAAATAGCCAGCCCTTTTTCCGTGGCTTCTAGCCGGACCAGGGAATGATCGTCCTTGTCCCTTTCTCTCTGAATGTAGCCTTGCTCACATAATTTATTGAGGGCAATGGAAGCGGCACCTGGGTTGAGAGAGAGTCTTTGTTTGAGCTCTTCAGCATGTGATACTTTTCCTTGTATCAATATAGAAAGAGCATATATCTGTGGAGGCGTGATGTCTTTTTCTAACTCAAGTAACTTGCGGTTTAATTTACGGCTGACTTCATAATGTACAAGAACAATTTCTTTTAAAATGTCTGCATTACTCATCCGAATCGCATCCTTATCGTTAGTGTCAACATGACTTCCTTCTTATTATAGAATGTTTTTCCAAACAGCCAACTATTTTACCCCATTTTTCTTTAGAAATAAGCCTTGCTGAATGGATTCACCCTTGATATAGTGAGTACTTGAACAAAAAACAGAACAGGAGTACGCATCATGACAGGAAAAACACATATTATGGGCGGAATTGCCGCCTCCACAGCCGTCGCCTATTATTACGGATTCGAACCAGTGACGATGGCTGCTGCAGGATCAGTAGGTGCCCTCATCCCAGATCTATGTCATACAAAAAGCAAAATCGGCAGGAAATTCCCGCTGCTTTCCACACTGATCAGTAGTGTGTTCGGGCACCGCACCTTTACACATAGTTTATTATTTCTGCTGATCATTTATTTTATTGCGACAACATACATTCCAAATGACAGCCTCAGTACCGGGTTACTAGTTGGGATGGCAAGCCACCTCATCCTTGATGCAGGCACAGTGAACGGTATTAAATTTTTGTTCCCTGCAACCATGAAAGTACGTCTCCCCTTTTATGTCAAAACAGGCAGCACAGGAGAACAAGTCGTACTAGCTGCTCTGACCATTGTCACCTGCTATTACATGGCTGTCATTTGCGGAATATCCATCCCATTGCCGTTTTAGAAAAAGAAAAAAGAGTTTTGCAAAAAAGCAGGATATGAATTGATCATTCCTCATTTTTTTAGTAGTTTTAAGATAAGTGTTTTTGCCTTGCAGCTGAATACAGAATGGTGAGGAGTTACATAAATGAAAGCGTTTTTCAAAAATCACTGGTTTTTAGTGTACTCCATCCTCTTTATGTGGATGAAAACATACATCATTTATCAATTCGGATTTCATATACGAACGGCCAATCTGTTTCACGAGTGGCTGCTTTTGATTAATCCACTTAGCTTTTTGCTCCCTTTGTTTGGGATTGCTCTTTTCTTAAATGAAACGAAACAAAAGGTCTTTTTATTGACCACAAATTTTATTTTGACAGCCATTTTGATATCGAATACGATCTTTTACGGTTTTTATATTGATTTCATTACCATTCCTGTCTTATTTCAAGCAAAGAACATGGGAGATATGGGTAGCAGTATGACTGAATTGTTTCATCCGCTATTTATACTCATGCTGATTGATTTTGTAGTGCTGGCATGGCTCTTAAAACGGAAACCGCTATCACCAAAAGCGTCTTTTAAGACGATCAAAACATACTATGTGGTTTGCTGCAGCTTGCTATTGTTCCATGTCAGCTCAGCTTTGATGGACCACCCTCGTTTTTTGACAAGCTCGTATGATCGAGAAGTCATTGTACGAAACCTTGGGCTGTTTCAATTCCATTTGTATGACGGTGCCGCTCAAACAGCACGAATTGGACAAAAAGCCTTTGCTGACGAAGATACACTTTCAACAGTGGCAAACTACACAAAAGCTGATTACAGTGCTCCGAATGAAGACTACTTTGGACTTGCTAAAGGCAAAAATGTCGTGTTCATTTCACTTGAATCAACGCAGCAATTTGTCATGAATCAAAAGGTGAATGGACAATACATCACACCATTTTTAAATCAACTTGCCAAAAAAAGCTTCTATTTCGATGAATTTTATCAGCAGACAGAGCAAGGCAAAACGTCGGACTCAGAGTTTATCGTCGCAAACTCCCTCTATCCATCTAGCAGTGGCGCTGTCTTTTTCACAGCGAGTGACAACGAATATGACACACTGTACAAGCAATTGAAAAAAGAGAATTATCAATCCGTCCAATTTCATGCGAATAATAAAACGTTCTGGAATCGTGATGTGATGTATGAATCTCTTGGGATTGACCGCTTTTATGATGTCGATTCATTTGATGTCAATGAACAGAATTCGACTGGCTGGGGCTTAAAGGATATCGACTTTTTTGACCAATCCATCGATTATTTAAAAAAGCTGAAAACGCCTTATTACAGCACGTTTATTACCTTAACCAATCACTTCCCATTTGAAATTGATCCAAAGGATCAGTTCATTGATGAATACGATTCGACTAGCACCATTTTAAACCGCTATGTGACCACCGTCCGCTATCAAGATGAAGCCATCAAAAGGTTCTTTGAACGAATGAAAGAAGAAGGACTATATGAAAATACAATGTTTGTCCTGATGGGAGACCACTATGGCATTTCAGAAGCACATCATGAGGCAATGGCAGAGCTGCTGAAGCAGAATGAAATCACACCGTTTGATGCGGTTAAACTGCAGCGGGTCCCTTTTTTGATTTACATTCCTGGGGTGACAGACGCAGCCCCTCAAACCATTTCTGAAACAGCCGGTCAAATGGATGTCAAACCGACACTTCTTCATTTACTCGGCATTGAATCAAAAGATGCCATTCAATTTGGAAATGACCTTTTCTCCAATGAACGGACGCCGTTCGCTGTGCTGAGAAATGGAAACTTTATTACAGATGATTATCTTTATACAAAGAACACGTGCTATGATCAAAAAACAAAACAACCTGTTGAAGAAGATGAAGTATGCCAGCCCTATATAGAAAAAGCCAATAAAGAGCTGTCTCTATCAGATAAAGTGATCAACGGGAACTTACTACGTTTTTATCAGCATTAAAAGCTGCCCTCTGGCGGCTTTTTCTTTTCTCTTTTCCTGAAAGCCTATGAATGGTCAAATAAGTTTGATTATAATAAAGGATACACATGATGTTGAATGATAAAGAGGTGTGATCATGAAATATTTATTCTTAACCTTCGTCGCCATCTGTTTGCTCCTGACTGGGTGTCAAACGGAGTCGACGTCACCAGATCAAAGAAAAAAGACAGAACTTGTGATTTCAGCGGCGGCAAGCCTGCAGGATGCTTTGAAAGAGATTGAATCTGCCTATGAAGATGATCATCCAAACGTGACACTCACGAATAATTTCGGGTCATCCGGCGCATTGAAGCAGCAAATCGCTCAAGGAGCAAAAGCGGATCTCTTCTTCTCAGCAGCTGAAGAGCCTTTTGATGACCTTGTTCAATCTGGCGACATCGATCAGGATCATACAAAGGATGCCATACAAAATGAGCTTGTTCTCATCGTGCCAAAAGAAGGTTCCTCTTCTATCAAAACCTTCCGCGATGTTCAGCACATAAAAGGAAAGATAGCGCTTGGCACACCTGAATCTGTTCCTGCTGGTACATATGCAAAAGAGATTTTCACAAAACTGAATATATGGGACCAAGTGAAACAGAACGCTGTCTATGGCAAGGATGTTCGTCAAGTATTAAACTATGTCGAAACAGGAAATGTGGAAGCTGGTATCGTGTATAAGACGGACGCGCTCGTTTCTCGCAAAGTAAAGATAGTAGATGAGGCAAATCAGGACATGCATTCCCCCATCATTTATCCAGTTGGCATTGTCAAACAGACCGAACATATGAAGGAAGCGAAAGCATTTTTTCAATATCTCCAATCAGATCCAGCCGCATCGATTTTTAAAAAGTACGGCTTTCAAGTGAAATAATGCCGATGCTGACCGAAGATTTTCTTTCACCTATCTGGCTGTCCGTACAAGTGGCTGCTTTCAGCGGGTTATTGGCTGTCGTTTTAGGAACGTCCATTGGTTTTTGGATGGCGCGTACATCTTTCAAAGGAAAAATGATCGTGGAAACGCTCCTCATGATGCCGCTTGTCCTTCCGCCAACAGTCGTAGGATTTCTGCTGCTCGTCGTGTTCGGGAAGCACAGTGTGATTGGACAAGCCATTGAATGGATCTTCCATCAGCCTGTCATCTTCACTTATTGGGCAGCGGTCATTGCATCGACAGTTGTCGCATTCCCGCTCATGTATCAATCAGCGAAAGCTGGTTTTTCTACGATTGAGTCAGACATTGAAGGTGCTGCAAAAGTTGATGGTGCGCATTCTTTCCAGGTCTTTGCCTATATTACCGTCCCACTCGCACTGCCATCTCTTCTCTCTGGTGCAGTTTTAAGTTTCGCAAGGGCTTTAGGAGAATTTGGAGCGACTTTAATGTTCGCTGGCAACATTCCTGGGAAAACGCAAACCCTCCCAACAGCCATCTATGTGGCGATTGATTCTGGACGAATGGAACTTGCGTGGGCTTGGACCATTTGTATTGTGATCCTGTCTTTTCTCATGCTGTTGGCTGTGCGCCGAAGCAGGACTTAAAAAATCCCCTTCTCAAAAAGAGAAAGGGGATTCAGATTGTTGACAAAGGGCTAAAATGAACTTGATTTTAGCCCTTTGTCTTTTTTCAGCGTGATAGAAAACCTTTGCTAGTCTAGGAAGCACCAGTACTCACTGACAAAATATGCGAGGGTTTGTCTACACGCTAAGGGGATTTTTTATTTATTCAAACCCAACCGTCATCGTTTCTGGATTAGACCCGACACGTTCATTATTATTAAGTGCATTGATTTTTTCCATGTCTTCTTGTGAAAGCTCGAAGTCAAAAATGTCGGCATTTTGTTTAATGCGTTCTTCATTGATTGATTTTGGAATGGTGACAACGCCGCTTTGCAGATCCCAACGCAAGATCACTTGAGCCACAGATTTGTTGTATTGTGCTGCAATTTCCTTTAATACGTCATGATCCAAAAGCTTTCCTTGCATCAGCGGAGACCATGCTTCAATTTGAATGCCTTTTTCTTTCGCATATTGTCGTAATTCGACAAGTGTCAGTTTTGGATGAAACTCCACTTGGTTCACCGCTGGAACAACCTCCGCATCTTTTAACAGCTCTTCTAAATGCTGCACATAGAAGTTGCTGACACCAATCGCTCTTACTTTTCCATCTTTATAAAGCTTCTCAAGCGCACGCCATGTCTCTTTAAATGTATCTGCATTTGGTCCAGGCCAATGAATCAAATAGAGGTCTAAGTAATCAAGACCGAGCCGGTTTAAGCTTGCATCGAATGCAGCGAGTGCTTTGTCATATCCTTGATCTGTGTTCCATACTTTTGACGTAATGAACAATTCTTCTCTTTTGACGCCAGATTCTTTAATGGCTTTCCCTACGCCTGTCTCGTTTTTATAAACGGCAGCCGTATCAATGCTGCGATAACCGTTTCGTATGGCTGCTTTGACGGCATCAACCACTTGGTTGCCGTCCTCCACTTTGAATACACCTAAACCAAACCATGGCATTTCTACTCCGTTATTTAGTGTTACGGTATCATTCAAGCTTTTGACCATGTTAACAACCACCTTTTCATAGATTCCATCTTTTTCATTATCTCATGTTGCGTTTGAAAACTCTATTATCAGGCGTTTCTCTTCGCTTCAATCGCTAACAGCAAAGCACCTGTCATACCTGCCTTGTCCTCAAGTCCAGGAGAGACAATGTATGTATCAAGCGGCGGCATGTCGACATAATCATTGACATACGCAGCCAGCTTCTCTCGAATGAGCGGAAATAGCTGTTTTTGCTTCATGACGCCTCCACCCATTATGATGCGCTCTGGGCTTAATATCAGCGTGTATTGCATTAATGCCTGTGCTAAATAATCTGCTTCAAGAGACCAAACTGCTTCTTCTTCGGTAAGCTCTTTAGCCGGCTTTCCCCACCTTGCCTCAATAGCTGGTCCTGCCGCCAGTCCTTCTAAGCAAGTACCATGCGCTGGGCAGACACCCTCAAACTGATCTGATTCATGCTGCCTGACCAGGATGTGTCCCATTTCTGGATGTGAGTGACCGTGAAGAAGCTCATGTTTCACAACAGCCCCGGCACCGATCCCCGTACCGACCGTGATATAGAGACAGCTGCTTAGCCCTTTGGCGGCCCCTTTTGTCAGTTCACCTAATGCTGCGGCATTGACATCTGTCGTAAAGGACACCGGTACGCCTAATTGTTTCTCCAGCTCAGGTATCAACGGGTAATGCTTCCATTCCACTTTCGGCGTATTCATGATGTAACCGTAAGAAGGATCGTCATTCTGGACACAAATCGGTCCAAAGGAACCGACCCCTAATGCTGCAATTTCATGTTGCTGAAAAAATGGAATAAGTGATTGGATGGTTTTTTCCGGGTGCTCTGTTGGAATGGTTAATTCCTCTATGATATCCCCATGCTCATTGCCAATGGCACAGCAGAACTTTGTCCCCCCAGCTTCAATCGCTCCGTAATATGTCATCCTGCCTCTCCCCCTGCTCGTCTCTTTTTTTCATCATAAAACATAGGAGAGAAGATGACAACATCATGTATTGGTCAGTAAGACTGCTTCCATGTCATTGATATACTCCCTTAAATGATGGGCAATATCACGATTGATTTCGCCATTTTCATATAAAGTTTGGATTTCATTACGAATCGTCTGTACGGCTTGGAAGTTAAGCTCTTTCTTCTTCCGGTCAAACGTACGATCCTTTTGCTGGAAGAAAGAAGGACCATGTTCACAGCGGAAAATCACTTGATTGTAAAACCCAATGACTTGATGACACGTTTGTTGATTGTCTTCGGTCATATGGTGCTTAATAGAATCCACCGCAGCTTCAGCCGTTTTCTTACGGATTTGTTTATACGATTCCTCGTTTTCTAATATGCCGCTCGAAATACGCTGATGCGGACGCCACAATTGAAGCCATTGTAGTAAGCGCAGAAACTTCACTTTTGAGAAACGAATTTTAAAGGAGTTGGAATAGAGCATTTCCAGCTCATGAAATCTCTCCTGCAGCTCATATGCTTCTTCTTTGTCGATTTTCTCTTCCTCAATCAACTGCTGAAGTTTCATCTGTTCTGCTTTAATGCCGTGCAGTCTGATTTTTCTCTCTTGTTTTCTCATACCAAACTGGTACGGTTCCCGCTGAATATTTCTCAGCTTCATTCGGTAATCATTGATGAGTGCAAGGGAGACTTCTCGATTGTCTTCATTCATTCCTTCTTTTAAGGTTTTAATGGCACTTCTCAGCAGCTTCCGTTTTGCGTGCTGAATCTTTGTATCTAAGTCCACATCCACCTGCTTATCTTTTTTCTCCGATAAAATAGGCAGCAAGACACTCGCTAAAATGAGTGTACATAAAATGACGCCTGCTGCGAGGAAAATAATTAAATGGCGCTCAGGAAATGGTGACCCGTCTGCAAGCGTAAACGGGATGGAGAAAGCACCCGCTAATGTAACAGCACCACGAACACCAGAGAATGTCATCAGCATGGAAGCACGCAGCTTCGGTTTTTTCGCGTTCTTCTTTTTCGATACACTCCAGTTTCCTGCCCAGAACAGCCATACCCATAGGAATCTGAGAATCATTAGACAGAATGTAATGATTAAAATGTAACTGATCACCTGCATATTATTAAAGGCTTCATCTTGGAAAATCACGGTCGATACATCAGGAATTTGTAACCCAAGTAAAACGAAAACAAGGCCATTTAAAATAAATAAAATAATATTCCACGTGTTTGAAGAAGCAATTTGCAGTTTTGCTAAATTCGCTTCCATTCTGTCTTGCTCGATGGCATGTGTCACACCACCGGCAACAACGGCTAAAATGCCGGATACGCCAATTTCTTCCGCTGCTAAATAAATCACAAACGGCGTGAGGATTTGCAGGATGATGTGCATTGTGACATCGTCCATGCCTAAACGGCGCAGAAAATAGCGGAAACGAATGATAAAAAACGACAGAATAAATCCGGTCAATAATCCGCCAGCAGCAATAAGAACAAAGCTAAAGGATGCCTCTGCAATGGAAAATGCCCCTGTAACCGTTGCAGCAATAGCAAATTTAAAGGCAACAAGTCCTGACGCATCGTTCATCAGGCCTTCGCCTTCCAGCAGTCTCATGATCCCCTTCGGCATATTCACACGGCTGGAAAGGGCACTTACAGCAACGACATCTGTCGGTGATAAAATCGCTGCAAGCGCAAATGCAGCTGGAAGTGGTATGCTTGGAATCATCCAATGGATGGTATATCCTGCGACAATGACTGTCGCAAATACGAGCCCTAAAGCTAATAGAAGAATGGGCGCTCTTAATTTCCACAGCTCGTCCCTTGGGGTACGCTTCCCATCATTAAATAACAGCGGTGCAATGAATAAAACGAAGAATAGCTCAGGATTTAAAGAAATATGTAAACCTGAAGGAAAAGCTGCGACCAATATCCCTAAACCCACTTGGATTAATGGAACTGGAATAAAGGGCAGAAAACGATTGATAATATTAGATGATGCAATGAGTGCTAGTAGTACGAGCACTGCCAAAAAAATCTCCAAGTACATGTCCCTCCCATTTCATTTTTTCCGTCATGTTTTGCTTACATGCAAAGATGTGTTCATTTCTTTCAGATCCATCCGTTCGGTCATGAGCGTTTCTTTAGTATCCCGCAAAAAGCGAAACCAACACATAACAATCCATCTAGGCAAAAAAAGACTGAATCTACATATTCAGTCAAATGACAACATTTTCATCTCGTGTATTGTTCCAATGATGAATAAAGAACCTACTTTTATTTTACACGAAAACAGCTTGACCTGCTGACATCAAGCTCGAATAACACATAAAAAAAAGAGCGACACATCGCCCTCTTTTCGTTTTACCCTTTATTTAAAAAATAAGATCTAGCGGGAAGCCGCCATTTGAATAAGTAGGAACAAACCCTGCATATAACGAGGATGACAAACAGCAGATATAAAGCAAGCTCTCCTTGCGCTAAGCCGAGTCCGACGAGTAAGCCGCCAAGGGCTGCCCATACTGCGTAAATCTCTGCTTTTAGCACAAGTGGCTTTCGTCCTGCCAATAAATCACGCACAATGCCTCCGCCGCTTCCAGTCAAAATCGCTGCCACAATGACCGCACTGAGCGGGAGCTCTCTTTGTACAGCAAATAATGCACCTTGAATTGCAAAGGCTGCTAAACCGATCGCATCCGAGAAATTCCCCCACGTGCTCCAGTGCTTGAGCAAAAGCTTTGGAAATAGAAACACGATCGTAATGGATACAAGGGCAATGGTAAACATTTTGCCCTGTGACCATAAAGCAGACACCGGAAGACCAATTAATAGATTCCGAATCGCTCCACCGCCAAATGCTGTGACAATCCCTAAAATGTACACACCAAGAATATCGTACTCTTCCTCCATTGCGACAATCGCACCACTAATGGCGAATGCCACAATGCCAATAATACTTAACACTTCCCATGCCATTTTCCGCTTATCTCCTTACCATTGTCTGATCATCTAACACTCTCCCCTTAATGTATATCTGACACAAATGAAAAGCAATACAAATTTTCTTTAAATTTTATCTTTTTGCAAAAATAAAAAATAGCCTGCTTAAAAGCAGGCTCAGATTGTTGACAAAGGGCTAAAATGAACTTGATTTTATCCCTTTGTCTTCATTTCAGCGTGATAGAAAACCTTTGCAGTCTAGGAAGGACGAGTACTGGCGCGGAGCGAATTTGACATTCGTGAGCACCAGCACGCAGGACTGACAAAGAATGCGAGGGTTTGTCTACACGCTGATAGCCTGCTTAAAAGCAGGCTATCTCCTCAATCTTCTTTTGCATTTAAAAGCAGCATACTAATGATGATCAGAATAAATGCAATGAGAGCTAAGAGTGGAATGGTGATAAAACCAAACCAGTTCAGATAATCAACGGAACAAGGAATACCGCTTAGACAAGGACGAATCGATGCAAAGCCTGGAATCTTTTGTTCCATATAATGATAGATGGAAAAGCAAGCACCAATCCCGGCCAAAGGGAGAACGTAGTACTTCACTTTGACATCGCCACGGAATGTAGCAATTCCAAGTAAAAGCACAAGCGGATACATGAAAATGCGCTGAAACCAGCACATATCACATGGAATAAACTTCTTTACTTCGCTTAAATACAGGCTGCTCATCGTCGCCACAATCGAGACGATCCAAGCGCTGTATAAGTAAATCAGTTTATTCTTCATGATTTTTTCCCTTTCAGCTCTTGATCAATTAATTCTTTGATTTCATCATAGTCATAAAAGTTTTGGACTTGTTTATTGTTAATGAAAATAGTTGGTGTTGCATTTACTTTGTATTGATTCACCAGCTGATCATCTGTGTTCAACTGTGGCTGATATGTTTTCTTTGATAGGTTATCTTTCAGCTTGTCCGTATCAATTTTCGTTGTCTTCTTCGCCAATTCGGTGAGCTTTGCTGGCGTTACCCATTCTGCTTCACTATCTGGTTGTGCGTTGTAGACCGCTTCATGAAATGCCCAGAAGTTTTTCGGATCTTCTTTCCACACTTCTTCAGAAGCCAGTGCTGCTAATACCGCACCGTCCCCATGAACAGGCAGTGGTAAGTTAATAAATGAGAAGGATACATCGCCATTATCTATGTAGTCTGCTTTCAATTTTGGGAAAATGTCAGTCTCAAATGATTTACATGATGGACATTTGTAATCCCCAAACTCGACAACTTGCACTTTTGCCTTTTGATCTCCCATGACAGGCTGTCCTTTAATAGACGGCTTACTGTCAACTGTTTGTGCTTCTTGGCTGTTGTTGTTACCGATCACAACGAAAATACCGATGAGAAGAGCTGCAATGATGGTTAATATAACTGCAAACTTGATGGATGAAGATTGATTATTTTTTTTACTCACAAAAGCACCTACCTTATCTTTTTCATTCATTCCTTCACAAAGAAAAAGGATAACAGCTCAAGAAAATGCCATTATCCAACTTCTTCTATTTTAACAAGAGGGGGTCTATTATGAAAGACGCTATTCATGAATTTTTCCTTACAATTTTATTTCATGACCCTCATCGCATTTAAAACAGCCAGTACAGTGACACCAACATCCGAGAAGACGGCTTCCCACATCGTTGCAATACCGAATGCACCAAGTATGAGAAAGACGGCTTTCACACCAAGAGCAAACGCAATATTCTGCCATACGATGGCTCTCGTTCTTTTAGCGACAGCAATAGCTTCCGCTACCTTCGATGGCTGATCTGTCATAATCACAATATCAGCCGCTTCAACTGCTGCATCTGAACCAAGTCCACCCATGGCAATACCTATATCCGCTCTTGCCAAAACCGGCGTATCGTTTATGCCGTCACCAACAAACAATAATTTGTCTTGAGATGCTTTTTTCTCATACATGTCTTCGATTTTGGCGACTTTATCCTGTGGCAATAATTCAGTGTGAACTTCGTCAATGCCGATCTGTTGTGCGACTGCATTTCCTACTTGCGCAGCATCCCCTGTAAGCATCACGGTTTGAATGCCCGCAGCTTTTAGAGAAGATATCGCTTCAACTGCATCGTCTTTTACTTCATCTGCAATCAAGATCGATCCCGCAAACTCACCGTCTATTGCTAAATACACAACCGTTCCGCTTCGTTTTTCTTTTTCAAAAGCAATGCCCTCTCGTTCCATCAGGCGATGGTTACCTGCCAATACATGAGCTCCGCGAATTGTCGCTTTGATCCCATGACCCGCAATATCCTCGTAAGATTCGATCTGGCTCTCATCAAGAGACGCCCCGTAAGCCGCCTTAATCGATTCCGCAATCGGATGCGAAGAATGCGCTTCTGCCAGTGCCGCAAAAGAAAGCAATTCCTCTTCTGACCATTTCTCATTCGCTGCTTCGATATGAGTGACTGTAAAGTTCCCTTTTGTCAAAGTACCTGTTTTATCAAACACCGCATAGCGCACAGAGTTCAAGGCTTCTAAGTAGTTACTGCCTTTCACTAAAATGCCTCGTTTTGATGCGGCACCAATCCCGCCAAAGAAACCTAATGGAATGGATACAACGAGAGCACATGGACACGAAATGACAAGGAAGACAAGTGCCCGGTATACCCAATCAGACAATTGAGCTGATGGGATGAGAAGCGGTGGTACAAAGGCAAGCAATAAAGCTAGCACGACCACAGCAGGTGTATAATATTTAGCGAACTTTGTGATAAAGTTTTCTGTCTGCGCTTTACGGCTGCTTGCATTTTCGACCAAATCCAAAATCTTCGTAACCGCTGACTCACTGAGCTCTTTTTGCACTTCAATTTCAAGAATGCCGTTTTGGTTCACAAATCCAGCAAGCACTTCTTTTCCTGCTTCCACATCTCTTGGAACAGACTCCCCAGTTAGTGCAGAGGTATCCACAAGAGAATAACCGTCTATCACGCGTCCATCCAAAGGAATTTTTTCACCTGGTTTAACGACAATACGGTCACCAGCTTTGACTTCTTCCGGCTTTACCTTTTTTGTTTCTTGCCCCACTTTGAGATTTGCGTATTCTGGACGTATATTCATTAATTCGCTAATTGATTTTCTAGAGCGATTCACAGCTGCCCCTTGGAACAGTTCTCCAATTTGGTAAAACAGCATGACTGCCAGTGCCTCAGGATACTGCTGAATCACAAAAGCACCAACTGTAGCTATGGTCATTAAAAAGTTCTCATCAAATACTTGACCGCGCACAATATTTTTCAGCGCTTTCAAGACAACATCTCCGCCAACTAGTAAATACGCGGCGAAAAACATGATGAACTTCAGTAAGCCATTGTCAGGTATAAAATAAGCCGCCGTTCCAATGACTGCACCACCAATTAATTTCAGTACAATCGTTTTTAAATTCTTTGTTCCATGATCGTGATCGTGGTGATGTCCTTCTTCTTTTGGTGATACACTCACATGAGGTTCAATGGACTGAACGGTTTTTTCAATACGCTTTGACATCGTTTCTTGTGCATCAGCATGTGTCACAGTTAATGTACCCGTCGCAAAATTAATTGAGCAGGCTTCCACTCCTTCAAGTTTGCTGACGCCTGTTTCAATTTTACGGGCACAGTTTCCACAATCAAGACCGCTTAATACGTATTCATCCTTCATCTTTTTCATGTTCTCACCTTTTTCTATATAAGTAGCCTTCCCTGATTCAATCAAACCTATCAGCTGCTGTAGATATTATATATGAGCACATATTCATATATTGAATTACCCTTATTATATGAGGAGTTCTTACAAACTGTCAATCATTTATAAGCAAATGTTTGAGATTTTTCGTATTCAAGGATGTCACGTGAATTTTCAATAATCCATGCTCATGTCCCCTCTTCGTTGCATAACATAAAAACGATCGCTTGATGGGAATATTCAGCATTTCTCTTTACAAAAGAAGGACATACGATTAGAATAAGATAAAAGTTTCCTTAAGGAAACAAATTAGCGTTAGAGAATCATTTCATCCTTTAGTCAAAATTATTAAATGTATGCATATATTTTTAGGAAACGCAATTGATGATCGAAAGGGGCCGCAAGAGATGTCAAATGCTTTAACAATCGACCGCCTGTATGTCTCATACCACGGACAGGATGCACTAGAAAACGTCTCTCTTTCCATACAGGAAGGAACGATGACTGGAATCATTGGTCCAAATGGTGCTGGTAAATCGACTTTATTGAAAGCTTGTTTAGATTTAATTGAAAAGGATCAAGGGGACATTCGTTTTTTTGAACAACCCTTTAAACAAGTGAGAAAACAGATCGCCTATGTACCGCAAAGAAATGATCTAGACTGGACGTTTCCTATCCATGTGCTGGATACTGTACTGCTTGGCACATACCCAAAGCTCGGATTGATCAAACGACCGAAAAAAGAAGACCGTGCCTATGCGTACCATTGCTTAGAAAAGGTCGGGATGCAGGACTTTGCCAAAAGGCAGATTGGGGAATTATCTGGCGGTCAGCAGCAGCGTGTCTTCCTTGCACGAGCACTCGCTCAAAACGCACAGCTCTTTTGTTTAGATGAACCATTTGTCGGAATTGATATGGCAAGTGAAGAAACGATGATCGGCATTTTGAAGGAATTACGAGATGAAGGAAAAACCATTCTGGTTGTCCACCATGATTTAAGTAAGGCCGATGATTACTTCAGCCATCTCGTTCTTCTAAATAAGAAGCTGGTCAAAGCAGGGCCTGTCCATGATATTCTTCGTCCTGAGGTCATGCTCCAAGCATACGAAACACAGCTACCATTTTTAAAATCAGCAGGAGGAGACGCGTAATGGAATTCTTAACCGGACTTTTTGAATATGCGTTTTTACAAAAAGCGTTATTTACATCCGTGATGGTAGGGATCATCTGTGGCGTCATTGGCTGCTTTATCATTTTACGGGGAATGGCTTTGATGGGAGATGCGATTTCACACGCTGTACTTCCAGGTGTCGCCATCTCTTATATGCTCGGCATTAACTTTTTCTTTGGTGCGGTTCTAACTGGTGTACTAACAGCCATCGGCATCGGATATGTCAGTCAAAATAGCCGTATTAAAAATGATTCTGCCATCGGGATCGTATTCACTGCTTTTTTTTCCATTGGGATCATTTTGATTACATTTTTAAAAAGTTCCAGCGATTTATATCATATCTTGTTTGGAAACGTACTAGCTGTTCGTTCATCTGATATGTGGATCACGCTTGGCATCGGCATTTTCATTTTGCTGGCTGTCATCGTTTTCTACAAAGAACTGCTCATTAGTTCATTTGATCCAGTGATTTCTTCGGTTTACGGTTTACCGAACCGCATGATCCATTATTTCCTCATGACCTTATTGACCTTAGTGACCGTGGCATCCCTGCAAACTGTAGGTATTATTCTTGTTGTTGCAATGCTTATTACACCAGCTGCCACCGCTTATTTACTGACAGACCGGCTATGGATCATGATTTATTTATCTGCTTTTTTTGGAGCAGTTTCAGCCGTCGTAGGACTTGGGCTCAGCTTTACGTATAACTTGTCGTCTGGTGCTTCCATTGTGCTGGTCGCGACCATATTATTCGGCAGTGCCTTTATCTTTTCACCGAAACAAGGGATATTGTGGAGATCCTTAAAATCGAAGCGAAAACGAACACAGTTAAAAAAGGAAGCGTCTATGTAAAAGGAGGACATATATGAAGAAGGTATTAGCAATCCGTTTGGCCGCAGTATGTATTGCCCTTTTGGTCATCGCAGGCTGTTCTACTCAGCAAAAGAGTTCCGGAAAAGATGACGGTACATTAAAAGTTGTCACAACCTACTCCATTCTTTATGACATTGTGAAGGAAGTAGGAGGACAGCATGTCTCTATTCACAGCATTGTTCCCATTGGTACAGACCCACATGAATTTGACCCACTGCCAAAGGATGTTCAGTATACGACGGATGCAGACCTTGTTCTATCTAATGGCTTGAACCTTGAAACAGGAAATGGCTGGTTTCAAAAACTGCTTGAATCGAGCGGAAAGGACGGGGATGATGCACCTGTAGCCGAGCTGAGTAAAGGCGTCAAAGTGAAGCATTTGTCTTCAAAAGGGCTTGAAAGCCAGCAGGACCCACACGCATGGCTGAATGTCGAGAATGGGATTCTTTATGCGCAAAATGCCAGAGATGCGCTCATTCAAGCAGATCCTGAGCATAAAGAGGATTACGAGAAAAATGCTGAAACCTATATCAAAAAGCTTCAAACGCTTCACGATGAAGCAAAAGACAAGTTTGATCAACTGCCAAAAGACAAAAAACTCCTTGTCACAAGCGAAGGGGCATTCAAATATTTTGCGGATGCGTATGGACTGAAAGCTGGCTACATTTGGGAGATCAACACAGAAAGTGAAGGAACACCTGGACAAATGAAGCGCATCATTCATTTTGTTAAAGACCATCAAGTTCCTGCCCTTTTTCTTGAAACAAGTGTAGATAAGCGCAGCCTTGAAAGCCTATCTGAGGAAACCGGAGTTCCGATTAAGGGGAAAGTATTTACGGATTCTATTGGCAAAGAAGGTGAAGATGGGGACAGCTACTATAAGATGATGAAATGGAATATTGACACCATTTATAAAGGACTGTCATCATAAGAAAAGACAGGTGGAGTAAATCCGCCTGTCTTTTTTGTCAACCTGCTATATTTTCTGGGTGTTTTTTCGGCCAAATGACGTAGCTGATGCTAATGATGAAATCAATGGTTAAGACCATCCCCCACACACTGACAAGCTGCATCAGAGATTCCGTTCGTTCTGGTGCTTGGATGAGATAGGTCAATCCATATAATAGCCCCGCTCCGATGACATAAGAGATGAAATGACGCGTCCAGCCCACCATTTCATACAAAGACCGCTCCTTCCCGTACTTTGGTTTCCCCTTTGGCTTAGAACCACCTGCAAAACGATAAGCAAACTTAGCATCCGCCCATTTCACCATTTGATGTCCAAAGGCCAGACTCACACCAATATAGACAGCCGCAAGCCCATGAATGACGCTCGCCACAGCCCCTTGCTTTAAATCTATATAAGTAGCCGCAAGAAGGATGAGATCTAAAACCGGCGTACAGACAAGAAAGAAAGCACCCCATTTTTTCTGTTTAAACACATAACGCAGTGTTAAGCCCATAAGAATAAACAACCAAAAACCAATTTCACAGGCCACAATCAATAAACCGACCAATTTCCCCACATCCTTTTTAACACAATTGTATTAAATAAAAAATAACACAACTGTGTTAAAAAAACAATAGCTGTGCTAAAATCAAGGTATGCCAAAAATCGTCGATCACCATAAACAAAAACAAAAGGTCGCTCAAGCTGCTATGAGAGTGATTAAACAAGAGGGATTAGAAAACGCTTCTGTACGAAAAATAGCCGTTGAAGCTGGCATTTCAGCCGGCTCTATGCGTCATTATTTTTCCACACAGCAAGAATTATTTCTATTCTCCATGAATTTAATTCAGGAAAGAGTGAAGGAGCGAATTGCTAAGCTTCCATTAAACGGTTCAACAAAGGAAAATGTATTCACATTATTGGAGCAGGTTCTTCCACTAGACGAAGAACGAATATTTGAAATGGAGGTGTGGCAGGCTTTTACAGTCAAGGCACTGACTGAACCAGATTTACAGCCGCTCAATGCAAAGATGTATGACGAGCTTTTTCAAACCGTTCAATTTTGCTTAATGAAATTGAAAGAGGATGAGCTACTGCTAGATCATATCGATCTTTTATTAGAAACTGAGCGGCTTTATGCGGTCATCAATGGGCTTGCATTGAATGGAATCGTACAGCCCCATCGTTTACCGCCTCAGCTCATGCGCTCCGTGCTACAGATGCATCTTCAATCCATCACAAAACAAGACATGCCCTCCTTATAGAGAGCATGTCTTCAGATTGTTGACAAAGGGCTAAAATGAACTTTATTTTGGCTCTTTGTCTTCTTTTCAGCGTGATAGAAAACCTTTGCAGTCTAGGAAGGACGAGCATCGGCGCGGAGCGAATTTGACATTCGTGAGCACCGAAGCGCAGGACTGACACCGAATGCGAGGGTTTGTCTACACGCTGAGACATGCCCTCCTTATAGAGAGCATGTCTTTTTTAATCTTCCATAAAAATGCGTTTTGCCTCGTAATAGAGCACCTGTACAAATTTCTTCACATTGATACGTGTGTGCTCTTCTCTTCCACTTGTCTCTTTTGTGAGTTCACTCATTTTCTTACGCACAATGGTAAAATCGAAAAATTTTGATGCATAGTTTTCAAAGGTTGGGTGAGAAAAATCGGTTAACCCGAGCGAGGCGATGTGTTTCAATGATTGGTTGATCGCACGTCTCACCCGCTGTTCCGCTGCTTTTGCTTCTCTTGCGATGTCTGCTGATGTAAAAGGTTCGTTTAATTTATCCTCTGTGATGCCAGTGAAAATCACTTTTAATGAAGGAAAAGAGTCGTGCTGATCGGCATGTAACGCTAAATACTGATCTGTGAAAAGAATCATATCTAGTAAATCCTTAGACCCCTTTTCACCGACAATCCCAAGCTCCGCGAGCAAAAACTGACCTGCCTCTGCAAGACTTTTCCCACGCTGCTTCGTTTTCGTGGTCTGTCCGCGCTGCTGGAACTGCATGACCGATTTGAGCGAATGCTGAATATTTTCAATTGAGTGCTCTAAATGCAGACGTTCAATCATGAGGTGGAGCACACTTAAGACCTCTACCCGATTGATCGGCTTTGTCACATAATACTCGACACCGAGCGTATATGCCTGGCCGATGAGTTCCTTTGTTTCTACCTGTGACAGCATTAAATATTTCCCGTGAAATTCATCCTTGATCGCTCGAATCGTCTCAAGACCGTCCCTTTCCGGCATCAGAAGATCAATACACAAGATATCAATATGCAAATCATTTAAGTAGCTCGCTGTTACTTCAGCACCATCCTCTGCTTCCCCTGCCACAATGCCAAGCTCTTCATCTTCAATGAGCTGTGCCAGTGAAGAACGAACGGCTTCATCATCATCAACAATAAAAAATCTCATCTCCCATTCCCCTCTTTTCTGCTGACTTGATCAATTGGTATCGTTAAAGTGAACCTCGTTTGTTGATTCGGGACACTCTTCATTTCAACACTGCCGCCAAGCTTCTCAGCTGTGTCTTTCACATAGGAAAGACCGATGCCGCTTGATGGGTTCCCGGCTTGGTCGTATTTTAAAGTGAAGCCCGGTTTAAAGATCACATGATGGTTACGCTCTTTAATGCCTGGCCCGTTGTCACTGACTTGAAAGATCACATCATTCTCTTTCCGTGAAATGGATAGTGATACCTCTCCATTCACCGGAATGGCTTCAATGGCATTGGATACAATGTTATTTAATAAAGATAGAATGGTATACACATGATAAGCAGGGTGCTGTCCTTCTTCATCATAATGAAAAACGATGTGTTTTTTAAGAGATTCCGCGTAATTTTCATGGATACGAATCACAAGTCCAGCGATATGAGCAGGACTTGCATACTCCTGAAAGTTTTCCTCATGAATCAGTTTTGATAAGGCAGAAAAAATCCGCTGATTATCCTTTTTGATTTCGTGTACCTCACCTGCAATTTGCAGGGCTGTTTTTCCGAGTTTTTTCAAATCTAATGATTCCGTATCCTTTGCATGATGCAGAGATTGATACAATTGATAGGAAGTAGCTGTAATGTGCTCAGCATGTGCAAGGGTTTTATAAAAATATGTAGATTCCGTATAAAGATTTGACAGCAGCATCAGCAGGTGTTCCTTTTCCTTCTTCATTTGGCGCTCTCTCGCCTGTTCTTCGTATAATCGAATCATCGTATAACAAGCCAATACGAAAAAGCTTCTGAAAATCGCCAATACAAATAGTTGAAACAGCGTTCTCACTGTTAAAATTTCATCAATGGCTCCCCTGAGTGCAATCATTTCAACTACACTTGCGCATAGTTCCATGATGATCCCTGTCGCCCCAATGAGCCAAGGCTTATCACGGAAACGTCTGACCTGTAATACATAAAAAAGCGTACCATAGACGACGTAATACAGCAGGGAAGGAAATCTTAAAGAAACGGCCTCTTCCAGCGCTAGGTGGCCTGACACAGCAGTATCAAGAAGCACCCGGAATGCAAACACTGATCCCCCCGCAATGATGCCGCTTGCCCATGCCGGGAATTTTTTCATTTGAAGCAGGATAAAGAAAAAGACAACGGTTCCAAAGCTGACCCGAAAGCTATCCTCAAATGGATAAAATTTCAGCTCTCCCCCAATCGGAGTCAGAACAATAAGCATGATAATTAAATAAGGCTCTGTATTCAACCATTTTTTCAGTAGATTCAAACGCAGTCACATCCCTAATAATTGACGATAGTATACTATGTGCGCTTCAGAAAAACAAACAGTCCATGAAAAAACGCACACCGGACATTTGTCGGTGTGCGCTTCTCATGATGCCGCTTAATCTTCTAAACGATCCTTTTCTAAAAGTGATGCGCCAGCAATACCTGGTTTCGTCATTTCAAAAGGATTTAAGATGATATCAAGCTCTTCCTCTGATAACACATCATTTTGCAGACAAAGCTCACGTACAGATACGCCTGTAAGTATCGCTTCTCTCGCAATTCGTGCAGCAGCTTCATAACCAATATGCGGATTGACCGCCGTCATGACACCAGCACTCTTTTCTACATATTCTTTTAATCTAGATTCATCTGCTTTTAGGTCACGCAAGCAGTTATCGACAAAGGATTCAAATACATTTTTCATCATGCTGAGTGACTGTAGTAAATTGAATATTAAAACTGGTTCCATGACGTTCAGTTCAAGCTGACCAGCCTCTGATGCAAGACAGATCGTGTGGTCATTTCCAATGACTTGGAATGCCACTTGGTTCATGACCTCAGGCATCACTGGGTTGACTTTCCCTGGCATGATAGATGAACCTGGCTGTCTCGGCGGCAAGTGCAGCTCACCAAAGCCCGCTCTTGGACCTGAAGCCATCAAACGAATATCGTTTGCCATTTTGGACATATTCATCATACATACTTTCAGTGCAGCTGATACTTCTGTATAAGCATCTGTATTTTGCGTAGCATCGACCAAATCTTCTGCTCCAACTAACGGCAATCCGCTAATGTCAGCTAGATAACCAACGACCTGGCGAATATATTTAGGATCAGCATTCAGTCCTGTTCCAACTGCGGTTGCGCCCATATTGACTTCATATAAATGCTGTCTAGACTGCTTGATTCGTTTAATATCACGAGCAAGAACCTTTGCATATGCACTAAACTCTTGACCAAGTCTGATTGGAACAGCGTCCTGAAGATGCGTACGTCCCATTTTGATGACATGATCGAATTCTTGCGCTTTTTCTGTCATGACTTGATGCATGTTTTCCATCGTATAAAGTAGTTTTTCAATCATATTCAATGTTGAAATATGAATCGCTGTTGGGAAAACGTCGTTTGTTGACTGCGACATGTTCACATGCGTGTTTGGACTTAGCTCAGTATAAGCGCCTTTTTCCTTTCCTAGTAGTTCAAGCGCTCTGTTTGCAATGACTTCATTGGCATTCATATTCATTGAAGTGCCAGCCCCGCCTTGAATTGGATCGACAATAAATTGATTGTTCCATTTTCCTTCAATCACTTCATCTGCGGCTTGAACAATTTTTTCTCCAAGACCAGCATATAGTCGCTTTGTATCCATATTTGCAAGTGCGGCTGCCTTTTTGACAATCCCTAATGCTTTGATGAGTTCCTCATGAACATGGTAGCCAGTAATTGGAAAGTTCTCTACTGCACGTAATGTTTGAATTCCATAATACGCTTGAGTGTCTACTTCCTTTTCACCTAGAAAGTCTCGTTCGATACGAACTTGCTTGTCCTGTAGCTTCGTCATTTGAAAAGATCTCCTTTTACGCTGCTTTTGTTTGTTGTTTTAATTCCTCAATATACTTCTTCGATTTCTCTTGATCAAACACTTTTTCCCACTTAGACATGACAATGGCTGCAAGTGAGTTACCAAATACGTTAACAGTTGTACGAACCATGTCAAGGATACGGTCGATCCCAACGATGAAGGCAAGTCCTTCAAGAGGAAGTCCCATTGCTCCAAGTGTTGTGATGACAACAACGATCGATGCACCTGGTACACCAGCCATTCCTTTTGATGTGAGCATTAAGATTAATAGTAACGTAATTTGCTCATAGATGGAAAGAGGCATGCCGTACATTTGTGCAACAAATATGGCGGCAATGGATTGATAAATGGCACTTCCATCTAAGTTAAAGGTATAGCCTGTTGGGATAACGAACGACGTGATCGCTTTCGGGCATCCGAACTTCTCCATTTTGTCCATTAATCTAGGCAATACAGCTTCTGAACTTGCTGTTGAGAATGCAAGAATGATTTCTTCTTTTAACACTCTAAATAGTGTAAAGACGCTTGTTCCAGCTAATTTTGCGATAATGCCAAGTACGACAATCACGAAGAATGCCATTGTGCCGTAAACGACAAGTACCAGTTTACCTAGCGGGAGAAGCGCTCCGACCCCGAATTTGATCACCGTCACACTGATGAGCGCGAATACACCAAATGGTGCAAACTTCATCACTTTATTGGTCACCCAGAACATTGCTTCGAGTATCCCCTCAAAGAATCCTAACACTGGTTTTCCTTTGTCTCCAACTGCTGCAATTCCTAATCCGAATAACACTGTAAAGAAGATTGTTGGTAATAGATCACCTTCTGCAATGGATTGGAACACGTTTGTTGGCACAAGATGCACAATCGTTTCAGAGAAACTAGCTTTTTCGGCAGAAGACTTAGATGTCTCTTCATATTTAGAGATATCGCCTTTCTCCATGTTACTCATATCAATTCCTGTACCAGGATGGAAAACGTTTGCTGCAAGCAGTCCAACTGCTAATGCAATCGTTGTCACAATTTCGAAGTAAAGAATCGTTTTCCCACCGAGTCTTCCGATGGTTTTCATATCGCCTACACCTGCAACGGCTACAATCAATGCAGCAATAACAATTGGAAGAACGATCATTTTAATTAAGTGGATGAATATATCGCCAATCGGCGTTAACACATTAATAACGGTTTCATTTTGATAAAATAGTGCTCCTACGACAACACCCAAAACAAGTGCGATGAGTATTTGAGAAGCTAACCCTAACTTTTTCATACGTGGACCCCCTTTTTTTGATAACGCTTTCTTTGTTGCCTAATCGCATCTTAACGATGAACCTACAAAAAACGACAAAAAGGAACAAAAAGAAGTGAATTTTTTATGAAAAATCTTTTAAAAGGTGGGTTTTTCCACAAAATTGTTAAAAAAAGACTTCGCTTTTGGCGAAGTCTCTGATTGTTGAGAAGAGCTAAAATGAACTTTATTTTAGCTCTTTGTGATAGAAATCCATTGAAGTCTAGAAAAGACGAGTACCGAAGCGCAGGACTTACACCGAATGCGAGGACTTCGCTTCTGATGAAGTCTCATGTTGCATATGATCAGCTGGCGGCTCTTGAAGAGGAGAAAGTTCGACATAAACCGCATAACCTATCAGTACAAAGGCTACATAAATCACAGCACTCAACGTCCACACCCATTTGACATTCAGCTTCATTTTGCTACACCCTCTCTGACAGGTTTCAATCGCTGTAATCTTAGTGCGTTCAGCACAACCGATACAGAACTAAAGGCCATTGCCGCTCCTGCAAGCCATGGTGCCAGGAACCCAAATGCGGCGACTGGTATACCAATACAATTGTAAGCAAGTGCCCAAAATAGATTCTGTTTAATGTTTCTCATCGTTTTTCTGCTAAATTCAAGTGCATCTGCAATGGCATGGAGATCTCCTGTCATGAGCGTAATATCTGCCGCTTCCATGGCAACATCTGTACCTGTTCCGACGGCCATCCCGATATTTGCTGTTGCAAGGGCAGGGGCATCATTGATGCCGTCTCCAACCATCGCCACTTTTTTTCCTTGTTTCTGAAGCGCTGCAATATGAGCCGCTTTTTCCTCAGGAAGAACTTCAGCGATCACATGATCTATGCCTGCCTCACTCGCAATCGCTTCTGCTGTGCGTTTGTTATCTCCTGTCATCATCACGACGTGAATCCCTTGCTCTTTGAGACGAGCGACCGCTTGAGAAGAAGACGATTTGATTGTATCTGCAACGGCGACAATACCTGCTGGCTCGCCGTCAATGGCAATGAGCATCGCCGTTTTCCCTTGTTCTTCAAGCTCAGTCACAACTGTTTCTAGTGCTTCGCAGCTGATATGATGTTTCTTTAGGAGCTTCCGTGTGCCAATCAAAAGCTCATGTCCTGCAGCCCTTGCTTCAATTCCATGACCAGGATCTGCTTGAAAAGCTTCAACCTCGACCGTTTGGAGACCCCGGTTCTTCATGCCTTCTGTAATCGCTCTGGCAAGTGGATGCTCTGACTGCTGTTCTGCCGATCCTGCTAACTGAAGCAGCGTATCTTCTGTCCAATTGGCAGACGCAATCACATCTGTAAGACTCGGCTCCCCTTTTGTCACAGTCCCTGTTTTATCTAGCACTACTGTATCTAGTGATTGGGTTACCTCTAAGTGTTCTCCGCCTTTAAACAAAATCCCTGATTCAGCTGCCCGGCCGCTGCCTGCCATAATAGAGGTCGGTGTAGCAAGGCCAAGCGCACAAGGACATGCAATCACGATCACAGCAATAAACGTCTCAAGTGCCGATGTCACATTTCCTGGATCAACAAAGATATACCAAATCAGAAAAGTGAGCACAGCCAATCCTACAACAATGGGGACAAATATCCCTGAAATTTGATCTGCCATTCTTTGAATTGGTGCTTTTGAGCCTTGCGCTTGTTCGACGACTCGAATGATTTGTGAAAGAGCCGTTTCTTTTCCTACTTTTGTTGCTTTCACTTTCACAAATCCATTTTTATTGATGGTTGCCCCGATGACTGTATCTCCTGTGGTTTTATCAACTGGCAGACTTTCTCCTGTAATCATCGATTCGTCGATCGCTGTTGTTCCTTCGATGATTTCTCCGTCTACCGGGACTTTTTCACCCGGCTTGACGAACACAAGATCATTCACTTTCACTTCAGAAATAGGAACGGTCATTTCTTTCCCATCTCGCTCTATCACAGCTTCTTTCGCTTGTAAGCCCATCAGTTTTTGAATCGCTTCTGATGATCTCCCTTTCGCTCTTGCTTCCATTAACTTTCCGAGCACAATCAACGTAATCAGCACAGCACTAGTTTCATAATAGAGGGACGCTTCATGTGTGCCTTGAACCGCTGATTGAATACTTTCATATAAACTATAGAAAAAAGCAGCCGATGTCCCTAGTGCCACAAGGACATCCATATTGGCACTTTTATTTTTCAACGCTTTATAAGCACCTACATAAAAAGGCCAGCCGACAATGAACTGGACGGGCGCTGCTAATGCGAGCTGAACCCATGGATTCATAAACGCTTCTGGCAACCAAATAAACGATGTGAAAGAAAAATGACTGACCATTGCCCAAAGAAGAGGCAATGACAAAATCATCGAGAACAAAAAGCGTGCCGTTTGTTTCTCAATCGCTACTTGGCGATGGTCTTTTTTTCCTTCCTCCGCATGCTCTTCGGCTGGTTCGGTTAATGAATATCCAATGGATTTCACAGCCTCTTTTATGTCACTTGGAGATATTTTCCCTGGATGATATGTCACCTGAAGTGACTCAAGCGCAAAGTTCACTGATCCTTGATCAATACCGTCCATTCGGTTGACTTTTTTCTCAATTCGGTTTGCACAAGCCGCACATGTCATTCCCTCTATATCAAATTCAGCTTGCTCCATCACCACATCATAGCCAAGAGATTGAATTTTTTGTTTTAGATCCTCTGCTGTGAGTTGTTCTGTTTCATACACAATGTGGGATGTTTCAAGCGCAAAGTTCACACTGGCGTCGTCCACACCTTCCAACCTGTTCAAGCCCTTTTCAATACGGCCTGCACAGGCGGCGCAAGTCATTCCCGTAATTTGAAAATCAATTTCTTTTTTCATTTATCTCACCTCTCCACATACTCCATGGGGGTATTGTAATTTTCAAAAAAATACGTGCTGTCTTATGCAGCACGTATGCTCATTTTATACGACATCATATCCCTGTTCTTCAATGACATCAGAGATCTGGTGTAACGTGATTTGATCTGGGTGAAAGGAAACCTCCACCTGACCCTTATCTAAATGGACTTTTACAGATTCAACACCTGCTAATTCTCCTACATTTCCTTCGACTGCTTTCACACAATGTCCGCAAGACATGCCTTGCACTTGTAGTGTTGCTTGTTCCACTTCTCATCGCCTCCATCAATCATTTTCTATTTTTACTATACCCTAGTAGGGTATAGTTGTAAACATAAATGATCCGCTTTTTGCTACGATTTTGTCAGCTTCGTGAAGACATTCATTAACTCCTCAATCGCTTCATCCCCATTACCGCTCTTAATGGCATCTGCTACGCAATGATGTGTATGCTTTTCCATTAATTGAAGACTCACTTTTTTTAAAGCTGCATTGACAGCAGAAATTTGATTCACGACATCTATGCAGTAACGATCGTTTTCAATCATTTGCTGAATCCCTCGCACTTGACCTTCCACTCGTTTTAAGCGATTGATTAATTGCTCTTTTTCCTTCTCAGCTCTAGGCGAAGCGATATGTCTTTCTTCATGTTCTGTCATCTGATCACCTTTTTTCTATCATACTTGTGTTACATTCAATTAAAGCATATCTTCACCTGAAAAGGCAAAGATATGCTTTGATCACCGTTTGCTTATCCTAGTTTGTTAGTTGTTCAATATCTTGCAAAAGGCTGACCGATTGCTGAAGCTGCTTCATGAGCCCTTGTTGATCCTCTAAAATAGCTGCAGCATCGAAGTTGTCCATTTTCAATTGCTGTAAATAGGTTTGAATCTCCTCTGACAGCACTTTATTTTTCTCTATGATTTGTGCATGCAGGTCTTCTGCTATTGATGGGGCTGTGAGTTCATTAAATTCTTGAATGTCTGCTTTCAATGATTCAAGTTGCTGCGTCAAATCTGCTCTTTTGGCAGCATCTTGTACAGCTTCTTCCGCAAGCTGTGGAAAATCCTCTGTGAATTGCTGAATATCCGTCACATACTCATTCGCCTCTGTGACATATGTCGTTGTATCGTTTACTTCGTCTAACAGTCCTGAACATCCACTTAACAAAAACGTACCGGTAAATAGAAACGCCATCACATATTGTTTCAAGATCCATCATCCTTTCATCTGCTATGTTGAAACCCCTCATTTGTCCAGCTCCCAACCACACAGATGCAAAAAGACCTTAAAAAAAGCCAGATCTTTGCCTCATGTGTGATAGGCAAAGGTCTGGCTAACATGTTCATGCCGGAATGGCCGAGAAACAAAGGATGTTTCTGTAATGACGACCAAACCGTAAAAGCTACTCCCCTTTAGGAAACCGTTCAAATGTTATGTTTATCATATCTAAATGAAGGACAACAGTCAATGAGAAGCAGGGGGAAGATCCTGCTTTTGGTATAGCATATAGCCCGAACCAGTTGATGCATAAATCCGATTACGTCCTTGGCGTTTTGACATATACAAGGCTTGATCTGCCTCAAATAGAAGCGTTTCTAATATAGAGGGATCATTCGCTGTATGGGCGACGCCAAAGCTTGCTGTCACTCTTACTTTCTTCTCATCTGTCTGAAAGAAACTCACTTCAAATGAATGTCTCATCTGTTCCGCAATATGACATGCCTCTTCAAATGAATGATGCGGGAGACAAATGGCGAACTCTTCTCCACCATATCGGCCAAATAAATCATCCATCTTCAAATGCTGCTGACAAATGGACACAACATGACGCAACGCCTCGTCTCCAATATGATGTCCGTGCGTATCATTGATTTGTTTAAAGAAATCAATATCAAATAGCAATATCGCAGTATCCTGCGCATCCTCTTCCAATAACATCTGCGTTCGTTCAATAAAAGAAGATCGATTGAAGATATTCGTCAAACCATCAATATATGCTCGGCGCTCCAGCTCTTCCTGCAATAGTCGCTGCTCCGTAACATCGCTGATCACAATTTGCCTGCCCTCGACTTCGCCTCTTCTATTAAAAAGAGAAGAAGCAGTGAGATGATAATAGAAGGGCTGCTCTTTTTCCCACATTAAATCATACTGTGAATGATCCTGCGGAGAACGTAGCCACTGTATAAACGCTGGCTCTTTGATGATCCCTGAGAATATATCATCGATTTTATAGCCGATTCCCTTTTTAGCGAGCACAGGAATGATCAATGCAGCCGCAGGGTTATAATCAATCAGTGTTCGGTATCGATCCAATAGAAGAACACCTTCTGACATATGTTCAAACACACGCTCCATCGCAATGGGAGAGAGCTTAAAGAGATGAAAAGACATAATCGCCCATAAGTAGAGTGCATTGGTTAAAAACATCACCACTGGTACTGGGTCAATGTGAAAAGGCGTGACACCTAATAAATAGATAAAAGAGGTCGTGATCGGCAATAATATTCCAACGAGCAAGATCAGAACCTGTTTCAAATATTCTCTCTTCACACGTAAAAACCAAAGCAGCATAAAAATAGCGAGCATAGAACAGCCAAATGTATAGACCCCATGAATGATATACCAATAACCAATGGTAAAATCAGCTAATAAAAACCCGTCTACTGTATTCATCGTGATGCTTCGGTAAAAGAGTGAATGAAAAGAGTTGGTGAACACCAGAATGGTGGTTAAAATTGGAATCAGCAAGAAGAGAATCACGCGGCGCTTTGTTACATATTGATGGAAACCAGTAAACTGCAGCACAATCATCAGGCTGAACGGTGCAATAAACGGAAGACCTATGTATTGAAAACTAACCCAGAATGTAATTTCTTGAGGGGTGCGCGCCAATAATTCAAATGTATGTCCAAAAATATAAATCGCAGTTGCTCCAGACATATACATAAACAATTGACAGCCAATATACCGATGGCGATTTGCATGAGCAATGATTGATAATATTACGGACAGAATGCCAGAAACACTCATGATCACAATAAAATGTAAAACAATCGAATCCATGTAAACGCCCCAATTTCAGTTATTTAGAACTAGTCTAATCTTACTATATATGAGGACGTCTCAAATGGGAAGATGTGATTTTGAATTGGTTGGCGGTTTTTTGGAAAGCGTTCGTCATTTTACTAGTCGTGGCGCCCCATCTATTCATTACTTCTTACTTAATTTAAGGATAAAGCATATTGTTGCAAGTGAATTATCTGTACAATGTGGAGATGAATGAAAAGGAGGCTTGATAGGAGATGACTTTTTTGATCATCATGGCAGGTTTGTTTATGCTGATTCTTTTAGAAAAGCCATTTCAGAAGAAACGATCTGGGCTGTTATTTTTAATGGGTTATTTGCTGCTGATTGCGGTTTATGTGATTCAGACAACATTTGTGGAGATTATGCCTGATGGGCTTTTGTTGATGATGGCGGTGATAGTGGTTTGTCCTTTGTTTGTTCGAATGATCCAGTCTTTTCAGAGGAACGTTTGACTTAGTAATAGAAAAAACCTCTACTTGTACCCTCGCAAGTAGAGGTTTAACTTTAATGATTACGAGTAAATACTTCCTTCACCACTCGTTCACTTGCTTTTCCATCTTCAAGCGAACAGAATCTGTCATGGAATACATCGTATTTTTCCTTGTAAGCATCTTTTACGCTTTCAATGTTCTGAATGCTATGAAGCACTTCTTCAGACGTATACAATAACGGACCTGGCAGATCTTTTTCGACATCAATATAAAAACCTCTCAGCACATCTTTGTATTTATCAATATCATACGTAAAGAAAAGAATCGGCTGCCTTAGGTTTGCAAAATCAAAGAATACAGACGAGTAATCCGTGATAAGGATATCACTTGAAATATATAAATCATTGATATCATTATATTTAGAATAGTCAAAGGCAAACCCTTCAAACCCTGTTAAATCAATATTATCTGAAATGAAATAATGCATTCGTAAAATGATGACATATTCTTCGCCTAACTTTTCTTTTAACAAATTTAAATCTAAAGTGAGATTAAATTTGTATTGCCCCGCTTTATGAAATTCGTCATCTCTCCATGTTGGAGCATATAAAATGACTTTTTTATCAGCAGGTATACCAAGCTTCGATTTAATCTTCACTTTATCCGCTTCTGTAAAGTTTTTCAGAATATCATTTCTTGGATAGCCATATGTTAATATTTTTTCTTTCGGATACATAAATGCACTTTCGAAGATTTTTTCAGAATATGGGTTTGCTGCAATTAGGTAATCCCATTTTCGAGATTGTAAATAAAATTCTTTTTTATAATCGGGATTTGCAGATACTACATTATCCATATCAAATACTAATTTCTTAAGTGGTGTACCATGCCATGTAGATAAGATAATTTGTTCATCTTTTTTATAAAGTGACTTGGGCTGTCTCATGTTTAAAACAAAATATTTTGCCACTGTGACATAGTAAAAATAGCTCCAGCTAAATCGCTTAATTACTTTAACGTTCTTGTGCTGAAATTCTTCTTCATTTGCCACCATTTCTTTATCATTCAGAATCCAAACATGCTTCCATTGATTTGGCTCATGCTCAAGAAGATATTTAAATATAGCCTTAGGGCTATCCGAATAGTTTCTTCCTAAAAAGCTTTCATAGACAATGGTGTTAGGTTTAATAGGCAATCTTGAGAAGAACAATTGTTGAACGATTCTTTGTCTTGCTCTCTTCTTTTTCGGTTTTATGCCCTGATACAAATTATAATAGAGAACTCTCTTTTTACTTAGACGATATGCCTTATGATAATTCCCGACCTTAATTGCATTAATTTCTTTTAAATGTCTTTTCTTCAATTTGATTGGATTTGACTCTGCATTCAAAATGGTCTGACAGGACTGATAAATAGGTGTTAAACGTTGAATGCCCTCTTTAAACACTGGGCTTTTTACAACCTTATATAAATATTGGCTGATCGCTTCAAGCTTTACTTGTTTCACTAAAGCCAAATCGTCACATTGTTCGATTGATTTGCTTAATGTTCGGAACATTTCTTCAAATCGATGATCCTGTTCTTCCTGGGAAAGTGAAGGGAAATTGATAGGATCGTTATGGATCAGCTTATAGTATAGACAAATTGATGTTTCCAAAATAGAGAATGCATCTTGATAAATTTTCATTAAGAACGGAATATCACTATACAATGGTGCGCTTTCATCAAACTGTATTTGATTGTTCAACAAATATTTCTTTTGAACAACGAACCCATGTGATTTTAATTGATAAGAAATCTTCTTAAAGAACTTTTCCTTTGCAATTTCATGATAATGAGCTGATACAACGTTCTCCTCAAAAAGCATCTGCATGACTTCGTTTTCATTTGCATCAACATTTAATTTTTTCAAAACATGACTTAAGTTATCCAACGTATCATGCTGATACAAAGCCTGTTTCTTTTCCTTTAATGTTGTGTTTCTGTCTACAATTGTCTTTTTCGCTTTCAGCTTAAAAACATTCAATTGTTCTTGATCAATGATTTGCTTTGCATATATCAGCGCATTGGGATGTAAGAAATCATCAGCATCTAAAAATAAGATGTACTCTCCTCGAGCTTCTTCTATGCCTTTATTTCTACTAATGCCTGCATTTGTATGAGGTCCCATATTGATTGTTCTATAATTAAAAGTATAAGGCGCTAAAATTTCTTCTAGGTGTTGACTATCTTGATGGACCAAAAGGACTTCGAAATCTTTAAAAATTTGATCATCTAAACTTTTCATGCAGTTATCAGTATACTTTTTATTGGTATCCTTATAAGGAATAACAATAGTAAATAACATAAGATCCCTCTTCCAAATTTTATATAAACAACAATGTTTGATCTTTTCATCACTTAATATGATTTAAAAAACAATAAATATTATAACAAAAACGTGTTTTTATTCAAAAAAAAGATTCGTCTAAAAAGACGACTCACTAGAAATTCGTTTATCCAAAATGTTTTCCATCTATACTTCTATGATACAACAATTTATCATACTTAACATAAAAAAACCACTGTTCTAGCCGACTTGAAATAAAAATAATAAGAACGTATTTTGTCTGTATGATAACATCCAGTTTTGTTTAAAATTCAGATTGTTTAAGTTTCTAATAGCAAAGAAAAATGACGCTGTGATAGCGTCATTTCATATAACCATTCATTTTTTAAAGATACCAGACCCGCACCAAGGGCTTTCAAACCCTTGATACGACTGTATTCTAAAAGTTTGATGGAGACGGTGGGAGTCGAACCCACGTCCAGAGACATCGATTACTTAAGCGTCTACGAGCGTAGTCAACATATTTACGTGTTCACTCATCCTCATGCCTGCTGACGGGCGCTTGGAGAGCTAGTCTGATGGATCTCTTCTTACGTCCTCAGACGAAAACGTAAGCGTAGCCTACTTCATTGGGCTCCTCGCAGACACATAGGCGATGTCAGGAAGAGCTCGCTGCGCTTATTAGGCAGCTAGTGCTAAGTTTTGGTTAAAACTTTTAGTTTTGCCAGTTACATTTAGGTGCGTGTTAACGAGATCGCCTCTCGGCTCGCAGCCTAAGCTCGAACCATCCCTGTCGAATCCGTAACGTCCCCTTGTAAAAGGGATATACGGGATGGAAACGTTCTTTAGCTTAACTGCTTCCGTATATGACTATTATAACAATCTCATCGCTCGAAACAACTGGTGGTTTCTGTAAAAAGACGACGATGATTGTTTACTGCATAACATATTGTAGCATAATGCTTCCGCTCTCAGCAAGCCATCTGCATGCGTCTAGAATTGCTTTTGCCGGTCACGGAAAGCTCGCTCGATTTCACGTTTCGCATCTTTTTTCTTCAGATCTTCACGTTTATCGTATTTCTTCTTCCCTTTACCGACTCCAATTAGCACTTTGGCAAAGCCATTTTTCAAATAGAGTTTAATGGGAACAAGTGAGTAGCCCTCTTCCTTTGTCGCACCAATCAATTTACTGATTTGTTTGCGGTGGAGCAGCAGCTTTCTCGTTCTGAGCGGATCATGGTTATAACGGTTCCCCTGTTCGTATGGGCTCACGTGCATATTGTGAAGAAACACTTCTCCTCGTTCGATTTTGGCAAAGGAATCTTTTAAATTCACTTTTCCTGCTCGAATGGATTTGATTTCAGTTCCTTGTAATACAAGGCCGGCTTCATATGTTTCTTCTATAAAATAATCATGGTTGGCTTTTTTGTTTTGGGAAACAACCTTTCCCTCTCCCTTTGGCATTGGCGTACACCCTCCTTTTGACACAGACACGGTCCAAATCGTACGGATTATTTTATCAAACAATCCAGCTTTCGACAATGCTGCTGCCACGTGGTCAAAAAGCAAATAGAGCGTGATGCCCTATTTGCTTTTTGTCACGTTACTTTTTCTTTTTGCGCTTTTGTTTCGGTGCGTTATCAAATACGCGTTTTTTCTTTTTCTTCTTTTTACGACCTGTAAACCAGTCGCCGCCTTTATCCTCTTTGCCTTTTTCCCCAGAGGCCTTTTGACCTCCGCGTCCTTTTTTGGCTGGTGGATCTGTCCGTTTTTTGAACTTGAAGTCTTTTGGTGATTTACGGCGAGTGCCTTTCATCCCGACGATTTCAAAATCAATGGAATGCTCATCTTTATTCACACTCACCACTTTGACAGTGATTTCGTCACCGATACGGTAGACATTCCCTGTCCGCTCACCGATCATGGCAAAGTGCTGTTCATCAAAACGATAGTAATCGTCTGTCATGTAGCTCACATGGACAAGGCCTTCTATCGTATTCGGCAGTTCAACGAATAGTCCGAAATTCGTGACAGAACTAATCATACCATCAAACTCTTCACCGATTTTATCAAGCATAAACTCTGCCTTTTTCAGGTCATCTGTTTCGCGCTCAGCATCAACAGAGCGGCGCTCCATTGTAGATGCATGATCTGCGATTTCTGGCAGCAGTTGTCCCCATTTTTCAAGGGTCGCTTCGTCTGTCTTTTTCTCTATTAAATAGGTTCTGATCAGCCTATGCACGATTAAATCCGGGTAACGGCGGATCGGCGATGTGAAGTGTGTATAGAATTCCGTTGATAATCCAAAATGGCCAATGCTTTCTGGATCATACTTCGCCTGTTTCATAGAGCGAAGCATCACAGTTTGAATGACGACTTCTTCTGGTTGATCTCTGACAGCATCGAGGACACTTTGAAGTGCGCGCGGGTGAATGTTCGTTGACGTCCCTTTCACAATGTAACCAAACGTCGTCACGAATTCTAAAAAGCGCTGAAGCTTCTCAGGATTTGGTTCTTCGTGAATTCGGTAAATGAACGGAACATTCATCCAGTGGAAATGCTCGGCAACTGTTTCGTTTGCCACCAGCATGAATTCTTCAATTAGTTTTTCGGCAACAGAACGTTCACGAATGACTACGTCTTTTGCTGCGCCTTCATCATCTACAAGCACTTTTGCTTCCTTGAAATCAAAGTCGACTGCTCCGCGCTCCATTCGCTTGTCACGCAGAATTTCTGCAAGCTTCTCCATCTCTTGGAACATTGGTACTAACGGCTCGTATTTGTCTAAAAGCTCTTCATCTTGGTCAACTAAAATCTTATTCACATCGGAATAGGTCATTCTTTCCGTCGTTTTGATCACACTTTGGAAAATTTCGTGTTTGACGACTTTCCCATTTCGATCAATGATCATTTCACAAGAGAGTGTGAGACGATCAACCTTCGGATTCAATGAGCAAATGCCATTTGACAGGCGATGAGGAATCATTGGAATGACGCGGTCGACAAGATACACACTCGTTCCACGCTCATAGGCTTCCTGATCAATCGGCGAATTCTCTGTAACGTAATGAGAAACGTCTGCAATGTGCACGCCGAGCTTATATTTGCCATCATCGAGCTTTTGCACGGTTACGGCATCATCTAAGTCCTTTGCATCTGCACCGTCAATCGTCACGATCGTTTCATTGCGCAGATCACGTCTACCTTCAAGGTCCTTTTCATCGATCGTTTCAGGTGTGTCTGCTGCCTGCTGGAGCGCTTCTTCCGGAAACTCACCTGGTAGACCGTGTTTATGAATAATCGACAAAATATCGATGCCAGGGTCATTTTTGTGACCAAGGATTTCCGTCACTTCACCCTCTGCGCTCATTCTTCCTTCTGGATAGCTTGTCAGCGTGACAACGACTTTATGACCTTCGACCGCTCCGTTTTTAGCGGATTTCGGAATGAAGATATCGTTTGTGATTTTTTTATCATCAGGAATGACAAAACCAAAACTTTTCGTTTCTGTATAGGTACCGACAACCGTCTGAGTATTACGCTCCAGAATGCGGATGACCGTTCCTTCTTTTTTGGTGCCATTTGATTTGTGGCTGACACGAACCATGACGGTGTCGCCATTCATTGCTGTGCCTAGCTCATTTGGCGGAATGAAAATATCATCCTGTCCAAACTCTTCTGGTGTCACAAATGCAAATCCTTTTGCATGCGCAGACAGCTTCCCTTTTACCAAGTTCATTTTTTCCGGTACACCATAGCGGTCGCTGCGGGTACGGACGATAAGTCCCTGATCCTCTAATATCACAAGTGCTTTGACGAGCTCTTTATAATCATCTGGATTGGTAATTTCCATCATGACTTCTAATTCCTGCACCGTTAATGGTTTGTACGCCTCTTCTTGCATAAACGCAAGTAATTCATCCATAAATTCTTCTTTTTGCACACTCTAACCCCCTATATATTTAAATTGACCAATCGAGTGATTCTAAGAATGCATATACATCCTGATGAACCTTCTCTCGCTCTTTATCAAGCGTGATAACATGGCCCGATTCTTCATACCACTTTAAATGTTTTTCATCTGTCTCTACTTCGTTATAAATAATGTTTGCACTGTCTGTATTAATCATATGATCATGACGTGCCTGAACAACAAAAGTAGGTGAATAAATCATGTCAACATTGTTTCTGACATCTGCAATGAGTTCTTGAAGAGCCTTGAGCGTGCCCATTGGTGTTTTCTTGAACTCTTCCATCTCTTGCTCAATTTGATCCTCTGACTTACCCTCGAATTTTTTATAGTTACGGGCATAATCTAGTACACCCTGGTACATGACTTCTTCACTTTTTATGTACATAGGTGCACACATAGGTACAATTCCCTTTACAGGTACAGTGTAACCTAATTTCAATGAAAAAACTCCTCCGAGGGATAGTCCGCAGACCGCAATTTCCTCATAACCTTCGTCTTTTAAAAATTGATAGCCTTCTTCTACATCTTTCCACCAATCTGTAGGACCTGTATGAACAAGCTCCTCTGGCGGTACACCGTGTCCTTTGTATTGAGGTGCATGGCATGTATAGCCTCTTTCATTCAAATAACGCCCAAGCATGCGAACATCGGCTGTATTCCCAGTAAAACCGTGAAGAAGAAGCACCGCCTTTTCTCCACCTTTAAACGTAAATGGTTTTGGTGTAACAACTTTCATGATGTGACTTCCTTTCCTTCTGATATGGTTTATATTTTCCACTTGTATGTATGAAACAAACACAAAAGAGTGCTGATAATAAAAAAAGGTCTGAAAAAAGATCAGACCTTCTGTTACTCGCGCCTACACGCCTAAATATGCCAATGCAAGTGTTAAGATGAAGAAAAGCACTGACAAAATGACAGTTAATCGGTGAAGAATCAAGTCAAGACCTCTCGCTTTTTGCTTACCGAAAAGCTGCTCGGCTCCACCTGAAATAGCGCCTGACAGTCCTGCACTTTTACTTGATTGTAATAATACAACGATGATAAGTGCGATACTGACAATTACGAGTAATGTGATAACAAATGCGTGCATGAAAACACCTCCAGACAAACTGGTACACATAACTTTATTTTACATGAAAACAAGGTGCATGTCACGAAACATCAAAATAAAGATTTCCTATATATTGTCGACTCTATATGTCATTTTGATTCAATTTCGCTCCAATGGATTGTATGCAGCATTTTTTATATGCAATTTTTGAGGTTAAAAAACGTTTTTAGCGAGTTGCTTCTTCTTTTAAGAGCTGTTTTAATTCTACTAACAACCGCTCAGCTCCTTCAGGACTCAGCACGACGTTACCATTTCCATAGCTTTTGTTGTATTTCGTTATTTGGCCAGTTAATAAGCAGCTCTTATCTGCATCATATTTTTTCAGCATAATGGTTTGATCTTCGATGAAAATTTCCAACAGCTGCTCTTCTTTTATATTGAGTACCTTCCGCATTTCTGAAGGCAGAACAATTCTGCCAAGCGAATCAATGTGTCTTACCATTCCAGTTCTTTTCAATGAAGCCGCCTCCTTTATGATGATACGATGATTTCACTCATTGACTTTTGTCAACATTTTCATAGTAAAATAAATCTTCAAATTTTTTATCAAAGTAATGAATCATTTTGCCAATGACAAGCTGTCCTGGTTTCCGGTGACCATTCAATACCCTGCTGAGTGTGGCAGGAGAAATGCCAATTTCATCTGCGAGCTGATTTAAAGACATATCGTTTTCAATCATATACTGCATCACAAAAGCCCGCCTGATCTGAATCTTTTCGACCATCATTACAACCTCCTATAGGATCAATATGTACAACATGTAGGACTCTCATATCTCCCAGATCCATTAACTTATGTCAACACTTTTACGCCCTTTCTATTTCCTTTGGTCAATGATCATACTAAAATAAGTCATATACTGAAATGTGAGGTTCGATGACATGAATCACTTTGGTGAACAATTACGCATTTTAAGAGAGAATAGAAAGATGTCTGTCAATCAACTCGCCATGTATTCAGGCGTAAGCGCTGCCGGTATTTCTCGGATTGAGAATGGAAAGCGTGGTGTGCCAAAGCCTTTAACCATAAAAAAATTAGCACGCGCTTTGAAGGTGCCTTATGAGGATTTAATGCTACTTGCCGGTTATATTGAACAGGAAAAAGTGCATGAAATGAAACCGAAATATGAGTCCATATTAAAAATCTATCAAACGGCGCTTCAAAAGGATGTAGAACATCTCCCTATTTTCGATGGAGACCAATGGGAAACACTCACCGCACAAGACATCAGCCAGCTGAATCAATACTTTCTCACGCTCATTAACCAAAAAAAGGCGAACAAATAGCGGGGCATAAACATAAGATACATCCACCATTAACTAATGTCAATATTTTCATGGTGCACTTATTGCCAATAGTCAACAAATCAGGTACACTAGAGATAACTAATCTTTAACCATGTGAGGTTTTGAGTTGATGAACTTCGGTGCATATTTAAGAGCATTACGTGAGAAAAGGAAACTATCGGTGAACCAATTAGCGATGTATTCAGAGGTCAGCGCTGCTGGTATTTCTCGGATTGAAAACGGGAAGCGCGGCATTCCGAAACCTCCTACAATTAAAAAACTAGCAGGTGCATTAAAAGTACCTTATGAGGACATGATGCAGGCTGCAGGGTATATTGAAGAAGCATCTTCTGCCCATGTCATAAAGGAAGAAGAAACGGCTTTTACCCAAATAAGAGAAGCAGCTGAGCAATATGAACTTGATGATCTTGAAATATTTAATGGGGACATATGGTCCACCCTTTCTAAACATGAAATAGAGGATTTAAACCGCTATTTGTTATTTCTACTAAACAGCCGTTCGTCATCGTAAAATGTTTTGATCATTGACAAGCTTTTTGCGCCGATTTTTGACAGAATTACGGTATAATGGGTTCAGATTGGAGTGAAGAAAGATGAATCAATCTGATATGTGCCCGCGGTTTGAAAAAGCAGTTGAGTTATTAAGTAAACGCTGGGTGGCACTGATTGTTTTTCAGCTTCTCTCAGGTTCACAGCGCTTTAGTGAAATCGAAGCAGCTCTGACCAATTTAAGCGGAAGGGTTTTATCTGAGAGATTAAAAGAGCTGGAAGCAGCAGGCATTGTAAAACGGGAGGTTTTTGCTGAAACACCCGTGCGTATTGAGTATTCATTAACTGATATGGGGCGCTCACTTGCACCCGTTTTTGAGGAAATTGCGAAGTGGTCCTCTGAATGGATCACACTTGAATCATAAATGTCTCCTGATGTGAGCCGCCTAATCATGATAAAAAAACCTCCCCTACAGATGTAGAGGAGGTTTTGTCTTTTCAAGCATTTATGCGGACGTCATGTTTTTTTCAGCTAACGCCTTGCTTTCTTTTTTCTTGTTGGTTGGGCTTAAATAGCGTTCAAGCCAGCCCATGACAAGGTCGGCAATAATGGCCATGAGCGCAGTTGGAATAGCACCTGCTAAAATAATGGCTGTTCCGTTTGTCGCGTTTGATCCTCTGATGATGATATCACCAAGTCCTCCTGCACCAACAAATGTCCCAATCGCTGTAATACCGATTGCGATCACAAGTGCGGTTCTTAAACCAGCCATAATGACAGATAAAGCAAGCGGTAATTCAACCATTCTCAGCACTTGCCATTTCGTCATGCCCATCGCTTTCCCCGATTCTAAATAGGCATGCTCAATGCTGACAATACCTGTGTACGTGTTACGGATAATCGGCAGAAGTGAATACAAAAAGAGTGATAAGATGACTGTATTTGCGCCAAGTCCTAATACAAGCATCAACACAGAAAGCATCGCTAACGCTGGAATGGTTTGAATGACATTGGTTATTGCGAACACCCAATTGCTCAGTTTGCGATAATGCGCCACAAAGATGCCGACTGGTATTCCGACAATTGCCGCAAACAATACCCCATACGCTGACATGAGGAAATGCCGGTAAAATTCTTCTAACACATATGAACCGTTCTGTTGATAATACGCCCATAATTGCTGCAGTGTGTCCATCAGCTCTGACACCTCCCAATCTTACTCAAAGTAATTGTGTTTCTTTAGAAAATCTCTCGCAACAGTCGCTGGTTCTTTTAGTTCTCCATCGACTTGATAATTGAGCTCTTGCATTTGTTCGGTATCGATTTTTCCAATCAACCTATTGATCACCTTGTCCAGTCCTGGATTATCTTTTAATACCTTCTCAGGGACAACTGGTGATGCATCGTATGGTGGGAAGAATCGTTTATCATCTTTTAAGATTTTGAGATTATACGCTTTGATCCGGCCATCTGTTGAATAGGCAAGCACAATATCCATTTTTTCATTTTTCAATGCGTCATAGACTAGACCGATCTGCATCGGAAAAGTGCTTCCAAATTCAATTCCGTATGTTTTCACAAACCCTTCGTAACCGTCACCTTTCTTTTTCAGCCAAATATTATCCACACCGAAGCGATAATTTTTGGCATTCTTTTTTAAATCAGAGACTGTTTCTAGGTTGTTTTCCTTCGCCATCTTCTGCGTCACAGCAAAGGCATACGTATTATCAAACCCATAGGAATCAAACCATTTGTAATCATAGCGTTTTTTGAATTCTTTCTGGACGATTTCCATTGCACGCTTTGGATCTTTTTCTGCATCCATTCCTAGCGTACTTGTTAAATCCGTGCCTGTATATCGTGTTGCCGAAATGTCGACATCCCCGTTTTCCATTGCTTTCTGCTGCACCGTATTTGAGCCTAAATTCTTCACAATGGTTGTCTTTTTATCTGTGTAATGCTCAATGATGTCTCCCACCATATAGGCCATAATTTCTGATTCTGTAAAGTTTTGTGCACCGATTCGCAGCGTGCTCCCTGAAGAGCCGGCTAGTCCAGGAAGTGAACAGCCACTTATGAATAGCAAGCATCCGGCAAGCAGTGCACTGATCCATTTTGTTTTTCGATTCTTCACATGAGCCAACTCCTTATGAAACTTCCTTCAATCCTTTTAAGCCTTCTGGTGTTACTTTTTTCTCAAGCTTCATCAATGTAAGGTCAATGATGACGGCTAAAATAGTGACAGGGATTGCACCCGCAATAATGTATTCCGGCTGGTAAAGCTGAAGCCCAATTAAAATGTAGTCACCAAGACCGCCTCCACCGATAAAAGCAGCAAGTGTTGTCCACCCAATTAAATAAATCGTTGAGGTTCTGACACCTGCCATAATGACCGGAACAGCAAGCGGCAGTTCAACAAGACGAATTTGTTCCCATGTCGTCATGCCAATCCCTTTACCAGATTCGAGCAAGTTTTTGTTCACACCTTGAACACCGGCATACGTATTTCTTAAAATAGGCAAAACGGAATAGAAAAATAGCGCAACGATCGCAGGTATTTTTCCAACTCCCAAAATAGGAATAAAAAATGCAAGAATCGCTAAACTAGGGAGTGTTTGAAAGATATTCACGATACCGATGACAAAACCGGCGCCTCTTTTCATTCGTGTAAGAATGACGCCTAAAGGAACGGCCACGATAATGCCTAACACAACGGCAATTAAAGAAATGTATAAATGCTCCCACATTTTTGTGAGGAGTTCCCCACCATTTTTCTCAAGAAAATCGATGATTTGATCCATGTGTACACCTCCCTTAGTTCATTTCAGTGACAGCCTCCGGGGTATCTTCTCCCCAAATAGAGTCATATACGACATCTACAAGACTTGCACGTGTGACGATGCCTTTTAAGTGCCCTTTTGCATCGACAACCGGTACATATTTAATGCCGCGTATTAAGATCTTTCGGACAGTATCTCTAAGAAGCGCACCTTCTTGTACTGTATAAAATTCTGTATTTAAAATATCGCCAACGAAGGCTGCTTTTCTGCGGTTTGCATCGATGGTTTCAATGTCGATATAGCCTTTCAGCACATGATTTTCATCAACGACAAGCAGGGAATCAACCCGCTTTTCTCTCATAATAAAGATGGCATCTGTCAATGTTTTTTCGACGGTAATTGTGACTGGGGACGTGTTCATCATTTGTTCCACACGTTCCATATTCGGATTTGACTGAAGCAGACGTTCTTTCCCGATGAATTCTTCTACGAATTCGTTCGCAGGATTACGTAAAATATCATCAGGCGTGCCCACTTGGATAATCTCTCCATCTTTTAAAATGACAATGCGGTCTGCAAGTTTAATCGCTTCATCCATGTCATGTGTGACAAATACGATTGTTTTATTTAACGTTTTTTGCAGTTTCTTAAATTCTTCCTGCAATGAATCTCTTGTAATTGGGTCAAGTGCTCCAAATGGTTCATCCATCAGGATTAAAGGGGGTTCTGCTGCGAGTGCGCGAAGAACGCCGATACGCTGCTGCTGTCCTCCACTGAGTTCATGAGGGTAACGCTCTAAGTATTCCGGCCCCATGTCGACGAGTTTGAGCAATTCACGCGCTCGTTCTTTTCGTTTTTCTTCCGGCCACTTCAGCAGCTTCGGCACAAGGGAAATGTTTTGTGCGATGGTCATATGAGGGAAAAGTCCAATTTGCTGAATCACATAACCAATTTCTCTTCTTAATTGGACTGGATCTTTTTTCATAATGTTTTCTCCCTCGATCAATATGTTTCCTGAGGAAGGTTCAATCAGTCGGTTAATCATCTTCATGGTTGTCGTTTTACCACAGCCACTCGGTCCAATAAAACAAATAAATTCTCCTTTTGCTATTTCTAAATCAATATTTTTGACAGCTTTTTTTCCGCCTTTATACGTCTTAGATACATTCTCTAGTTTCAGCAAATGAGACACCTCCAATTAGTCGGATATATATTTTCAGAAAATTTACACCTTATTTATTATAGTGCAAACTTTATAAAATAAAAAGTTTACGATGTGTTTGTATTGCATAAGATTTATTTAAAATTTTCAGTTAACGGCCTGATATGTACCGATCCCTCCTTTTTTCTCCAACTTACGAGCAAATACTCAATATTTATTGTTTTCATGAACAAACAGGTATATGATATATTGTGTTACAAATTGTCAGTCGTGAAGGGATGAAGCGGGGAATGGACAAGCAAGCGTTAGGCGCCATTCAAAAAGCACAGGATCATTATATTGAAAAAGCTGCCGAGAACATGAATGCCTTTGGTCTTTCTGCCACAGTGGGTAGAGTGCTTGGTATCATTCATATGAACCGTAAACCAATGACGCTCGGTGAGCTCTCAGAGGCGACCGGCATGAGCAAAACAAGAATGAGTCAAGTCGTTCGAGAAATGCTTGATCTGAATATTGCTGAAAAGGTTTATGAAAAAGGAATACGCAAAGATTTATATGACGTTGAGCAAGATCAATATCAAACCTTTATTTCATTGTTTGCAGCCAATTGGTCACGTGTTGTCAGCAAAAATCGCAAGGCACATAAGAAGACATGCAAGGAATTGCTGGAGCTGCTTGAACAAGATGACCTGCCAGAAGAAACAGTAGATAAAATCAATCTTCTTCTTTCAGAAATCAAGGAAAGTCTCGATTATTATGACTGGATTAGCCGGTTAATTGAGTTCTTTGAAAGTGAAGAAGTATTTCAACATGTGCCAAAACCTTAAAAAAAGCTGTTTTATTTTACAATTTTGTAGAAGAAAACAGCTTTTTTATATACACTTATGACATTAGCATTGGGAACATCCCTTTGATCCCTGCGCCAATCATCTCTACTGCCACAACAGCTAGAATCAATCCCATTAATCGTGTCACGACATTCATCTCTGTTTTCCCCATTTTTCGCATAATGAAACTTGAATAATGAAATGCATAATAGGTCATGGCAAGTACAACCACAATGCCAATAAGAATCGCAAGCAGATGAAGCGTTACTTGGTGGCTTCCTGGCGTTAAGCTCATGACAGTCGCAATTGTACCAGGTCCGGCAATGATCGGAATGGCGAGCGGGGTCACCGAAACATCGGCCTTCTCTTTGCTCTCTGCCTTTTCATCCGAATGAGGGTTTTGAACATGTGATTCTTTTGCATTCAGCAAATTGTAAGCGATACCAAAAATAAAAATACCTCCGGCGATACGGAGTGCATGGATATCAATGCCAAACAATTTGAAAATGAGCCTGCCTGCCAAAAGAAAGGCAATCAAAATCATAAAAGACACAACAATCGCTTTTTTGGCCGTCTGGGCGCGTTCTTTTTCTGAGTAGCCTTCTGTTAAAGTGATGAAAAGAGGCACGTTTCCAATGGGATTTGAGACAGCAAATAATGACACAATGACATGAATCATAAAGGAAATCAACAGACACCCTCCTTTTTTCATAGTGTCTGCTAATCTGATGCGAATATTCCCTTGTTCTGTTAAAACCTGGTTTGTTTTAACCGATGATAATAGAGGTTTAACGAAAGGGGAATAGAACATGAAAAAAAACATCACGATCATTGTCCTGTCTGTGATCATCCTAGGTGCAACTGGCTGGATTGTGTGGCAGCAGCAGTCGCTCACCGCGGCAGAGAAAAAACACCAGCAAGAAATGAGAAAGAATGATGAGCAGCTGACACAATTAAAGTCAGAAGGAACGGATATGAAAGATGAAATGGATGGTCAAAAAAAGGAATTGTCCACCGTCACAAACAAGCTGAAGAAAGAAAAGAAGGCGCATCAAAAAGAAACCAAACAGCGTAAAGCGCTTGAGTTAAAAATAGATCAGCTTCAAAAAGAACTGGCATCAGCGAAAGCAACGGCTCAAGCGAATAAGCAGGCAGCACAAACGACTAGGAAAACAACTGTTAAGAAAGACCCAAATGTCACCCATCATCCTCCTTCTCAATGGGTGCAGGATCAATATGATTGGGGTGTTAAACAAGGGTATATCAAAGAATAGAGAGGATGAAATGATTTGATACAGATTCGGCCATTGTATCATGATCAATCTGTTCCTATGGATCTTTTACTATTAGCTGACCCTTCAACTGAAAAAGTCATTGCCTATGTACAATCTGGTTCTTGTTATGTTGCTTTTCATAAACAGGACATGATTGGTGTGTATGTTCTGACGCCTCTGTCTCAGCAGACAGTGGAAATCATGAATGTCGCCGTGAAAGAGTCATGGCAAGGAAGAGGAATTGGGAAGCAGCTGATCCGCCATGCTATTTCAGAGGCCAAGGCAGCTGGCTATCATACAATTGAAATTGGCACAGGCAACTCTAGCATTCAGCAGCTAGCCCTTTATCAAAAATGCGGTTTTCGCATGGCATCCATCGATCACGATTTCTTTCTGAAGCACTATGATGAACCGATTTATGAGAACGGTATTCAGTGTATGGATATGGTGCGGTTGTCACTCGTTCTTCAAGCAGACTGACTTCATTCAGCCTGCTTTTTTTATGTTCTGCTCTTTTTCACTGCATGAATCACATATTGAATCAAGAAGTAGAGAGCGGCACCCGCTAAAAAACAGACCACGCACCCAAAGAGCGTTGCCTCTGAGCTGAATTGATACTGTTCAATTTTCATGATATAAAAAGGCATACCAAATAGGGTTGGACTTGATTCAACATGATGAACCTCTAGCAACATTAAAAATACTGGCGTCATAAACACAGCAAACACATAAAGCATCGCAAGCGTTAAACCGCTAGAAAACGAATGAAATACTTTAACCATTTAGTTCTCTCCTTTCATCTCTTTTAAACTGGCGATGATATTTTTCCCGTCTGGGCAAGCTGGATGCAGCATCACTGTATTTAATAAAGAAAAAAGCAGCAATGGATGCGTCAATGGATGCCTCCACATGAAGAAAAGCACACCCGAGCAGATCACTGGAAACACAGGACCTGCAAGTGCGACCATCATATTAAAACCCGGCCGTGAAAATTTCTCATGGACAATCGACACGTGCTTCCAATCGATCATTACCACATAATCAAAGATGGGTCTTTTTTCGATTTTGTTGCACACCATCACCATCAGGATATGACCGAGTTCATGAATGAGCACAACTGCTATTAAGCAAAATAAAAGCGTCATCATCGCACAATCGGCCTCTTTAGCATGGCAGCATATATGAAGATGAAGAATGCGGCTGAACAAGCCATATAGGCAGTTGAGAGCAGCTGGGTATTTGCAGAAAGCCACTGGACTAAAAGCATATCCAACATACTAAACACAGCAATCATCATCACGATCACAAACAGTTTATTAAAATCACTAATCTTCACGACAAACCCGACACATGCCGCCATGACAGTGATCAATAAAATGGACAAACTCGCCAAACCGTGCCCTTCACTTTCAACCCCAATCATGAAATAAGCAAGCCCGATATAGACAAAATAAATCAATATATTCATTGTGTAATAAAATAAAATTCTTGATAATAAATAGGCACCCTTTGATGTATTTAACATAAAAATGGCTCGCTGATTGAGATGATATTCCCTGCCAATCATGAGCGGTAGCATAATAAGGATCTCCTTTAAGGCAAACTGCACAATAAAAGCATACAGCCAGCCAGTCTCTGCCGGAGTAAAGATGAATGGGAGACCTATCGTGAAACAGACAAGAAACAGGAACAAAATACCTTGTTCTTTAAACACAGCTGATCGGCTAAAATAAACAAGCTCCTGCCGCAGATGTGTGAAAAATGAAGAATCCGATCTAATTTTTTGGTAAGAAAACGACTTCACCTCTACCTTTAGCTGCAAAAACATCCGATTGACATAACAAGCCGCCAACCCTTTCAGCCAAAACCACCCTGCACATAGAAAGATCATCAGAAATACAAGATAGATAGACGGCCATACGTGAATCATCTCAACCGCTTTTTGAAAAAGGAGAAACAAGAAAGCACCGAGCGTCACAAATCCAATCGTTTGCAGCAGTAAATGCTCTTTTGTTTTTGATATAAAATGGCTCACACCAATGCGTATCAGCATCCAAGAAGCAAGCGTATACAGCGCCAATCCACAGCAAGTGATCCCCACCACAATGATCCAATACAAAGATAGTGTAACGCCGCTAATGATCAGCCCTAATAGGATGGGTAAAAAAAGCAGACCAAGCATGATGAAACAAAACAGCACTGGAAAGAAATACACACAAAGGACAAATGAGACACTTTGCATCGCACTATTCAAAAAGAAGAACTGATACTCTTGACGCTTCATTTTATGACGGGAAAAGACAATACCTGCTCCCAAAAGCAGCAGGGTCATTTTCACAAATTGAAGGTATAAAGCAACTGGTTCGCTCTCCCCTACTTGCATAAAAAAACGCAGGCTCATGACAACGTATATGGCGTAGATCAGCAATAAAAAAACGGCTGCGGCGAGAAGCTGCAAAGGATATTTTTTGCCGAGCTGCTTGATTTTCGTTGTGAGCATGCCCCATTCTATTTTATGAAGAACGTGTCGTGTCCAAGTCATTGAGCAACCTCTCCACCTGCATATAGTAATCTTGATTCACTTCTTTATAAATATCCTCAAGTGCTTGATGAGGGAATGTTTTGTTTGTTTCTTGACGTGACATATCCAGCTTGATATCACCGTTTCTTAAGATCATAAGGTGGTCATACAATGTCTCACCAAAGCCCAAATGATGGGTAGAAATGAGAATGCCTGCACCTTGATTTCTCAGCTTCATGAGCACCTTTTTTAAGATGATCATCATATCTGGATCAAGTCCATTTGTAGGCTCGTCGAATACATAATAATCACAAGACCTAAGGAGCTGTGAAATGATTTGGGTTTTCTTTTGATTGCCATGAGACAGCTGGGCAATTGGCTGATCCATATAAGGTCTCAGCTCAAACAGATCGACGAAGGCCTCTTCTCGAGGTCCATTTCGTTTGTCTGGAAGCTGGAGTAAATGAAAATATTCTCTCGGCGTTAAATAATCAAACAAAGCATGATCATCAGGAATATAGGAAACATGTTCTTTCAAAAAGGAGATATGTGCTGAGGATTGAAAATTCAGCTGTTTACCATCTAAAGAGACAACACCCGTAAATGGTGTCAGGCCAAACATAGACTGAATCATCGTGGTTTTTCCTGCCCCATTATGCCCCAAAAGCAGAAGCATACGTCCTTTCTCTACATTTAACTGAATATCGCGGAGAGAAAAGGTGCGGCTATACGTTTTTTCTGTTAAGTGTAATGTCAGCATCATGTCCCTCCATTTATTTCAGATAGAACAGATGACCTCGCATCTGTTCTCACCATTTGTTAGAAGCCGCATTTGATTTTAATATACAGGCCTAAAAACTTGAACTCTCCTAAAAATTTCGAGCCTTTTCCAAATGTTTTGCATGCCCAAATCAAAGCTGCAGCTGTCACAATGCCTAAGATAGCGGCAAGGACATAAATCCAAAATGCATTTTTCTGTACGTTCTTAGAAGTTAGAATTCGTTGCTTCCTTTCATCATATGCCGCCAGTAGGTGAAGGACATACATGTACACGCCTACTGGAAAACGAAGGCTAAAAGGATTCAGCATCTCATCACCCCCTAATATATGTAAAATGATACCACCCCCATGCAAATAGCATAAGTTCAATTCAGATCATATTTTTAGAAGAGTTTTCATGATTTATTGCTTATAAATCGTCAAGCTCATCGTTTCACCTCTGACTGAAGGATGATTTTTTACAAAAATAGGATATGACAAAGGAAGCAGAGCCTATTCGCTTGAGCCAGCTTTGCGTCTTTATTTCAACATAAAAAAAGCGCTGCGATACGCTCTTTTCAAAAGAGCGCACGTAGCGCGTTGCTTTACATTACTTATTCAAGTTGTAGAATGTAGCAATGCCGTGGTATTGAGCTGTTTCAGCCAATTGATCTTCGATGCGAAGTAATTGGTTGTATTTCGCCACACGGTCCGTACGAGACGGAGCACCTGTTTTGATTTGTCCAGCGTTTGTTGCAACTGCAATGTCTGCAATTGTGCTGTCTTCTGTTTCACCAGAACGGTGGGAGATAACAGCTGTATAGCCTGCACGTTTCGCCATTTCGATTGCATCAAATGTTTCAGTTAATGTACCGATTTGGTTTACTTTGATGAGGATTGAGTTACCAACGCCGTTTTTGATTCCTTCAGAAAGCTTCTTCGTATTTGTTACGAACAAGTCGTCTCCTACTAGCTGAACCTTGCTGCCAAGACGCTCAGTTAATAGTTTGTGACCTTCCCAGTCGTTTTCATCAAGGCCGTCTTCGATCGAGATGATTGGGTATTTCGATACCATATCTTCATACCAGTCAACCATTTCAGCAGATGTTTTCACAACACCTTCGCCTGATAAATGATATTTACCGTCTTCTTTGTTATAGAACTCAGAAGATGCAGCATCCATCGCAAGTTTCACTTCTTCACCTGGTTTGAAACCAGCTTTTTCAATCGCTTCTACGATTGTTTGAAGTGCTTCTTCGTTAGATCCAAGGTTTGGAGCAAATCCACCTTCGTCACCTACAGCTGTGTTTAAGCCTTTTGCACTTAATACAGATTTCAGGCTATGGAAGATTTGAGCGCCCATGCGAAGTGCTTCACGGAAGTTCGGTGCACCTACAGGCATAATCATGAATTCTTGAATGTCTACGTTGTTATCCGCATGCTCTCCGCCGTTGACGATGTTCATCATCGGTACTGGAAGCGTTTTGGAGTTGAATCCACCAAGGTATTGGTAAAGTGGAATTTGTAAGAAATCAGCAGCCGCACGTGCTACAGCGATAGATACGCCAAGGATTGCGTTTGCGCCTAATTTCCCTTTGTTTTCAGTTCCGTCAAGTTCGATTAACATTTTGTCAATTGCTACTTGTTCAGTGACATCAAAGCCCAAAAGCTCTGGTGCAATGATTTCGTTTACGTTGTTTACAGCTGTCAGAACACCTTTTCCAAGGTAACGGTCTTTGTCTCCGTCACGTAGTTCTACTGCTTCATATTCACCAGTAGACGCACCACTTGGTACTAGTGCACGGCCAAAGCCGCCAGATTCTGTGTAAACTTCTACTTCAACTGTTGGGTTACCGCGAGAGTCTAATACTTCGCGTGCATATACGTCAACAATGTATGGCATCGTTATTTCTCTCCTTTTGAATCAATTTGTTATTTTTGAATCAATGATGTTCCTGTCATCTCTTTTGGTTTTTCAAGACCAAGTAAGTCTAAAAGCGTTGGAGATAGATCGGCTAAAATGCCGCCTTCTCTAAGCGTCGCCCCTTTTTTCGTTACGATGACTGGAACAGGGTTTGTAGTATGTGCAGTATGCGGCTTTCCTTCTTCGGTAATGAGCACGTCTGCGTTACCGTGGTCTGCCGTGATGATGGCATGTCCGCCTTTTGCTAGGATTGCGTCGACTACAGCTCCTAAGCACTCATCTACTGCTTCAATGGCTTTGATTGTTGGCTCAAGCATACCTGAATGACCCACCATATCTGGGTTAGCAAAGTTCAGAATGATCGCATCATGCTTGTCCGCATTGATGTCTGCAACAAGTGCATCCTTTACCTCATAAGCGCTCATTTCTGGCTTGAGGTCATAGGTTGCGACATCTGGTGAATTGATTAAGATGCGGTCTTCTCCAGGAAATTCTTCTTCACGCCCACCGCTCATAAAGAACGTCACGTGAGGATATTTCTCTGTTTCAGCAATCCGCAGCTGCTTCAATCCATTTTGAGAAAGTACTTCTCCTACTGTGTTATCCAAATTCACTGGTTTGAAAGCCACATAGCCATCTACCGTTTCACTGAAGTGTGTGAAGCAGACGAAGTGTAAATCCTTCGGATGTGCTTCCCCGCGGTCAAACGAGCGGAAATCTTCATTTGTGAATGTGTTTGAAATTTGAATCGCACGGTCTGGACGGAAGTTATAGAAAATCACAGAGTCGCCGTCGTTTACTTTTGCTACCGGCTCACCATTTTCTCTCGTAATGACAGACGGAATAACGAACTCATCGTAGATTCCATTTTCATAGGAGTCATCAACGACATCATAGATGTTTTGATAACTTGGGCCTTCACCATACGCCATCGCGCGATATGCTTTCTCCACACGATCCCAGCGCTTGTCACGGTCCATTGAGTAATAGCGTCCAGAAAGTGTTGCGACTTCTCCGACACCGATTTCTTTGATTTGTTCTTCAAGCTGCTTTAAGTATACTTTGGCTGTCTTCTGACCAACATCACGTCCGTCTAAGAAACCGTGAATGTATACTTTTGTTAAGCCTTCTTTTTTTGCTAGTTTCAGCAAGGCAAAAAGATGCTGGATGTGGCTATGCACACCGCCGTCTGACAAGAGACCGAATAGATGAAGGGCCTTGTCATTTTCTTTTGCATAAGTCATTGCATCTAGGAACGTTTCGTTTTTCTCAAATTCCCCATCACGAATGGCCACATTCACTCTTGTTAAGCTTTGGTACACGATGCGTCCTGCTCCGATGTTCAAATGCCCAACTTCAGAGTTTCCCATTTGACCTTCTGGGAGACCTACTGCCTCACCTGAAGCCGTTAAGGTTTGATGCGGGAATTCGTTCCAGTAGCGGTCGAAGTTCGGTTTCTTTGCTTGGGCAACAGCGTTACCGACTGTTTCGCCTCTTAAACCGAATCCATCTAAGATGATTAATGCAGCTGGTTTCTTACTCATATTGACCTTCCTCCAATAATTGAACGAAAGACTGAGGTTCTAAGCTTGCGCCGCCTACCAAAGCACCGTCAATATCGGATTCTGCCATATATTCTTTAATATTCGCAGGTTTCACGCTTCCGCCATATTGAATGCGAAGGCTGTCTGCCGCTTCTTGACCAAATTCGCTTGCAACCGTTTGGCGAATGTGCGCACAAACATCGTTTGCATCTTTTGCTGTAGAAGATTTACCTGTACCGATCGCCCAGATTGGCTCATAGGCAATCACAGATTCAGCGACTTGCTGCTTCGTTAAACCAGCTAGTGCTTTCTTCACTTGATCAGCGACAAGTTCGTTTGTTTTGCCTGCTTCACGCTCTTCAAGCGTTTCACCTACACAGATGATTGGAACGATGCCATGCTTGAATGCAGCATGTGCTTTTTTGTTCACTGTTTCATCTGTTTCAGCGAAGAATTCGCGGCGCTCTGAATGACCGATCACTGAGTAGCCGATGCCAAGATCTTTAAGCGCAGCAGGGCTGATTTCACCAGTGAATGCACCGTTTTCTTCAAAGTGCATGTTTTGCGCACCAATTTTAAGGTCTGTTCCGTTAGAAAGGCTGTTCAGCTTTTCAAGGAAAAGGGCTGGTGCACAGACAATAGATTCCACTTTGTCAGGAGATGGAATAGATGACTTGACTTCTTCAACGAAGCTTACAGCTTCACCAAGTGTTTTGTTCATCTTCCAGTTCCCAGCTATAATTGGTTTTCTCATGATTGACACTTCCTTATAGCAGTTTTGGTCTTATTTATCGTTTAATGCAGTCACACCTGGAAGTTCTTTGCCTTCCATAAATTCAAGTGAAGCGCCGCCGCCTGTAGAAATATGGCTCATCTGATCGGCAAGACCAAATTTCTCAACAGCTGCTGCTGAATCTCCACCACCAATGACAGAATATGTATCTTTTGCTTCTGCCAGTGCTTCTGCGATTGCTTTTGTTCCTTTAGCGAATGCATCGATTTCAAATACACCCATTGGTCCGTTCCAGACAACAAGTTTGCTGTTTTTAATGACATCAGCATACTTCTCTCTTGTCTCTGTTCCAATATCAAGTGCTTCTAGATCACTTGGAATTTCAGAGATTGGCACAATGCTTGTATTCGCATCATTTGAAAAGTCGTCGGCTACCAGAACATCTGTTGGAATCAGGAAGTTCACGCCTTTTTCTTTTGCACGGTCCATAAAGGATTTCGCTAAATCTACTTTGTCTTCTTCTAATAGAGATTTCCCTACTTCGTGGCCAAGTGCTTTGACAAATGTATAAGCAAGTCCGCCGCCGATGATCAGGTTGTCCACTTTATCAAGAAGACTTTCAATTACACCGATTTTATCCTTTACTTTTGCGCCACCGATAATCGCTGTAAATGGGCGATCAGGGTTTGAAATGGCTTTTCCTAGAACCTCAAGCTCTTTTTGCATGAGGAAGCCTGAAACAGCCGGAAGATACGCTGCAATACCAGCTGTGGATGCATGTGCACGGTGTGCAGCACCGAACGCATCATTGACATACACATCGGCTAAATCAGCAAACGCTTTTGATAATTCAGGATCGTTCTTTTCTTCACCAGGATAGAAACGAACGTTTTCAAGCACTAGCACATCTCCTTCTTTTAAGTCAGAGATTTGCTTTTTCACGTTGTCGCCGTAAGCTTCATCTGCTTTTTTCACTTCTTGTCCAAGAAGCTCTTGCAGACGTTTTGCTACAGGTGTCAGACGCAGTTCTTCAGTAACTTGACCTTTCGGACGACCCAAATGACTAGCTAGTAGTACCTTTGCGCCTTGTCCTGTTAAATACTCAATCGTTGGTAATGCTGCGCGAATACGAGTATCATCCGTCACTTTTCCGTCCTTCATTGGAACGTTAAAATCTACGCGGCAGAACACAACTTTACCTTTTACGTCAATGTCTTTTACTGATTTCTTATTCATGCTCGTCAGGAGATCCTCCTTTATTCTGGTTTCCTTACGCATTAGACAAGTCTCTCTTTATCCTTTTCCCATTTTGCCCTCATCAAAACGAGAAATCGTGCAGAACGGATAAATACAGAGAAAAAGGGAAAGGGATGCTTCCCCTTCCCTTGTCCGTCTTCATTATATCGTGTCTCTAGGAAAGAACCAAGTGAGTTCCTTCAGTGTGAGAAATTAAAGACCTTGTTTTGCAATGTAAGCTGCAAGGTCAACAACGCGGTGAGAATATCCACTCTCGTTATCGTACCAAGAAATGACTTTCACCATGCTGCCTTCCATTACCATTGTAGAAAGAGCATCGATTGTTGAAGAGTTTGCATTACCATTGTAGTCACCAGATACTAATGGCTCTTCGCTGTAGCCAAGGATTCCTTTAAGTTCTCCTTCAGCCGCTTCTTTAAGTGCTGCATTTACGTCTTCAGCTGTCACATCTTGATTTAATTCAGCAACAAGATCAACTAAAGAAACGTTAGGTGTTGGAACACGCATAGCGCCACCGTTTAATTTACCTTTAAGTTCAGGCAATACAAGTGAAACAGCTTTCGCAGCACCTGTAGAAGTTGGGATGATGTTTTCCGCAGCTGCACGAGCACGACGGTAGTCTTTGTGCGGAAGATCAAGAATTTGTTGGTCATTTGTGTATGAGTGAACAGTTGTCATCATACCGCGTTTGATACCAAATTTATCGTTAAGTACTTTTGCAAATGGAGCTAAGCAGTTTGTTGTACAAGATGCATTAGAGATGACATCGTGGCTAGCTGCATCGTATTTGTCTTCGTTTACACCCATAACGATTGTGATATCTTCTTCGTTAGCAGGAGCAGAGATGATGACTTTTTTAGCGCCAGCTTCTAAGTGTTTAGCAGCGTCTGCACGTTTTGTGAAGAATCCAGTAGATTCAACAACGATTTCTACGCCTTGTTTACCCCAGCTTAATTTCGCAGGGTCACGCTCAGCTGATACTTCGATTGTTTTACCGTTCACTACTAAGTTCGTACCGTCTACAGAAACCTCTGCATCTAGTTTTCCGTGAACAGAGTCATATTGTAAAAGGTGTGCAAGCATGTTAGCGTCTGTTAGATCGTTAACCGCTACTACCTCAACTTCAGGATTGTTTAATGCTGCACGAAATACGTTACGTCCAATACGTCCAAATCCGTTAATACCGACTTTTACTGCCATGATGTTTCCTCCTTTTATAGGTCACAATGTTTTATATTGAGGGATCAATTGACTCCCTTAATAACTCTTTTGCGGCTCCTTCGTCTGTGACGAGAACCGTTCGGCGGGGTTTTTTGAAATAAGCTTCAATGGCCCCAGCCTTTGATGATCCACCTGCAACAGCAATGATGTGTGGAATGCTTTCTAAATCATCTAGCTGCATGCCGACGGAGTGCACTTTGTGGACGACCTCGCCATTACGATTAAAGTAATAGCCAAAAGCCTCTGTCACTGCGTCATGCTCATCAATCTTTTTTAAATCTTCAGCGGGTGTGTTTCGTCTCATCGCCATTGTTTTTGCTTCACCGATTCCATGAATGAGCATCGTGGATGATTTAATCGTTTGAAGCACTTCTTTGACAGACGGCTCTTCAATAATGGAAGAGTAAGCACCTTCTGACAGCTGTCCTGGAACAAACAGCAGTTTGTAAGTACCGGAAGCTTTTTCAGCCATGTGGGCACAAATGGTGTTTGCCTGATTTTTTACATTCTCCCCAAGACCGCCTCTCGCAGGGACAAACATCATGTCTCTGTTTTTGGCATCAGGGGTCATCATTTCGGCAACAGCTTCCATCGTCGTTCCGCCAGTGACGGCGACGATATTATTTCCAGTAAACCTTTTTTTCATACACTGGACAGCAGCTCTTCCCATTTCTTGCTTCACCCACGGGGATTCATCGCTGTCACCAGAAACAATGATGACTTCTTCCAGGCCTAATTTCCTCTTTAATGTATTTTCCAAAAAGGTTAAACCTAAAACGTCCTTCATCATTCCTTCAAGCATTTCAAGCAAAGCATGACCTTCAGTCGTCAGCATCATACCGCTCGTTTTGACATCCAGCAGATTTTGTTCCTTTAAGAACTGAACTTCAGCTCTTAAAATACGTTCACTCAGACCAAGACTTGTCGCAAGACTTCTGCGACCAATTGGTTCAGCTAATCTGATGTACTGCAAAATGTCGTAGCGTTTTTGCATAACTGTGAGAAGATCTGGTAATAATTTTTTTTGAGCTTCCAATAAACGATTCATGGCTAACGACCCTTTCTTTTCACGTTGGACTAAAAACGTCCCACTGTGACAAAAAACGTCCCGCCACAGCCAAAAAAAATCAATCCCTGCTTTCTTTAATTATTTTAACAGGATAATCTTGCATTTTCAACTCTTACAAACACATTTAGACAAAAAATAGACACATTTTGACCGATAACCTGCTTGTCATCTAGCTTTCCGCTATTTTATTTTTTTCAAACTATTTATTTTCTTCTATATTGAATGCATTTGTCTTTGAAAAGGTGCAGGCGGTCAAAAGCCGCCTGCTTATGTTTTCGGTATCGTTTCTTTCTCTTCATTAAATCGTTTCGCATCTTCCTTCGGTTTAATCTTGAGGTAGTAAATGATGTAGCAGGCGGCCATAAATGGAACTCCGCAATAAAGACCAATCCGCTGATCCTCAATAAAGAATAAACTGATAAGAACAATGCCAAATGCGATAAAGCCTGCTAATGGCACAAATGGATAAAAAGGCGTTCGGAAGACAAGATTCTTTACATCTCCGCCCTCTTTTATGAATTGTCTCCTAAAGAAGTATTGGGATAAACAAATAGACATCCAAACAACGACAAGCACCATACCCGAAATGGATATGAGCCAGACATATACCGTTTTTGGTGCTACAACACTCGTGAGCAGTGATAGAGCGGATACACCCATTGTCACCAATAAGGCATTGATCGGGATTTTACGTTTGGATAATTTTTTCGTGAAAACAGGTCCTTTCCCGTCTTTTGAAAGCGCCCATAGCATACGTGATGATGCATATAATCCAGAGTTCGCTACAGATAAGACGGCTGTAATGATGATAAAATTCATGATATCTGCGGCGTATGGTATGCCGACCTTGTCCAATACCACAACAAACGGACTATCCACTGCGCCGGCGGTCTGCCATGGAAGAAGGGCTGCAAGAACCGCAATCGATAAAACAAAAAAGACCATCGTCCGCCAAATAATATTCCGAATAGAACGCGGGAGTGTTTTTTCCGGACTTTCACTTTCACCTGCTGCAATCCCTACAAGCTCTGTTCCTTGAAAGGAGAAATTGACTGTGACCATGGTTAATAAAATCGCCAAAAGACCATTAGGAAAAAGGCCGCCATGATCCGTCAAATGACGAAATAGCGGGGCAGGTTCCCCGCCTTTTAAGTGAATCATTCCGAAAATTGCGCCAATTCCAATGATAATAAACAATAAGATCGCAGCAACCTTGATGGCTGAAAACCAGAACTCTGTTTCAGCGAAACTGCGTGCCGAGATGGCATTGATGGAAAATAAGATGACGCTAAAGGCAAGACACCAAAGCCAAACAGGGATATCTGGGAACCACCTTTGGAGTAGAATACCTGCTGATGTAAACTCAAGTCCAATTGTACATGCCCAGCTAAACCAATAAAGCCAGCCGATCATAAAGCCTGTGGACGGACCTATATATTTGGTTGCATACTCCTGAAAGGAACCAGCTGTCGGCATCGCCACTGCTAATTCACCAAGACAGAGCATCACCAAATACATGAGCAATCCGCCAATGATAAACGAAAGAATGGCTCCCCCTGGGCCTGCCTGATGAATAATGAGTCCTGACCCAAGGAAAAGGCCTGTTCCGATGACCCCACCTAAGGCAATCATAAAGAGATGTCTGCTTTTCATGGAACGCTCTAATTCATTATGCTGTTCTGGCTTCAAATCCGCTTCCCCACTTTCACTCTTCTATTCATCAACCTTTGACAAAATTCGCCGTTCATTGAAAGAGAAAGGGAGAATTTGAAGTCTTCTCCCTTGATCATTTATGCTTGAAATAACGCTTCGATATGAGCGATTGCCCAATCCAAGTCTTCTTTTGAAATGGTGAGCGGCGGTGCAAATCGAATTACTGTCTCATGGGTTTCTTTGCATAACAGCCCGGCTTGCTTGAGCTTCTCGCAATAGGGTCTAGCTGCCTCAGTCAGTTCCATTCCAATAAATAGTCCACGCCCGCGCACTTCCTTAATGACAGGACTTTGAATGCGTGACAGTTTGTCTTTGAAATATTCCCCAAGCTCCAATGAGCGCTCGGCAAGCTTCTCGTCGATTAAAACATCTAGTGCAGCTAGCGATACTGCGCACGCAAGAGGATTCCCGCCAAAGGTAGACCCGTGAGATCCTGGGTTAAACACACCTAAAATATCACGATTTGCTACAACACATGAGATCGGGAATACCCCGCCGCCAAGTGCTTTACCAAGAATCAGCATATCCGGCTCAATGCCTTCCCAGTCGCATGCAAACATCTTGCCAGTCCGCGCTAATCCCACTTGAATTTCATCTGCGATCAATAACACATGTTCCTTCTCACAGATCGCTTTTGCCTCTTTTATAAAGCCCTCGGGCGGCATGACAATGCCCGCTTCCCCTTGAATCGGTTCAAAGAGAAAAGCTGCTGTTTGCGGAGTGATCGCTTCGCGTAACGCCTCAATATCTCCATAAGGGATGAACTTTATGCCCGGAAGCATCGGACCGAAACCTCTTTGATATTCTGCTTCCGAAGAAAGTGACACAGCCGTCATTGTACGACCATGAAAATTCCCGGTACATGCAATGATTTCTGCCCGATTCTCTTCGATACCCTTGACATCATAGCCCCATCGTCTCGCTGCCTTTATCGCCGTTTCCACAGCCTCTGCTCCTGTATTCATCGGCAATGCCATCTCTTTATTCGTTAATTTGCAGATCTTCTCATACCATGGGCCAAGCTGATCATTATGGAAGGCCCTTGATGTGAGTGTCACGCGGTCAGCTTGTGTTTTAAGCGCTTCAATAATGCGGGGATGGCGATGTCCTTGGTTCACTGCAGAATATGCACTGAGCATATCCATGTAGCGGTTGCCCTCAGGATCAGTCACCCACACTCCCTCAGCCTCTGAAATCACAATTGGCAACGGATGATAGTTCGCCGCACCGTATTGTTCTGTTTGATGAATCAATGCTTTTGTCTGTGTCATCGTGTATTCCTCCTTCTATAAGCTTGCCTCTTTTGATTGGGTTCATCTTCACTCTTATGTTATGCAAGGATCATGCCAACTTAGTGATCGCTCTGTGCCTAGGATTGTGCTCATCTTTAAAGCAAAATAATTTTGCATATGCAAAATTATTTAGAGGAAACCGCAAAATTTTTCATGTAAAATAGAGGTAATGTCTGGAGGTGGCGCAAGTGAAAAAAGATCAGCATACCGCAAAGCTCGAAAATGAGATTGATCTATATAAACAAATGCTCGATTTAATTGATGTTGGGGTTCACGCCATTGACGAAAATGGCAATACCATTGTTTATAACAAAAAAATGATGGAGATCGAATCTTTAAAACGTTCTGATGTCCTTTATAAAAATGTCTTAGACCTCTTTGTGTTTCAGGACGAGATGCACAGTACACTTGTCCAAGCGCTGCGAACCGGGAAACAGACGGTTCATGCAAAGCAGACGTATCACAACTACAATGGAAAAGAAATCACAACGATTAACCATACATACCCGCTCGTTCGAGACGGTTTGATTCAAGGGGCAGTTGAAATTTCGAATGATGTCACGAAACTGGAACGGCTCATTCATCACAATATGAAGAAAAAAGGAAACACACGCTTTACATTTGATTCAATCATTGGGGAGAGTCCTGCCTTTTTAGAAGTGATTGAACATGCGAAACGAGCCACACGTACCTCTTCTTATGTGCTGATTGTTGGTGAGACAGGGACGGGGAAAGAACTATTTGCACAAAGCATTCATAATGGCAGCAGCCGTTCATCTGGACCATTTATTACGCAGAATTGTGCAGCACTGCCTGATAACCTGATTGAAAGTCTGCTTTTTGGAACACAAAAAGGGGCTTTTACAGGGGCAACAGATCAGCCGGGTCTATTCGAACAAGCACAAGGAGGTACACTGCTTTTAGATGAGATCAACTCATTACACCCAGCTCTTCAAGCAAAACTATTGCGCGTCTTGCAAGAGAAACGTGTAAGAAGGTTAGGCAGTACAAAGGAAATCGCCATTGATGTGAGAGTGATTGCTAATATGAATGAGGACCCTGTAGATGCGATCGCAGGTGGACGGATGCGAAAGGATTTATTTTACCGGCTTGGCATTGTCACCTTGTTTATCCCGCCACTCTCTGAGCGAAAAGAAGACATCCCCACATTTGTCATGCATTTTATTCAAAAATATAATGAACTGTTTCAAATGAATGTGAAGGCGGCTGATGAAGAGGTACTTGCCCTGTTCCAAACGTATCATTGGCCGGGCAATGTAAGAGAACTGGAGCATGTGATTGAAGCTGGGATGAATATGATGATGGACGAAACATCCTTAAGCTTGCATCACCTTCCTTACCATTTCCGATTCAAGCAAGGAGAAGGTCATCCTAGTGAACACATGCAGATGAGTCCGGTGCAGCCTACAGCTGCAGCTGATACCTTCGTCTACACGAGCTCAGAACATACGACTGATTTCCAAACCCAAATGGAACGATTTGAAAAACAATACATCGTCCATTACTTAAATAAAATGGACGACAATATTTCACAGACTGCAAAGATATTGGGCATGAGCAGGCAAAGTCTGCAATATCGAATGAAAAAATTGCATATTTCTCTTCAATAATAGAGCTGTGCCCTTATGCGGCACAGCTTAGATTGTTGACAAAGGGCTAAAATGACCTTTATTTTAGCCCTTTGTCTTCTTTTCAGCGTGATAGAAAACCTTTGCAGTCTAGGAAGGACGAGTACTGGCACGGAGCGAATTTGACATTCGTGAGTACCAGCGCGCAGGACTGACAAAGAATGCGAGGGTTTGTCTACACGCTGAGCTGTGCCGCTTTTCGGCACAGCTTATTGTATATCTGGCTTTCCTTCCTGTTCTTGCAGCACATCACCAAGAAGTTGTTCTACTTTTTCCAAATGTGTGAGCATCGCCCGCTCTGCTTCTTCTGGCTGTTTGTCCATGATAGCTTGATAAATTCGTTCATGGTCCTTGTAAAGCTGATGTATGGACGCTTTTCTTGAGAATAACACGACTTTTCTTGTTTCTCGCATCGTTTCCATTAACAAGGTTGAGACCTGATTCATTAAAGCCTCTAGTAAATGATTCTTTGAGGCTTTGGCGATGGCAAGATGAAATGTGAGGTCTGCCTCCTCACCAATTTCTTTATACGCTTCTGCACGCTTCATTTGTTCAAGTGCATCACGCAGTCGATGGAGGTCATCGTCTGTCCGCAGCAATGCTGCCTTTTTGACAGCACCTGATTCAATGATTGATCTCACTTCAAGAAGCTGCGCGATATCCTGCTGCTTCATCAAAAAAGCAGGAGATAAACAAAATGTGAGCTGCTCAGGATCGAACTGCTTCACATATGTGCCTTCTCCTTGCTTCATCTCTATTAATCCGATCGCTTTCAGAGCGGACAGCGCCTCTCTCACAGCGGAACGGCTGACTTGAAAGTTTTCAGAAAGTGCTTGAACCGAGTCTAATTTTTCCCCCGGAAGTAGCTCCCCCGTTCGAATGGATTCGACTAATGCGTCCGCAATTTCTTCATATATTTTTTTCGTTTTAATTTGTTTATATTTCAATTGGTCTCACCTCATCACTGTTGTCTTCCTATCAACTCATGCCCTATCTTATACTTTACCCCAAAATTCAGATCACACCTCTCCCCTTTTCTCAATTCTCAAGAAATCTTCGATCGCTCTTCCACTCATCAAAAAAGAAGCACGTGCCATTGTTTCTGGCATGTGCTTCTTTTTAATCATAGCGTTTCCGCAGCGTGGAAGACGGAAGGTTCATTTGCTCACGATATTTGGCAATAGTCCTGCGAGAGACACGGATACCAAAGGTTTGCTGAAGTTGCGTCATGATTTGCTGATCCGAATACGGTTTTTTCTTATTTTCTGATTGAATCAGCTCTGCAATGTGCGTCTTCACTGTGTAGCTGGATGCTTCTTCTAGCGAATGCCCTTCTAGTTTCGCTTGGAAAAACTGTTTCATTTCCATTAACCCATAAGGGGTCTGCACCATTTTCCCTTTGACTGTTCGACTCACTGTCGACTCATGCACTTGTAATATATCTGCAACCCGCTTCATCGTAAGCGGTTTCATTTTATGCTTCCCGGTCAGGAAAAAATCAGTCTGTTGTAAGATAATCTCACGAACGACATTTGTCATCGTTTGTTTTCTCTGCTTCAGCGCTTGAACAAGCCAATTGTACTGCTGCTGCTTTTCCTTTAAATATGCATATGCTTCATGCCGCTTTTGATCTTGAATCATGGCGAAATACCCTTCATTCATTTCAATGTCCGGAAAAGCACGCTGGTTCAGCTCGAATGTGATGTGACCTCCTGCAGCTGTAATCAACACATCTGGTTCTATATACACATCCTCTTCTTCATAAGAGAAATGAAGGCCTGGTCTTGGTTCGAGAAGCGACACCTCATCTTGTATGGCTTGCAGGGTTTTCAACGACATACCTGTTTTAGCTGCGATTTCCTTCCAAGCCTTCCTTGCGAAAAGAAAGAAATGCCCTTCGATGATCAGCTCTGCTTCATACCAGCGATCCTTTTTTCGTCTAAGCTGGAGCAGGATGCATTCTTGCAATGATCTAGCGCCAATACCGGCAGGATCTAATGACTGAAGCTGATGAAGAACAGCTTCTACTTCTTCTGCCGAAGCCCCTAGAGCAGCGGCCATTTGGTCAATCGGTTCATTTAAATAGCCATTGGAATCAATGGACTCAATCATAAATTGAAAAATCCTTTGATTCTTTTCACTTAAATTCAAATCAATGGCCTGTCTCTTTAAATACATTTGCAGGCTTTCTTTTTGATGCGTACGATACGGCTCTGTCATTCGATCTTGCGTTCTTTTATGATAAACTGGTTGATAGCTGTCCGTGTCTTTCCGCTCAATCAGAGGGTTCTCAAGCGCTAACTGATCCAGATACTCACCCAGCTCTGCACAATTCAATTGTAGCAGCGTAATCGCCTGCCTGAGTTCTTGCGTGAGTACCTGCTTTAATACTAGTTCTTGTTGCAGTTTAAGGCTCATTGTCTCCCCTCCCTCTCATCATTTTACATGAAGATTGACGGACCGTATATACGAAATAGGAGTGATTTCCATGTCTGAACTTTTTTCCGTTCCATACTTTATCGACAATTTAAAACAGCACATTGCCATGAATCAACATGAAGACAAGATTCATGCCATGAACGCTTATTATCGTTCGGTGGTTTCTACACTTGTGCAGGACCAATTGACGAAAAATGCTGTTGTCTTGAAGCGAATTCAGCATCTCGATGAAGCGTACCAAAAGGTGAAAAAAGAAGGCGAATAAATGGACGACAAACAACACCCTTTCTCATGATTGCAAAGGGTGTTTTTCATGCAGGAAAAGCTTTTGATCCAGCTTCGATTTGTACATCATCAAAAAGCCTGACCGCCCTAAAGTATAAATGATAAAGGCAAACCATAGTCCGTGATTGTGCCATATCGGAATGACTGCCGCTTGAACAGCCACAAACAAAATCATCGCAAAGAGCATTGAATTCCTAACAGGAGCAATTTCTGTCGCACCTGTGAATACACCATACATCACCAAACCAAAGCAAGCAGCAAACGGATAAAGAACGAGCCAATCGGCATATTGCAGTGTCACATCAAGAAGCTGAGGCAAATTTGTAAACAGGCTCAAAATCGGTACTTTAAAGAAAAAGTAACCTGCCGCAATGACACATGCCATCACAACTGCCCATTGTCTCGAAAGGGTTAAAGTTTTATCATAAAGCGCTCGGTCGTTCGCACCTACTGATCTACCGACAAGGATGCTGGACGCATTGGCAAATCCATCGAACAAATAGGCCATGATATAGTGAATTTGAAATAAAATGGCATTCGCCGCCAATTGCTCTGTTCCGAAAGAAGCTCCTTTTGCTGTAAACATGTTGATCACAACAAGCAGACAGATCGTTCGGATAAATAAGTCTTTATTCACATGAAACATTTTCTTTACTGCACGTGTGTCCATCACCTGCTGGATAGACGGCATCCGAAAACCGTTTGACGTATGCTTCAAGATGATCCAGGCCCCTAACACAAAAGCAGTGAGTTCAGAAATCAAAGTCGCCGCTGCCACACCTTTGACGGCAAAAGAAAACGCATGAACTAAGATCAATGCCAAGATCATATTCATGACATTGATCAAAATTTGTAAAGAAAGGGCTTCTTTCATTTTTGCCATCCCCATCAGCCAGCCGAGTATGACGTAATTCATCAAGGTAAATGGCGCTCCCCAGATCCGAATATGAAAATAGTCCGCTGCATGTTGGCGCACATCAGCAGCAGGAGAGATGATCCATAATGCGGATTGAATAATGGGCCATTGAAGAGCAATAAAACAAAGTCCGACGATAATAGCTAGCAAAAAAGGCCTTAGAAAAGCAAGAACACCCTGCTCCTCGTTCTGCGCTCCGTTTGCTTGGGCAGCAAAAGCAGAAGTACTTACCCGCAGAAAACCAAACAGCCAGTACAATGTACTAAAAATGAGACTGCCGACTGCGACGCCTCCTATATAAGCGGGGTTGGCAAGCTGGCCAACAACTGCTGTATCGACAGCTCCAAGTAATGGCGTGGTCATCGTTGAAATGGTTAAAGGGATCGCCAAAGCTAAATATGCTCGATGGTTCACGATGCCACCTGCCTTTCATGAAAAATAGCCTCTCTTAAAAGAGGCATTGAGGGAATGAAAAAGTTAACGAACCGGCCTGCCAATCGTTCGAGACAAAGGGTGGCTGGCGAGCGTTGCCTCCTTCATTTTCAGCACAGCTTCGTGCTCTGATATAAAGAAATCATCCTTCGATTGAAACTGAGCCACAAGCTCACCTTGATCAAGAATCGCTAATTGATCACTTAAATGATAGGCCGCTGTCAAATCATGTGTGATAAATAAGTATGCAAGCTTCAGCTCTTTCTTTAATTCGACTAACAAATCTAAAATGACTGCCTGCGTAACCATATCTAAGCTACTGACTGATTCATCCAGCACAATGAGCTTTGGCTGAAGCACCAGTGCTCTGGCGATGTTGATCCGCTGTAGCTGGCCGCCGCTAAATTGGTATGGGTACTTGGACAAATCCTGCTCACTGAGCCCTACTCTTTCTAACCAGTGAATGAGTATATGCTGACGATTTTTACGGTTCATTGGTTCATAATTTTCAAGCGGCTCAGATATAATTTGTTCCACTGTCCACCTTGGATTCACCGCTGAATATGAATCTTGAAATACCGCTTGTACATGTCGGCGGAAATGCTGATGTGTCCGCTGATCTGCACGAATGATATCCTGACCTTCAAACAGAACTTGTCCGCTACTCGGCTTCTCTAGTCCAAGGATGATGCGGCCGAGTGTACTTTTCCCTGCACCACTTTGACCTAATAGCCCAAGACAAGTGCCTTCTTCAATGGTCAAATGAACGTTTTTCAGGACAGGGGTTCTCCCTTTTGTCCTCATCAGAAACGATCGGTTGCCATATGAATGACTCACTGCTTTCACTTCTATTAAATGCAACGGTCTTCTCACCTCAAATCGTGCAAACAGCTGACATGGATGGACGAGCTGCTAAAAGTTTCTTTGTATAATCATGCTTCGGGTGTTCAAAAAGCTCAAGAACTTCAGCCTTTTCAACGATTTTTCCTTGTTTCATCACCACAACCTCGTCTGCCATTTCCGCAATCACACTAAGATCGTGGGTAATGAGCAAAATCGCCGTTCCGTATTCATGACGAATTTGATTCAAGTGCTCAAGCACCAGCTTCTGATTGTGTACATCTAATGCGGTTGTCGGTTCATCTGCGATGATCAGAGGCGGATGCATACAGGCAGCCATAGCAATCATGACACGCTGGAGCATCCCCCCGCTTAATTCAAAAGGGTACTTACTCAGTAATTGATCTGGATGCGGCAGGTTCATTTTCTCTAAGGCTTTAATTGCCTGGACCCGTGCCTGCCTTTTACTGACAGCTGTATGCCGGCGGATTGTTTCAATCAATTGATGTCCAATCGTCCATACAGGCGTAAAGCTATTCATTGGATTTTGCATGATATATGAGAGATCTTTGCCACGAATAGACCGCATATGCTGTTCACTCAAACCGATCAATTCTCGACCTTGTAGAGTGATACTGCCAGTCACTTCCGTTGTTTTTCGATCAAGCATGTTTAAGATCGACATACTTGTCACCGTTTTTCCGCATCCGCTCTCACCAATTAATCCAACAATTTGACCGCGCTTTACCTCAAATGCTATTTCCTGAACGAGAGAAATGGTTCCTTGCGGCGTTTTCGTATGCACATGCAGGTTCTCTATATTTAAAATAGACTCTTCCAACTGACTCATTCCTTTACACACGACGTTTGATGCCATATTTCTCTGAAAGAGCTTCTCCCAGTAAGTTGAATAGAATGACCACAGCCATAATCACAAGGCCCGGATAAAGCATCAGCTGAGGATTTGTTTGAATATAAGATTTTCCTTCATGGATCATCGCTCCCCATTCAGGCGTAGGCGGCTGAACCCCTAAGCCTAGAAAAGACATGGCTGAAATGTCCATAATCGCCCAGCCCATTTCAAGTGTGCCCACAACCGCGAGTGGCGGCAGTACATTCGGAATCATATGCTTTCTCATGATATTCCAATGGGAAGTACCACTAATCTTCGCAGCTGCAATAAAGTTTTGTTCCTTTAAACTAAGCACCATCCCTCGAAAGACGCGGGCGTAATACACCCACTGCACAAGCATCAAAGCCAGCACCACTTGAGAAAGCCCTGGTCCAAAAATACCGACTAATCCGAGGATCAGCACCAAATTCGGAAATGCCATGACCCCGTCGCACAATCTCATCAATACGTGATCGATCCAGCCGCCTTTATATCCAGAAATCAGCCCTACGATTAAACCGATAGATAAAGAGGAAACAAAGATTAACAACGCACAGCCTAGTGAAATACGAGCACCATATAGAATACGAGATAAATTGCATCTTCCCAATTGGTCGGTGCCTAGAGGATACTCCCATGAAGAACCCTTTAGCTTCATTGCAAGATTGACAGCCGCTGGGTCATGCGGAGCGATCCATGGTGCACATATTGTCACAATGAGCAGGAGACCGAGCAGCAGCACACAGATCGAGATCATCTTTTGATGATAGAAAAGATGTTTTACTTTTGTCATCATGGCTGGCGGCCTTCCTTTCTAGAAATACGGGGGTCAATGAGCAGCAGAAGAAGATCCACTATCAAGCTGCTTAAGATAAAGATACACGCTGCCATCAACACATAAAATTGAATGACCGGCAGATCTCGGTTAAAGATCGCTTCAATAAAAAATCGTCCAAATCCAGGCCATGAAAAAACAGCCTCTACAATAATGGTCCCTGTGAGCAGCTTGCCAAGATTCACGCCAAGTCCTGTCAGCATCGGTGATATCGCCATTCTGAAGACATGTTTGAACATAATCGATTGTTCCTTTAACCCTCTCATTCTCGCATATTGAACAAAAGGCTCGTGAAGCGTCTCACTCACACTCGCTCGCAATAATCTCGTATACATCGCAATTAACGGCACAGCCAGTGTAATGGATGGCAGTACAAGATGTTCCCATGTACCAACACCTTCAACAGGTAAAAGATCGAGTTTCACTGAAAAAAAGAAGATGAGCAAATACCCCAAAACAAAGGTCGGGATAGATGCTCCTAGGAAGGAAATCAACCGGCTCACATGATCTACAACGCCATTTTTTCTCACCCCGCTGAAAAAACCCAGTGGAATACTGACACAAATTGCGATCAGCAGACTAGTGAACGCCAATTGAATCGTCGCAGGTATTCGATAGATCACCTCATCAAGCACAGGCTGATTGGTCATATACGACCGCCCAAAATCAAGACGGACGACTTTTTCAATCGTATGAAGGTACTGCATGTAAAAAGGTTCATCTAAACCAAATTCACTTCGTTTTTGGGCTAATACCTCATCAGTAGGCTGAATATGAGCCGCTGCTAAATATGCCTCCGCTGGATCAACTGGTGACAGATGAATCATACCAGTTGTGAACAGTGTGGCTAGTAGAAATACAGGAATGATAGATAACATTCGTTTGATGATATAGCGGCTCATTTGCTTACCTTCCTTCTGTTACTTCAGCTTGATGCCTGTGAAAGGATGTTCATCTCGATTCGCAGGGAAATCAAAGTCTTTCACATCTTTTTGATAAACAGCTGTCTTTTTAAAATAAGAGATTGGCATAATCGCCCCTTGATCTTGCAAGGAAGATAAGACGGACGAATAAAGTGCTTTGCGTTTGTTTTCATTTGTTGTCGATGGAATCTCCGTCATTTCTTTGATCAGCTTATCTTTATTCGGATACGCTGAGATCGCCTCTTTGAATCCAAAACCATCTGATGAGACAACGTTCATAAATGTATGCGGATCATACGGCGCTCCGTAATTGCTAAAGAAGTTCATATCAAATTTGTTCGCTTTAAACCGCTGAACCTGCGTCGCCAGCTCGACACCTTCAAGTTTGACGCCAACCCCAATGGCTGCCCATTCTGCCTGCAGTGTTTCAGCCATTGTTTTTTGAATCGATTCTGCTGAGTCATACATCATACTAAACTCAAGCGTTTTTCCGTCTTTTTCCCGTATGGTTTTTCCTTTTGGAAGTGTCCAGCCCGCTTCATCCAGTAAAGCCTTCGCTTTGTCCACATCATACTGGAAAGATTTCACCCGGATGCCTGACGTATATGGCATGTTTGTCGGCAAGATGTGATCTGCTACATCCTCTAAGCCAGAGGTCACACCTTCCACCAATGATGTTTTATTGATCGCATACTGAAGGGCGTGACGCACTTTCTGATCTGACAGCTGATCGACTTTTGTGTTCATGACAAGCTGTCTTGTGGCTACAGGCTCTGACATCTTCGTTTCATACTTGCCGCTCGCCTCTAGTTGTTTAAAAGCATCAAGGCTAATCGTTCCTTCTCCATAAAGTAAATCTACATCGCCTTTTTCAAATGCCATCACTCTTGTTTCAGCATCTGGAATGACCTTCACTTTGATTTCTTTGACCTTTGGTTTCTCTCCCCAGTAGTGGTCATTTCGTTCAAAAATCGCGTAATCATCTTTTTTGTACGTCTTTAATACCCAAGGACCTGTCCCCACTGGTTTTTCGATTCCTTTTGATGTATCTCCGTTTTTCGGAAAACCTGCTTCTCCTAGGAAACGAACAGGGCGCACAACAGCTAACTCCTGAACAGTTGGATAATAAGGCTCAGTTAATGTGAGTTTAAACGTTTGCTTGTCCACTGCTTCTGTCTTTTTGATTTTCTTTATGACACCTAACCAGCTATGTACTTCTTTGTTTTTTAAAATCGTATCAAAATTCTTTTTCACAATGTTCGCATTAAATTTAGATCCATCTGAAAACGTGACATTGTCTCTAAGATGGAACGTATACACCTTGCCATCCTTGGAAACATCCCATGATTTTGCTAATTCAGGTTTAAGCTTTCCATTTTTCTGATAGCTCACCAATGGTTCGTAAATCATGGATTGGGCAAACAATTGTGATGGATTGTATATGTGTGGATTCATTTCGCCAATATCTCTTGGCCATGCCATGGTGATCATATCAGGATGATCCTTGTCTCCACCTGCTCCATTATTTGCTTGAGAACAGCCTACTAGTAAGAAGATCAGTAGGATAGGTAATATTGTATTTATTTTAATTTTCGGAAAATTACTCCAAATCGACATAAGTTGGTTGCTCCTCCTAATTGATGCTGATAATCATTTTCATTTTAAGGAGGATGGACTCTGTTGTCAATATCATATTTGAAACGAAATAACAATATATATTCCTTATTATTCCATAAATTAAGGGATTTGTTAAAAAGAGAGGCAGGCTGCTGATGAACGAGCAGCCTATGAGGAGGGTAATGCTTTCTTTTGCAGGGCGTTGTACAGTGTATCAATGACCAGCTCCTGTTCCGCGTCTGTCATGCTTGTACCAGATGGCAGGCAAAGACCTGTCTCAAATAACAACTCAGATGCAGGGACTTCATCGGCTGTTGTATAAAAAGGATAACCATGAAAGAGCGGCTGCTGGTGCAGTGGCTTCCATACACGCCTTGCTTCGATCTGCTTTTGTTCTAAAGCATCTATCATCTCTACTGGAGACATCTGTGCATGATGATCAATGGTGAATGTGGTCAGCCAGCGGTTTGATGTGGTTTCTTGATATTCTGGCATAAATTGAAGGCCTTCAATATCGGCTAAAGCATCTTGATAACGCTCGAAAATGCGGCGTTTTTGCTGAACACGCTCCTCTAACACTTCCATTTGTGCAATTCCTACACCTGCGAGCAGGTTACTCATCCGATAGTTATATCCCTCCTCTTGATGTTCATAGTGTAGGGCATGTTCTCTTGCCTGTGACGCGAGAAATCGGCAGCGGTCGATGGCTGCTTCATCATCACTGACAAGCATTCCGCCTCCTGATGTTGTAATGATTTTATTTCCGTTAAAAGAGTACACACCGAACCTGCCCATTGAACCACTTTTTCTTCCTTTATATATACTGCCTAACGATTCAGCCGCATCTTCAATGATTGGCACATCATATGCCTCACACACCGCTATGATTTCATCCATTTTCGCACTTTGTCCGTATAAATGAACGACAATAACCGCACGGGGTCTTTTCCCAAGTCGTTTTGTTTCAGCAAAGGCTTTCTCTAACGCCAGCGGACACATATTCCATGTCTCTTTTTCTGAATCAATAAAAACAGGCGTCGCTTGTTCATATAAAATAGGATTTGCACTGGCAACAAATGTGAGAGTGGAACAAAAGACCATATCTCCCTTTTGAACGCCAATGAGTTTTAAGGCAAGGTGAATGGCTGCTGTTCCTGAAGATAATGCCGCTCCACTCTTCACGCCTGCATAATCCGCGACCACTTGCTCAAATTCATTTACAAGCGGTCCTAATGGTGCAATCCAATTGCTTTTAAATGCCTCCTCTATTTTCTTCTGTTCTTTTCCACTCATATGAGGAGGAGATAAGTAGATTCGTTTCCTGTCTCTCATGATTTCCCACCTTCTCTTCGATCTTTGATCTCAATTGCAGGAACGCCTACGGCGACTTTCTGATCATGTATATCTCGGGTCACTGCCGCTCCTGCGCCGATTACTGCCCAGCTTCCAATGGTTCTGCCAGGTATGACAGCAGCCCCAGCTCCAATATGAGCACCCTCTCGCACAGAGACACAGCCGGTGAGCACGGCTCCCGGGGATAGGTGCGTAAAGGATTCGAGAAAGCAATCATGCTCCACGATAGAACCGGTGTTGATAATGGCATGCTCACCAATCACTGCATCTGCTTGCACAACAGCCCTTGCCATCACAACCGTTCCCCGGCCAACCTTCGTTGACGAGCTCACAACTGCCTCTGGATGAATCAGTGTGGCAAATGCCCTCTCTTCAAATGCGAGACGTTCTTTGATCCTCTGTCTGATTTCGTTTTGCCCAATGGCAATCAGCCATTGCATATCAGGTATTTCATCTCTTACCTTTTGACTGATAGAAATCGGACCATACAGAATGCCGGTTTGAGTGTCAGCTTCCTCAAATCGATCGTCTAATACCGCACACAATGAGTAATCAGGATGCAAAAAAATCAACTCCTGAATGACCTTACTGTGTCCGCCAGCCCCTATTAAGCCAATGGGCTGCTCTTTACGTATCAGTTCCTTTGAATTTTTCAGCTGTTGCATGATTTGGCTGCTGCACCCCTTCTGTTTTGATGACTTTCAGCAAGGTCATCCATAAGATTTTCATATCGAGCCAAAACGATTGGTGCTCTACATACCAGAGGTCATAGGTGAATTTCTCCTCCCAAGAGAGAGTATTTCTTCCATTCACCTGGGCCCATCCAGTGATACCAGGCTTTACAAGATGACGCTTCGCTTGCTCCTCTGTGTACATTTGTAAATACTCCATTAAAAGCGGTCTTGGTCCAACGAGACTGATTTCCCCTTTGAGTACATTGACAAGCTGCGGCAATTCATCAAGACTGAGCTTACGAATAAAGGCGCCGGTTTTTGTTAATCGAAGATGGTCTGGAAGCAGTACGCCATGTTCATCGCGTTCCTCGGTCATCGTCCGAAATTTATAAAGCATAAACGGCTGTCCGTACAGACCAGGCCGTTCTTGTCGAAACACCACAGGCGCTCCGATTTTCCACCGAATGAGTCCATAGATGAGAAGGAAAAGAGGACTCCCTGCGATGAGCAGTGTCAGTGCCACGACCACATCTATTATTCTTTTCATCATTGCTTCTCCTTTCCACACTAGCGGGAGACAGCTCGTTCAATAGCAGCTTGTTTCACCTTACGCATGAGCTGTATCCGCTCTTGTTTTGTTCCTGCAAATTGATACAAATAGCCTAAGTAGAGAACGAAACATATTCCGCCAATACAAAATAGCTCCCACCATCTCGTCACATCATACACAGCCTGAATGCCGGCACAGATCCCCCATATGAACAGAGCCCCAAACAGCGGAACGACTGTATGTTTATAAAAGATGGTACTTTTCTGTTTCGTGATCTTGGCTGTATACAATGGGAGAAAGACGATATTTTTCATCAATAAAACAACGGCTCCTGCTGATGCAATGCCATATAACCCGAGCTGAAGTAGGTGAGTCAGTCCATAGGCGAACAGGACATTGGAACCGCCTAATATGAGTGTCACAACCGCCGGCACTTTAAATCGGTTAAAGGCAGTCGGTACATAGGTCAGCGGTAAAAACATCAACGTGAAACACAAATAAGCCGCATGAATCATCAGCAGCCATTTCAGCTCCTCAAAGGCTGGTCCAAGCCATAACAGCATGAGCGGACCGGCAAGACCTCCTAACAGAGCCGCGGGGAATGCCACAAATAAACCACTCCATTTCATGGCTTTGGCAGCGTATTGAATGAGCCCCTGCTCGTCTTGATTTGAATATAATTTTGTGATCGTTGGCGCAAACACAACCGCAAGTGTCCCTGCAAGGGTGCGCAATAATAATGGAAATTGTAAAATGGCGGCATACTGTCCAGTCGCTTCTGCCCCAATCAGTAAGTTGGTCATCAATAAATCGATTTGTAAAAACAACAAAATGCCCATTTGTTCAAATGAATGCCACACCCCTGATCGAACCAGCGTGAGACTTGAAGATAAAGAAACGTACCGCCACTTAAACGAAAACCAAGGAATGAGTTTCTTAAAATAATAGAGACCCATTCCCAAAGCGGCGAGACTCCCTATAACGGCTGCAAGCGGAATATGCCAAATGGCTGGTGTTGTCACGGTAAATAACAGAACAATCACAAGCGCCCTGCCAAACATCTGAATGGCCTGTCCAACACTCGATACATATAATTTGTTCGCATAAAATGGTGCCGCCCCAATACCAGACATGACGAAATTGAGCATAAATAAAAGACCCCCTAACACAAAGGCGATCTGTGTATCTTTTGCAAGATGAGCAGGCACATGGAGCCAGTCAACCAGCTGCTGAGACATGAATAGACAAAGTAAAAAAAGACAGATGGATAAAAAAAGAGAACTGACAAAATAGGAAGCGAGATAGCGCTGCGCTTGTTCCATCTCTCCTTTATGAGCGGCAACAGAAAAAAAACGCACCACCACAGCACTTAATGAAGCCGTAATGACCGATAAATAATTGATCATATTTTGCGTCAGATGAATCAGACCAAACGCTTCCACTCCAAGTGTATGAACAATGTAAGGCGTTAAACAAACAGACATCAGCATCATCAAGATAAACGTCATCACATTTGCACTGACATTGTAAAGAAACGCACGGTTCATGGTGATTTCACGCAGTGTTTAAGGGCCTTCATCCAGCTTCCTCTCCCTTTTGTCCGCTTGTTTTCATATGCTGATGAATGGCCTTTTTCACCGCTTCCTCCGTTGGTTCCTTCAAAAGGGTCATAAATGGCAAGTGCGCTACCCATTCATATCCTTCCATGACTTTATGATCAAACGACCTGATGACAACACACGGTGTATGTGTGATCGCACAAAAGATCATGCCATGCAGTCGATCTGTCACGACGACTTGTGCCTGTCTTAACTGCGTCCATAACGTGGATAATTCCTCTAAACGAGTCGTTCGATTCACTCGCTTCCCAATGGTTGTTGTGATAAAACCAACTTGATCATACGTTTCTTTGATATGCTCCTGCAGTTGTTCTCGTTTCTCTTTCGTGAGATATGCCTCCTTATCCTCACGCAGACAAAGCAGCACTCCTTTACGGGTTTGACTCTTTGATGTTTCGTCTAATGTCAGGACCATATCAGGCTGTTTCCACACCTCTTTATTAGGAAAATGCTGCTTCATCCATTGATAGGTGGTTTGATCTCTTGCCATCAAAAGAAGCCTCGGGTGTTGCTGATATGCTTGAATGGCGCGGCGTTCTTCTCTTTTCCCTCTCTTTGTTTCTGTAAAATGAGCAGTAGTGGGCAGCTGAATGACGGAATAGGACTTAAAGGCATTCATGATAAATTGTCTTGTCCATTCTTCATATCGATATAAATCGCCCATATTGCCCCCACCGATGATACAGACAATGTCCTCTGGGTGCCGCGCGTGCTTCAGCGGACGTGCTAGACGATACATCTCCTGCATGTCTACTTCTATGATTTGATAGTCTGGAAAATGCTTTTGTAAAAAACAGCAGCTCGCATAGGCAATCGCATGATCACCTAAGTTGTCATGTGCCGGTAGCAGCGTGAGAATGATCTTCTTCTGATGACGCAGCTCTGGCAGTCTTTGGCGGCTCAACCTATATTGAAGTGGATACTTGACCTTTAAGAGCAGCCACTCTGCGGCATGTGCTTTTAATTGCTGGAATGTCACACTCATCACCCCGATTTTCTCGTTTGATATTCAATCCATTTTTGATAGCTTGAAGCTGCGGCAGAGAGCGGATACACCCACTGCAGCCTAGCAAGGAATAAGATCATTCGCTTTCGCACAGTCAGCTTCGATGGTTCCACTTGTTTCACAGCCTTCTGAAAAGCTTCATGTGTCACCATTTCACGCATATGACCAAGCTTTTTTTGAAAGGACAGGGAATTTTGGCTCTTCCATTCATTGAGCATACAATGCAGCGTATGATTCACGATAAAAAAACAAAAAGCCTTCTCATATGGTGTCAGCTCATCATGCTCTTTTAAAAACAAACGCTGCGCGTCATAAAACGCCAGTCCATGCTGAAAATACTGCTTTTGATATCGCTGGACAATGGATGACAAATGAACCCGGTAATAATAAAGCGGCTCATGAACAAAGGCAATGACACGTGATAAAGAAAAACAGCGCAGCGTGACATATTGATCTTCAATATTCTCAAGCTCACCTCTCAACGGAAAACGGATATGATGCTTTTCGATAAATGCCCGCCGATACAGCTTATTCCATGAAAATCCCGTGATCTCACCATGTAATAACGATTCTATTAAACTTGTCTTATCGGCTTTCTGCTGAGCTAACAGCGTCGTCGGTATGATCCGTTTTGACTGTTCAAACTGAATCCAATATTCACTAACAACAAGATCGGCACCAGTGTTTTCGGCTTCTTGATATAAAGCCTCACAGTATTGAGGAGCGAGAACATCGTCTGAATCAACAAAGGCAAGATACGTTCCTGTTGCTTCTTCTATGCCCCTGTTCCTCACCGCTCCCAGCCCTTGATTGGTTTGGTGAATCACCCGAAATCGCTCATCACGCGCAGCAAACGCTTCAAGGATGTCTCCACTGTGATCGGTAGATCCATCGTTAATGAGGATGACCTCTATATCTGAAAAGCTTTGGTCTGCAATCGATTGAAGACACTGCTCCACATATTGACTAGTGTTATAGACTGCGACCAATAGACTGATAGCTGGCATGACAGTAAGCCCCACCTTTCTTCAAATCTACTTTGTAAAAATCGTTCGGTACGGTAAAACAGAAGAATCAAACGGCATCAGCATGATGCTGTACAAAATATAGCAAACCCCAATTCCGATATACATAAAAAAATTGGTTCGCTGATCAAAAATCCGTGTGAAATAAGGCAGTAAAATGAGCTGATACAGACCAAAGTAAATATGAAATCTTGCATAAATGACATCCTTCGTTGCAAGGATGCCAAACAAAAATCCAAGCAAGCAAAAATTCACAATATAATCACTCTCTGGCGTCAGCTCACGAAGTCGTTTTCGATAAAAGAACGCAAGCAATAACGGCAAAATCAAGACACCAATTTTCGTCACATTCATTCCATTCGTATTCGTTGTCAGCCACTCCTCGTAATGACCATAAGAACTCCCTTGCAGCATCACCACAAACACGGAGACAAAGCGGTCATACAGAGCGGTTAAGCCTAGAAAAATCATACATAACACAAGCATCATCCAAGACCATGCCTTTGTTCTGACGATGAAATAGACTGGAATCATAATGAGTGCCGAGGAATGAAACAGCGCGCATACAAGCACGAGCGGAAAATACCATTTCCACTGACCTTTGATGACAAATCGGATGGCATAAAAAAGAATCGCCGCCACCATATACTGCCGCATGCCATTAAACGAAGCGTAATAATGAAATGTGCCGAGAAATAGCAGCATACTAAGCTCAAATGGCCGTCCATATCGCACAAGTGTTTTGATAATAAAAAAATAGGTGATGATCCCAACTGTGATATACATGATTTGCGGCTCATGTGACAGTTGATTGAGCATCCACAAGATCAATGTAAAGCCCGGATCAGTGGCGGCCTTGTCTACACCGAATCCGAAAATATGCCAAGGCTTGTCATAGTTGACGGAGAACTCATACATTTGTCCATAGGTGACGAAATCAGTTCCTACTTTGTAGCGTATGCCCGCCACAATACAAAGAAATAAAAATGGAAAAAACACCAGAAGCTTGTTCGGCCGCCAGCCGCTTTGTATGGTATCATCACGTCTGCCATAAAATGCAGCAAAGCTCGACCATAAATAGACCATGATCATGTTCACCAAATAAACCGCCATCTGCCAATCCTTCCTTATAATCCATACACATTCATCACACGGGTGATGTTCTGTTTCACATCAAATCCTCTAATGCCAAGCTGAGAAATAATCGTCTCCTGAAGAGGAGGGTCTGCATGGTAGGCTTCTAGTATGGCTTTCATCCACTCATGTGCTGAATCTTGCAAGGACTTCCGTTTCACAAGCCCACAACCTAAATCGACTTCCTTTGTGATATGATCTGAAATCACACATGGGAGTCCAGATGCCTGCGCTTCCAATAATACGAGCGGAAGACCTTCAAACAAAGACGGCATCACAAACACATCAAATGCTTTCATATACTGCGGAACCTCTGAGACAACGCCCGTAAACACAATGTCTTCCATTAATCCTGCTTTCACTGCATACGATTCAACCACTGGCCGGAGCGGCCCATCTCCTATGAGAACTAGCTGAAAGGAGACCCCTTGTTTTTTCAGTGTCTGCGCTAATTCGATGAAAAAAACATGGTTTTTCTGCTCATGAAATCGGCCAATATGTCCAATGATCAGTTTTCTCTCGTGAAGATGGAGGTCTTTTTTCATCTTCACCTTCGCTTCTGGCTCCAACTGAAAAAAAAGGTTCAAATCAATCCCATTTGGCAAAATGTCCACTCGTCCATCGTGCATTCTTTTTTGTCCAAATAAAAAGACACCGGCATCTTCACCGCATGCAACAAGCTTCGTAGAAAAGGCAAAGATCAGCTGACGAAATCCTTTGAGCATCAAATGATCCACCCGGCTAGGAGACTGTTTCCAAGCCGTATTATGTGAATGGCAAATGCGTATCTTCACACCTGCCAGTTTCGCAGCAAGGGCAGAAAAGCCCGTTTGAAAATCTGTATGTGCATGCACCGCCTGATAAGGTCCCGTTTGCTTAATCGTCTTCGTCAACGTTTTGACAAACGTCCATGGAGAGGACGCTCCAATACTTGGGACATAAAAAATCCGCCCGCCAAGCTGACGAATTTCCTCATCGTAATCACAGACATCCTCTCGGTGGGTAATGAAATCAAATTGAAGAACATTTCGGTCGATTGCACGATAGATGTTCATGATCATCGTTTCTGCACCGCCTCTGTTCATTCCGCCCACAACATGAAGTACACGCTTTGGCTCACTCATCCCGAATCGTCCTCCTTTTCACCATAGATCCTCCAAGTTTCCGTTGATGATAAAACCTCATGATCTTTGGTGACATACAGGCACGGATGACCGGCTTAAGCGCAAAGAGATAATCAAACGGCGACAATTTTAATTGCTTGCATGCTTTTAACACAAGCCAGGCATTGTCCATTGAGTATCGGAATTTCCGGCGCTGAAAGGCCGCTTCATCCTCCCTTACAAGGTATAAGGGCTCTTGCAGATTAAAGCCTTTTCTCCCCGCAGCAAAAAAACGAATCCAAAGATCGATATCTTCCATCCGTCTGGTTGTTTTGACAGAACGATAGCCATTTAAAGCCTTGTAGGCAGACGCTCTCATCATAATCGTCCCATGACAAAAAGGCGTTCCTCTTGCTAGCACCCTTCGATCAGGCTCTGAGACAAGTGCTCGAACGCCCTTCGTCCCTGACTCATCAAACACCGTCATCGCCGTACCAACTACATCATATTCCGGATGTGCATCAAGGAAACGAACCTGTTTTTCTAATCGTGTAGACACCGATATATCGTCGCCATCCTGTCTTGCAATCAGTTCTCCATTCGTTTCAGTGAGACAACGATTTAAACTGGCGGCAAGTCTTTGATTGTGTTCATTTCGGATGAGGCGAATTCTATCGGGTTCACGCATGGTATAGTGCAGCACTTTTTCATAGGTGCCATCTGTTGATGCATCATCACATATGATGAGCTCCCAGTTTTCATAGGTTTGACGGAGAATCGATTCAATGCTTTCTTCTACTGTCTCTTGGCAATTGTAAACACCCATGATAATCGATACTTTCGGCTGACGCATGCTCACATCACCTTCTCTGTTTGATCCATATACGTTGTGTAAATTTCCTCCATTGCACTCACCGTTTGCTCCTGTGCAAATGCGTGAGCCATAGACCGTCCCGCTTTCCCCATCAGATGGAGCTGGTCCTTTTTATGATAGAGCTGCTGTAAATAAACGGCTAAACCATTCACATCATGCGGTTTGACTAAAAAGCCGTTCACTCCATGTTTGACGAGCTCACAATGCCCTCTATTTTCTGTTGCAATCACCGGCTTTTCAGCAGACATCGCTTCAAGAAGATTCATCCCAAGTCCTTCTCTCAAGCTGGTTGATACACATACATCGCTCATATGCATCCAATCTTCGATGTGTTTGCAAAATCCCGCAAACTGTACATGTTCCTCAAGATTCAGCTGACAGACCAGCTTTTCATAGGACGACCGACTTGTCCCTTCTCCAGCAAATACAATTTTCACTTGTGGTATATTCCGATACACCTGCGCGCAAGCTTTGATGAGCATTCCTTGATTTTTATTGTCATTTAATTCACCAGCACACAGCACGATAAAATCTTGCGTGGTAAAACCATATGCTTTGCGAAGGCGGTCTTTTTCTGTGTCATCAACTGGTGCAAACCGCTTCATATCGACACCCATACCGGGAACATAATGCACAGCTGCCTTCTCTTTTGACAGACGATCGGCTCTTTCATAGTCTTCTCCATTAATGGTGATGAGTGCATCTGTATATTGAACGAGCCATCTCTCAACTGGATAATAAAGCAGCCAATTTTGAAGCGGTGCCCCCTTCCAAAAGTGAAAGCCATGCGCTGTGTAAAGAACTTTCGTCCCTTTTTTGCGTGTTGTTTTCGCCGCTAGCCTGCCAATGACACTCCCCATCGGTGTGTGACAATGGATGAACTGATAATGCTCTTTTTCTAACAGCTTTTTCAGCTCCACATAAGCAAGCCGGTTGTGCAAATGAAAAGGGGAACGCTGAATCGGAATGGAATGCGCTTGATCCACATACGGCAGCTCCAGCTGGCCATTTGCCGCTGTATGCACTTCCCATCCTTGTTCCTGAAACCACCTGAAATACGGGAGATGGAACGCCTTAAAATGATAATCAACCGTTGCGCAAAACAAGACTTTTTTCTTCATTAGCAAGTGGCTCCTCCTCTCGTTGCATCGGTTCAGGCAATACATCATGCGACTCAATGGCGGCAAACAAGGCCTGTCTTAATTGATCGTCACTCATCATGTTAAATTCGTGAATAAAGCGGTTCAGCACATACGGATCACCATCCAAGGCATGGCCGATATGGATTTTCGGGAAAATTTGCTCCTGTGCTTTTTCATGCTGGTTGAGTAACTCCTCGTACATTTTCTCTCCGGGACGAATACCCGTAAATGTGATTGGAATCTGGTCTGTGGTGTAGCCTGAGAGGTGAATGAGGTTTTCTGCGAGGTCGACAATTTTGACTGGCTCCCCCATATCTAAAACAAAAATCTGCCTTCCTTCTGCTAGTGCACCAGCTTGAATAACAAGCCTTGATGCTTCTGGTATCGTCATAAAATATCTTGTCATGGCTGGGTGCGTGACGGTCACTGGCCCGCCTTTTTCAATTTGTTTTTTAAAGATTGGAATGACACTCCCCCTGCTCCCGAGTACATTCCCAAACCGAACGGCGACAAATTTCGTTTCACTGCTTGCCCCCATTTGCATAATCACCATTTCAGCAAACCGCTTTGTGGCTCCCATCACATTGGCAGGGTTGACCGCTTTGTCAGATGAGATGAGGACAAATGTTTCAACTCCGTGCTCATGTGCAGCTTCTGCCACATTTTTTGTCCCGATAATATTGTTTTTCACCGCTTCTTTCGGGCTAATTTCCATGAGCGGGACATGTTTATGAGCGGCGGCATGATAAATCATATCCGGCTGAAAATGACCAACGATTTCACTCATTTTTTGTTTATCTTGAATATCCGCAATTTGTGGATATAGGCTAATGCTATCTCCATACAATTCTTTCAGCTCTAGTAAAATAGAATGAATGCTAAATTCTCCATGTCCCACAAGCACGATCGCCCGAGGGGCAAATACACAAATTTGACGACAGATTTCTGACCCGATAGACCCGCCAGCTCCTGTCACCATAATCGTTTTTCCTTTTAGGTGAACGGATAGACGGCTTGTATCTAATTGAATCGGCTCTCTTCCAAGCAAATCCTCTGGCTGTACATCCCGCAATTGATTCAGCGCATGGGTTCCTTTTAAAATCTGTTCCATTTCCGGCATAATCTGTGTTTTGATTCCAGTCGCTACACATTCCTTATACAGTCCTTTTAATGTGTGACTGCTTTTGGATGGAATGGCGATAATGATTTTTTGAATATCCATCATCACAACAGCCGTTTGAATATGTTCTTTTCCCCCAAGAACAGGCAGCCCCATAATTTCAAGCTTATGCTTTGTTTTGTCATCATCAATGAAAGCGACCGGCTCAATATGTACATCACTCGACTGCTGAAGCTGACGAACGATAATGGTCCCGGCTGATCCAGCGCCAATGATTAGTGCCCGCTCCTTTTCAACTTGATACCGCTTCGCACCATCATGAAACAGCCTGGATGCCATACGAGATGCACCGATGAATAACACATGGAAAAGCCAGACAATAAATAAAAAGCGAAATGGCCATGTCTGCACAAAAATGTACAGCATCGTCATGGAAAATAAAAATGAACACGCAAAGGTCTTCATTAAAGAAAATAGCTCTCTAACCCCTGTATAGGCCCATACTTGCTTGTACACGTGAAAAATATACGAAAACAAATGGTGCCCGATCAGTAGACTGAGCGAAGAAATGACGAGCATTTCAAATGTATATACGGTTAACGCTGCCTCTTGAACAAATTGAAAGCCAAAAAAGACGGCTACTAAAATGAGATATGAATCTAGTGCCACGATGATTGATAATCTTTGGGCGTAAGTCAACGCTCCTCCCCCTTTTTAATGCATCACTATTCTTACATAAAATGGGCATCAAACCCGTCCTCACATCCCACTACCGATGACGAGCATCTAAGGCATATGTCATGCCCACAGCAGGATCGAGTGCCTCCGTTGTTAAAGATTAGGAGACATCACCTATCAATCTCTTTAATACATATAGTGCCTTCCCTTTTTCACTTTCTTGCCATTTAGCATCGCCCCAAGCAGTTTCCCTGTCGTCCCCTCTAATACTTCTTTTGATTTCTTCACAGCGGCAATCTTCGTTTTACCGCTTAAAACCACAAGAATGCTTCCATCCGTTCGGTTCGCTAATATTTTTGCATCGGCTACAGGCAGAAGCGGTGTGGAATCAACAATCACCATGTCATACTGCTGCTCAATCTCGTAAAATAGCTGCTTCATCACAGAGGAGGAAAGCAGCTCAGCGGGATTTGGCGGAATGGTCCCACTCGGAAGCAGCTCTAAATGCTCAATCGGAGTAGGCAAAATAGCTTCCTCCAAACTGCAATTATTTAATAGCACATTGGTCAAACCGGTGTGCGGACTCAGATCAAAATATTCATGAATGGCTGGTTTACGTAAATCAGCATCCATGAGCAAAACCCGTTTTTTCTGCTGTGCAAAAACAGCTGCCAAGTTTGCAGCCGTAAATGATTTTCCTTCCTTCGGCAAGGAGGATGTGACCAATATCGACTTCAGCCTCGTTTGAATCGACGTGAATTCGATGTTCGTTCGGATCGTTCGGAATTGTTCCGCAATGACAGAGTGAGGATTTAATACAGAAATACAGGATAAATCTCTTTTTTCTCGTTTTTTCCTCTTAAAAATCAATGTTCTGTCCTCCCGTTATGACGGACTGCTTGTCTTTTTTTGCCCTCCTGTCTGCATGCATCTGATAGACACTACCGAGCGACGGCAATCCGATCTCTTCTCTTATTTGATGTGTTCGTTTCACCGTATCATCGAGTAAATTCATTAAGAAAATGAGTGTCATTCCCCCTAATACAGAGGCGCCTAGTGCCAGAACGATGTGAACGAATTTACGTGAGTTCATTAGTATCGTGTTGGACAGCTTGGCTTCAGACAAAACATTAATGCGATCCATATTCATGGTTTTTTTGATTTCTTCTTGCAGCACCTCTGTGGCTGTATTCGCAATGGCTACTGCCTTCGCTCGGTCCTCATCTTGTACAGAAATATTTATGACCTCTGACTCATTTTCTGTACTTGTGGCAATTTTGTGTTTTAATCCTTCCGCCGATTCTGTAAGATTGAGTGTTTCTTTTACTTTTTCAATAACGATTGGACTTTTTAATAGGACTTGAAAGGTACGTGTATATTGAAGGTTCATCTGAATATCGTTTAAATTCGCTTGTGCATCATTGCTTCGTTTATGAACAAGAATTTGAGTGGTTGCCTGATATACAGGAGTCGAGACATAGAACTGATAGTAGGCTGAAATGCCCGTTACGATCAGGACAATCAGGATCAGAAGGGCCATTTTCTCTTTTATGACAGAAAACAGCTGCTTAAAACCTATATTCTCATTCATAGATACCTCCCGATTTCATCATAAAAAGGTTATATATGGTTTCTTTTTGTTAATGATTGGATTATAAAAGATAATACCCGCAAAGAAAAATGTCATAATAGGTCTTATAGTTCTTTTTAAAGAACGAAATCGTTCGTTTTCTTTTGTTTACTTCCTGTTTCTTACGTTTTTGAATTTTATAAAGAACAATTTATTTCTTATAATGAACGAAAAGGTCGCAGAACGATTCGCCGGGGAGAAGGGAGATCATATATCGAATGATAGGAAAGGTGATACGCATTTACCGAAAGAGGAAAGGATACTCAATCCAGCAGCTGGCTGAAGATGCCCATGTCTCTAAATCGTATTTGAGTAAAATTGAGCGTGGTGTCCATCGTAATCCATCTGTCCAGTTTTTAAAAAAGGTATCCTCATCACTAGACATTGATTTACAAGAGCTGTTTGATGCAGAAACGATGATGTTTCATTACGCTGAGGGCGGTGAACAGGAGTGGCGGGATCATATCGTTCATGCCGTCCAATCTGGCATGCCTAAAGAAGAACTGTATCAGCTGCTCCAAACCTACAGAAAGGAGCAGGAAGGAAAGACGTTACATGTCCATCATAGAAAGCTGACCGACTCAAATATGTCAGAATGGAAGCGTCTCATGAGTGAAGCAAAGGCCATTGGCTTAACCATCGAGGAAGTGAAAGCGTTTCTTACCAATATGGGAGAACACCGGGCGTAAGCCACTGAGATCAAACCAATTTGCGGGGAGAGGCGCTTGTCGCTTCGATGAAATAGAGCCTTTTTATATGAAAAGGCTCTTTTCAGTTTATGGACAAAGGGCTAAAATGAACTTATTTTAGCCCTTTGTCTTCTTTTCAGCGTGATAGAAAACCTTTGCAGTCTAGTAAGGACGAGCACCAGCGCGCAGGACTGACACCGAATGCGAGGGTTTGTCTACATGCTGAGAGCCTTTTTGCATGAAAAGGCTCTGTTTTCTGTTATTCTTCTTTTTTGGTTCGTGCTTTTTTCGTAATATCATTGTTCTTCCAATAGGCCCATAGTGATGTGATGCCAAGAAAGGCTAACGTAATGAATTGCTGCACACCTTCTTCATCAATTGGAATTGGGCTTTTTCCTGCAGCAGTGAGAGCGCTGTTCACAAGTGCCAATAAAAGCAGCACAAGCCTCGCAATAGTGCCTGCACTAATTTTTTGAACCTTCAACTGTAACCCCTCCCCTTATCCTTTCATACGGGCGATACTGCTCGTTCCCTCTCATATGTATGCAAAAAGCGAATGAATAGAAGAACGAATCAAAAAAAGAGACATCATTCCTAGATGCGGAATGATGCCTTGATTTATCTGCTGTTTATTTAGAGAACATCTTTTTTGCTTCATCCATTGCCATTTTGTTTCCTAGAGCTGAATAATCTAACCATGGCTGATCTGCAATCGGATACACTTGGTTTTTCTTCACGGCTTTTAGGCCTTTCCAAATCGGCGTCTGCTCTAACTGTTTGAATGCCTGTTGCGCCTTATCATCACGGTTCACGACGACAAAAATAGCATCTGCATCAAAGTCAGGAAGCACTTCTTGAGAAATGACTTCAAATGGACGTTTGCTGTCCAGTTTTTTCACACCATCTACAGGTGTCAGTCCTAAATCATCGTATAAAATTGGCCCCATCGGACGTTTCATACTAAATACTCGAAGCTCTTTTGCTGTTACACGAATCGCCATCACTTTTCCATTTCCAATCTTTTTCTGGATGAGTGATTTGACTTCTTTTGCTTCTTGATTGTAGTCCTTAATATATTGATCGGCTTCTTTTTCTTTATTGACGAGCTTGCCGATTTTTTTTAAATGATCACGCCATGTGCCATCATTTAAATTAAACACTTCGGTTTTGGCGATTTTCTTGTATTTTGATAAGTCTTGTCCAGCTAGTTCTTCATCGACGTAAATGACATCTGGTTTTAAAGCAAGCAATGACTCCATATCAGGATCTGCTGCGATGCCCAGCTTCTTCGTTTGGCTAAGCTGCTTTTTCGCATGTGGAAGGAAATCTTTTAAGTCTCCCCCTACAACAGAGCCAGCAGGTTTTATCCCGAGTGCTAATAAGTCATTTGTTAAATGAATTGACAAGGACGCAATCTTAGGTGTTCCGTTTTCATCTTGATTTGTTGTCTTCTTTGTTTCCTGTTGACCACAAGCGGCCAGAATCAAGAAACAGAGCGTTAAACCAAACACAAGTACTTTTTTCATGATGAGTTCCTCTTTCTTATTTTGTTTTTGTTAATAAATAGAGAAAATAAGGTGCTCCGATAAAAGCCACAACCACACCCGCTGGGATGGCATTTGGGGCAAATATGGAACGTCCGAGTGTATCGGCACTGACCAAAATCAACAATCCAAGCAAGGCGCTCACTGGTAAAAAATATTGGTGCAGTGAGCCAACAAGACGCCTCGCCAAATGAGGTGCAACAAGGCCAATAAAACCAATTCCGCCTGTCATCGATACACTTGCACTCGCTAGACCAACAGCTAAGGTGAGTAGCAACAGACGTTTACGCTGTACACGTACGCCAACACTTGAGGCGACGGCATCACCTAACGTTAACGCATTGAGTGTGCTGGACTGCATGAGCGTAAGCGGGACAAGACATACGATCCAAGGCAGGAGCGCAAGTACATGAATCCAGTCTCTTCCCCATACATTTCCCACAAGCCACCTTGAAGCGAAGGTATATGTATCTTCATCCAGTTTCAATGACAAATATAACGTCAATGCACTAAACCCCGCAGCTACGGCAATTCCAACAAGAATCAGCCGGATAGGTACAAGCCCTTCATGCCTGTCGTACGCAAGAAGAACGATGACTGACGCCGCAAGTAGGCCTCCACCAAATGTAAAGAGCGGAATGAGTAAAGATGGATTTCCTTCTAGTACGTGAAAATACGTCACAAAGATGATTAAGCCGAATGCGGCTCCTGCATTCAGACCAATAATCCCAGGATCAGCCAGTGGATTGCGGGATAAACTCTGCAAAATGCCACCTGCGATGCCTAGACCTATTCCAGCTAGTATCGTCACGACGATTCGAGGCAGACGATAATCAAACAGCACCGTCTCACTTTGGAAATCTCCAAAGCCAAATAACGTTTTGACGACAACGAGAGGACTGAGTTTCAGCGTGCCGGTATTTAAACTATACAGCACGACAGCCGCACTCAGACAAAGCAAAACGGCTGTCACGACAAGAGCACGCCGTTTCTCTTTCATGACAGGTTCCTCCCTTCTTTTCTGGCAATATATAAGAAGAAAGGAACACCAACAAGTGCCACCATAACGCCAATGGCAAGCTCTCTTGGCGGATTTACTGTCCGGCTGGCAAGATCAGCGAAGACGAGAAGCATTGCGCCTAAAATCGCTGACATCGGAATGACGAAACGATAATTGACCCCAACCAGCTTTCGTGCAATATGTGGAATGACAAGCCCGACAAACCCAATAGACCCAACCGCCGATACAGACACGCCTGCCAGCAGAACCGCAGCAGCCATACCTAGTATTCGCACTTGCCTGGTTTTCACCCCTAAATTCGCAGCTACATCTTCACCAAGTGATAATAACGAGAGGGATCGTCCTAATAACATCGCCCAAACGATGACAATGAGAATGACTGGAGCAAGGATCATCAGCTGCGGCCATTTGACACCTGCCACACCCCCTGCATACCAAAAAGCCAGATCCTGACTGAGATCAAAGTAAATGGCGATACCCGAGCTTAGCGCATGCAGCAATGCGGCAACAACAGCTCCAGCTACAGTGAGCCGAAGTGGGGTCAGCACGCCGCCAGCCGCCCCAATGGCAAAGATCAGCAGTGTACTGAGAACGGCACCAAAAAAAGAAAATAACATCAATGCGGAATAAGGCATTCCTGGAAAAAAAGCAAAACAGAGAGCGACTACAAACATCGCACCGCCGTTAATGCCTAATATCCCCGCATCTGCCAGCGGATTTCTTGTAATGCCTTGCATCAGCGCACCTGCCACAGCAAACGCCGCTCCAACAAGCGCCGCTCCTAGCACACGAGGAAGCCTTAATTCATGAATGATCTGCTGCTCTGTCACATGAGAGTGATAGTCAAACACAGCTGTCCAGACCGTTTGCAAAGACAATGACTTTGCACCGTAGGAAACAGCCAAAAACATAGCCGCCAATAAACCAATGACAGCGAGAAAAAACAATAAAAAGAACAAAATAGGTGATGATCGTTTTTGTTGAGATGTTCGCTTATCCGGCAAAATCGGTGTCATCCTTTTCTTCATTAAAAGTCAGTTTGAAAATGAGAATCATAATCATCAAAATTATAGCCGTCAGCCTCTGAAAAATCAATGTACGGCTCAATTTTTTAATTATTGAAGGTATTGGTAGACGGCAAATAAGAGAATTCTTTCCTTCTGCTTTTTTTCGTTCTGAAAGACCTATCATTTTTTACAGTAGTTTAATAGGAAAATAGTTGACATTCCGCATGAAAATCCCCTAAAATTACAAAAGTAAGTCAAATGTTATAAAAATATTACAAACAGATGTCAAAGAAATAAAGAATGACCCGTCATGAGAGGAGAATTGAAAGTTGTGTCAGTAAAGGGAAAATGGAGTATCATCCTATTTGCGCTTGCCATCGTCATTGGAGCAGTTGCATTCTTTCAAAATCAGCAAGCAAGCGGTACAGAGAAGAAAAATGTGAAGCAGGATACGAATTATAAAAATGTTGAAATTGTCACTCTTGTAAATGACGGGAAGTTTATGAGATATGCGGTGAACTATCCACTTTTTCATCAAAAAAAGCTAGATGACAAGATTCAAAGCTATGCGAATTCAGCATTAGAGCATTTCAAAAAGACATTTAGTGAAGCAAAGGACATTGATGAAAACAAACGGTTTGAACTGAATATTGACTATGACATGGTGCACTATGCAAAACAATCTGCGGCCATTTATTTTACGACCTACACATATACAGGTCAGCAAAATGGGACCACTCATCACGTCACAATCAATTTTGATTTTCAGAAAAAAGACTTTCTTGACACAAAAGATTTATTTCAACCCAAAAAGGACTATTTGAAAAAATTATCCTATATTACATACACGGAGCTTAAAAAAGATAAAACCTTGTCTAAGGATCTATCACTCCTTCAAAAAGGAACAGCCCCTACTGATCAAAACTTCAGTCAATTCGCCTTAAAAGAGAAATATATAGAGTTCTATTTCCCAGCTTCTCAAGTAGCCGCAAAGGACTTAGGTCCGCAAACGCTGGCGATCAAAAAGACGCTACTAAAAGATATCTTGAAGCCGGAATATATGAATAAGACCAAAAATCAGAATGAAATCAAAGAACCAAATCCAAAAAGAAAAGCCGTCAAGCTGCCGCAAAAGCCAAAGCTTGATCCGAATAAAAAAGCCATCGCACTCACATTTGATGACGGTCCAAACCCAGCCACAACTTCAACCATTTTAGCAGCGCTAAAGGAAAATAAAGGACACGCCACCTTTTTCGTATTAGGAAGCAGGGTTCAGTATTATCCTGGAATGCTTGCCGACATTTTAAAGGGCGGAAATGAGATCGGAAACCATTCATATAATCATCCTTTATTAACGAGACTCCCTCTAAAAGAAGCGGTCAAACAAGTAAAAGACACGCAGAAACTGATTGAAAAGGCCAGCGGTTATACTCCTACGCACTTTAGACCGCCATATGGAGGAACAAATCCCGACATCAATCAAGCGGTTGGCATGAACGTTTCATTGTGGGATGTCGATCCTGAAGACTGGAAAATTCGCAACAGCCAGCAGATCACAAACCATGTTCTCTCACATGCAGCAGATGGCAAAACCGTACTCATGCACGATATTTATGACAGCTCTGCTCGAGCAGCAGTGAAGATCATACATGAACTCACCAAACAAGGCTACCAGCTTGTCACAGTCAGCGAACTTGAACAATTGAAAAAAGAACGAAACGAACAGACCCCTGTACAGTAAACACAGGGGCTTTTTTTATGACTCTAACAACTTCTTTCTTTTTAACAATGCTTGAAACGTCTCTTCAAGCTCACGAGAAGGCTCGATGCTTAAACGACTGAGCACTTCAGACAGCTGCATATCAATCAGCAGGAGCTCTTCTTCTTTCTTTGTAGCAACTGGCTTTTCTTCCTTTTGTTTATATTCTTCATAGGTGCCATCAAAGCGTTCAATGGTCCCCTCGTGCACATGAAGAATACGAGTAGCCACCTGCTCAATGAGCCTCCTGTCGTGGGAGACAAACACAACTGTGCCCGGGTAATCTTTTAAAAGTCCTTCAAGCGCTTCAACTGCCGCAAGGTCTAAAAAGTTCGTCGGTTCATCAAGCATCAGAACATTGGCATCACTGACGAGCAGCTTGGCAAGCATCGTCTTCACCCGTTCCCCGCCGCTTAATACGTTCGTCAGCTTATACACATCGTCTCCCCGAAACCCAAGTCTCGCTAAAACGGTGCGAACGACAGTCTCATCTTGAATCGCCTGTTCCAGTGCATTTTGTAAGATCGATTCATCTAGATTCAGTTCTGAAAGATCTTGGCTGAAATAACCAATCTTCACGGCTTCTGAACGAAAAATCCCGGGATGACCGTTTACAAGCATTCGGAGAAATGTCGTTTTACCGCTCCCATTCTTCCCAATGATCGCGACTTTGTCTCCGCCTCTTACTTCTACATTCGCCTTTTTCCAAAGGACTTTATCTCCTGCCTTGCCATCTACATGTTCGACACGAAAAATGGTGCGGCTTGCCACTTCCTTCATGGTGTGCTGCGTCATTTGAAGAGGCTGGGCTTCCTTTACCTTCTCCACCTTTTCTAATTTCTCCATTCTTGTTTCGATGGATTTGGCTGTTTTTTGAAGCTTTTTTTGCTTGTTTGCATAGTAAGGCTTTGCAATTTTAGGCCCCGAGGATTTCAGCTTTGGAGATGGCTTTGTCGCTTTGTCGGCCTTTTTCATTTTCTTTTGCATGGCATGTTCTAACTGTTTTTTCTTTTGGGTATACGCCTCGTACGCCTCCATTTGCTGACGATGTTCGAGTTCTTTTTCCCGGGCAAAATCGCTGTAGTTGCCTTTGTATGGTTTGAGTTTCCCATCCTCCAATTCCCAAATGTCTGTACATAACGCATCTAAAAAAGCACGGTCATGCGAGACGACAATCAGAGCACCTTGATGATAACGAAGCTTTTCTTCTAGCCACTCAATATGCTCCGTATCTAAGTGAGTCGTGGGTTCATCGGCTAATAAAAGGGCAGAAGGCCGACTTAAAGCTCTCTCAATATAAGCTTGAGTCATCTCTCCGCCACTTTGTCTGCCATCTCCTGTCTTTAGTTGAGGAAGCAGCGTACAAGTTGTAGTGTGTGCAAATGTGCCGCTGTCTGGTTTTTCCCTACCCGCCAGTACATGGAGCAATGTCGTTTTCCCACTGCCATTCGTTCCCACAAGGCCGATTCGGTCCCCTTGATGAATGGCCAGCTCCTCTATATCAAATAACAAGCGATCCTTTCTAAATACTTTTAATTGGTGGGCTCTCAGTAACATCCAACCCTCTCCTTTCGTATCAGGAGACATGAAAAAGCCTCCCATTCTCAGAATAGGAGGCAAAATGGTGTACAAAAATAAGAGCGTATCGATACAGAATGACATGCGGTTCATCAAATAAGCACACATATCCCCCGTATCCATCACTTCAATCTTTGATTCCCAAGCTGTACCATCCTATTCCGAAGCTAAAAAATGAAAACGCAGCAAACATAGCAACACATATCGTTTGCTCACTGCCTTCGTTCTTTCATTTTGCTTACAGGTCATAGGATTAGTACTTCATTGCATTGGGTCACCCTTCCGTCGTTTGTTACGTATACGATAAAAGATTGGTTATTTTTTGTCAAGCTGAAAAGGCATGAGTGAGTCTATTAGCTTGAGCGTAAATGGATGAGTCGCTTCAAACAGCTGGTCACTTTTACATTCTTCCACAAGTTTTCCCTCATGTAAAAAAAGAAGTCGATCACATAAATAAACGGCTGCCTCTAGATCATGGGTAATCATGAGAATGGTCATATCTAACTCTTGCTTTAATGTCTCAAGAAGCTCCAATATTTGAACTTGGACAGAAACGTCAAGTGAGCTAAGGACTTCATCTAAGATGAGAATGGCTGGATTCGTCGATATGGCTCTTGCTATGCATACACGCTGGAGCTGACCGCCGCTTAGCTGATGAGCATATTGATTTAGCAAAGACGATGGAAGTCTTACTTGCTTGAGCAGGGACAACACTTTTTGGTTCATATTCATGTTTCGCTTTATTATTTGCATGGGTTCTGCTATGATCTCTTTCACTGTAAAGGAAGGATGGACAGAAGATAGATAATCCTGAAAAACAACACTCATTTCCCCCCGGTTCATCTTACGCCATGTATGAGCTGGCCATCCATCTATCTTTATCTCTCCGCCGTCTAATGTTTCTAAACCAAGCAGCGTACGTGCTATTGTACTTTTACCACTACCGCTCTCACCGACTAACCCGACACATTCACCTTCTCCAACCTGAAATGAAACCTGAGCTATGCGTGCTATGGATTCCTCTTTATGAAAAAAGCGCCCTTTATCTTCTCCATGTTTAAGTAGTTGATTTGCTGTGATCAGCATGGGAATGCCCTCACTCTCTTCTGCTGCCTCAGTGCTTCAAGGGGTGCCGATAAGCGAAGCCTCGTTTCTAGTAAATGCCTCGTTTGAGGATGCTCAGGTGATGTAAATATCTCTTTTGCATGACGATGCTCAAGCATCTTCCCTTGGTGCATCACCAACAATTCATCAGCGATTGCCTGAACGACGCCTAAATCATGAGAAATGATGATCAAGGCAGCTCCTGTTTCTTCTTTCAGCCTCTGTAATTGTGTGATGACTTCGCGCCGGTTATATGCATCTAATGATGCTGTAGGCTCATCGGCAATGATCACGTCAGGAGAAAGCATGATCGTAATGGCAATCATGACACGTTGAAGCATTCCTCCCGACAGCTCATGAGAATATTTTTTCATTAACATATGCGGATTGTTTAAATGGACACGTTCTAGCCCAGTGATCGCATGTGCTGTCCCTTCTTTTCCACGTAAACCCAAATGCCGCTGGAACGTTTCAAGTATTTGATGACCAATTGTTTCAATTGGATTGAACGCATTCATAGCATCTTGTGGAATGTAGCCAATTCGCTTTCCTCTCCACTGCTGTGCAGTCTGACTTGTCAATTTTTCACCGTCAAACAAAATGGTCCCAATCATCTCTAGCGAAGGAGGGATAAGGCCAATTAATGCTTTTGCAACGGTTGATTTTCCGCTTCCACTTTCTCCAATAACGCCTAAACAACGTTGTCTATGTAATGTAAACGTGATATTTGCCGCCAAATCCTTTTGTTGAATCGGATCATGTACGGACAGGTTTTTTATCTCGATGAAAGGCAAATCGTCTCCCCCTTTTTTTGTTGCTAAGATGCATGGCAGGGTTCATGACCTGCTGAAGACTGTCTCCTAAAAAATTCAGTGCCATGACCACAAATAAGATCGCAAGTCCAGGCGGGAGCATATGAGCCGGGTGCGTCACCATGACATTCTTCGCCTCGTTGAGCATCATGCCCCATTCCGGTGTAGGTGCACTCACACCTAATCCAAGAAAAGACAGAGCAGAAATATTTAAAATGACCCAGCCTGCGTCAAGTGTAGCAAAGACAGCTATCTCTCCTGAGATGCGAGGAAATAGATGTTTTCGAAGGATATAAAAAGGTGAACCTCCAGATACTTTCGCAAACTGAACAGATGGTTCATTCGTATATTGCAGGACTGACGAACGAATCATCCTTGTATACCAAGCCCATTTTGCAAGGACATTGGCCAAAATAATATTGAAAAGCCCAGGTCCCATAATGCCCACAACAGCCAAAATCATCACCTCTGCTGGAAATGACAGCATGACATCACATATTCTCATCAACACTTCATCAACTTTCCCTCTAAAAAAGCCAGCTAAGAGTCCAAGTATCGTGCCAATGAGCATCGTGATACACATTGTCAGCACGGCAGCAAGCATCGTTGTCCGAATACCATATAAGAGCCGGGACAATACGCATCTCCCCAGCTGATCGGTTCCGAGGGGATATGTTAGACTCACACCAGCATATTTTTGAAGAATGTTCGTGTCAGTTGGGTCATGCGGCGCTAGAAACGGTGCAAACAGCCCAGCTAATGTGACAAGTACCAAAAGCCAGATAGACAGAATAGCCATTCGATCTTTTCTTAATTGATTCCATACGATCAAATTTTTTAGACCTCCTTTCTTAACTGCGGGTTCATGATCATTTGTATGACATCAGCAACGAGGTTGCACACAACGAACAGGCATCCCATCACAAACAAATAGGCTTGAATAATAGGGAAATCGGCATGAAAAATAGCTGTTACACACAAACGGCCAACCCCTGGCCAAGCAAAGAGATTTTCAATAATGACGGTTCCTGCAATGAGCTTTGGTACTGACATACCGAGTGCTGTTACTGCTAGTTGAAGGGCATGTCTCATCACCTTCAATTGAATGGTTCGTTCCTTTAAACCACGAGCTCTTGCATAAAAAACAAAGGGCTCGTGCTGAAACTTTAGGATTTGATTTCGAATGAGTCTCACATAGGTCGATAAGTAGCCAAGTGATAAAGTCATCGCTGGCAAAAGAATCGATTTAAATCCTTCCATTCCACTCGTGTTGACCCAGTTAAATTTGACTGAAAAAAGCCAGATAAACAAAATGCCCAACCAAAAACTAGGCATGGAAGCTGCAATAAACACAAATGCTCTCACGATTCGATCCAACCATGTATGTGCCGCATATGCACATACCATTCCGAATAACAAACTCAGCACAATAATAAACAAAAGGGACATCCCTGCAAGCTGTAAAGTCGCAGGAAGTGCCTCCATCATCAGGTCAAGTACAGGCTCATGTGTGACATAACTACTGCCAAAATCACCTGTTAATCCGTCTTTAAGCCATGTGACATAGCGTATGAAAAACGGTTGATCTAAGCCTAGCTCTTGACGCATAGATTCAACCATCTCTTCCGTTGGGGTTACTTGGTTCACACGTAAAGCGACCTCAGCTGGATCACTCGCACGCATCGCAAGTAGCACAAACGCAAAAAACGTAATGAATACAATGAGCGGCAAAAGAAGCAATAATCGTTTTATGATATAGCGTGTCATGTCTCAGCCTCCGATTTATGACGAAAAATACATTCGATCAAAGGGAATTTCATACTGAGATACATGAAAATCTACACCTTTGAGGCGCTTATTATAAACGGCCTTTGTCACAGAATAGGAAATAGGGATATACACATTTTCATCATGAATATACGTCAAAATATCTCGGTACATTTGTGCCCTCTTTTGCTCATCCGGCTCCACCAATACTTTCGTAATGGTCTCATCCAGCCACTTTTTCTTTTTCAATCCTAACTGAGCTTGATAATCAGCATGGGATGCAACACGGAATGAAGAGACGTATGTTTGAGGGTCATAAGGAAGTCCCCAAGATAGAGAGTACATAAGATCAAACTTTCCTGTTTTTTGACGATCTAAAAATGCCTGTTTTTCTTCACCTCTAATATCCAGCTTGATTCCAACCTGCTTGAAGTCCTGCTGAATCGATTCACTAATCGTTCTTTCACCTGCATTATCCGAATTATAATAAATGGTCACGCTGAGCGGCTTGTCTTTTTGATAGCGATAGCCGTCTTCTTTTAGCTTCCAGCCTGCCTCATCTAATAATGCCTCTGCTTTCTTTTTTTGATAGGTTTTCTTTTTAAGCGGAATATTTGCGTAAGGGACTGATGGGGCGAGCAGTGTATGTGCCACCTGTTCAGTTCCATTTAAAATCCCTTCTGTAATCATCTCTTTTTGAATGGCATATTGAAATGCTTCTCTTACTTTTGGATCTTGTGTTATTGGTTGATTGGAGTTGATTACAATAGATCTTGAACCAACAGGAGGACTCACAGTCACACCATATTGACCAGCTTCTTTTAAAGCCTGAAATGAATCTCCATCAATCATGTCACCATCTGCTCCAAATAAGAGATCAACCTCCCCTTTTTGAAGAGCGAGTAAAATGGTTTGATGATCTGGCATGACCTTCCATTTCACCGTTGAAATCTTTGGATTCTTTCCCCAATAGTGATGATTCACTTCAAAAATGGCATATTGATTTTTCTTATGTTCCTTTAACACATAAGGACCTGTACCTGCATAACCTTTTACGCCTTTTGATGTGGTGCCATCAATAAAGCTTTTGGGAGAAATAAAACGGAATGGACGTGTTAAACCAAGTTCTTCTAATGTTGGATAATAGGGCTCCTTCAATGTGAGAACAAAAGTATGTTCATCTACAGCCTTTGTGGATTTAATTTCTGACACGAGATTGAGCCAAGCATTTTTTTCAATATTTTTGACAACTGCATCAATATTCATTTTGACAGCCTTCGCATTAAATGGCTCACCATCTGAAAAAGTCACGTTTTCTCGAAGATGAAATGTGTAGGTTTTTCCATCTTTAGAAATATCCCAGCTTTGGGCCAGGGCAGGTTGAATGCCTTTTTCCGTATTCACAACAAGCGATTCAAACACCATATTTTGAGCGGCCATCTCCCCGCCATATAGATGGGGATTAATGTCTCTTATATCTTTTGTACTTGCATACACCAGTTCATCATCTTCTCTTCCACTTAAACTGGAAGAGGTCTTATTTTCAGAACAAGATGCCAATAGAAAACAAGCCATGACTGAAAACAGCATCAAGGTATATGTCACAAAGGACTGCTTTTTCTCGTCCTTTTTCTTTATGTAATCAGGTTGATGATTCATATGTACTTCCCCCAAATGTTCATTTTATCGTAATCATTACGATTATTAATCGAAATGATTACGAATTGAATATTAGCATACAGATCTGGGAAATACAATGGCTTTTTTCACCGAAAAAACAGACTCATGATTGAGTCTGTTTCGCTTGCATAAACTGATCAATGACACGTAATGCTTTTTCTGTTCCACCTGCTGTTTGGAAACTTTCTTCAATCTTTTCAATCCCAGCACGATATGTGTCACTTCCGAGTACACTCTCTACAGTATCTCTCAGCTGTTTTGCTGTCAGCTGGTCTTTATCGAGTGCACGAGCAGCAGAGAGATCAGTCAGTCTTTTTGCCACCATCGGCTGATCTTTGTCAACCGGGATGACAACCATTGGAACATGATAATGAATACCTTCATTGACACTGTTCATCCCGCCGTGGGTCACAAACACATCTGTCAGTTCAAGGACTTCAAGCTGCGGCACATAAGGCTCGATAAGAAAATGAGATGGCGCTTCTTTTAGGAGAGACATGTCGATTTTTTCACCAGTTGCGAGAATCACTTTTCCATCAAAGTCGGCAAAAGCATCAATACACATATTAAAGAATGCTTCAGTATCTCCAAGAACCGTTCCCATTGAAATAAAGACGACCTTCTCTCGCTCAAGCGCTTCTAACGGGAAATCATGCTGGTCAGCACGTTTTAGAAAGCTCGGTCCAATGAAGACAAACGAATCATCCAATGCATCAACAGACGGCTGAAAATATTCACTTGTATACACCATATTCAGTTCTCCGCGGTTTTTCATGAATTGCATCAAATGTGTTGGCTGAACGCCAAAACGTTCATGTATTTCTTCTAACAGATGAGCCGCCTTCTCATCTTTTCTGTATAAAGGTGTATCAAAATGCGCCTCCTGCAGCACAAAAGAAGGATTCGAACCAATGCCTGGAATTTGTAAGTAATCCCGCACAAGCTCACCTGCTCCAAACATATCAAAATAGACCAAATCAAATGAATGCTGTTGAGAAAGAGTTTCCACCACTTCTAAAATGTCTAATGACGTTTGCAGCATGGCATGGAAAAATGGCTGCATGGACTCTAAATCGCTTTCTTCGACACTTAATGTGCGAATATAATCTGGATGTATATGTACGTGAGCGCCTAAGCGTTTGATCCGCTTTTGATAATGTTCAGTTGTGACCACATGCACTTCATCACCTCGATCAACAAATGCTCTTATCATTCCTAACATTGGGTTCACATGTCCTTCAGCTGGAAACGTAATCATTAAAACCTTCGCCACAAGAATCCTCTCCTTATTGTCAATTCTCTACCATGTTAATCTTATACAGTGATCGGGCTCAACAAATACGCCTGAAAAGGGGATAAATGAGACTTATGGCTAGTATTTTAAGAGGATAGCAGAAAAAAAGACAAAGCCTCCTGTTTAAGTGCTTTGTCTTTTAGATCGGATCTGATATTTTGATATTTATTCAAAGCAGGCTGAATACACATTTCCTATATTGAAAAATTCAAGTAGTGCTCTTTTTGCTTCAGGACTAGCATTTTTCGCTGCTTTATTTACAGCTGTTTTTACAGCATTCGCCTTACTTTTTCCTGCCTCTCTAGCCGCTTTATACGCTGGAATCAATGTTTTAACAAATTTTGTAGCACCTCCTGCAGCTTTTAATGCGGACTTGACTTTTGCGATTTTTGCTATCGGTATAACATTGGTTATAATGGCAGTTCCAACCGCGGAAATACAACCAACTACCCCCATAGTAACAACCTCACCTTGTCGTTGAAGAGGGATATTAGAGTTCTCTTCCAACCATTTAACTACAGCTTCATCCCCTTTGGCAATAACGCTGTCAGGTAAAGCTTCAATCGCCAATAAAACCTCTAGCAACTCTTGATACTCTTCATCCACTTCTGAATTAGGACTAATTGCTGTTGCATTCGCAGTAAAAATCGTTGACAATAGCATGAAAAGAGCTGTTATGAAGCATATTACACTCTTTTTATGAAAAATAGTTTTCATCCAATATACCCCTTCCTTGTTTATTTTTTGAATACGAGGTAAAAATATCATATTATAATAATTGTTTCAATTTTATAGATTCATATTGGAGGGATATTTTGTGAAAGTCTTGGAGAAATACAGTTATTTAATCATCATTCTTTGTCTGGCGGCAATGATAGTGACAAACTTCACTGTGAATGACAATATAGTAAAAAATACTGTATCCGTGATTGGATTTATCATTGTTCTTTTTACAATTATACCTGCGGCTATTTACAGGAAAGGCCAAAAAGGCAGGTAACCCCTTTATAGCAATCAACCCCATTCTTATGTTAAGAGTGGGGTTGATTTTATTATACTCGGATAGATGTTGCTGGCTTGCAGCCAAACCATTTTATCACTTGCTTATCCTAACTTTATTAGAAGAAAACGATCAATTCGATTAAACATAAAAAACCCCTCTTCATATGAAGAGGGATTCATGAAAGACCTTTATCATCGTAAGCAAGGTCAAGTACGCGCTCGGAGGGATTCGAACCCCCGGCAGACGTGGTACCGGAAACCACCGCTCTATCCAACTGAGCTACGAGCGCACGATATGTTTTTTAAACGTCAGCATATCAAATTATAAGGGAAATGCTGCAAGAAAGCAATGATTAATCGCTATCCCTGTCGATGCATTTTCTTCATTCCCATACATATACTCATATGATGGTTTGAAGTGGAAGAGTTTTGGGGAAAATGGATAGGGGTATTTGATTTTAGGTCAGCATTTTGTTTGACCTTTATTGACCAAAAATGTATCATTGAATTACATACTTACCTAAAAGGTGAAGGAGGAACATTATGAATTTAATACCTACAGTCATTGAGCAAACAAATCGTGGGGAAAGAGCTTACGACATTTATTCTCGTCTTTTAAAAGACCGTATTATCATGCTTGGTTCTGCGATCGATGACAATGTTGCCAACTCCATCGTATCACAGCTTCTCTTCTTAGAAGCCGAGGATCCTGAAAAAGATATCTCTATCTACATTAACAGCCCTGGCGGTTCGATCACAGCTGGTATGGCCATTTATGATACGATGCAATTTATTAAACCAAAGGTATCAACTATTTGTATTGGTATGGCTGCATCTATGGGTGCGTTCCTGCTTGCTGCTGGTGAAAAAGGTAAGCGTTATGCCCTTCCAAATAGTGAAGTGATGATTCACCAACCACTAGGTGGTGCGCAAGGTCAAGCAACAGAAATTGAAATTGCGGCAAAACGAATCCTTTCTTTACGCGATAAACTGAACCAAGTACTTGCTGAACGTACTGGTCAGCCAATTGAAGTCATTGAGCGTGATACAGATCGTGACAACTTCAAAACAGCGGAAGAAGCACTTCAATACGGACTCATTGACAAAGTCTTGACCCGTAATACAGAAGAACAAAAATAATCACAAAACAAACCGTCTGCTCTTTGAACAGACGGTTTTTTGTTATGCATCTATTTTAAGACAGCTCCGTCCATTTCTGCTGAAGAGACGGTGTTTGATAGGAAGCCATCTGTGACATCAATTCTTCCGGTTCTCCAGAGGCATGTAGTAATTGAAGATGTGATTCATTCGAAAAACCTTCCTGTACACTAAACTTCACCATGTCTATGAGCGGATTGAAATAGTCATTCACTTGATACAATCCGATTGGCTTTTGATGGATGCCAATTTGCGCCCAGCATAGCACCTCAAATAATTCTTCATATGTACCAAAACCACCTGGCATGGCAATAAACCCATCGGCCAGCTCGCTCATTTTCGCTTTTCGTTCATGCATCCCTTTGACTTCAATGAGTTCAGTGAGCTCTTGATGCACAACTTCTCCTCTAAAAAGCCCTTTTGGCATGACTCCGATCACTTGCCCGCCGTTTTTCAATACCTCATCCGCTATAGCTCCCATTAAGCCAATTCGTGAGCCACCGTATACAAGGCGGATTCCTTGCTCTGCCATATAAGCCCCTAGCTCGACAGCTTTTTGTTTGTAGATGTCATTCACACCTGGATTCGAACCAGCAAACACACAAATCGTTTTCATCAAAACAGCTCCATCTCTCTCTATGATTTCTTCACCCACTCATTCTACTATAATTCATTGTAAAGAAACAGCCGCTTCATCTATATATAGTGTAAAATCAGAAGATGAACACCATATAAGGAGCTGTATAAAGAGAATGCAAACAACTGAAATGGAAAAATGGATCAAAGATTTCTACAAAATGAGAAATTGGACAGAATACGGGCCGTTTATCAGGTTAGGTTTCCTGATGGAAGAAACAGGTGAACTCGCTCGCGCAGTCAGGGCGGTCGAAATTGGACGCGATCGACCTGATGAGAAAACACAGGAGGACGCTGCGTTAAGAAAGGACCTTATTGAAGAAATGGGAGATGTCTTAGGAAATCTACTTGTTCTAGCTGATCTCTATGATGTAACAGTAGAAGAGGTCTTCTCTTCCCATCAACAGAAACTCACACAACGGTTTTCTAGTGAAAAAGAGCAGGTAAAAAGCCCGTGACCGACATGTCACGGGCTTTGACAAAGGGCTAAAATGAACTTGATTTTAGCCCTTTGTCTTCTTTTCAGCGTGATAGAAAACCTTTGCAGTCTAGGAAGGACGAGTACCGGCGCGGAGCGAATTTGACATTCGTGAGCACCGGCACGCAGAACTGACAAAGAATGCGAGGGTTTGTCTATACGCTGAAGCACGTGACCGACATGTCACGTGCTTTTTTTAGCCTTTTATAGCTGCTGTGGTGAAATATCATCCGTTCGTTCAAAGAAATGCTGCTTTCCAATGTGATGGAAAAGACCGGTACGATGTAAAAGCTCTTTTGGCTGTGATTGAAGCCCTACAATCATCAATTTTCCATTGTGATGCTTTAAACGATTGGAAATGTTCATCAGAACCGCTTCTGCTGAGGTGTCCATATAATTCACTTTGTTCATAAGCAAAATGAGTGTTTTCGGCTTTGTCTGAACATGATCCAAAATCGAATTTTCCAATGAATCGGTTGTACCGAAAAAGAGTGGCCCTTCAATCGAATACATACTAACCCCTTTCTGATCGGTCTCCCTTTCTAAGGCAGCCGCCGTTTCGATTTGAGGAACAGCGACATTTGTGTGGATATTCGTTGTCTGGCTCATTTTTTTGATAAAGGCGATAAACGCTAAAATGAGACCTGCAGTCACCCCAATTATCAAATCACCGATGACCGTTAGCAGGAAGGTCACGACAAGCACAAGGGAATCCGCATTTTTGACTTTGACAATATTGATAAACTCTTTTTTCTCACTCATATTCCACGCCACAAACATCAAAATCGGTGCCATGGCAGCAAGTGGAATCATCGATGCATATGGTGCAAATAACATTAAGATGAGCAAGACAACGACACCATGCACGACTCCTGAAATGGGGCTTGCTCCACCATTTTTAATGTTTGTTGCCGTACGAGCAATCGCTCCCGTCGCTGGGATCCCTCCGAAAAGCGGTGCCGCCATATTGGCAATTCCTTGCCCGACAAGCTCCTTGTTGCTGTCATGCTTTGAGCCTTTCATATTATCAGCAACCATAGCTGACAAGATGGACTCCACGCCGCCTAAAAGGGCAATGACAATAGCCGGCGGCAGCAGATAAATCATTTTTTCAATCGTCAATTCAGGAAAAGCGAAAGTTGGCAGCTGACGAGGGATTTCGCCATATGCAGAGCCGATGGTTTCAACTTGTCCTTGAAAAAAGAGAACAGCTATAAATGTTGAAACGAGTAGACCTAATAGAGCACCAGGTATTTTGGGAATGTATTTTTGTGCCGCCAAAATCACGATGAGCCCAACAATCGCTGTGAGAATGGCGAAACTGTTTGCGGTACCAAGATGGACCACGATTTCTCTCATATTGAGGAAAAAGCTTTCATGCTTTTCAACACCCTTTAATCCGAGGAAGTTGGCAATCTGTCCTGAAAAAATAATGACAGCAATGCCGGCAGTAAAGCCGATGATAACCGGACGAGGAATAAATTTCATGAGCTTCCCTAGTTTGAATATTCCGAATAATACAAGCATACAGCCTGCCATAAAACCAGCAATGAGTAAGTTTTCAATACCGTACTGACTGACGATCCCGAATAAAATTGGAACAAATGCCCCGGTCGGTCCGCCGATCTGATACTTTGAACCACCAAACAATGAAATCAAAATGCCGGCAACGATGACTGTGTATAATCCGTATTCTGGTCCGACACCAGATGCAATGGCAAAAGCCATGCCTAAAGGAATTGCCACAACGCCCACGACAAGCCCAGCGATTAAATCGCGTCTAAACTTTGATGAATCATAACCTTCAAATCTTCCATAAAAACGCATGGTATGTGTTGGCCTCCTTCAAGTATGTGTAGATGATTTAGGTATACTGTGGGTCGATCTGTTTATCTTTTATAACGACATCCAGCTTTCCTGTTGCCGGATGAATCACTAGTCCATGAACAGCTACATCACTTGGCATGAGCGGGTGCTCTTTGACTAATTTCACACTTTGGGATACGCTCTCTTCCACTGAATCAAAGCCTGTCAGCCAGCCCTTTAAATCGACACCTGCGCTTTTCACAATGCTCAAACACTTTTCCTCAATTCCCCGTGCTTTTGCCTTTTCAAGTAAAGGGTCTGCCGCAAGGCCTGCCATTCCGCATTCATGATGGCCGACAATGCATACTTCCTCTGCTTTCAGCTCATAAATGGCTAGTAAAATACTCCGCATGACACTGCCAAATGGATGTGTGACGATGGCTCCTGCATTTTTAATGATCTTCGCATCACCATTACGAAGCCCCATGGATTGCGGTAATAATTCCAACAGGCGTGTATCCATACAAGTTAATATAACCAATTTCTTCTCAGGAAATTTTCCCGCCTTGAAAGGCTCATACTGTCTCTCTTTCACAAAATCTGCATTGTGCTGAAGAATCTGTTCTAATGTTGATCCCATCCTGTCATCTCCTATCTTTTTTAAGTGATTGTAACGCCTTACCTGGCCTCCTTTTCCCTTGTGTGTTCTCAAGCATAGAGAAGAAAAATGATAGAAAAAAAAGAAAAAAATGAGAAAACGATGAGAGAATATGTAAACATTTTCTCTATTTTGCTCTTTGTTCCGCTTCAGCACAGGGGATATGCGGCTTTTGCTTACAAACGATGGCTCTCATTTCACCAAAAGACGATGAAATGGTTTAGTAGAAAATGACCATCCCGTTTAATACACTGCAAATATAATAAATTTTCTACCAAAAAGTCTCGATCTATTTTCCAGTTTGTCAGATTATCTCCCGAAACATCTAGCATTTTTCTATGACTCATCTACTAATCACTCGTTTTTCTACATCATAAAAAGACATCAGATGGCCATGTCATTTACTCTTTCACTATAAAAATCTCTCCTTTTCCGTTATTTCAGTATATTAAATATTGAGCAGCTCATATTCAAACGTGTACTGCCAAAATGGTTGCTTTATAATAAAAAGAGAAAGATGACCATGTGAAAGGAGCGAGTTGATGATGAAACCACATATTTTTGTCGCCAAACCCTTACCTGCCTCTTTTGAAGACATGTTAAAAGAACATTGTACATATGAGGTATGGCAGTCAAAGGACCCGATCCCAAGAGATCTATTATTTGAGAAGCTGCAGAAGGCTGATGGCCTTTTAACATCAGGTACGAAAATTGATCAAGATTTATTAGATCATGCACCTCAACTCAAGGTGGTAAGCAATAATTCAGTCGGCTATGACAATTTTGATCTAGAAGCCATGAGACAAAGAGGCGTGATTGGTACGCACACGCCTTATACACTCGATCATACCGTTGCTGATCTTGCCTTTTCGCTCATTCTCTCTTCTGCGAGGAGAATTGCCGAGCTTGATCGTTTTATCCGCAAGGGAAAATGGACAAAATTTGTTCAAGAAGAAGATATATTCGGCATTGACGTCCATCATCAAACGCTTGGGATCATTGGAATGGGACGAATCGGAGAGCAAGTAGCCAAACGAGCCGCTCATGGTTTTGATATGAACGTCCTCTATCACAACCGGAGCCGGAACGAGAAAGCCGAATCGGCCTACGGCGCTGTATATTGTGCACTGGATGACTTGCTGAAGCAAGCTGATATCATTGTGTTAATCACACCGCTGACGGATGAGACGTACCATATGATAGGAGAGCGGGAATTGAAATTAATGAAGCCGACAGCTTTATTTGTGAACATCTCCCGCGGAAAAACCGTCGATGAGAAAAGCCTCATTCAAGCACTACAGGAAGGGTGGATTAAAGGAGCTGGTCTGGATGTGTATGAGCAAGAACCGCTTCAGGAAGATCATCCTTTCAAGGAGATGGACAATGTCACACTTGCCCCGCATATCGGTTCCGCTACTGAAACGACAAGAGATCTTATGCTGAAACGAGCCATTCATAATGTGATTCACGGAATTGACGGTAAAGCCCCTGTTGATATTGTGAAGGAGCTTGCCTCATCTTAATTGAAAAAAGGCGCAGGGAACTGCGTCTTTTTGTTTACGTCATCTAGAGACAGTAGGTCAAAAAGCCTCATTTTGTCCAATCTCCTGATTCTTTACATTCTCTTCATATGCCGGTGCTATAATATGAGGTAGACAAGCATCAAGAGGACGGCATCCCATTTCCTTTTGAGGAGGATCAAGATGAAAAAAATAAGTTCGATTTTTACTCTGTTCGCTCTGATTGCTGCCATTCTGTTTTCTGGATTTATCCCGCAGCAAGCCCATGCAGAAACACCACTTACACCAACAGCCACAAATGAAACTGCTTCCGTACAGCTTGCACCAGACCTTCGTACCCTTGCCGTCATTAATACCTTTGATGGTGTAGCAGATTACTTAATCCGCTATAAACGACTACCTGATAATTACATCACCAAATCACAAGCGAGCGCCCTCGGATGGGTGGCATCAAAAGGAAATTTAGCTGAAGTCGCGCCGGGCAAAAGCATCGGTGGAGACGTATTCTCTAATCGAGAGGGACGCCTTCCATCAGCTAGCGGCCGTACATGGCGTGAAGCCGACATCAACTACGTCTCCGGCTTCCGTAATGCTGACCGCCTAGTGTATTCAAGTGACTGGCTCATTTATAAAACAACCGATCACTATGCGACATTTACGAGGATTCGTTAATCATTATAAAAAGACAGCCCTAAGTCAAAAGGGCTGTCTTTTTTCATATTGTTTACGGAAGCAGTTTTTGTACGTACTCCTCAAACGGTTGTGAGAGTGGTTTCTTCGATACTTCTTCCTGTTCATGTATCGTGACATGATCCTCTGTCACGATCACACGACCTGTTGGTGTCAGTTTGGATGCAAGCGGTCTTTTGTTAAAAGGAGAGGCTTCATTTTCATAAATCTCATGCCTCAATTGCACAAGTGTATCTTCACCGACTTCTTTCAATGTGAAAGCATAACCTGTTTCAGCACCTGCTCCCCTATCCAATTGGAGTAGATGGGTTCCTTTTTCTGTTTCCTCTGCGTTCACTCGAAAACGAAGAGACGGTGCTTCCACCCATTCACCTGTAAAAGGGACGGGCTGAAGGGGTAAATTCACACCAAATCCGGCATCAATGAGGTAGCGCTCATGGTGATGTTGAAGGACGATGGCTACATGCGTCCCATCCAGTGCCCACTTCTCTGCTTCTTTGTTATATACGGTCCCTTGAACGAGCTGTACGGCGAGACCTGCCTCTTTTAAGACATAATATAAGAGCGGATTGAGGTCATAGCAAAGCCCACCTCTGCTGCCTTCCAGAAGATGATGCTTCAAACCTTCTTGATCCAAAGCATAGGCGTGTTTACCCACCACAGATCTATTTTCAAAAGGAAAGGTATAAGCCATCTTCCTTAGTAAATCCGGTAATTGATCAAACGTAATGGACGCAGCTTCGTATCCAATTTTCTGTAAAAAGGCTGATTGAATCACAACTTTCCCTCCTAAAAAAACTGAGCCCTTGAAAGAGACTCAGTTTTCTTGATTGATAAAATCCGTTAACGCATCGATGGCTTCTTGTTCATCTGCTCCATCAGCTATTAGTTTGACGGTGACCCCAGAGCTGATCGCAAGACTCATTAGTCCCATAATACTCTTCGCATTGACCTTTTTCCCATCTTTCTCTAGAAAAATATCAGCACCAAAACGATTGGCTTCTTGAACGAACAAAGCAGCCGGACGTGCCTGCAAACCCGTTTTCAGCTGAATTGTGACCGTTTTTTCCACCATATGATCTGCCTCCCTTTTTTATTTCCCTATTTGAGTGTAACAGCTTGTCCGTTTCTTAATTGTTCTGCAATTTGATCTAGCTTTCTTAAACGGTGATTAATGCCTGATTTGCTGATCTTGCCGCTTTCCACCATTTCGCCAAGTTCCTTTAGTGTGACTTCTTGGTAGTCAATACGCAGTTGCGCAATTTCACGCAGCTTATCTGGCAGGGCGTCTAGTCCAATCTTTTCGTCAATGAATTGAATATTTTCAACCTGGCGCAGTGAGGCACCGATCGTTTTATTCAAGTTTGCTGTTTCACAATTGACGAGCCGGTTCACAGAATTCCTCATATCTCGGACGATGCGCACGTCTTCAAAACGAAGCAATGAGTTATGAGCACCCACAACACTTAAGAATTCCGTAATTTTCTCCGCTTCCTTCATGTATGTGATAAATCCTTTTTTGCGTTCAAGTGTTTTACTGTTAAGATGGAATTGATTCATGAGCTCACAAAGGGCATCATTATGTTCTTTGTATAGTGAAAAAATCTCAAGGTGATACGAAGAGGTTTCTGGATTATTCACAGAACCTCCTGCTAAAAAAGCACCTCTCATATAGGAACGCTTGCAGCATCTTTTCTTCACAAGTTCTTCTGAAATGTTGCGTTCAAATACAAATTGTTCACCTAATATCTTCAGGTCCTCTAAAATGGTTTTCGCTCGTTCTACCAGTCTGACAATATACACATTATTCTTTTTTAATCTCATTTTTTTACGAACGAGCAGCTCAACGGTCACATCGTATTTCTTTTTCAAAAGGGTATAAATACGTCTTGCAATGGCTGCGTTCTCTGTCTGTATATCTAAAATCAATTTTCGATTAGAAAAAGATAATGAACCGTTCATACGGATGAGGGCAGAAAGCTCTGCTTTTGTGCAGCAGTCCTTCACTTCCAGATTAGTCAGCTCTTTTTTTGTTTCGGATGCAAATGACATCCTTGCCACCCCCATTCCTATTTTTTCTGATGCAGCAAATCGACAAGCAGCGCGGCTACTTTCAGCGTATCATGACGAATCACATGCTGGTCATATGTAATAATTTCCCCAGGGATGACTTCTAGTCCCATGGCTTTGAGTACATCTGTGTCGAACTGTACAGGCTGCGCCTGTTCTTCTGCATATTTTGCTTTGATTTCTTCTGGAATTTCTTTATTGTTCACAAATATCGTATCGATAAATGGTCGGTCCATATGATCGTTTAGTGCCTGCACATGATCAGCTGCACTGTAGGAAAGCGTTTCCCCCGGCTGTGTCATGACATTGCAAATATAGACTTTTTTCGCCTTAGAACGAATCACTTCTTCGCCAATATGCGGTACAAGCAAGTTTGGCAAGATACTTGTATACAAGCTGCCAGGTCCAAGGACGATCAAGTCGGCTTCACGAATGACTTGAATCGATTCTGGGAGCGGCTCAATCGTATCGGGTGTGAGGAACACTCGTTTAATTCGCTCACCATAGGTTGGGATTTTTGATTCTCCTGTTACCACTTGCCCGTTTTCTAATTCCGCATGAAGAACAACACTTGAATTCGCTGCTGGCAATACTTTTCCTCTCACATTTAAGACCTTGCTCATTTCTGTGACGGCATGAAAAAAATCACCGGTTATATTCGTCATAGCCGCAAGAATGAGATTGCCGAGAGAGTGGCCTGTTAAGTCATTCCCTTTATTAAAACGGTGCTGAAATAAATCTTCTACAAGCGGTTCAACATCAGAGAGAGCTGCAAGGACATTCCGAATATCGCCTGGAGGCGGAATATTCAAATCATGTCGCAGTCTGCCTGAGCTGCCTCCATCATCAGCTACCGTCACAATGGCGGTAATGTCCACTGGCTTTGTCTTTAATCCTCTAAGTAAAACAGATAAGCCAGTGCCTCCGCCAAGAATGACAACCTTTGGTAGTGTCGTCATCTATTTTCTACTTCTCTTTTCAATGTCCCGGTGAGTGACATGAGTATAGTAGTCATTTTTAAAATACTCCGATAAGTAGTTCGCTAGCGTCACTGATCGGTGCTGTCCGCCTGTACAGCCAATAGCGATCACCAGCTGACTTTTCCCTTCTCGTTTATAGGACGGAAGCATAAAACTGAGAAGGTCAATTAATTTCTCTGTGAATTTTTGTGTCTCGCTCCATTTCATGACATAGGAGCGCACTTCTTCATCGTTTCCGGTCTGTGGACGCATACTCTCAATATAGTAAGGATTCGGCAGGAATCTCACATCAAATACAAGATCAGCATCAATTGGCAAGCCGTACTTAAAGCCAAATGACATCACATTCACTGTAAACACTTGCCCCTGATTCGTAGCAAAGTGTGTGACAATCTTTTCTCGAAGCTGTTTCGGTTTTAAATCCGATGTATCAAAAATCATTTGAGCCCGGCCTTTTAACTCTTCTAACAGATCGCGTTCCATCTCAATTCCTTCGAGCGGCAAACCTGTAGTCGCAAGGGGATGAGAACGTCTCGTTTCTTTATATCTTGAGACAAGCACCTTATCGTTTGCATCTAAAAATAGAATCCTTGGTGTGATCCAGCCGATATCACTCATCTCATCTAAGGCAGCAATTAAGCTATCAAAGAATTCGCGTCCACGCAAATCCATCACAAGGGCCACCTTGCTCATCTTTGAATTTGATTCCTTCATGAGCTCTAGAAACTTCGGTAAAAGTGATGGCGGTAAGTTATCCACACAAAAGTAACCTAAGTCTTCAAAGCTTTGGATGGCAACGGTTTTCCCCGCACCTGACATTCCTGTAATAATCACAAGCTGAATATCATCTTGTTTGTGCGTATTCATGCCTGCTCCCTCTCCTTCTTTATGAAAACGGTTCATTTATTAGTCTCCTTGAGGATCTAATCGATAAGCAATCAGCTCAAAATCTGGTGTATACGTAAAAGTGCCGTGGAGTAATCCTTTCCCTTTCAACATGAAGTCAAGAATGTGGGAATCTCCTGGAGCCATCGGCAAGCTGGGCACATCTTTTACATCATGCCATTTTAAAATGCCTTCCTCCGACTCTGATACGTTTTTTCCTGTAAAGGAATCTGCCATAAAGGTGAACATCATCCACTCTTGAACGATTTGATCGCCTTCTTTTATGATAAAGGTAAATACGCCTTTTAGCTGCGGATTTAAAATATAAATGCCTGTTTCTTCTCTAAATTCTCGAACGACTGAATCCTTGACCGATTCTCCGCTCTCCATTTTGCCGCCAGGTGCTACCCACCAGCCTCGTCTTGGCTTTTGCAGCAAGAGAACTTGATCTTCGTGATGCAGCACACAATTGGTTACTCGTTGCATCAGCTGTCACCTACTCTTTTATGTCTTTTTCTTATTATACAGGTTCATCATGACTCCCACAATGAACATGCCCGTTCTTCACTGAAAACAGACAGGTTTTCGTATGATTATGGTGACGGGCACTTTCTCTATTCTTTATTTTACAACATCTAACGGTTCTCCATGCGTCATTTGTGAACATCTCGTGAATTTCTGATTTTAAGCAAAAAAAAGGACACGGATTCACATCCGTGCCAAACATGTATTCCTTATAAAAGGGGGTCAATTACTAGTTTCATCATAACGGATAATTGTTTCACCCGTGTTACATTCCAGTTAAAAGCCCGTGACGCAATATTAAGGATTTACGACAGCTGTTTATTTCATTGCTTTTAGCTTTTCAGCAAGCTCTTCTACATAATGCTGTGCACTCTGTGCTGCAATACTTCCATCACCTGTTGCTGTGACGATTTGACGAAGTGTTTTCTCACGAATGTCTCCAGCTGCGAAGATTCCTTCAACTTTTGTTTCCATTCTTTCATTAGTCTCAATGTAGCCCTCTGCATTTGTAATCCCTAGATTTTCAAATGGTTTAGACAGCGGCAGCATACCGATGTAGATAAAGACGCCATCTGTTTTGAAGTCTTCTTCCTCACCTGTCACAGTATCAATTAATGTCACACTGCCGACTTTCCCGTTCTCTTCATTGATTTCTTTGACGGTTTTGTTCCACATAAAGTCGATTTTTTCATTATCAAATGCACGTGCTTGTAAGATGCTTTGGGCACGAAGTTTGTCGCGTCTATGGACAATTGTGACTTTAGACGCAAAGCGAGTGAGGTAAACACCCTCTTCTACTGCTGAGTCTCCTCCGCCAATCACGACAAGCTCTTTGTTTTTAAAGAAGGCACCGTCACATACAGCGCAGTATGATACGCCGCGGCCGCCAAGTTCTTTTTCGCCTGGTGCACCGATTTTTTTGTATTCAGCACCTGCCGCAATAATGACAGAGCGTCCTTTGTATTCTTTGGAACCAGCTTTGACGATTTTGTACTCTTCTCCATCTACAATTTCTTTAATATCGCCATACGCATACTCGGCACCGAATTTCTTTGCATGCTCAAACATTTTATTTGAAAGTTCCGGCCCTAAGATGCTTTCAAAGCCCGGATAGTTCTCGACATCTTCCGTATTCGCCATTTGGCCGCCTGGAATTCCTCTTTCAATCATCAGTGTTGAAAGATTTCCCCGTGATGTATAAACAGCGGCTGTCATTCCGGCAGGACCCGCTCCAATGATGATCGTATCGTAGATTTTTTCTTCTGACACAACTGTCACTCCCTCTTCAATTGCTGCTAGCATTTCTTATTAGAATGCCCTTGGGTGATGCTTCCATTCATGACAGAGAGCATCATTTCCACTCTTAGCTTTTATGCCTTACCCATATCCTATTAAATCTGCGGATAATAAGCGAATCATTTGCTCATATCTTCAAAAAAAGAAAAAGCTTCCTTAAACTGCTGTTTAAGGAAGCCTGTTTACGGTTATATAGTAAGTAATGATTTATTCAACGACTCTTCTTACAACGCCATTGAATGCTTTTTTCCAGTAAACGTTGCTCATAGAGTCAACTGAAACACCGCGAGAGCTGTTATCGTTCAAGAATGTACCGTTTCCTAAGTAAATACCAACGTGGCCATTTACTTTGTACGTATCAAAGAACACAAGGTCTCCACGTTTCATGTCAGATGCACTTACAGCTCTTCCTTTACCTACAAGCGTATCTGTTGTTGTACCGCCAACTGGTCCAAGGTTGATGCCTGCTGATGCAAATGCCCAGCGAACGAATGAAGAACAGTCAAAACGACGTGCGTCAATATCGGCTTGTGATCTGCCGCCGCCCCATTTATATGGAGATTGCCCTACAATCGTAGAACCTGTGCTGATTGCACCTTCGATACCGCCTACGTTATTGCTGACAGGTGATCCACCGCCAGAAGATGGCTTTTTGCTTGGTGAACTGCTGCTATTGTTATTTGAAGATCCACTGTTATTTGAAGAAGAACCGCTGTCGTTATTAGAGCTGTTGTCTTCTGCTTGAACACTAGCTTGACGCTGCTGTTGTCTTTGTGCTTTTTCTTCTTTTGCCTTTTGAGCAGCTTCTCTTGCTTCTTTTTCAGCTTGTTTTTGAGCAGCGATTGTTGCGTCTTTTTCAGATGCAATGCTGTTTGCCTCAGTGTTTAACTCGCTGATTTGAGAAGAAGCACTTCCTTTTTGCTTTTTCACTTGCTTGAATAGCTTGTCTTTCTCATCAAGCTGTTTATTTAAGTCTGTTTGAAGTGTTTCAAGCTTTGCAAGCGTCTTTTGAACATCTTCAAGCTTTGTATTTAATTCGTTTTCAGACTTTTGTAATTCTGCTTTGTCTCTTTCTTGTTCTTTAATGATTTCGCTGTCTGCGTTGATTAATGTAGATACAGCACCTGCACGGCTAATGAAATCGCTAAAGCTTTTTGCTCCTAGTAATACATCTATGTATTTCGTAGAACCACCGCTTTCTTGAAGCGCACGTACACGCTTTTTCAAGAATTCGTTTCTTTCTTCGATACGTTTTTCTGTATCAGCAATTTCTTTTTTCAGTGCTTTGATTTCTTTTTTTGTTTTTTCGTTTTCTTTTTGTTTTTCTTCGATTTGATCACTTGTTTTTAAAGCTTTTTCGTCAATTTCTTTTAGCTTTAGCGCAAGTGCCTCTTGTTTTGCCTCAAGCTTTGAAAGCTCTTCTTTTTTCTTTTGAAGATTCTTGTTTACCTCTGACTGCTTGCTGTCTAGTTCTTGTTTCTTTTGTTCAAAGTTCTGTGCATTTGCTTCATGAGTAAATGGAATAAATAAACCGCTCGCTCCAATCACCGAAGCTAAACCGAAAGTAATAAACTTTTTCACGTATAGTTCCTCCTTTGACAATTTCCCAAGCGACATGAGAAAGCAGCAAATTCTCTGCGACCAATCTGTGCTTCCTGTGTCTTTCTTCCTGATGATTCAGTCAGATGTTGACCAGATTGTTTCTATCACTAGGTGTTGCATTATGTATAGTAAAATATTTAAATATATGTCTTTGTTTTAATCCACGAGTTTCATTATACATGACACATCGACAAAATGAGCTAATATTTTTATTACATTTATGTTTCAAATAGATGTCGAGATTGTCATACTTCGCCAAATCCTAGCAAATCCCACCTTTTTATCCAAGAAAAAAGCATGACCTTTTCGGCCATGCTGCTGTTATCTGAATCTATTTACCTATTCAAACCATGAACGCACAAATAATATTCTCATATTTTGACAGCGTTTGAACGCTGATCTGAAAAGAAGCTGCGATCTCTTTTTTGCTGACAGCTGATTCTTCTTGTTCATTCATCCATAGATAATAAGAAGCTGCTGCCCATGCAATGGCATTTTTCTTCTCTACGCCTGAAGCGCGTGCTTGCTGAATAATATGGAATAACCAAAAATATGGCATGTGGCTATCAGGCTGCACCGCTTCTTCCAAAGCAGATGCCGCCTGTTTTGCGAAGACCGCATCTTCTGAAAACGATCGTTCTTCCATTTGATCTTCATATAAAAGTAACTCAATAAACTGCTGTTCAAAGGCCGTTTTCGCAGCGCGGGAATCAAGAACAGATTGCAAGACGTCACGTTCACCTTTTTGTTTGCTGACATAGTAGGCAGTGAGTCGTTCCTCAATTGAAACCATTGGCTCAGACTCCTCTGGTTTGTCTTGCCACGGCTTGATTTCATCTGCATCAATATCTTCTTCCACCATCTTATCCCAGACGGTTTGCGCCAGCGTTTTGTGGCCCGTATAATAGGCTGCACTTGCCAGCCAGTATAAAAACGTACTATCACCTTGGAAACCTGTTTTATACAAAGAATAAAGCCATTTAAATGCCCATTCAAATTCTCCAACAAGGGCAAATGTTGCGCCAAGCTTATAACGCTGTTCACTTAATATTGGATACACGTGCGTTAATTGCTTCGCTAACAGATTGACCTTTTCTTCTTCTTTTTCATAATGATAGAAAACAAGCTGATTACAAAGGGCATGCAGATTACCGGGATTTTCATGAAGGACCCGGTTCAACATTTCTTTTGCCTGATCGATTTGGCCAGAATAAAAATAGGCCAAAGCGAGATTATTATACGCTGACCAAAACTCTGGATACTCAACAATCATCTGTTCCAGCATCTCGATTGCTTCATCCAGCCTGCCGCTTTCTAGCAAATGGTTGGCTTGATCCTGCTTTACAATCAGATCATCCTGATCATAAGGAAAATCTTCATCAACATCGTCACTCATATCAAGCAGGTCGAGGAGATCGTCATTTTCATCTGCAAATTCCCCGTCTTCTTCCAGCGCAGCATAAGCAGTGGCGCATCTATATGCCTCTTGAAACAAACCGAGATTCGCATAATTATTGGCTTTAAAGTAGTGACACTCTGACATGTTCTCATCCAAATGTTCAAGGATAAAATCCAGCAGTTCATTAGATTGTTGGTAATGACCCATTTCAGTATAAATAATGGCAAGCTGCGACAGCATTTCTACATTTTCAGGCTCAAGTACGATGGCCCGCTGTATCAGCTTACTTGCCCTAGACAGATTTCTTTCTCTATATGCTTTTAGACCTTTATGAAAAAAGTAATGCCCATCTTGGAATAGCTGGACGACTTGTGTGTGATTATTTTGAGAAGTGTATTTACTCACCGATACCCTCCATTTCGAACAGTGTACCGTGTGTAGTATAACATACTTCATGAGTCGTCACATAGAACAAAAGGAAAGGAAGGATTTGTTTTTCATTTAAAAGCAAAAAGCCGGGGGTACCCCCAGCTTTTCATTCCGCTTGATGACGCTTTTTCAATACCTTTAATACATCATCAAGAGACAGCTGCTGTTCACGCAATAACACAAGAAGGTGATACAGGAGATCTGCTGTTTCCCATTTCAATTCTTCTTGATCACGGTTCTTCGCTGCAATGATGACTTCAGAAGCTTCTTCCCCTACCTTTTTCAGGATTTTGTCGACTCCTTTTTCAAATAAATAGGTTGTATACGCTCCTTCTGGCATTTCCATCTGACGCTTCGCAATGACCTGTTCAAGTTCATTTAAAATGGCAAAGCGGTCTTGTTCTCCCCTTTGCTGTTTCACGCCCTCTTCCGAAAAACAGCTATAGCTGCCTGTATGGCAGGCTGGACCGCTTGGTGTCACTAGAACAAGCAGGGCATCTTGATCACAGTCATAGCGAATAGATGTAACACGCTGGGTGTTTCCAGATGTGGCTCCTTTGTGCCAAAGTTCATTTCTCGATCGGCTAAAAAACCATGTTTCCCCTGTCTCTAATGTTTTTTCATAGGATTCTTGATTCATATACGCCAAAGTAAGAACTTCCTTGCTTTGAGCATCCTGTACAATGGCAGGAATGAGACCTGCATCATTAAAGGTTAATTCGTTTGCCTGTTTCATCTTACCTTCACCCCGTGTTCTCTCAAATATGTCTTCACCTCTTGAATGGAGGTTTCTTTATAATGGAAAATAGAGGCTGCGAGTGCGGCATCAGCTTCACCTTTCGTAAAAGCCTCCAGCATATGCTGCGCATTGCCAGCACCTCCTGAAGCAATAACTGGCACTGTGACTGCTTCTGATACAAGCCTCGTCAAACGATGCTCAAAGCCCGTTTTCTCACCATCGGCATCCATGCTAGTCAGCAAGATCTCGCCTGCTCCTCTTCGCACGGCTTCTTTCGCCCAGTCACTCACTTCTATATCCGTTTGACGGCGTCCTCCGTGCGTATAGACCATGTATGCTTGTTTCTCTTCATCGTATTTCGCATCAATCGCAACAACGATGCACTGTGAACCAAAAAAGTCGGCTCCTTCTGTTATTAGCTCCGGTCTTAAAACAGCTGCTGTGTTCACAGACACCTTGTCTGCCCCCGCTCTTAAAATACGCTTCATGTCATCAAGGTGGTTAATCCCGCCGCCCACCGTGAACGGGATAGCGAGAGTGGATGCCACTTGTTTGACCACATCCACCATTGTTTTTCGGCCTTCATGAGAGGCAGATATATCAAGAAAGACGAGTTCATCCGCACCTTCCTCGTCATAGATCTGCGCTAATTCGACTGGATCACCAGCATCCTTCAACCCTAGAAATTGGATCCCTTTGACCACACGCCCTTCCTTTACATCAAGACATGGAATGATTCGTTTTGTCATCATATGCTGTCAAGCCCTTCAAACGCTTCTGCTAAAGTAAATTGCTTTGTGTACAGCGCCTTGCCAATGATTGCACCAGACACACCTGTCTGCTTTTGTGCTGACAGCTTTTGCAGATCACCTACTGCACTGACACCACCTGAGGCAATGACTTGTTTGCCAGTTGCTTCTGCTAATCGAACCGTACTTTCCACATTTGGACCAGACAGCATGCCATCCATTTGAATATCCGTGAAAATGAAGACCTCTGCGCCTTCCTTTGCCAGTTCCTTACCGAGTTCCTCCGCCTTCACTTCCGATGTTTCAAGCCAGCCTTCAGTCGATACAAAACCGTTTCGTGCATCAATGCCAATGGCGATTTTCTCCCCATATTGCGCCAACATTTTTTTCACAAAAACCGGGTTTGACACCGCTGAACTGCCAAGAATGACTCTCGATACGCCATTGTTTAAATAAAATGCAACATCTTCTTCTGTCCGAATGCCGCCGCCAATTTGAACATTCACATCTAATGAGGAAGCAATCGCCAGCACATGCTCGTGATTCACGCGTTTTCCTGCTTTTGCGCCATCTAAATCAACGAGATGTATCCATTTTGCTCCTTCATTTGCAAACCGTCTCGCCATGTCTAACGGTGAATCTCCATAAATGGTTTCTTGGTCATAGTCTCCTTGCACAAGTCGTACACATTTGCCATTTCTCATATCAATTGCTGGATATAATGTAAATTCACTCATTTGCTCACCCTCTGTTCGTTTGCTAATTGAATAAACTGTTTCAGCAGTGCCATTCCTGTTGTACTGCTTTTTTCAGGGTGAAACTGCGTTCCAAACACATTCCCCTTCCCAACAACGGCAGGTACTTGCACACCATAGGGTGCACTTGCCAATAGGTCTTCTGGATTCATGCCGCTCACATAATAAGAGTGAACAAAGTATGCAAATCCTTCTGTCACACCTTCAAACAATGGAGAGGGCTGATGAAATGTGAGCTCATTCCAGCCCATATGAGGCACTTTCAGCCTTTGTCCATCCTGATCACGATCCTTCAAAAGAACGACACGTCCTTTTAAAAGGCCTAACCCTTTTGTTTTTCCTGCTTCTTCACTTTCTTCAAACAACAACTGCATGCCAAGGCAAATGCCAAATAACAGCTTTCCTTCCTGCACGACTTGGTGGATAAACGCCTCAAGTCCCGTCTGTCTTAATAGCTGCATCGCATCACGAAACGAACCGACGCCTGGCAAAATGTACGCACCTGCCTTTTTCAGCTCCTCTGCTTCAGAAGACACGATATAAGACGCTCCTGCTCGTTCCAGTGCTTTTGATACGCTAAACAAATTTCCCATCCCATAGTCAATGACGCCAATCATTAGAGCATCCCCTTTGTCGACGGAATCCCTTTCACACGCGGATCAATGGTTGTTGCTTCATCTAAGGCGCGTGCCATCGCTTTAAAAATGGCTTCAATCATATGGTGGGTATTGGTTCCATAGTGAACGATCACATGCAGATTGATTCGTGCTTCAAGGGCAAATTTCCAAAGAAACTCATGAACCAGCTCCGTATCAAAGGTGCCGACCTTCTGACTCGGGAAATCCGCTCTCATTTCCAAATGAGGACGATTACTTAAATCCACGACGACTTGGGCGAGAGTTTCATCCATTGGAACAAAACTAGAGCCGTAGCGCTTAATTCCTTTCTTATCCCCCAGCGCTTCTTTCAACATCTGCCCAAGCACAATGCCAATATCTTCTGTTGTGTGGTGATCATCGACATCTGTGTCTCCTTTTGCATCGACGGTCAAATTAAAGTGTCCATGCTTCGTAAAAAGATCGAGCATGTGTGTCATAAAAGGGACATCTGTTTGAATATCCGCTTTTCCATCTCCATCAATCTCTAACGCTAATGAAATATTCGTTTCATTTGTTTTTCTCGCTGTTTCCGCCTGTCTCATTTTGATTCCTCCCGCTTTCTCGCTTCAATCGATCTTGCATGTGCTTCAAGCCCTTCTAATCTGGCAAAAGCCGCAATGCTTTCCCTATGTGTTTCAAAAGCTTCTTTGCTATATGAAATGATGCTCGTTTTCTTTTGGAAATCCGTAACGCTGAGCGGACTAGAAAATCTTGCCGTCCCGTTTGTTGGCAGCACATGGTTCGGTCCTGCGAAGTAATCCCCTACCGGCTCTGGGCTGTAACGCCCTAAGAAAATCGCTCCAGCATGCTTGATTTGACCAAGTAGTGATGCTGGATACGCCGTCAGCACTTCTAAATGCTCTGGGGCTAACTGGTTCACGATATCAACTGCACGATCCAAGGATTCTGTCACGTAAATATGGCCATGGTCTTGAATGGATTGTGCTGCGATTGATTTTCTTGGCAAAGTGTCCAGCTGCGCTTGCACCTCTGCTTGCACTCTTTCAGCCAGTACCTTGGATGGTGTCACCAAAATACTAGATGCCAACGCATCATGCTCTGCCTGTGAAAGCAAATCAGCTGCCACCTCATGTGCAGCTGCCGTTTCATCTGCTAAAACAGCAATTTCACTTGGGCCCGCAATCATATCAATGTCTACTTGACCAAATACTTCCCGTTTGGCAAGTGCTACATAAATGTTTCCTGGACCGGTGATTTTATCAACAGGCTGGATACTGTCCGTTCCATATGCAAGAGTGGCTATCGCCTGAGCACCACCCATTTTGTACATTTCTGAAATGCCCAGCTCCTTCGCTGCTACTAGTACAGCGTCAGACAGACGACCGTCTTTTCCTGGCGGTGTCACAAGGACAATTCGCTCAACGCCGGCTACAAGTGCCGGGATCACATTCATTAAAACAGATGATGGATAGGCGGCCGTTCCGCCTGGGACATATACACCGACCGCATCGAGCGGTGTTACTTTCTGACCTAGCATTGAGCCGTCCTTTTGGTGATAAAACCAAGAGGAGGTTAGCTGACGCTCGTGGTATGTTCGAATATTCCGGATCGCCGTTTGGATGATTTTGATCATCTCCGGGTCCAAACGTTCGTAGGCTTTTGTCTTTTCATCCTCCGTCACAAGTGGCTGTTCAATAGAGACACCGTCAAATTGCTTCGTGAAAGTCCGTACCGCTTCGTCACCATTTTTTCTCACTTCTTCGATTATTCGCTGAACAGCCAATCGCTGCTCTTCCGTTCCTGTATCTAGAGAACGCTTGAGTGAGAGAGTGTCTGTCTCACCATCTTGTATGTAGGTGATGTTCATGATGTTTCCTCCCCTTCTCCTTCGATGATTCTTGCCAGACGCTGCGCCATTTCATCGATTACCGCATCCTTCATTCGATAGCTCACAGGATTGACAATAAAACGTGACGTAATGTCACAAATATGTTCCGTTTCGACAAGTCCATTTTCCTTAAGTGTTTGACCGGTGGAGACAATGTCAACAATTCGATCGGCAAGCCCGATGAGCGGTGCTAATTCAATGGAACCATTTAGCTTAATGATCTCCACCTGCTCACCTTGTTCTCTAAAATAAGAAGAAGCGACATTTGGGTACTTTGTAGCCACACGCGGTGCGACACCGCCCCAGCTGGCTCCTGGCAAGCCCGCTACAGCTAAATGACATTTGCTAATGTTTAAATCGAGCACTTCGTACACATCCCGTGCTTCTTCAAGCATGACGTCTTTGCCTGCAATGCCCACATCTGCTACACCGTGCTCTACATATGTCGTCACATCCATTGGCTTCGCTAAAATGAAGCGAAGATTTTCTTCCGGTACATCAATGATTAATTTTCTTGAATCTTCGAATTCCTCCGGCAGCTGATATCCAGCCTGTCTTAATAGCCCTGCTGCTTCTTCAAATATCCGCCCCTTTGGCATTGCCATTGTCAACACTTTACCCATTTTGCTCTTCCTTTCTAGCGCCGATAAAATAAGTCACTTGCTCAAATGCCTTGGTCATGGCATCGATATTTTCAATACCTGCTAAGTCTTGGAGAACAATCCTTTTGCCCTTTGTCCGCTCTTTTTCTGCAAAATCAAATGCTTCAAGCCGCTGTTCTTTACTAAAAATCACAGCCTCTTGGGGCTCATTTATTTCTTTTGCGTCGAGCGCCTCAAGAAGACGGTCTAATCGAAGTCCGAAGCCTGTAGCGGGTGCGGGTGCATCAAAGTGAGCAAGCAATTGATCATACCTTCCTCCACTTCCGATCACAGACCCAACATGATCTGCAAATACTTCAAACAAAATCCCCGTATAGTAGCTCATATGACTAACCATGCTTAAATCCAAACGGATATATTCTGTACAGCCGTAATCTTCAAGTGTCTCCCACAGCGCCTTTAACTCCGCCAGCACTTCTTTGCCCTCTTGTGACACCACAATTTCTTCAGCCTGCTGGGTCACTTCTTGACTGCCGCGCAGCTCTAAAAGCTGGAGCAGCCTTGTTTTATCGATGGATGAGAGCGGCAATTGTTTGACATGCTGCCTGTATCCCACATAATTCTTTTCATATAAAAATCGGCGCAATACGTTCGCCCGCTCTGTATTCCCTAGTACATCTAAAAACAAGGTCTCAGCCAAAGCCACATGCCCGATCGCAATTTTGAAGGATTGAAGTCCAGCATTTTTTAATGCAAACACGACAAGCGCTATGACTTCAGCATCTGCACTAATCGAACCATCACCGATCAACTCAATACCGACCTGCTCAAATTCAGAAGGTCTTCCGCCTTCTCTTTCCTGTGCCCGAAACACGTTGGCTGCATAACCGACTCGAAGCGGATACGCCTGTTCGTGAAGCTTTGAAGCCGCCACTCTCGCAATTGGTCCCGTCATATCAGGTCTAAGCACAAGGGTTTGACCATTTTGATCAAGAAGCTTAAACAGCTGCGTATCTGTAATCGCCGATTGAACACCGACTGTATCGTAAAATTCAAGCGTTGGCGTTTCCATTAAACGATAACCCCAACCATTCATGACCTCTGTTAAAGAATGCCTGACTCTTTTCTTCGTCTCATACAATCCTGGTAATGAATCTCGCATACCATATGGTTTTTCAAACATGAACATGTTCTTCCGCACCTCCAACACATTAAAACAAAAAATTCCGAATCCTTTAGTTCGCTAATATGATAATATGCTAACAAAATAAAGTGATTAAATCAATCATTTTTATTTTCCCCTTTTTTTCCTTAATCATTTGTTCATATATTACATTAAAATGACACCTAATCCTTTTTGATCTCTTTGCTTTAGGAACATGCTATAATACTTAAAAATATTGAATAACACAGGAGATTACAGTGAAATTCATCCAGACATTAATCTTAACTTTGTTGTGCGCATGTCTTGTTTATTTCGGCTTTATTTACGTTTCACAATTCGACCAAGTCAAGAAAACAACGTCACCGCAAGAAGCCAAAGAAAAAGAAAATGATACCGCACTAGCAGCAGAAGAAACACGTTCTACGAAGAAAACAGAAACGACACATTCTAGTTTAAAAGGAAATAAAAAAGCCATGGACGTCATCCTCTTTAATCAAATGGATGCACCAAAGCTTTATAACGGATGCGAAGTCACGAGCTTAGCCATGCTTCTTCATTACAGCGGCTATGAGCATATAACGAAAAACGCATTGGCAAACGAGATGAAGCGTATCCCACTCAATTATGAGAATGGCTTAAAAGGAGACCCTCATGACGGGTTTGTAGGCGATATGGAGAATGGGCCAGGTCTTGGTGTGTACCACGAACCCATTTATCAGCTTGCGAAAAAATATGTAGGTAATCAAGCCGTTGACTTAACCGGCAAGCCAGTCAAAAAGGCCATCTATCAATCACTTGAAAAAGGTTATCCTGTCTGGGTCATTACCACTTCGACCTTTGCCAAAACAGATAACATTGAAACATGGAATACACCAAATGGGAAAATAGATATCAGCTTTAATATGCATAGCGTCGTCATCACTGGCTATGACAAAGATCATGTCTACTTAAATAACCCATACGGAGAGAAGAATCAAAAAGTCGATCGTGAACAGTTTGAGGATTCTTGGAAACAGATGGGCAGCCAGGCGATTATCATTAAAGCATAAAACCCCGCTAAATAGCGGGGTTTTTAATTTCTTATTCTGCTTCAGAAACCACAGTAAAACGTTCTCCAACATGAGCAGCTTGTTCTATCTCATCGACAAGCGCAACGGCGTAGTCAGCATAACTCACATAGCTGTCACCCTTTGAATTGACGATAAGATGGTCTTTGCCTTTCACATAAGCACCTGTCCGTTTGCCTGCTGGATTAAAGAAGGCTGCTGGACTTAAAAATGTCCAATTTAATCCTTCGGTCTTTTGAAGATCTTTTAAGTTTTCTCCTTGGTGTGAAGCAGTAGCAAGGTATTCCTTTGGAAACTCCGGTGTGTCCATCAGTCTAGTTGTTTTGGCCTCATCTACAAATAAACTTCCAGCACCTCCCACAACGATTAAACGCGTTTCTGGTGTCTCTTTCAAGAGATGAATGAGTTTTTTCCCTGCTTCTACATGAAGGTGCTCTTGTCCTGCTGGCGCACCAAATGCGTTTACGATCACATCAAAACCTTTGACGTCTCCTGCCTCTAAGTGAAAAACATCCTTTTCTAAAACAGCTGCTGATGAATTAGTCACTTTTTGTGCATCTCGAACGATTGCCGTTACTTCGTGCCCTCTCGATTGAGCTTCTTTTAAAATGTGTTGTCCTGCTTTACCTGTTGCGCCAATGATTCCAATGTTCATGTAAATTCCTCCTACAATATAAGGTTATTTTGATCGCTTAAGATGTAACCGCAATAGTTACAACAGAGGTAAAAAAAATTGAATAGATCATCCAATTTTTTTGATTAAAACCTGCGTTAATTCACTTAATTTGATCTCAGCAAGCACTTGCTCCATCGCACTTTGAGCACGGCACAAAATTAATTCTAGTACAGCTTGAATATTGGCACCGATCGGACAGTCAGGGTTTGGGCTTTCATGAATTTGAAACAACTCTCCCTCATCCACCACTTCAACCGCTTTATACACATCGAGCAGTGTGATGTCATCCTCACTTCGGTTCAATTGAGAACCGCCTTTGCCAAGACTCGTTGAGATTAGGCCTGCTTTTTTGAGCTTACTCATGATACGGCGAATCACCACTGGATTTGTATTGACACTTCCTGCGATATCCTCCGATGTCTGTAAAGAACCTTTTTCAAGTGATAGCAAGGCCAGAATATGGACAGCGACAGTAAATCTGCTGCTGATTTTCATGTTTTCTCACCTCTGTTGTAATCATTATAGTTACACCATGTTAGAATGTCAACAAAAAAGTCTGCCGAGCTACTCAGCAGACGAAGATTGACGTGCTTCCATTTCCTCTTTCGTATAAATCATCCGCATTGGATTTCCTCCAACAAAGGAGCCTGCCGGAACATCTTTGTTCACAAGAGTTCCCGCCGATACAATCGCACCATCACCAATTGTCACTCCAGGTAGGATCGTTGAATTTGCTCCAATTAACACTTCATCACCAATATAGACTTCCCCAAGCCTATACTCTTTAATCAAATACTCATGGGACAAAATGGTTGTGTTATAGCCAATCACACTATTTCGACCGACAGTGATTTTCTCAGGAAACATGAGATCGACCATCACCATTAAAGCAAACGCCGTATCCTCCCCGACTTTCATTCGAAGGAAGGTGCGATAAATCCAATTTTTCATTCCCATAAAAGGCGTATACCTTGCCAGTTGAATAAAGATGAAGTTTTTCACAACCTTGAGAAAGGGGACCGTCCGATAGACTTGTCTAAGCGAATTAACCCCTTTGACAGCATAACGATCTGTTTTTCTCAACTTAATCAGCTCCAACAATCGCCAAGAGATCACTCATTTTCTGCAGCATATAATCTGGGCGATGCTTTAACAGGGCTTCTTCTCCCTTAATAGACCAAGCAACACCTGCTGTTTTCGTCCCTGCCGCTTGACCAGATAAAATGTCGTGATAATTATCACCAACCATGATCGCCTCATGCGGATCACTGCCGAGCTTGGATAATGCCAGTTGAACTGGTTCTGGATGCGGCTTTTCATTTTGTACATCATCAAGTGTGACAATGACCTCAAAAAATGGCTCCAATCCAGTCAGCTTTAATCCCATTAAGACCGTATCACGGATTTTTGTTGTCACAATACCAAGCTTAAATCCCTGATCCTGAAGAATTTTCAACGTGTCTAACACCGTCTCATACTCCGTCACAAGCAGATCATGCTGTTCATGATTAAACGTTCGATACATCTGGATCATATCATCTGTCAGATTCGGATCCATTGCAGAGAATGTATCAAATAATGATGGACCAATGAAATGAAGGATATCCTCACGGCTGTATTGACCAGGGTAATAATGATCAAGCGTATGCTGAAATGAAGCAATAATTAATTCATTTGTATTGATTAATGTGCCATCTAAATCAAATAGCACTGTGTTAATAGTTGATTGGTTCATATAGCTTCCTTTCTAACAGCTGCATGTTCCCGCCTCCGCCAAATATAGCTGATGGCAGCTGTCAATAAAATAGCAGAAATAAGGCGAATAAGAAGAAGCGGCCATACTGGAATACCTAATGGAATGAAAATGAGTGTATCTTCGACCACCGCATGACACGCCACAAGGAAAATGAAAGCAAGCGTTAAATCCTTTTTGCTGACACCGTCCTCTTCCACTGCCTTCATCATGACGCCTGCCCCGTAGGCAAGACCAATGGTTAAACCAGCCACCATCGTCATAGACGTATTTTCTTTCATTCCAAGCATTCTCGTAAAAGGAGACAGCCACTTAGACAGCGTATGGAGCCACCCTAAGTCTCTCATGAATTGAATGATGATCATGAGAGGAATGACAATACAAGCTAGCTGCAGCACACCAAGAACAGCTTTCTGTAAAGCAAGAAGTACGATCATATACCAGCTAGAAGGCACATCAGCCGACTGAGCAGCTGTCAGCAAACCATATTGCGCCGGCTCCTCGCCTCCCTGCCATACGAGATGAATGACAACTGCTGACACGACGGCAAGACTGATTCTGACTAGCAAAATGACAGACACCCGCAGCCCAACCTTCGCCGCCACTGTTGATTCGATGATCAAGTTGTGACAAAAAGAGAGCATGACCGCTAAAATGAACACTTCCTTCACCGGGAGCTCTAATGTCAAGATGGCTGCAATACCCGCATACAAGTTCAGCATATTTCCTAAAACAAGCGGAATGGCCGCTTCCCCTGAAAGACCAAACAGACCCATAAATGGACGGATGAATTGTATAATCCAATCCATCACAGGTGTATGCTGCAAGATACTAACGAGAATGGTAACCGGAAAAATGACTTTTCCAAGTGTCCAAGTTGTCGATAACCCTGCTTTCAAGCCGTTTTTCCATGTCTCCCCCATCTCTTATCCCCCTTGCTCTTAATTTGATGAGTTGTTCTCTTTATACGGTATAGATGCATATCCCTTGATTCTTCTAAACACAATCAGCAAAACAGCCACTGCAAATATAGCAATTGAAATCATCTGTGCAATTCGAAGGTGCTCAGTCAGCATTAAGCTGTCTGTTCTCATTCCTTCAATGAAGAAACGACCGATTGAATACCAGATTAAATACGACAAGAACATTTCGCCTCGACGCAATGATGTTCTACGTAATAAGATTAATATCAAAACGCCTGCGATATTCCATAATGATTCATATAAGAACGTAGGGTGATAGTAGGTCCCGTCAATGTACATCTGATTAATAATAAACTCAGGCAGGTGCAAATTTTCTAAAAAGGCTCTTGAAACAGCCTCACCATGTGCTTCCTGATTAATAAAGTTCCCCCAGCGCCCGATGGCTTGCCCTAGTAAAATACTAGGCGCTGCGACATCGGCGATTTTCCAAAAGGACACCTTTCTCACTTTAGTAAAGACAATCGCTGTCAGCACCGCCCCTATCAGTCCACCATGTATGGCAATTCCGCCATTCCAAATCTTGATGATTTCATTTGTGTGCTGCTGATAATAATCCCATTCAAAGGATACATAATAAATTCGTGCACAAATAATGGCGATAGGAATGGCAAATAAGATGAGATCAATAAACATATCTTTATTGATGCCTCTTTTTTCACACTCCCTTAATGCGAGCCAGAGTCCAAGCAGCGCTCCGACCCCAATAATCACACCATACCAATGAACCGAAATAGGTCCGAGCTGAAAAGCAATCGGATCAATTGGTTGAATTGCTTCATTCATATAGACAGCTCCTATTCATCCTGGCCATTGTCTTCAATGACATCGGCAAGTTTACTTGTAAATTGTTCCGCTGCATTATGTCCCATTCGTTTCAATCTGAAGTTCATAGCAGCTACCTCGATGATGACCGCTAAATTTCGTCCCGGACGTACAGGGATGGTCAGCTTGGGTACATCTGTATCGATGATCCGCATTTTTTCTTCCTCAAGTCCTAAACGGTCATACTGTTTGCCTTGTTCCCAAAGCTCAAGGTTCATAACAATCGTAATTCTCTTATAGCTTCTGACAGCGCCCGCTCCAAATAAGGTCATCACATTAATAATGCCTAATCCACGGATTTCTAGAAGGTGCTCAATCAGCTCTGGTGCGCTTCCAACTAACGTATCCTGATCCTCTTGCCTGATTTCCACGCAATCGTCTGCAACCAGCCTGTGTCCTCTCTTCACTAGTTCTAAAGCCGTTTCACTTTTACCTACGCCACTTTTTCCAATTAACAGCACACCTACACCATATACATCCACGAGTACGCCATGAATCGCAGTCGTTGGTGCAAGCTTGCTTTCTAAGAAGTTCGTTAATCGACTCGAAAGTCTTGTCGTCTTTAAGCTTGAGCGTAAAACCGGCACTCCATTTTCGTTTGAAGCTTCGATCAATTCCTTTGGTACTTCACGATCTCGTGACAAAATGATGGCAGGGGTAATATCTGTACAAAGAGACATCATCCTCTGCTTTCGTTCGCGTTCTGGGAGCTGTTCAAAAAAAGAAAGCTCTGTCTTCCCTAAAAGTTGAACTCTTTCTTTTGGGTAATATGTAAAATATCCAGCCATTTCAATACCTGGTCTGGAAAGATCACTGATTGTAATGGGACGATTAATCCCTTCTTCCCCACTTACCAGTTCAAGATGAAATTGTTCCATTATGTCCTTCGTACGAACTTTCGGCACGCTTCTTCCTCCTTTTATCGCAGGCGTTTCAGAAATACAGCTCTATTTTATCACTTTCAATGATGAACCCAAAATAGTATTTTATCCTGATCCTGTTTCTTCACATTTACTGGTATAGACAACTATACTTAAAAAAGGTAAACTGAATCTAACGACGAGAATAAGGGGGCACAATCATGAGCAGTTCTTTATTGCTCTCCAATATTCATATTGTGACAAAGACAGAAATCATTGAAAACGGTTTTGTCGGTTTACGCGATGGCAAAATCGACTATATTTCAACATCACCGCCGACAGGAAATTATGAAAAAGTATATATTTCCCGGGAAAACTTTTATTTACTCCCCGGAATGATTGATATTCACATCCATGGGGGATATGGTGCAGATATGATGGATGCCACACCAGAAGCCATGAATACACTTGCTGATCACTTACCCGCAGAAGGAACGACAAGCTTTTTAGCAACAACCATTACACAAAATCACCAAGAGATTGAGCAAGCACTTAAAAATGTCGCACAGTGGAGACCCTATAATAAAAAGCAAGCTGGAAGTCAGGCACAATGTTTAGGCATTCATCTAGAAGGTCCTTTTATTTCTAAAGATAAAGCTGGAGCGCAGCCTGCTCAATGGATTACACAGGCTAACCTTCCTCTTTTTGAGAAATGGCTGAGTGCATCTGATCAGCTGATTCGAATTGTCACTTTTGCACCTGAGGAAGATACTGATTTTGCATTTCTTTCCCTGCTAAAAGAAAAAAATATCATTCCTTCTATTGGACATACAAATGCTCCTCATGACATGATTGAACTAGCAGCAAAGCACGGCGCGCGTCATGTCACGCATCTTTATAATGCGATGAGTTCATTTCAGCATCGTGAGCCAAATGTTGCAGGGGCTGCGCTTACAAACGAAAAGCTTTTGACTGAGCTGATTACAGATGGCATTCATTCACATCCTCTTTCCGTAAAGCTTGCGTATTTGGCAAAGAGTAGTGAACGTTTGATCATGATTACAGACTCAATGCGTGCAAAAGGACTTGGAGAGGGAACCTACGAATTTGGCGGACAGACTGTGACAGTCAGCGGTGAAAAAGCATTGCTAGCAGATGGAACACTTGCAGGATCGATTTTACAAATGAAAGATGGGGTAAAACGTATGAGACAGATCACACAATGTGGATGGATAGAAATTGCTCAAATGACCTCAACAAATGCAGCCACTCAGCTCGGGATCGATCATCAGCTCGGTTCGATCGAAGTTGGAAAACTGGCAGACTTGGTCATTTGGGATGAAGCTGGCGAACTCATGATGACGATCTGCCATGGACAAATCGTTTATGAAAAAAAGGAGGCCACACACTGATGAACATCATCGAATTTGCAGATAAAGATCAATTAGGAAAAGCAGCAGCTGCTTTCATTGCACGTACCATTAAATCAAAAACAGATGCGGTTCTCGGTCTGGCAACTGGCGGTACACCAATTGATACTTATAAAGAGTTAATTCAGTTGCATCAAACAGAACAATTGTCTTTCAAACAAGCAAGAACAGTGAATCTGGATGAGTACGTGGGAATTGATCCAAATCATGAAAATAGTTATATGACTTACATGAAGCGTCATTTATTCGACCATATTGATCTCCCATCAGATCAATATTTCCTCCCCAATGGTGCTGCTGCTCACTTGGAAGAAGAGTGCTTAAGGTATGATCAGCTCATTGAAGATTTAGGGGGTATTGATCTTCAGCTACTTGGTATCGGACAAAATGGACATATCGGGTTTAATGAACCTGGTACTCCTTTTGACTCAAAGACGCATGTCGTCCAATTAGATGAACACACTCGCCAAGCCAATGCAAGGTACTTTTCTTCTATAGATGAGGTACCTACACATGCCATTACAATGGGAATTGCAAGCATTCTTTCAAGTAAAAAAATTCTCCTTCTCGCATCAGGAAAATCAAAAGCGGACGTGATACAATATTTAGAACGAACTGAAATTCACCCAGACTTCCCTGCATCTGCTCTGAAACTTCATGAAGATGTGACGATTTTTATTGATCGAGAAGCTGGTTCACTACGCTAAACACGAGAGGATTTTCACATGTTTATTGATAAGCAGTCACCTATCCCCATGTACCATCAGATTATGGAGAACTTGAAAAAGCAGATTGAGGATGGAACGTTAGCACCTGATACACTCATTCCTTCTGAAAGAGAATATGCCGAACGCTTTGGTATTAGCCGAATGACTGTCAGACAAGCCTTATCGAACCTTGTGAACGAAGGATATTTATACCGGCAAAAAGGAAAAGGAACATTTGTTAGCCGAAAGAAATTTGAACAACCGCTTCAGGGCTTAACAAGCTTTACAGAAGATATGCGTCAACGTGGGCTTAAAGCTTCAAGTCAGTTGATTGATTTCAAAAAAGTCGCATGCCCAGAGCACTTGCTGCAATCATTACAGCTGTCGAACAGTGAAGATGTCTATGAATTAAAACGAATCCGCCTTGCAAACGATGAACCAATGGCTATTGAAACGAGTTATATTCCTGAAAAATTTGCTGGCGAGCTCACAAAGGAACATTTAACTGGATCTTTATATGAATATATAGAAGCGAACACAGGTCTAACCATCGCCCATGCCAAGCAGGAGCTTGAAGCCAATGTTGCATCAAAGGAAGAAGCTAACGTGCTGTCTATTTCATTAGGGGACCCTGTTCTCTCCATTGCAAGAACAACTTATTTTCAAAATGACCTTCCATTCGAGTATGTCATGTCCGTTTATAGAGGGGATCGATACAAGCTCACTCACACAATGGAAAGATAAAACTGTGCTCTTGAAAGCACAGTTTTTTATTTCCTAAGAAATGTTGATTGATCATCATTTTTTTGTATGAATTTTCCATATAGGAGAAATCGCTTTCCCTTCGAAACGGTCTTTTGCGACAGTGTACCAATAATATTCTTGATTTGGCTTTAACCCTTTCCATTCAAAGGTTGCTTTTTTACCACTTTTCACACCTTTGACTTCTCCAAGAAGAACGTTTGTGTAGACATTCAATTCAAAATAATTGGTTTTAACGGATTTCATTTTTGGTGTTAAATCGACATCAATTGAAAATTCATCTTGATCTCCATACGTTTTTGGATCATAAAAATGTTCTTGATTCAAGTAGGGTGAGTATGTGGTGAAATGAAGTTTATTTTTTTCTTGATCTGCAGTGATCAGCCGCATAAAACCTTGACCGCCTTCAGGACCTGACTGGTAATCTGCAAGGATTTGATATACTTTTCTGTCCACTTTTCCATCATGATCATCGTCAATCTCATCTACTTTTCGACTGGCTCCGTGGTAGTGGCCACTAAATACTGCGACAATATTCGGGTGACGTTTTACCACTTGATGGAAGATCAAATCTCCAATTGGGCTTCGATTGCCGCTCACTAACAAATACTCATGGAAATTTAAAATGACAATTCGATCTGGATGTTCAGAAATGACTCGATTTAACCAGTCAATCTCATTTTGCTTGATCCCCCAGCCCATATACACCATCATATAATCATTGCCACCAGCAGAGATAAGATCATAATGACCTCGATTGTTTTGATAGGATTCACCGTAATACGGCTTGTCTTCAAAGCGTTTCGCTCCAAAATATCTCCCATATTCCCTATAATGGCCGTCTTTGTGCCTGACATCATGATTACCAGCTAATACACCGTAAGGAATATGATGCTGATCTAACACACGCATAAATGTATCGGCACGATTCCACTGCTTATCCTTTGAATCATCCACAATATCACCTGTATGGAACACATATTGAATATTTAATGGGTCCCTTTGATCTCTGATCCACTCGACCATTTTTTTGAAGATATGAGGATAACTTCTGGCATAATATTGAGTATCAGACATCCACACCATCTTATAAGGCTTTAACGTCTTACTGATCTCATCTTGTACAAGCAAATCAAACGTTTGATTTTTCATATACTGTCTGACTGACAGCAGCCCTTTCAGGTAAAATTCCTTTTCATCCTTGGCAAAGTGATGAGTGATTTTATCCCACTTTTCTTGCTGATGATTCCAAGCGTACATCGTTACCTTTCTCCCTGATAATGAGCTTCCTTTCCATACAGCCTCGACAACATCCTTTTCACGTACATCGTGATGAACCTTGATTTGAAAGCGATGATAAGGAAAATGCTGTAGATCTTTCGTTTCCACTGATTTACCATCAGCAAATGCAATGCGATTTCTTTCTCGATTAGAAAAAATCATTTCACCTGTTTCATTTAAATGTTTTGGCGGCTCTGTTTCCGCTGCATATTTGAAAATCTTCATGGACGGATGCAGCGATGTATATTGATAGGCACGGTAAAAGGAGTAATCTAACTGATCATTAGTAGGATCATTGGTTAGCACTGTTTGCTTAGATGATTCCTTTTTTGTCCTATCTGACACTCTCTCTGGCGTTTCAGGGTGTTCATGTACCGTCTTAAAAACCTTTTTCAAAGTTGATTTGTTTCCAGCGGCATCTTTTGCTTTTATCTTCAACGTGTGCTCCCCAGGTTCTAATTCGCTAGAGGACGTTTGATAAGGCAAAGAGATCGGTTTTCCATCTAAATATGCCTTCATCTCCGCTATGTCACTCCAACGATCCGTCACCTTTGCCTTTAACGTAAAGACGCCTTTATATTGGTCATTTGCCTGTATATTACTCTTGATTTTCGGACCCGTGTTATCGACTTTCACACGTACAGATTGAGATTCGTCTGCGGTTTTAGCCTGAACAACATGTACTCCTTCTTTCAGCCTTCTTGTATCCCACTGAATATAGCTTGAAGCATATGCTTGCTTCGGGATTTGAAACTGAAATGCTCTTACTTTCTTAGCGCTTCCACCGTCGCCCATTTTCCATTCCTCATGCTGGCTCGCATTTAGAGGCAGAATTTGAGTTCCATTCGATAAAATCATCTGGACATTTTTCAATTCAAAATCATCGTGATTTTCTCCAGGAAATCGGTCAAACGGCGATGACTTCGTCCCAGCATGGAATGATATCGTTTGTGGACCTGCCTTTTCTAAGTGTTTTTCTGGTATTGGTATCGTATAGGTGCGATACACTTTTGTCGAATCATCAAAAATGGAAAGTAAGTGCTTACCTATAGACACACCATTCTTAAAATATAAATTTGTCCCTTTGACATCAAATGCAAGATATGGATCTGCTTCAAGTGCAGGGAATACTTGTCGAATTGATTTTCCATCTATCATTAATTTTATGCTTTTTTTCTGATCTGCTGTTGCTTTTAAGTGAAATACGCCAGAAACCGTATCTCCTTCTTCTACATTCAATCGAAGGCCGTGAGCTTTGCTTACTTGTTCCACATCAATTGTTTTTTTCATTGTCATTGCTTGATTTTCGCCGTCAGACGCTTCAATCTGATATTCCAATCGATCTTTACCGATGAGCTCAGGTGAATAAATAATATAGTGAAACAGCCGATCATTATGATCCTTTTGAAGCAGCACCTCTTTAAAATCTTCATGACGATTGGTTCGATATCGCAATTTGACCGTTTTGACGGACTGATCATCCTGCACATCTGCTTTCATTTCAATGCCTTCAGTTGGTTTTATCGGTTGATTGTCTGTCATGTCTTCGATCACAGGTTTATGAACATCTTGAGATATTTCTTTTTTTTCAGTTGGAATTTGTGCTTTTAACACTTTTCCGGGTGTCGGCTCTTCCTCCACTTTCGAGATCAGCTTCATTTGTGTCGTACCATCCATTGGATACTTGAACAGTAACGATCTGTGCTCGCTAAACAATGAAGGCTTTAAACGATAGGATGCCGACGATACCTCTTCTCCTATATTTGTTGTGATAGAAACAAGGCGGGATTTAGAATTGGACAATCCTTTACTCTCAATGATCGATAGATGCTCGCCCTCTTTTAAATGGCTTTTGTACATCGCATTAAAATCCGCTACCGTTAAATGCTCCTGTCCTTTTTTTCTAAGCCAAAATACGTACGGTTTTCCAGGAGAAATGGTGATCGGACTTGTGTGGAATGAATATATATCATCCATCTCCACGCCTTGCGCTGGATTGCGATAGCGAAGCTGATAATGTCGAAGTGAAATGGGTGCATGTGTTGTGTTATACACCTCGATGAATTCAAAAGCATCCTTGCCTTTGCGGTTTTTTGAATTCACGACGATTTCTGTCATCAATAGCTCAGGCATCTGTGAGAGATCCTCTTCAAATCCATTTAAGTGAACTGCTTGTTCGGTTGTTTTGATGACAGACTTCTGCGTCAAGAATTCTGTATAGTAATGAACTGTTGGATTCCACAATTGATCTGTCGGGATTTTCGCTGTGAATTCTGGTTTCATCCCCGGCAATCGTTCCATTGGGATCAATCGATATCCTAGTTCATCACTCTGTTTATAGTACAAGTTTGCAGACAAAATTTGCTCTGACTGACTAATAGATGCCCGAAATTGAAGATCACGTTTTTTTCCTTGAACCGGACGGACATCTACTTGAAATTGATCAAAGATAAAAGGTGAAAAGGGCTTATTTCGTATGTTCACTTGTGTTTGTGTCAAAGATCCTGCTGAAGCAGGCTGACTGAAACAAAAAAGAATGCTCAAAAAAAGCAAAAGAATGATTTGTCTGCTCACATTCACCATCGTGCACCGCCTCCCTTCGGATATTGTGTCTCCTGAAGACGGTTTTTATGACAGATGGAACGGGGAAACGATATAAATTCACACAAAAAAACCGTTAGCTTTTTTTCGCTAACGGTTCCACGATTCCTTTCTGTATGAGCAGATGGAAAATGGATAAAATGACAGCCATCCAAATGGCCGTTCCAAACCCATCAATGTTAAAACTATCTCCCATAAAGCTTGAGGTCATCATCAGTGTGATGGCATTAATGACAAAGAGGAACAATCCTAGTGAAAGTACTGTCACTGGCAGCGTTAAAATGATCAAAAACGGCTTCACTAAAATATTGAGCAAGGACAAAATAATACTTGCTACAATCGCTGCGCCAAAGCCTTCAATATACACACTACCAAGGCCTGGCAGAATGCCTGAATCAAAATATCCAGCAATGACGATTAAAAGTAATGCATTGACGAAAATACTAACGATCCATCTAAGCATTTAGTTAGTGCCTTCTTCCGGAACAACAAAATACCAGATGAAGTAGATCAAGAAGATCGGCATAAATGCTGTCATAAATCCGATGATCACCGTTAAAATACGAAGCAGGGATGCATCGACACTTAAGTATTCAGCAAGTCCACCGACAACACCCGCTATTTTTTTATCTGTCGCTGAACGATAAAGCTTCTTCATGTAGAATCACTCCTTGTCTGATTGGTGCTTTACTTGGATTGAGCCTGTTTTTGTTTCTGCAAAAATGGATATATTGTGCTCCGCCTGTTGATTGGCTTTGATCATTTTCTCTTTTTGCAGCGTTTCATTTTTCTCTTTAATCATATTTGCATCAAGCAGCTCATGAGAGATCGACCCGAGATTGCTTTTCAGCTCCGCAGTCACTGCACAAGCACGCGGAATCTGAACGTCCACACTGCCTGTTGTCGTTTTTGCATAGATCGAACGGCATTTCTCATCTGACAGCTGAACAGCAATGTTCCCATTGAAGCTCTGTGCATCAATTGATTCACTTTTCCCGCGCAGGTCAATGAGCCCATTAATGGTTTCTACTTCAATCATACCACACTCGTGATCAGCCAGTTTGATTTGTCCATTTGCTGTTTCAATTCCGACTTTTTCTGCTTGTAAAGAGGCAAAAGAGACGACGCCATTTGTTGTTTTTGCAGCCAGTTCTTTTGTCTTTAGCTTTTCCCCGCGAATCGGTCCATTAAACAGTTTGACTTTGATCTTATCGTATTGGATACGTGGTACATACAGGGTGACATTGACCTTCATGGTCTTCTTTTCAGTTCGGATAAAAAATTTGTCCCCTTCAAGCCCGCAATCCAGATGTTGAAGAAATTGCTGTCTGGCCTGCTCTCCATCCTCTGCACGGTAAATTTTCGCATGACACTCTGCCCGAACATCCCCATCATCCCAAGGCATCAAATTGAGACTGCCGTTTGCCAATTGAATATCTAAATGAGATAGTGCCGCGTCTTTGAATTGAAAAATGTGTTCAACGTCGACGGACTGTCCAAAGTTCAAATCAAGATCGACATCTTTGACCTTTTTCACCGCCGAATCTAACCATCCAAACAGCTTTGCACCGAGGTTTTCAGTACCAGTTCCTTTATTCTCTGTGCCAGCTTTTTCTTCATGAAAGGTATGATCAGCCGTTGATTTTTCTAGTGAAATGGACTGATTTTCTTCTAATTTTTCAAGTAGCGTAATTGCTTCTTTTGCAGATAATGTCCCGTCTTCTACTAATTTTAAAATGCGTTCTTTTTCATTCATACAAAGCCCTCCTACGATTTGATGGATTGAAGCACTTTAATACCTTGAATGATATTCCAAATGACAGAGATCAAAAAGCCAATGGCGACTAAAAAGGACAAGATAAGTACGGTGAACACTGGAACGAGTGAGTCGCTTGCCTGTGTCGTCAATAAAAAGGGGATAGCTCCAAAAACCAGCAGCACACACGCTGCGACTGGCAAAACATGTGACCACAATGCACGCAGCGAATGCCGTTTCGTTTCCTTTTGATCCACTACAAAATATGCCACGATCGGCACAATAAACGGCATGAAAAATACACTAAAATAACAAATAGATGCAATGATCGACTGATCTCTGTTCATATATATTCGCTCCTTCATGATGAAAATTCCTTTCTAACTCATACGTTTATGGCGTATAAAAAGTTTCAAACTCATTCGATTTACATATGACCTTAGACACAAATTATTTCTTTTTGCACCTAAGTGTAGATTCTTCATGGATTACCCTTTAAAATATGTTGAAAAGATGGTGATTATCATTATAGGGGGTAATTATTTTGACAGATCATCATAATGCTAACCACACGGCACAAACGCTTTTAGACCTTATACAGAAACAGAAAAGCATGAACAGCGATATGATCAAGGAGCTAGAGGCCATTCATCCGTCTCATCCGAAGTATGGTGATATCCGTTATTTAAAAGTACTGCTCGATAGTAGCAGCACTCATATTTTAAAGGATTTAACGCACCTCAGTAACTTAATGCCAAAGGAAGATGTGCAATAAAAGGAAAACCCCTCTTTCCGAGGGGTTTTTCTTTATGAGGATGTCACACTTTCTGTTTCTTTGACTAACTGTTTCATTCGCTCACGATCACGATCTAAAATCGGTTTTAAGTATCGACCGGTGTAAGAAGCTTCTTCTTTAGCAATGTGTTCAGGTGTTCCTGAAGCAATAATCGTTCCTCCACCAGCACCGCCTTCTGGTCCTAGATCAACAAGGTAATCGGCAGCCTTAATAATATCAAGGTTGTGCTCAATGACCAATACCGTATCCCCGTTTTCGACCAAGCGCTGGAGCACTTTTAACAACCTAGCAATATCATCCACATGAAGACCGGTTGTCGGTTCATCTAAAATATACAAGGATCTTCCGTTTGAACGGCGATGAAGCTCAGATGCCAATTTCACGCGCTGCGCCTCTCCACCAGACAATGTCGTGGCAGGTTGCCCAAGTGTAATGTATCCTAATCCAACATCAAAGATCGTTTGCAGCTTCCGCTTAATTTTCGGGATATTCTCGAAAAATTGAAGTGCGTCCTCTACCGTCATTTCAAGAACATCGGAAATATTTTTCCCTTTATACGTGACCTCTAACGTCTCACGGTTATAACGTTTCCCGTGACACACTTCACAAGGCACGTATACATCAGGTAAAAAGTGCATTTCAATTTTAATAATGCCATCTCCACGACATGCTTCGCAGCGTCCACCTTTCACGTTAAAGCTGAATCTCCCTTTTTTATAGCCTCGTACCTTCGCTTCATTGGTTTGCGCAAAGACATCCCGCACGTCATCAAATACACCTGTATACGTAGCAGGATTGGATCTTGGTGTACGGCCAATTGGAGATTGATCAATATCAATGACTTTGTCTAAGTGATCCATTCCTTTGATTTCTTTGTGCTGTCCTGGCTTCGCTTTTGCTCTGTGCAGTTTTTGGGCAAGGGATTTCAATAAAATTTCATTCACAAGTGTACTTTTCCCTGATCCTGACACACCCGTCACAGCGGTAAAGACACCTAAAGGAAATTTCGCATTCACGTTTTTAAGGTTGTTTTCTTTTGCCCCTTTAATTTCAATGAAGCGGCCGTCAGGCTTTCGTCTCTCAATCGGAAGCGGGATGAATTTCTCACCAGATAAATATTGTCCAGTCAACGATTTTGGGTCCTTCATGACTTCTTCTGGCGTTCCAGCTGAAATCACTTCTCCTCCATGAACCCCTGCACCTGGTCCAATATCAATGAGATAATCAGCGGCAAGCATCGTATCTTCATCATGTTCTACGACAATCAGTGTGTTTCCGATATCACGCATGTTTTTCAATGTCCCAATCAACCGGTCATTATCCCGTTGATGCAGACCAATCGATGGTTCATCTAAAATATAAAGAACGCCTGTCAGTCTTGATCCGATTTGTGTCGCCAAACGAATCCGCTGCGCCTCCCCGCCTGATAATGTGCCAGCAGACCGGCTTAATGTCAGATAATCTAACCCCACATTATTCAAGAAGGACAAGCGCTCTTTGATTTCACGTAAAATGAGCTGGGCAATCTGCAAATCTTTCTCAGACAACTCAATTTTCTCATAGAAATCAAGGGCATCAGATACAGACAAATCGGTCATTTCTCCGATATGTTTGCCATTGATGAGAACCGCAAGCGTTTCTTTTTTCAGGCGATACCCTTTACAGGTCGGGCATGGCTGATTGGCCATATATTTTTCCATTTGCTCCCGAATATAATCGGAGCTCGTTTCCTTGTAGCGCCGTTCAATGTTACGAAGCACACCTTCAAACTCGATTTCATTTTCACGGACCTGGCCAAAATCATTTTCATATTTAAAATAAATCAGCTCAGAGCCGCTGCCATATAAAATTTTATCAAATAAATGCGTCGGAATATCTTTTACTGGAATATCCATGTCAATTCCATAGTGTGTACATACCGCCTCAAGAAGCTGCGGGTAATATTGTGAGCTTTGAGGCTCCCATGGGGCAATGGCATGCTGACGTAAAGTCAAATCCTTATTCGGAATCACAAGCTCTGGATCTACTTCTAGTTTAGAACCAAGCCCATCACAGCTTGGGCAGGCACCGAAAGGGCTATTAAACGAGAACATTCTTGGTTCAAGTTCCCCAATAGAGAATCCGCAGTGCGGACAAGCATGATGCTCACTAAATAACAGCTCCTCTTGTCCAATCACATCAATCATCACACGACCTTCACCAAGTCGGAGTGCCGTTTCAAGAGAATCAGACAACCGTGCCGCCACGCCTTCTTTCACGACAATTCGATCAATCACCACTTCAATGGAATGCTTTTTATTCTTTTCAAGCTCAATCTCTTCTGACAGGTCCTCCATCTCGCCATCAACTCTGACTCGAACGTAGCCCTGCTTCCGAATTTGATCAAGTACTTTCACGTGTGTTCCCTTACGTCCAGATACGATCGGAGCAAGCACTTGTAGTTTCGTTCGTTCTGGATACTCTAAAATACGGTCTGTCATTTGCTCAATCGTCTGTGATGTAATTTCGATCCCATGAATAGGACAAATCGGTTTTCCGACTCGAGCATATAATAGACGCAAGTAATCATAAATTTCTGTAACTGTCCCAACGGTTGATCGAGGGTTCCTGCTTGTCGTTTTCTGGTCAATACTAATCGCTGGAGAAAGCCCTTCAATCGCATCTACATCTGGTTTGTCCATTTGACCGAGAAATTGACGTGCATAGGCCGACAGTGATTCAACATACCTACGCTGACCTTCTGCATAAATGGTATCGAAGGCAAGCGACGATTTTCCCGAACCAGATAAACCTGTAATGACCACTAGCTGATCGCGCGGGATATTGACATCAATATTTTTAAGGTTGTGGGCTCTTGCCCCTTTCACCTCTATTCGTTCCATAGCCATCTGGCATTCATCCTTCCGCTTTTAGCTCTAGCAATAGATCTCTTAATTCTGCTGCTTTTTCAAAATCAAGCGCTTTTGCTGCATCTTTCATTTCCATCTCGACGTTTTCGATCACTTTTTCTCGTTCTTTTTTGCTCATTTTTGACAACTTTGGTGCTGCTTTTGTTTCGTATTCTTCTGAATCCTCATGTACTTTTGTTGCCTTGATCACATCTCGAATCTTCTTATGGATCGTTTGCGGAGTGATACCAAATTTCTCATTATACGCTTCTTGCTGCTCACGTCTCCGCTTTGTTTCTTGTATGGCAATGTCCATTGATTTCGTCATATTGTCTGCATACATGATAACTCGGCCTTCTGCATTTCTTGCAGCACGACCAATCGTCTGGATGAGGGATCTTTCTGAACGTAAAAAGCCTTCTTTATCCGCATCTAAAATCGCCACGAGCGACACCTCTGGAATATCCAAGCCTTCTCGAAGAAGGTTGATCCCTACAAGCACATCATATTTTCCGAGACGTAAATCACGAATAATCTCAATCCGTTCTAGTGTCTTAATTTCTGAGTGCAGATAATTGACCTTGATTCCGATTTCTTTCAGATAATCTGTCAGATCCTCAGACATTTTCTTCGTTAAAGTCGTCACAAGCACACGCTCATTTTTCTCAACTCTTGCATGAATTTCCCCAATTAAGTCATCGATTTGTCCTTCAATCGGACGGACTTCAATGATTGGATCAAGCAAACCGGTTGGACGAATAATTTGTTCCACGACCTCTGGCGTTTTCTCAAGCTCGTATGGGCCAGGTGTTGCGGATACATGCACAATATGGTTAATGTGCTTTTCAAACTCATCAAATGTGAGTGGTCTATTATCAAGTGCTGACGGCAGACGGAATCCGTGATCAACAAGCACTTGTTTTCTTGCCTGGTCCCCATTGTACATGGCGCGAATTTGCGGGATGGTCACGTGTGACTCATCGACAACAATCATAAAATCATCCGGAAAATAATCAAGCAATGTATAAGGTGTTGAACCAGGCGGACGTAAGGTGAGATGTCTTGAGTAGTTCTCAATCCCTGAACAAAAGCCCATCTCTCTCATCATCTCAAGGTCATACCTTGTCCGCTGCTCAAGACGCTGTGCTTCAAGCAGTTTCCCGTTTTCACGAAGCTTTTCCAACTGTTCCTCAAGCTCTTTTTCAATATTAATAATCGCTTTTTCCATCTTTTCTTCTCTTGTGACGAAGTGAGATGCTGGGAAAATAGCAACGTGGTCACGATCACCGAGAATTTCTCCAGTGAGAGCATCTACTTCACGAATACGTTCAATTTCATCACCGAAAAACTCCACTCTGATACAATGCTCATCTCGTGAAGCAGGAAAAATTTCAACGACGTCTCCTCGAACTCTGAAGGTTCCGCGCTGAAAATCTATATCATTACGAGAATACTGAATATCCACAAGCTTACGCAGCAGCTGATTGCGTTCAATTTCCATTTCAGTTCGTAAAGACAGCACAAGCTCTCTGTATTCTTCAGGAGAACCTAAGCCATAAATACAGGACACACTGGCAATGATGATGACATCTCTCCGCTCAAATAATGAGGATGTGGCGGAGTGCCTTAGCTTATCGATCTCATCATTAATGCTGGCATCCTTTTCAATAAATGTATCAGTTTGAGGAACATACGCCTCAGGCTGGTAATAATCATAATAACTCACAAAATATTCGACAGCATTATTCGAAAAGAATTCCTTAAACTCGCTGTATAATTGTCCGGCAAGTGTCTTGTTATGCGCAATGACAAGTGTTGGTTTGTTCACTTCTTTGATCAGGTTGGATACAGTAAAGGTCTTTCCCGTACCTGTAGCACCTAACAGCGTTTGATGCTGTTTCCCCTGATGGATGCCCTCCACAAGCTTTTCAATGGCTTTTGGCTGATCTCCTTGGGGCTGATAGTTAGAAACTAATTCAAAGCGGTCACTCACATCAAAGCCTCCGTTTCGTTACGAAATCTATCTAATGAATATATTATCATAAAAGAACACAAAAATACGAACTAAAGTTCGTGTCTGACTTGATTTTTATTTCCAATACAACCATACCCTCTCTGCCGTGGCTCATAACCCTCTAAAGAAACCTTCCTTTCAGTATGGAACATTTTGGAGTGAGATATTCGATCAGCAGAAAAACCACAAAAAAGAAAGCTGCACTCACTAGAAATCGTAAGCACAGCTCCTGTATCAAAAACATTTTCTTTTCATCAAGAGGGATCACATCAATGATGTTTTTCAGCCTTCTCTCTTTTTTCGACTTCTTTCTTGGCCATAAACAATGCCCCGGCCACTAAAGAAATAATATCTAATCCTACGATAAAGTAGGTTTCTGTATAGCCTTTCATATACGAAGCAAATAAAAGCGCTGCTGTTAATGCAATGCCAACGTAATGATTATAAGTAACCTTTGAAAATAAAATAACGAGCAAGAAAGGAAAAACAAGTGCAAATATGGCTTTTGTAATCACAAAAACCCTCCCTCTACATGGTCTACTCCCTTGATTATAGTAAAGATTGGCATAATGAACAATTCACAGTTTTCGATTTCAGCTTTTTTTCTTCTCGGGTGAAGACTTTTGATATAGATGAGGAGGAAAATTAGTGAAAACGTCCCCTTTCTAAAGATAGGTCTTTACGTCTTTGACAGTTACATCCAATAAATTCTATGATGAAAATGATAGTGCGCACTATCATTCAAAAAAACAAAAAGAGACAAATGAAACCATTGGCTATTTGGATAAGGGGGCATTCCCATGTATTCAGTATTATTTCATGCGGCTGAAGAATCCGCATCACTCGCAGGGGCAAAAGGCGTGAATTTAATTAAATTAAACAATCACGGACTGCCAGTTCCAGATGGATTTATTATTAAAACGAACAGCTTTGCAAGCTTTCTTTCATATCACAATTTCCATCCAACTGATCAAAACCTTGCCCGAAAAATCACAGAAGCTTCGTTTCCTTCACAAATGGAGACAGAATTACTTTCATCCTTTCAATCATTGTTGAAAACATATCCATCCGTTGCAGTGCGATCCTCTTCTGTTGCGGAAGATCTCGAAGGCGCCTCCTTTGCAGGTCAATACGAGACCTATTTAAATATCAAAACAAATGAAGAATTCTTGCAAGCCGTCAAAGAATGTTGGTCGTCTTACTTCGCAGCAAGAGTCACAGAATATAAGGAAGAAATGATTGAGAACGAGGAAGAGATGCCGCTCATGGCTGTTGTTGTACAAGGATTGATCCATTCTGACATCTCTGGTGTCATCTTTAGTGAGAATCCTGTATCAGGAAAAACAAACGAAGTCATGATGACTGCAAGCTATGGACTAGGAGAAGCCATCGTCTCCGGCCTTGTGACGCCAGATACATTTATTGTAAACAAAGAAACGTACTCTATTGAAAAATCACTAGGAACAAAAGAACTGCAAATTGTCCCCTGTCAAGAGGGCGTCATTGAACAACCCGTAGGTGAAGAGATGGCTGGCCAATTTTGTCTTCGAGATGATCAATTGATCCAAATCACGAAAATGACAAAACAAGTAGAAGAACTTTATGGACATGGAGTAGATATCGAATTCGGCATGTCAGATGGTACTTTTTATTTACTTCAAGCAAGACCGATTACTGCTTCTTTTTCCAATACAGCAAATGGCTCCTCAGGTGCAGCCTTTCAATTGAAACCTGAAGAGCTGCAAGACTTCTGGATCTCAATGGACGATCATATGCCTGGACCAACAAGTCCTCTTTTTTCAAGTTTGATCATACCTGCTTTAAAAAACGGGATGAAGAAAAACGGAGAGAAGTATCAAGTACCAGACCTTAATATTAAAGATATCAAGCTTTATAGAGGACATCTGTATTCTTCACCGTCTATACCAGAAGCGACAGATGAACCAGTTTTTGACGAGAGCCTATTCGAACTGTTTCCTCGTTTAAGCGAAAGAATGTATCGCATTTTAGAGCAAAACTTGTTCCCATTATACGAAAAACTTGATCGGCAAATCACTCAATCGCTGACAATTGATGAAGCCATTAATGGCTTTCAAGAATTAAAAGAGATTTATCTAAGAGCGTATGACGACCATTTTGACATTGTCATACCTCAAGTCATTCTATCAGCAATCATTGAAGACATGCTTGTCTCATATGATGGCGATCAAACACAAGTCGTCCTGTTGCATGAAATGATGATAGGTGTGATGAACAAGTCTCTTGAAACAGATCAAAAGCTATTTCACTTGGCAAAAGACGTCCTTCAAGATTCGGAACTTCTTCAGGCATTTACAGATCATTCAGCGAATGCTGAACTATTATATGCACTCAATCATACAGAAAAAGGGAAAAACTTCATTTCCAAAGTAGAAGATTTTCTCCAAGTCTATGGTTGGCGGTCTGTTAAAAGCCATGATTTCACAGAGGAAACATGGGTGGAAAATCCTGAATTTGTCTTGGACATCATTAGAAACAACATTCGGTACCAATCTGATTTTGATGAAGAATTTGCACAAGCCGTGATCAAAAGGCAAGAAACGTATGAACAGTTTATCAGTCAAGTGACAGATGAAGCGTTTAAAACAAAATTTGAAGAACTTTATCATTTTGCACTCCATGCAGCCAATATTCGAGATGATCATCACTTTTACATTGATGCCATGTTAGATGCAAAAGCGAGACTCTATCTCTTAAAGATTGGTGAACTTCTTGTTCAAAAAGGAGCAATCCCTCATCAAGAAGACCTTTGGTATCTTTACGATGATGAAGTACTCAATGCGCTCACAACTTCGACCACATACGATTCGATCATTCAGCAAAGAAAAATTGAAATGAAGGAAAATGAATCCATCCAACCACCAGCTTATACAGGAACGCCTTCTGAAGCTGAATTACAGCAAGTAGAAAGAATGCTCGGTTCGCTAAGGGAAAATGAAAACAACACAGACGATTCAATCTATGGAATTGGTGCATCTAGCGGCATTACTTCTGGAAGAGTCAGAGTCATTACATCTGCTGATGAATTTTCACAATTTGAAAAAGATGACATTTTAGTTTGTAAAACAACGACACCTTTATGGACCAGCTTATTTAGAGACGCAAAAGCAGTCATCACCGATTCTGGCGGCATTTTGTCCCATTCCGCTATTATCGCTAGAGAATATATGATACCGGCTGTCCTAGGTACACGGATCGCAACTGAAAAACTAAAATCCGGTGACCTCGTGACAGTAGATGGAGCCAATGGGCGTATCCAGTTATTAAATCAGCATTCACGGTCATAGTCGTCACTGTTTGAATCATATTGGCGGTCACAGATTTTATCGGTATACTTACTTTGTTGCAAACACATTCATAACCTGAGGTGAGTATGCTTGTTAAAATCAACAAATCAACGGATCATTCGCGCAACAATGGAATTATTGTCTGAAAAGGGCTATCAAAAAACAACGACAAAAGAAATTGCGACAAAAGCGAATGTAAGTGAAGCGACAATTTTTCGTAACTTTAAAAACAAACGCGGCGTGATTGCTGCCATTATGAAAATGAAATCAACACCGACCAAAACCCTTGAAGCAGAATTTAAAGACGATTTATACACCGATTTAAAATTTCTCGGTAGCTATTTCCTTGAAGATTTGACTTCAAAAAAAGAATTTATCTATATCAGCATGAGAGAACCCGCTATGTTTAAAGATTTAACAGACCATGAAAAAATTTATCCTCAAGAATTGAGAGACATGCTGATTCATTATTTCAAAAAAATGGGTGCTCAGCATCGTGTATTAGAAGGAAAAGAAGACATCTATGCAGATATATTTATTAGCACGTATTTTGGCTTTTTCATTCAACAGCTAGAGCAAGACATTCAGCTTGTTTTAACAAAAAAAGAAGACTTTATTGAGACATGCACACACATTTTCATGAGAGGAATTTCCCCCACTTAATTGGGTGAAATTCTTCTTTTTTACAAAGGTGGTAAACACATTGAATCTTAAAAAAGAGAACTTGATCATTTATTCTTTGCTGCTTGGAGCTATTTTAGTTCCAGTCAATTCAACCATGATCGCAGTCGCTCTATCATCTATATCAACTTATTACGATCAATCCATATCAAACATTACTTGGGTGGTCACGATTTATCTAATTGTCATGGCAGTCACTCAACCTATTGCGGGTAAGCTGGGAGATATATACGGCCACCGCAGCATGTATTTAGCTGGTGTGATACTCTTTTTGATTGGCTCCATTGGATGTGCTTTCGCACCTAATCTTGCTTTTCTTATTAGCTTCCGATCAATTCAAGCGGCAGGCGGAGCTATATTAACGCCGAACAGCATTGCTTTAATTCGTGCAACAGTATCACATGAAAAACTTTCTAAAACTATGGGTTTTTTCGGTTTTGGAGCGGGAATTGGTGCCGCACTTGGACCTTTTATCGGCTCTATTCTCATTCAGAGCTTTGACTGGCATTCCATTTTCCTAGTGAATATACCATTTTTGATTCTCACACTTGTGACAGGCGTTTTTATGATTCCGAAGATGAAACATACACGTTTACAAGCCAATGTAGATATCATCGGTTCGTTATACTTAACAATCGGGATCGCCACACTCATTTTGTTTACTAAAAGCCAAGTATTAAACGAATACATGATCTATGGCGTTCTAGCGGTCATTTCCATTCCTTTATTTTTCAAACACGTACGGAAAGTTACAAATCCCATCATTGATTTGACACTATTTAAAAACAGTACTTTTACGAACGCTAACCTTTCTATCATGCTTAGTAATTTTGTGATGTACGCGATTCTTCTCATCATGCCGCTGTTTATGGAGCAAAAACTCGCGCTTTCTCATACACAAAGCGGGATTTTCCTTTCGATCTTTTCACTCTGTATGTCTATTAGTGGATTACTCGGAGCAAAGCTCCATCCAATAAAAGGTGCCAAAAAAATGATTCGATTTTCATTTCTATGCCTTACTTTATCCGGTGTTATGCTGATCACACTAAGCAGCTACCCAAATTTACCACTCCTTATCATCACATTAGTCGCTGGGGGGATCTCATCAGGTATTGGCATGACTAGCATGCAGATGGCTTCTTTAACATCTGTTGATCAGAGTTTATCCGGCTCTGCATCTGGGATTTTTTCTACCTTTCGATATTTCGGAAGTATCATTTCATCTACTTTAATTGGTATATTAAGTGGTTTTCAATCTTTATTTATCGTATTAATGGGCGCAGGTATTCTTGGTTTCCTCCTCTCTCATCGTCTAAAAACGAAACCCACTTCTCATTCATCTGAACACTCTGCTTAATGACTCCCTTCGCTCTATTTAGGGCGGGGGAGCTATGATTATTTGTTACTGTAACCGATTATGGATACAATGATCAAACTGTGAAAATGATCTTTTACTCATGAAAAAATGTCATATGAATAAACGAAAAAGAAATTTCAACTTTCATTCAACTCTACTTCCCCACCTAAAAACTTCTTTTCATATCTTCCAGCATTCATAACTTCGATTTTTTTTCACAATTTTTGTGTTATGCTTTTTGAAAATAGAGCACCAAAGGAGCAGAAGGATGAAACGAGTGAAATATTTTTTAATATGCTTGTCAGCTCTACTATTTTTCCTAGCAGGCTGCGGAAAAGACCAGCAATTTACGCCACCTGGCAGCTCTCAATCAATTGCTGTCATTTCTCAACTAAAAAAAGCCTCCTTTTCAATCGTTGATTTACAAAAAAATAAAATTGTCTCTTCCGTTGATTTAAAACATCCTCTCACTGATCTTGTTCACATCAACAAAGATGTGATCATTGCATCAAGTAAGGAGGGACAATCTCTTATAGAAATCAATCTAAAAAAAGGAACAGCAGCGGACTATATGGATGTGAATAAAGGTCTGACTTCACTTGCGTATGATGCGGAGACCAACACTTTACTTGTGACCGATTCAGAGAAAAATGTCGTTTATTTTATCGATACAGTGCACAAGAAAATAAAAGCAACTGTGAAGACCGGGACATTACCCTCTTCTATGGCGTTGTCTTCTTCAGGAACGTTGTTTGTTTTAAATGCAAAAAGTCATTCTGTTTCAGTCATTGATATTGAAAAGAAAAAAAAGATACGAACGATTTCCGTCCTAGAACGGCCATCTGGCATTCATTTTGATGGGCATTCCATTTGGGTTGGAGGGCACGGTAAACCGGGCACATTAAATAAGAGCATTTTTGCTTACGACCCTAAAACAGGTAAAAAACAGCGAGAAATCAAACTAGGTGTTATGCCAGTCGCATTTTTTTCAGAAAAAAACTCTTCTACTTTATATGTATTATGTCATGGAGACCACACACTATATAAAGTAAATACCGAGAAAAACAAACTGCTTTCCTCTGTTGAGACCGGTCAAAATCCGAATTATATCACTGCTGATTCCTCATCTATATATGTCAGTAACTTAGATGACAATTCAGTATCCGTCATCGACAAACATACATTTATGTTGAAGAACCGACTGAACATCCCAGCAGGACCTTATGCTATCATGTTGGAGGAAAAGAAATGAAAGAACAGATGAATATTTTAATAGTAGATGATGAATTAGATATGCTTGAGTTAATCGGATCCTTTTTGCAGAGACAAGGCTTTCACGTGATAACTGCAAATAATGGCACGGGCGCCTTACATCAGCTTGAAAAAGAGGCCATTGACCTTGTTGTATTGGATATTATGATGCCAGATATGGATGGATTCGAAGTCTGCCAGCGCATCAGGCAAACCTCCCAAATCCCCATTTTATTTTTAACAGCTAGAAGTTATGAAGAAGATCGCATTAAGGGGCTGGAAATTGGCGCAGACGACTACATCATGAAGCCTTTTAGTCTACGTGAGCTTGCAGCTAGAATTGAAACGACATTAAGACGAATTAGAGGTCTTTCTTTAAAGCGCAGTCGAATCATGATTGGTGACTTGGAGATCGATCAAGACGGCAGACAAGTCTATCTCAAGCAAAAGCCCATCAATTTAACAAGAAGAGAATTTGATTTACTTATGTTTCTTCTGCTCAATCAAGGCCAAGTCTTTTCCCGTGAACAGCTCTATCAAAAATTGTGGGAATCACACTCACCTAGTGGCTCTTTAAGAACAGTCGATACACATATTAAAACACTAAGACTGAAATTAAAGGAAGCGGAACGGTATATTAAGACCGTTTGGGGTGTCGGCTATAAGTTTGAGGAGGACAAATGAAGCCATTATCTATTAAAAGGAAAGTGCTTTTCTTAATCCTTTCCGTTATAGGCATCGTTGCTGCCTCAGCTCTTGCCCTGACTTATTACTTATACCAGCACTTATATATAGATAAACAGATTGACTCTTTAAGTTTACAAGGAAAGAAGCTGGCAGAAATCTATCACAAACACGGGAAAGACACATATTTTACTGACAGAATGAAGTGGGCAAATGACTCAAGTCAGGCAAGTGTTATTTTTACTGATGATCCTATGGAGCTTTCAAGCGGTATTCCTTTTGATACGAATACAAACGATAACCTCATTACGTTTAAAGAACGCCAAAAGCTTCTTCAGGGGGAAACAGTTGTGTTAATTAGAGAACACCCCCAGTTTCATCAAGATATTCTCGGGATTGCCATCCCTGTGTTCTCAAACAAAAATGATTTATCAGGAACCATTTTCCTCTCTATGCCTTTATCTGATGTGTATGAACCGTTTGTTCAAATTCGATTAACGCTTGGCATCTCTATTTTAATTATCCTGCTTTTGATTTTCTTTATTGGATATAAAAGTTCTAATAAAGTCGTAAGGACGATCAATCAAATGAAAGAAATTGCAATGGAAATGGAATCTGGTGATTTTTCAAAACGCATGGCTGTGACCAAAAAAGGGGATGAGTTAAATCAGCTGAGCCGTTCCTTTAATAAACTGTCCTCTACGTTAGAAAAAGTTGAACAGCATCGCAGAGAGTTCCTTGCTAATGTCTCCCACGAACTGAGAACGCCTTTAAGTTATATGAAAGGCTATGCTGAAGGAATTGAAGAAGGCATTATTGATCAAAAGAAAGGCATGCAGATTATTCAAGACGAATCCACACGATTAAGCCGGCTCGTACATGACCTTCTTGATCTCGCACAGTTAGAGGGGGAATCTTACCCACTAACGATGGAGCCGATCGTCTTTGCGCAGCTTATTCATGATGTTCTTGATCAAATGACATTCATTGCTAGTCAAAAGAGAATCTCGTTCAACCGCGAACTCGAAGAGGATTGTATTATTTATGGTGATAGCGATCGACTTGAGCAAGTCGTTCGTAATTTATTGGACAATGCCATCCATTACACGCCTTCAGGAAAATCGATTTCCATTGAATTATTCGTTCACCAACAAACTGCTGAATTGAGAATTACAGATGAAGGCAGCGGAATTCCAAAAGGAGATCTCCCTCATGTCTCTGAGCGTTTTTATCGAGTGAATAAAGCCCGCACAAGAAAAGATGGCGGCTCTGGTCTTGGACTAGCCATTGTTTATCAAATTATAAAAAAACATCGTGGCACGTTCGTTCTTCAATCTGAACAAGGCTTAGGTACGTCCGCTATTATACAATTACCAAGTGCAGAGACCACTGAAACTCCGCCTGTCTCCTCATAAAATAAGATGACATCTTAAACCAAACAGCTCTTTTCTAGAGCTGTTTTTATTCAACAGAAAAATAAAGAATTGGCCTTTTTTTATTAACAATTTATTCATATTTGCTTGTTACACTTTTTTCAAGTTAAGAAAAAGGAGTGACAAGCTTTTGATTAGACGCTTTCAGAAATTTGATCTTTATTTATTTTTCATATTGATTTTATCTGCCATTTTAAACATTTATAACATTTGGAACGACGATACGGTGAACGCTTATTATACAGCGGCGGTTACAAGTATGATGCAAAGCTGGCATAATTTCTTCTTTGCTTCGTTCGATCCCTCAGGTTATGTCACGGTGGATAAACCACCGCTCGCCTTCTGGCTGCAAACGATCAGTGCCAAAATTTTTGGCTTGCATGGCTGGAGTGTGATCTTATCCCAAGCTTTAGCTGGCATTGGATCTGTTTATTTAATCTACCGCCTAGTCAAACCTACATTTGGCCTGGCTGCTGCAAGAGTGTCAGCGCTCATTATGGCGTGTACACCAATCGCAGTTGCTGTATCTCGTACAAATAACATTGACAGCTTACTCGTCTTTATTCTTTTACTCGCAACAGCCATGATGTTCAAGGCTGTGAAACAGCAGAAAGTGCTTTGGGCGATTGCTTCTTTTGCAATGATCGGTGTCGGTTTTAATACAAAAATGCTGCAAGCGTATATGATTGTACCGGCTCTCGTCCTGTTTTACATCATCGCCTATCGAACGACATGGAAGAAAAAGTTGTTATCGCTGATGATTTCGATGATTGTTCTTTTAGGTGTATCTGCTTCATGGTCTATAGCGGTTGATCTCACTTCCAAAGACAACCGTCCTTATATGGGATCAAGTCAATCGAATTCAGCACTAGAATTAGCCTTTGGTTACAATGGTCTTCAGCGGTTGACTGGTCAACAGTCTGGCGGAGGAGGCGGCACAAATCAGGGCGAGGGACAGCCACCTTCACAGCAGGGTGATCAGCAAAATGACAATAATTCATCCACCATGCCTCAGCCGCCATCAAATGGAACTCAAAACAACTCAGACAATTCAAACCAATCATCCAGTCAGGAACAGCCTTCAATGCAAGGACCACCAAGCAGTGCAAACGGCTCAACACCACCTGATATGCCTTCAGGCGGTAATGGTGATGGACCGCCAAATGGCGGGGGCGGAAAAATGGGAAGTGGTTCTGGCATGTTTGGAACAGGAACAAAAGGGCCATTACGTCTGTTCCAATCTGAACTGTCCGATCAAATCAGCTGGCTGCTTCCATTTGCGCTCTTCGGTGCGATTGGTATCTTCTTCTCGACAGCCTTTGAAAGAAGACGTCTCAATACAAAACAAAAAGAAACACTATTTTGGCTAGCTTGGCTTATACCTGTTGCTGCATTCTTCAGTGTAGCTGGATTCTTCCATCACTATTATTTAATCATGCTGGCACCGCCAATTGCTGTATTAGCAGGAGCAGGATGGGTTTCTATGACTCAATTGTTCCAAACAGGAACTGGCTTTAAAAAATGGTTGCTTCCAATTGCGATATTCGTCACAACCGCATTTGAAATCTTTATCCTATCCACTTTTACAAGCACGATTGGACTTGGACTAAGCATCGCAGTAGGTATCATTGGTGTTGGAACGATCCTTTCTCTGCTCTTGATAAAAGGGAAAGAAAAACTAAAACAATTCATGTCTCTCATTGCCATCCTTGGGATGCTGATCGCACCACTATACTGGGCAAGCACACCTCTTCTTTACGGAGGAAACAGTATGCTGCCAGAGGCTGGTCCTCAGCTTGCAACTTCAAGTGGCAGCATGAGTTCACAAGTCAATGAAAAGCTGATCAGCTATCTTGAGAAAAACAATACGGGAGAAGAATTCCTATTCGGGACAACAGATGCAACCACTGCTTCGCCTTACATTATTAAAACAGGAAAAGCTGTTATGGCATTAGGTGGATTTAGTGGATCTGATAACATTCTCACGCTTAATGAATTCAAACAGCTCGTTAAAGACGGCAAAATCAAATACTTCTATCTTTCTGGTATGAGAGGCGGCAGCTCTGACATTCTCACTTGGATTCAAAAAAATGGCAAAGAAGTATCTGCTTCTAAATGGCAGAACAGCTCTACATCCAAAACGAACCAGCAAACAGACAGCTCAAACAGCCAACAATCAGAACAAAATGATCAGTCAAATGGACGAATGGGCGGAATGGAGAGCGGTACTCTTTATGAACTATCCGTTGATTAATTCATCTATTAAAAGGGAGGAACGATGACTGATGGAAAAGAACATACAATACTCTGTTGTAGTCCCAGTGTATAATGAAGAACTTGTGATCCATGAATCGTATCAGCGCCTCAAGACCGTCATGGATTCGACGGGAGAAGCATATGAGCTTCTCTTCGTCAATGACGGCAGTATGGATCGAACAGCTGAACTGATTAAAGGGTACTGCCAGACTGATCCGCATGTGAGACTTATTGATTTTTCTCGTAACTTTGGGCATCAAATTGCCATTACAGCGGGAATGGATTATGCAAAGGGAGAAGCTGTCGTAGTGATTGATGCGGATTTACAAGATCCACCTGAATTGATTTTAGACATGATTGAAAAATGGAAGGAAGGCTATGAGGTCGTATACGCGGTCCGCACGCAACGAAAAGGCGAAACAGCTTTCAAAAAGTACACGGCTTCCCTTTTCTACCGAGTGCTACGTCAAATCACTGAAGTAGATATTCCTATTGACACCGGCGACTTTAGATTGATGGATCGTAAAGTGTGTCATGAAATGAAAAAAATACGCGAGAAAAACCCATTTGTCCGGGGATTAGTGAGCTGGGTTGGCTTCAAACAGATTGCGGTAGAATATGTTCGGGATGAGCGGTTGGCAGGAGAAACAAAGTACCCTCTCAAAAAAATGCTCAAGCTCTCGATGGATGGGATCACATCTTTTTCTTACAAACCTTTAAAGCTAGCCAGCGTAGCAGGTATTGTCCTTTCAGCTATTGGCTTCATTTCGATGTTTCTAGTTTTATATTTAAAGCTTTTTACTAACAGCACCATCACCGGCTGGAGTTCATTAATTGTCATTCAGCTATTCTTTAGTGGGATCATCCTCTTTATGTTAGGCATGATCGGGGAGTATATCGGCCGAATCTACGATGAAGCCAAGGACCGGCCGCTATATATCGTCAGGGAGAGCTATGGCCTTCAGGCAAAGCCCCATCCCGTTCAATCCCCTGTCCACTTCAAGCAATATAAACAGCATTAAAAAAAGCGTGCGAGACCCTTCAAAAGGTCCTGCACGCTTTTTAATAAATTAGACGGCTGTTTCAAACCGTTTTCTGTTAATAAAGAAAGAAAGTGTAATGATTAAATAAATGCCCATGGTGACCAGCGTTTGAACAATTGGTGTATTGAATACAACGCCGACAAAAATGGCCATGATCGCAATAACTGAAAACCACGTTGTGAAAGGATACAGCTTCACGCGATATCCGCCTGGCTGTGCGACGCTTCGAGATTTCAAATGACCGACGGCAATGATAAACCAGATGAATAGAACTGTGTAACTTAAAGAGCCCATCAAGTAATTAAACGTTTGACTTCCTACAAAAAGAGAAATCAATACAGCTGCATACAAGGTGGATGTACATACAAGGATGGCTCGAACAGGCACCTGCTGTTTTGACAGCTTGGAGAATCCTTTCCATACACGGCCATCCATTGCCTGTGTATAAAGCACCCGTGATGAAGCATACAAGCCAGAGTTCATAGAAGACAAAATCGCTAGTAAGATAATACCATTCATGATGTCACTAGCATATGGTACTCCGATCGTTGCAAACACCGTCACAAATGGACTTACTTGCTCATTGTTTACTTGATTCCAAGGGATTAAGCTGACAATGATAAAGAACGGCAGTACATAAAAACCGATGATGCGTACAAACGTACTTTGAATGGCCTTTGGGATGACTTTTTCAGGGTTTTTTGTTTCTGCTAACGTGACCCCAATCATCTCCGTCCCACCATATGAATACACGACAACCAGCATTGCTGCAATTAATCCGCCAGTACCATTTGGGAAAAATCCACCGTGATCCGTTAAATTAGACAATCCAGGTGCTGCATGCTGTCCGAATGAGACAAATAGCATGGTAAATCCAATGATAATAAATAAGATGATGACAGCAATTTTAATAGAAGCTAACCAATACTCTGTCTCAGCAAACATTTTGACTGAGCAAACATTAATGATTGTGACTACAAGTGAAATGATTAACACAAGTATCCAGATTGGCACTTGTGGGAACCAGTACTGAATAAAGATGGCCGACACAATCGCTTCTGCTGCAATGTTCAGCACCCACATCTTCCAATAGATCCAGTCTAAGAAATAGGCCGGATATTTTCCTAACACAGGTTCAATCAAGTCACGGAATGTTCTTGCTCCAGGTCGTGCAACGGTCATTTCGGCAAGTCCTTGCATAATAAATAATAAAATAAGACCACCAATCATGTATGCCAAAATGACAGCAGGACCCGCAATATCAATGGCAGAACTGCTTCCTTTAAACAGACCAGCACCGATGGCACCGCCAAGCGCAAGCATCATAATATGCCTTGATGTCATTGTTCGTTTTAACTGCACATGTTCCTTTTCCATTTTCTATAGCTCCTTTAAATTTGAATCTTCAGACAAATATGAGATAAAAGCATATAAAAAGGCCAGCCATCTCCTGGAAGAGACGACTGACCTTGCAACCGCGTTACCACTCTTATTGATTCAGCCATGGCTGAATCCAACTTAAAACCCGATAACGGAGGTCACACGTAAAGACTTACTATTCATTCAGTCTTACCGCTCTTTGAGCGAGTTCAATGATTCGTTTTACTGCGTTGCACCGACCCGCAGCTCTCTTAAAAAACGGATGTTCATTTACTATTCTCAAGTCAAAGCGTTTATAGTCAAATTTGTATATTCGTCAAAGATTTTATTTTTTAAATATACTGACTAACCACGCAATTGTCAACAGCCTTTTTCAGACAAACAGCGATTAACGAATCCAAACAGCTACTTCATCCATCGGGCGACGTGTTTTGCCGCGTTTTGGCTCAGTGACACGATAACCAAAGGCTGCCATGACAGAGATGTCGTATTGACCGTCCTCCAGTAACCCTTCTTCTTCTAAGATACGATGGATGTGATCGTAGCTAAATCCTTCAACTGGGCATGAATCAATGCCGATCTGTGCCGCAGCTGTCATCATGTTACCTAAGGCAATATACGTTTGTTTTGAAGCCCAATCAAATAATGTACGGTCATTTTCTAGCAGATGAAGATCGTTCTCTTGGAATTCTCTGTAGCGCCCCTTGACCATTTCAAACGTTTCGTCTGTCATTCCTTTGATTTGCTTGTTGATGTATTCTGCATATGCTGAATCATAGCGGGCATCTGTTCTTGCCAAGATGATCACAAAATGGCTGGCAGTTGGAAGCTGCTTTTGCGCCCCCCATGTATACTCTTTTAATTTTTCTCTAAATGCTTCATTTTGAACAACGAGGAACTTCCAAGGCTCAAACCCTACAGAGCTTGGAGAAAGTCTTCCTGTTTCTAAAATAAATGCAAAATCATCCTCTGGAATCTTTTTCGCTGGGTCAAACTCTTTTGTCGCATGACGGAATTCATACGCCTCAATGATTTCTTTTTTTAACTGCTCTTTGTCTCGCATTTTATTCATCCTTTCTAATGAACAGGTGTGTTCCCACAATCCAATTTCTTTCCATTCCCTCATAGAAATTGTTATGATAGGAAAACAAACAACCCGAATGTGTGATGTCCTATCTCTATGGTAAAAGAAAAGCTTCCATTGATTCAAGTACGCACATTTTTGTTCGTTAGGTACAAACATGTTCGTTTATGACCATTTTCGTTTAAGAAAGGAATGTTGAGATGAGTGCACCATCCAATCCAGTCAGTATTGTGAATCATGGCTGTCCCGTGTCTATCACTACAAATGTCATCGGAGGAAAATGGAAAGGCGTCATCCTTTATCATTTGACTTGCGGTCCAAAGCGTTACAACGAAATACGCCGGCTTCTGCCAAGAATTTCGCAGCGTGTCCTGACGTTGCAATTACGAGAACTTGAACAAGACGGGATTGTTCACCGTGAAGTCTATGAGGAAGTTCCTCCTCGTGTCGAGTATTCACTGACTTCTCTTGGAAATACGTTAAAGCCCATTATCTTTGCCATGCGTGAATGGGGCGAATCCTATGGGAGAGAAACGCGCCCAAAAGAAAAAAGCTGCCATCTCTAGCAGCTTTTTTAAGATGAAATCGCCGTTGGCTCTTGCTGAGGATCGTCCTTCACAAACAGGATACCAAGCTGGTGATGCTCCCCTTCGTAAGAGGCGCGTTTCTCAAACCTTGTCTGACCATTGAGACCAATGATCTCAAGCTTTGTCAGAGCACGATTGGTTTGTAGTGCTTCATAAAATTCTGAAACGGTTTTGATCTCGATTCCATTGACCTTTGTAATCATTTCTCCGATCTCAAGCTTTAAATCAGCCGCAGGGGTATTCGGAATGATACCAAGCACCATAAGCCCTTGATTCCGCTTAGAGAAAAAGAATGGTGCAGCGTTGTCATTCGCCCTCTGCTTCCATGATAAAAAGGCTCTTCCTGCAATCGCTAGAACAACAGCTCCCCACGCAATCGGCTCAAACCAAATACTTGCCGCACCTACTGCAGCAACAGCTAGACCGAGCATCATAATTCGGCGTGACGTAATTTGAATACTCACAATTGGCAGCGATCCTTGAATACGCTGGCCAAAGCCGATGATGTACGGGATCACAATAAATGAAAAGCTTTGATCGTGCACTTGAAGCACAGGCCACCATGGCAGAGAAGAAGTCCATTCACCTGCCGGCATCAGCAAAACAAGTGGTAGAAGCCACAGACGGTTTGCTCGCTGCTGGCCGATCAAAAGTCCTCTCGCACTCATCACCATTGCAGGCGATGTACGTAAATGCGCCGTTCGATAGGCTAAGATGCCTTCGGTCATTAACAGTAGCCCTAACAGGATCACAACGGCTGATGCATTCATCATTGAAAGCTGCGGCAGCCAAGATTGGCTCACTTGAACAGACATCAGTCCAAATGCCGCAATAAAACTGAAACCGAGTGTGTATGCAGACGAAAGCGCACTCGCCTTAAAGAATAAAGAGAAAACGATGGTCATCGCTGCAATCAGCACGATGAATCCAGGCGGAAGGGAAATCCCTAAGCCTACAGATATGATCGATAGACAAATTCCTGGAACCCATCCCTTTGAATATGTAAATTTCAGTTCATCGTAAACATCTTCTATTCTTGTTTGAAACGCTTTTCTCTCCCGCTTTACGCGGATGTAGCCATATAATAGGCTGATTAATATCATAAAATAAAAAAGAGGATGGATTAAAAACAGACCGACCGCTTTTAATCCGGCTCCCATCCACTCCGAGCTCATTATCGTTCACCGCCCAAGTCAAGCATTTTCTCTTATTCTATCAAATAAATCGATGCTTGACATCAGGTTTATTTCTCCTGATTCATCCAAAGTGTGACATTCGACAGTGAAAAATCTTTTAAATAGTGATTCACATCTACATCTAGTATGCCGCCGAGAAGCTGCATGGACCTCTTGATGTCGGTTAAGTTTATACCAAGTCTCTTATGATTATCCATTAAATAATTGAAGTATATCTCAGCACAGTCTTCATCGATCTCGTCGACTGATTCTACCGTTGTGTAATTGACCAAGTACCTGCTTAACAGCATGAGTAGACTTAATGCCTTTGTAGCCGAAAACGTCACATCTTTCGTACGACTCTTAAGCTCCTCTACCAACTCGTAATATTTTTTCTCTCTCACAATACTTGCCCTTTTCAATTGTGTACCCCCATTTACTAGTTCTTTTAAGAAAAGCGCAAACCTCGGTACAGCTCAATGCTTAAGCTGAATATCCGCAAAAAATAAAATATTTAAAATGAGTGCTACTTTTTATTGTAAGAATTATTTATGTAACATACAACTTTCAAAAGTTTCATTTTCATGACATGTTTAAATCAACAGAAAGTCTCTTATATAAATATGTTATCGGGTAAATTCGAAGGAATGTTATGTTTTTTGTAAAATAAATGAATATATTTCTCGATATAATATATTTTTAAGAATAAATTATTACATGTTCGTAACACTTATGAACCAAAAAAAAGAGGCATTTATTCGCCTCTTTATTTTTTGAGATATAGTGCTTTTAGTGCAGTTTGCAGCTGAAGATCATTCTTTTCATAAGATTTCACTTCATCTACCATCTTGTTCATCATTTTCGCTGTCTTTAAATCAATCACGCCTGATTTTTCGAGATTGTATGTGCTTTGAAATGCGAGTACAGCCTTTTTCGTTTCTTCGTCAAAATATCCATCTACTCTGCCAGGGTCAAATGATAATCCTTTTAACAATGTCTGTGCTTGTCTGACTTCTTCATTGTTCATATCAAGCTGAAGCGGTTCTTTCAGCTGGAGCGGGCCAACGGTGAAGTAATCTGGTTGATGAATCGCAATGGTCGGCACAACGCCTTTTTTGTGAATCCAATTCCCTTTCGGTGTCAGCCACTTATACAGCGTTAATTTAATGTTACTTCCATCTCCCATTGGTACCGCCTGCTGCACAGTTCCTTTACCAAAGGAAACGTCACCTACCACTTCATACTTCCCTGCTTCTTTCATGGCACCAGCCAGAATTTCAGAAGCGGATGCACTTCCTTTATCAATTAAGACATTGATTGGGTATGGTTTTTGTTCTTTTCGTTTTGAAAAATATCGTTTTCGATCGCCATTCCGTTCTGCAATTTGAATATATGGCTGATCCTTTGTGATAAAATGTTTCAAAATATCTTCCACACTTTGTAGATAGCCGCCAGGATTTCCTCTCACGTCCAGCACAAGGCCTTCCATGCCCTTTTTCTCGAGCTTATTCAAGCTTGCCGTGAAATCCTTCGCCGTATCTTCAGAGAAGCTAGAGATCGCGATATAGCCTGTTTTATGACCATTGACCTCTTTCATTGAAGCCGTTACGGTTTCAAGCGGGATTTCTTCTCGTTTGATATGGAATGTTAGCTCTTTTTCAATTCCATTTCGTCTGATTTTCAAGTCGACAGACGTTCCTTTTTTTCCTCTTATTTTCAGTACAGCATCGTTTAGGCTTTTTGCTTTCATCGTCTCACCGTCAATGCTGATGATTTCATCTTTCGGTTTCAGACCCGCCTTTGCCGCAGGGGATTTTTTAAAGGCAGAGACAATGATAATCTTTCCTTCATCCATTCCAACTTCTGCCCCAATTCCTTCAAATGAGGAATCAAGTGAATCCGAAAATTGCTTTGCGGTTTGCTTGTCCATGTATACTGAATACGGATCATTTAAGGTTGAAAGCATTCCTTGAATGGCACCTTCAAGCAGCTTTTGACGATCCACTTCCTCTACATATTCATTCGAAATGAGGTCATAGGCTTTCTCAATTTTCTCCATTCCGTTTTCCTTCGCTCGATCACTTGATTGAGCTTGTCCAGCCACTGCAGCAGCCGCTTTCGGTGACTCCGCCTGAGTCGCCTCTTTATGCGTCACAACCCCTGCACTGATGATGAGAATGACACTTGCCATGATGGATGCGATTTGTTTTTTCATATTTGGCCTCCTTCTTCAACTCTTCCTGATGACCTGAGTTATTATATGCCAGAAGAAGGGATTTCATGTAAAGACATTCTCCTAAGGAGGCTTGACTAATCATTTCATTAGGTGTAATTTTTATTTTGTTACGATCGAGAAGGAGTCTTCGCTATGTATATTATATTGACGATGCTTTTATTAGGAATTTTACTAGGGTTTGTAGGAGCTGGCGGGGCTGGTTTTGTCATCGCATTGCTGACGTTAATCTTTGATGTACCAATCCATACTGCACTTGGGACATCTTTAGCTGCTATGGCATTTACGACTTTATCTGGTGCATACAGCCACTACCGAGAAGGAAATATTCAGCTCAAATCAGGTTTGATTGTCGGTGCACTAGCTTGTATTGCTTCATTTGCCGGAGCAAAAGTGGCTCCTTTTATTCCAGAGGATAGCCTGCACTATTTAACAGCTGGTATGCTCTTTTTATCTGCTGTTTTTATGATGATCAAATTGTTTGTCCTAAAAGAAGATGCTGAGCAGCAGCCGCTTTCTTCACGCCAATTGCTGATCAGGGGCATTATATTAGGCCTTGTATCAGGGATGCTTTCAGGGATGTTCGGTATCGGATCAGCACCATTTATTCAAGTGGGGCTTTTGATTTTGCTGAAGCTGTCTATTAGACAAGCTGTTGGCACAACGATGCTAGTGATTATTCCAATCTCTATTGGCGGTGGGATTGGTTATATTTCAGAAGGCTATGTTGACTTTATCCTGCTCGTTCAGATCTTAATCGGTACCGTATTAGGAGCTTTTATTGGGGCAAAATTTACACGCCTTGCGCCGAAACCTCTCTTAAAATCCGCTGTGCTTTTAACACCTATTATTGCCGGATTACTGCTGTTATTTTAATTTCATCTACATGAAAAAAGCCGATAACATGCTGTTATCGGCTTTTTGTTAGCGGATATATTGCGCTGGATTGACTGCATTTGATTTCGCGCCATTCCATAATCCTTTATGAATTTCAAAATGAAGATGCTGGCCATAAGACTGACCTGTGTTGCCCATATATCCAAGGAATTGACCTTGCTCGACTCTTTGACCTGTTGACACACTTCTTGTTGAAAGATGAGCGTATACCGTTTGATACGTTTGGCCATTGATGTTATGTGTAATGAACACCACGTTCCCATAACTCGACGAGTAGCTTGAGTTCGTGACTGTTCCAGATGCGGCTGCAACGACAGATACAGTGCCTTTTGCAGCGATATCTAATCCGTAATGCTGTCCGCCAGAACGTCCGCCAAAGCCTGATGAGAAACGGCCTGCAGCTGGTTTAATGAAACCTGAGCTACTTGCTGGTGTATCTGACACTTGATCAGATCCTCCACTTGGTGCAGGTGCACTTTTTTCAGCAGCTGCTTGTTCTGCTTTCTTCGCTTCTTCTTTTTGACGACGTGCTTCTTCAGACTTTACCGCCGCTTTCTGATTCGCTAGAATTTCTTGTTCATTTTCAAGCTTTCCTAGTTCATCATGTGCATGTTCTTTTTCTTCCGTTACATGACCAAGGACTTTTCCTTTTTCTTTTTGCTGTTTAGATAGGTCCTTTTTCAACGTTTCAAGCTCTTTCAAAGATGTTTCAAGTCCACTTAGCTGTTTATTTAGCTCTGCTTCTTTTTGCTCTACTAGCTCCAAATCATTTTCGTGTTCTGTAATCATGTCTTTATCTGCTTCGACAATGGTTGTAACAGCTCCCACACGACTGACAAAATCACTAAAGCTACGAGCACCTAGCAGCACATCTAAATAGTTGATTGTACCGCCACTTTTTTGCATAGAACGAATTCGATCTTTGAAAATCGCTTTTCTCTTTTCAATTCGCTCGTTGATGACTTCAATCTCTTTTTTTAGTTTTTTGATCTCTTGTTTCGTCTGTTTGACCTCTTTTTCTTTTTCAGCGACTTTTTCAGTTGCGGCACTTACTTTTTGGTCAATTTTTTCAATTTCTTGCTTTAGCTTTGATTCTTTCTTTTCAAGCTTTGCCAGTTCTGATTTCTTTTTCTTCAAGGTTGATTCAGTCTTCGATGTTTTCTCTTCAATTTGTTGACGTTTTTGATCTAGGTCTTCGTATGCGAATGCACGATTTTCGTTCCCTGGAATGTATAGCCACGTTGTTCCAATAAACGCTGCCATTCCAGCCATCATCAGCTTTCTTTTCAAAACGATATTCCCCTCCCATGACAACTGCCTGCATAAAGAGTCGACCGGATGAATTGGATCAACCGGTCACATCTTCTATAGAATCTTCGAGTGCTGCCATCAATATAAATAGATTTATACTTTCAAGAATTTACGGATGGACGTTAAACTTCCCCACACACCGATAATGGCACCGATCAATAGAAGGATCAGTGATACTTGATAGACAAACGGATTGTATGGAAGCATTGAAATAAATGAACCTTGTACCCTTGGTGCCACCCAGCCGACAGCGTATTGATACGTGCCAAGCAATACAGCGATTGGTATAATCGAGCCAAATACACCAAGTAGTAATCCTTCGATGAAGAACGGCCAGCGGATAAACCAGTTCGTTGCACCTACTAGTTTCATAATCTCAATTTCTTTACGTCTAGCAAAAATCGTAATTTTGATCGTATTGGAAATCAAGAACATCGCTGTAAATAAAAGCCCAATAATAAGTGCGATGCCGACATTACGCGCCACTCCGACAACATTAAAGAGTCGGCTGACCTCTTCTTTTCCATAAGTGACTTTATACGTCCCTTTTAGGTTTTCTAATTTCTTCGCTACTTTTGGTGTATCGTGGGGATCTGTTGTTTTCACAATAAACGCATCATTCAATGGATTTTCTTGATCAACCAATCCCATAGATTGTCCATTTTCACCAAAGCTTTTAATCAGTGCTTTTAGTTCATCATCCTTGGATGAATATTTCACATCACTGATTTCAGGAATCTTCTCAATTTCTGCTTTTAATTCATCCTGCTGCTTTTGATTCGCAGTTAAATCAATGAGAACTTTTACTTCTACTTCTTTCTCAGCGTTCGATGCCATGTTATTCAAGTTGAGCATAATAACAAGAAAAACCCCAACTAAAATCAATGTGACAGTGACCGCACTAATTGATGCAAATGTCATCCACGTGTTTCTTCCAAGTGAACGGAAGCTCTCACGTAAATGCCGCGAGAGAGTTTTAATCATAAATTCCGTACTCCCCTCTTGCTTCGTCACGCACAATCATTCCATCTTCGATTGCGATGACGCGTTTCTTCATGCTGTTTACAATCTCTTTGTTGTGTGTCGCCATGACGACTGTTGTTCCGCGGTTATTAATCTCTTCGAGTGTCTTCATGATTTCCCATGAAGTATCTGGATCAAGGTTTCCTGTCGGTTCGTCTGCAATGACAACCTCAGGATGATTGACGATCGAACGAGCAATCGATACACGCTGCTGTTCACCGCCGGAAAGCTGATCTGGAAATTGACGAGCTTTGTGCTTTAATTGCACCAAATCAAGTACTTCAAGCACTTTTTTCTTAATAATACTTGGCTGTTCACCAATGACTTCAAGAGCAAATGCCACGTTCTCAAAGACCGTGAGACTTGGAAGCAGTTTGAAATCTTGGAATACTACGCCAATTTCTCTTCTCACATAAGGAATTTCTTTTTCCTTCATCGAGCCTAAATCTTTGTTATTAATTAAGATTTTCCCTTTGGTTGGCTTCTCTTCACGATACATCATTTTAATGAACGTGGATTTACCAGCGCCACTGGGACCAACAACATACACAAACTCTCCTGGATGGATAGAGACATTGATTCCATTGATCGCCTTTACACCATTAGGATAGATCTTATAGACTTCCTTCATTTCAATCATGTAATCACCTAATCTTTTCTTATTCGCTGTCAAACAGCTTATCATGATGTTCTGACACTTCTCGTCAAAAAACGTTATGTATGGTCACGCACATACCCTTCGATACGCACAAGCAATTTATGTCCTTTTCATCCAAAAAGATGAAAAAATTGAATCATCTAAATTTCAACAACTCCAATTATACGTCATGAATCGACGCAATGGTATTACATTTATATTTCAAAACTTATAAATAAAAGGTAAATAGAGCAACCAAAACCGAAAAACATGTCTTTTTACCCTTATTTTTTAAATAAAATTTAATATAATACGTTTTCATACTATCCAAAAGTCTTTTTCTACAAATAGAAAATAAAAAAACCTTGTCGATTAGACAAAGGTTTTATTTTTTCTCTGCAAGCCATTTGGCGACTTCTTTTGCTTGTTTTTCATCTACCATTCCACTTGGCATAGATCCTTTACCGTTCTGGGCAATATCTGCAATTTGGCTTTCATTATATTTCTTCCCGACTTCTTTCAGGCTTGGGCCGCCTCCGCCAGATAAGTCTTTTCCATGACAGCCAATACAGTTTTGCTGATAAATCTCTTCACCACTGCTCACATTTGAAGCACTTTTACTGCCTTCTTTGTCACTGCTGCTTGAATTTCCTCCACAGGCCGCAAGTACAAAAAGCATAGCGACAAAAAGAAGCGTTAATCCGCTCTTTTTCATGTATTTCCCTCCCTTACAATCATTTGGTCAACGTTATTATATCCTTGTTTACGCCCTTTTAAAACCCTCACCCAGCACCTCTTTTGCATCCATGACGATGACAAACGCTGATGCATCGATCGCTTTTACCACTTGTTTCAACTTTGTGAATTGTGACTGCCCTACAACACACATTAAAATAGGCCGGTCATGGTCGGTGTACCCACCTACTGCTGAAATCTTCGTTACACCACGATCAATTTGATCAAACACCGCCTGTCTGACCTCATCCTCATGGCCCGTAATAATCATAGCCATCTTCGAGTGACTAAAGCCAGCCTGTACGACATCAATCGTCTTGCTAGAAATGAACACTCCGATCACAGCGTACAGTCCTTCTTCAATCCCAAAAACAGTCATGGCCGCCAAAACAATCAAACCGTCCATCATCGCTAAACAAGTACCTAACGTCAGCCCTGTATATTTATTGATGATTTTGGCCGCAAGTGCCGTTCCTCCCGTTGAACCATTGCCGAGGAAAACGAGCCCAATCCCGATCCCAATCACTACACCGCCAAATATTGCGGCGAGCAGTGCTTCATGGGTGACAGGAGCAATGTGTCTTGTTAAGAACACCATTAAAGGTAAAAAGACAGAACCAACGAGCGTTTTTACCCCAAATGTTCCACCTAATAAATAAAAGCCTGCGATAAAGAGCGGAATATTGAGACCCCATTGTACATATGCAGCTTCAAAACCGAATGATTGCATAATGGTACTGATTCCACTCACACCGCCAGCAGCAATCTGATTTGGTAATAATAACGTATTAAAGCCAACCGCTACGATAGCTGATCCTATTAAAATGAGTACATAATTTTTCACTTCAATCCAAAATTGAGAATGTTCCTGCTTCATGTCTTTCTTCCTCCGTTACTTCTGAATGCACACCTATTTTAAGCCCTCTCATTCGGATTGTAAATAACAGCCAAATGCAGTGCTAATGGATTAATACTTTATCACACAGCCGGATCAGCGTACTTGCCGTTTGGCAGAAGAGTAAATGATGGTATATTTAATATGTACATGAGAAAGAAGGGACATACGATGAAGAAAATACTGAAGATCACCGGTATTACATTACTTGCACTCATCATCTTAGCTTTTGGTGCTTTCTATACATGGAGCCGCTTTACATATGGACCATCGGAAGCGTTAAAAAAGCAGATGAACATTGAGCAGGTCGATCATAAAAACGGGGTATATTCATTTGAAGCATCAAAAAGCGATACTGGCATCATTCTATATCCTGGGGCAAAAGTTGAACCTCTTGCGTATGCCTATCTTGGGAATGCGCTGATGAAGAAAGGCTATTCGGTCTTTATCCCAGACATGCCATTTTCCTTCGCAATATTTAATACGAAGAAAGCAGACGATATCCTCAAAAGTCATCCGGCCATCAAGCATTGGTACATTGGCGGACATTCGCTAGGCGGAACAGCTGCCGCTATGTATGCAGAGAAAAATCAAAGCAAGCTGGACGGCCTCTTTTTCCTTACCTCCTATCCTGCATCAGATGATTTGAAACAGGCTTCCTTGCAAGTATTATCTATTTCAGGCGAAAAAGATGGTCTCGCAACACGAGAAAAAATCAAAAAATCGAAAAAGCAGCTGCCTTCTCAAACGGTGTATCATGAGATAAAAGGCGGTAATCATGCTCAATTTGGCATGTATGGCAAACAAAAAGGGGATCAGCCTGCAGACATTCCAGTCCTCACGCAACAAAAAGACATCGTTCAGACGATGCTGGAATGGGTAAAACCAGCAAAAAAGCTCCCGTAATGGGAGCTGCCAGATTGTTGACAAAGGGCTAAAATGAACTTGATTTTAGCCCTTTGTCTTCTTTTCAGCGTGATTGAAAACCTTTGCAGCCCTAGGAAGGACGAGCATCGGAGCGGAGCGAATTTGACATTCGTGAGCACCGAAGCGCAGGACTGACAACGAATGCGAGGGTTTGTCTACACGCTGAAGCTCCCGTAATGGGAGCTTTTCATTTTTTATGCCTTCGTCGCTTCTAAAAACTCTTCAGCATCTGCCACAGCCAGTGAAATGGCCTCTTCCCAAAATGCTTTTTGAGTAAGGTCGACACCTAGGTGCTTATATGCCAAATCTTCTACAGTCATTGACGCTGTATCTTTTAATAGCGCAATATATTTCTCTTCAAATGATGCCCCAGCCTGCAATGCTTTCGCGTAAATACCTAGCGAGAACATGTACCCGAAGGTGTAAGGGAAGTTATAAAACGGGACACCTGTAATATGGAAATGCAGTTTAGACGCCCAGAAATGCGGATGGTATTCATCTAAAGAGTCACCAAAGGCTTCCTTCTGTGCTTCTACCATCAACTCATTCAAGCGGTCAGCTGGCACTTCTCCTTGTTTGCGCTCTTCATAAAAACGTTGTTCAAATAAGAAGCGTGATTGAATATTCATAAAGAATGCCACACTGCGCTGCAGCTTATCCTCTAGCAAACTGAGACGCTCTTCTTCATTGGCCGCCTCTTTTAATGAAGCATCTGCCACAATCATTTCTGCGAATGTAGACGCAGTTTCAGCTACATTCATCGCATATTTACGATTCAACATCCGAACATCCTGCATGACTTCCTGATGGAACGAATGACCAAGCTCATGTGCTAGTGTCGCTACATTGGATGGAGTCCCTGAGAAGGTCATAAAAATACGTGATTCTCCGCTATCAGGGAAATTCGTACAAAAACCGCCCACTCGTTTGTTTGGGCGATTCTCAGCTTCTACCCAGCGTTCATTAAAAGCTTTTTCAGTAAAAGCAGCAAGCTCTTTTCCAAACCCTGCGAAATGCTTGATAATAAAAGCGGCTGCATCTTGATAAGAATAGGTTTTTGTCTCACTTCCAATAGGCGCTCCCACATCAAACCAGCTTAGTTTATCAACCCCAAGCATGTCAGCTTTACGTTGTAAATAATCAATGAATGGCTGTTTATGTTCATCAATGACAGACCACATTGTATCGAGCGTCTCTTGTTTCATCCGGCAAATATCAAGGGGCTCTTTTAATATATGATCCCATCCTCTTGCTTCATATACTTGTAGACGAAAACCAGCGAGATGATTGAGTGTGCTTGCAAACAAATGTTCATCCTGTGTCCATGCATGTTCTAAATTATGATAGACGGCTTTTCTCACTTCACGGTCTGAATCATCCATCGCATTTTCTGCTTGGCCTACAGAAATCATTTGTGTTTCACCATTTTGCTCAAAAGGAATGGTAATTTTGTTCACCAAGCTAGAATAAAGTTCATCCCACGCATGATACCCATCTACTGCTAGTTTTTGAATGAGTGTTTCCTGTTCAACAGGCAGTTGATCTTTCACATGTTCTCTTCGTTCATTTAATATGTAACGAACATCTGAGAAAGCGGCTGAATCCATTAATTCTTCCCACTGGCTAGTAGGAATCTCAGCAAGTGATTGATCAAACCCTGCTAGAATGGTTCCTAATTCAGCTTCCAGCTTGGCAATAGACCCTCGGAGACTGCCCGCCTTCATATCCTTTGTATTTTGAGATTGTAGACAGGATACAAATGAACCTGCTTGCGCTAGTTTTTTATATGTGATTTCATACGTTTCAAGGACAGTTGTTAACTTTTTTTCAATTTGTGTATCTTCTTTTGAAAAGGCATCTACCTTTTGTCGTAACTCATCTAATAGCTGCTGTATGTGCTGTAAGTATGTGATAAATTCTGATGAAGAACTGCCTCTTTTAAAAAAGGCATCTAAATCCCACGTCTCTTGTAATGGTTTTAATCCCAAATTATTTCCCCCTTTAATTGCTAATTTCATCATACAAAGGATATAGAGTCAGTATGGCATATGTATTCCTTTATATTCATTATATTTTCTCACAATTAAAAAAACCCGGCAAGAAGCCGAGTTTTTATGATAATTTTGAACGTAAATACGCATCGATAAAGGAATCTAAATCTCCATCCATCACCGCTTGAACATTTCCCATCTCCGTGTTGGTACGATGGTCTTTCACAAGGGAATATGGGTGGAAGACATACGAGCGAATTTGGCTTCCCCAGCCAATTTCTTTCTGTTCTCCTCTGATTTCATCCAATTCCGCCTGCTGTTCTTCGATCCGTTTTTGATAAAGCTTAGATTTCAGCATTTTCATTGCACGTTCTCTGTTTTTGATTTGGGATCTTTCCGTTTGGCACGTCACGACGACATTTGTTGGGATGTGTGTGATACGAACCGCAGAGTCCGTCGTATTGACGTGCTGACCCCCTGCACCACTTGCACGATACGTATCCACCTTAATATCCTCTGTACGAATATCGATATCAATTTCTTCATTAAATTCTGGCATGACATCACAGGAAACGAAAGAGGTGTGTCTACGGCCAGATGAATCAAATGGAGAAATACGGACTAAACGATGAACACCTTTTTCTGCTTTTAAGTAACCATAAGCGTTATGTCCTTTAATCAGTAATGTCACAGACTTAATTCCGGCTTCATCCCCAGGAAGGTAATCAAGTGTTTCGACCTTAAAGCCTCTGCGCTCTGCCCAGCGGGTATACATTCTGAGGAGCATCGATCCCCAGTCCTGTGATTCCGTTCCACCTGCACCCGGGTGAAGCTCAAGAATGGCATTGTTTTTGTCATACGGTTCGCTTAAAAGAAGCTGTAGCTCAAATTCATTAAACTGCTTCGTTAAGTTCTTCAGCTCTTTTTCAAGCTCTGCATGAAGCTCCTCGTCATAATCTTCCTTTAATAAGTCATGTGTCATTTGTAGTTCTTCATGCGATTCACTGAGTTCATGATAGGAGTTCACAGAATCCTTTAGTGCATTGGCTTCATTGATTACCCCTTGAGCCTTTTGCTGATCGTTCCAAAAATCAGCCTCTGACATCGTCGCTTCAAGCTCTGCGATTTTGACTTCTTTTGTTTCTAGGTCAAAGAGACCCCCTAAAATCAGCTAGCCTGCTAGCCATATTTTCAAGCTCTTGTCTAATTTCTACTAATTCCATATCCTTCACCTCATAGATGTATGGGGGCTGACATGAATAGAAAGAGGTTTTCACCTCTTTCCATTACTTATTCTGTCTTCCCATGACAATTTTTATATTTCTTGCCGCTTCCGCAGTGACATGGTGAGTTTCTTCCGATATCCACCACTTTACGCACCGGCTTTTTCTTCACTGTTTTCTCCTCATCGCCTTCTTGAGGCTGATGAGCAGTTGTTTGTCCTTGAACGACTTCTTCACGTTCTAGGTTGTTTTGGATTTCTGATTTCAGCACATATTTAGCGACGTCATCTTCAATTGAAGCGACCATATGCTCAAACATCGCAAATCCTTCCATTTGATACTCACGAAGCGGATTGGTTTGTGCATATGCACGTAAATGGATTCCTTGACGCAGCTGATCCATTGCATCGATATGATCCATCCACTTCGAATCTACTGCACGAAGAACGATGACTTTTTCAAATTCACGCATTTGTTCATCGCCAAATGTCTCTTCTTTTGCATCATATTTCTCTTTAATCCGCTCCATGATGAATTCGGTGATCTCATCTGCTTCTTTACCGAAGATATCTTTGACCGAAATGGCACCTTCATCTAAATAGTTCGTGTTGATTAATTCAACAAGACCATCTAGTTTCCATTCTTCTGGAAGTTCTTCTTTCGGCGTGTAAGATCCAACAGCCCGCTCAATAGATGATTGAATCATATTGATCACAATCGATTTCAAGTTATCAGAATCGATGACTTCAAAACGCTGTTTGTAAATGACTTCACGCTGTTGACGAAGAACATCATCATATTGCAGAAGCTGCTTACGGGAATCAAAGTTATTCCCCTCAACACGTTTTTGAGAAGATTCAACAGCTTTTGAGACCATTTTACTTTGAATTGGAGTAGAGTCATCCATGCCGAAGCGATCAAGCATCGCCATTGTCCGCTCTGCACCAAATCGGCGCATCAATTCATCTTCCATTGAGAGATAGAATTGAGTAATTCCTGGGTCTCCTTGACGACCAGAACGACCACGGAGCTGGTTATCAATACGGCGTGATTCATGACGCTCTGTCCCAATAACAGCAAGACCGCCTAGTTCTTTCACACCTTCGCCAAGCTTGATGTCTGTTCCACGTCCCGCCATGTTTGTCGCAATTGTGACGGCACCTTTTTGTCCAGCTTCCTCAATAATTTGTGCTTCACGCTCATGGTTTTTCGCGTTTAACACTTGATGTGGGATGCCTTTATTTTTAAGCAGTTTTGAAATTAATTCAGATGTCTCAACCGCAACAGTTCCGACAAGGACCGGCTGTCCTGTCATATAACGCTGTGCGACGTCTTCAGCTACTGCTTTAAATTTGCCATCCATCGTGCGGTAAATTAAATCAGGTCTGTCATCACGCACAACCGGTTTATTGGTTGGGATTGTGACAACCTGCATATTGTAAATGTTACGGAATTCCTCTTCTTCCGTTTTCGCTGTACCTGTCATACCAGATAGCTTTTCATACATACGGAAGTAGTTCTGGAACGTAATGGTTGCAAGTGTCATGCTTTCATTCTGCACTTCAAGACCTTCTTTTGCTTCAATGGCTTGGTGCAGACCTTCACTATAGCGGCGTCCTTTCATTAAACGTCCTGTGAAGGAGTCAACGATGACGACTTGGCCATCTTCCACAACATAATCAACGTCTTTTTGCATCGCAACATGCGCCTTAAGAGCCTGCGCGATATGGTGGTTAAGAGCGACATGTTTGACATCAAACAAGTTCTCGATGCCAAATGCTTTTTCCGCCTTCGTCATTCCGCTTTCCGTCAGCTGTACACTTTTTGTTTTAATATCATAAGTGAAATCGTCTTCTATTTTTAACGTACGAACAAAGGCATTTGCTTGTACGTAAAGTTTCGTCGATTTTGCAGCTTGTCCAGAAATAATAAGAGGTGTTCTCGCTTCATCAATTAAGATGGAGTCAACTTCATCGATGACGGCATAATGAAGTGGTCTTTGAACCATTTGCTCTTTGTACAGCACCATGTTATCACGTAAATAATCAAAGCCAAGCTCATTATTTGTTGAATACGTGATATCAGCAGCGTACGCTTCTCTTTTTTCATCTTTGTCTAAGCTGTTTAAGTTTAAGCCAACCGTTAAGCCAAGAAATTCAAAAATCTTGCCCATTTCCTCTGCATCACGACTTGCCAAATATTCGTTGACTGTCACAATGTGGACGCCTTTTCCAGAAAGAGCATTCAAATAAACAGGCATTGTTGAAGTCAACGTTTTACCTTCACCTGTTTTCATCTCAGAGATATTCCCTTCATGTAGGGCAATCCCCCCCATGAGCTGCACCTTAAATGGGAACATTCCTGTCACGCGGCGGGAAGCCTCACGAACCGTTGCAAATGCTTCAACCAAAAGGTCGTCTACAGATTGTCCTTTTTCAAGTTTTTCTTTAAATTCGATCGTTTTATTTCGTAAAGCCTCGTCAGATAATTTCTCAAAATCTTGAGCGAGAGCTTCGATTTCATTTGCCTTTTTTTCATATCGGCTGATCGTACGTTTCGTAGGATCAAACACTTTGTTTAAGATTCCAAGCATATAATAACGCTCCTCTATTTCATGCAATTTTTCGGCATGTCCAAAAGTTTGACAGGTCCATATTTACCTGCATTTATCATACCATACCTTCCTTGATTTCCAAAGAATTTGCAATGATTTAGCACAAAAAACCCGCCCCTAATGAAGGGAGCGGGTTTACTTTTTTTAGGTCATTTTCGGATCAAAAGGAACGAATGATTAAGCGTTCGGCTCAATGAGTCCATATTTACCGTCATTTCGGCGGTATACCACATTGGTCAAATTTGTCTCAGCATTTGTGAAGACAAAGAAACTGTGACCTAACATGTTCATTTGAAGAATGGCCTCTTCGCTATCCATTGGTTTTAAATTGAAGCGTTTTTGTCTGACGATTTCTGTTTCATCAATTTCTTCGTCATCTTGAACTGCTACTTCAGAAGCACCGTTTCCTCCAGCAAATAAATGCTTTTTCGCACCTTGCTCACGGAATTTACGGTTCACTTTCGTTTTATGTTTTCTAATTTGACGTTCTAATTTACTGGTTGCTAGGTCTACTGCATTGTACATATCCTCATTATGCACCTCTGCTCGAAGTGCTAGATCAGTCATTGGAATGGTAACCTCAACTTTAGATTCTTGATCGTTGTAAAATTTCAAGTTCACGTTGACTGAAGCATCAACATCTGACTCAAAATAACGCTCCAACTTTCCAATTTTTTTCTCGACATGATCTCTTAGTGCAGGTGTTACTTCGATGTTTTCTCCTCGGACATTGTAATTCATGTAAAGAACGCCTCCTTTAAAATTAAGGATATGTAAACTTATTTCTACTTTTCCCTCCTTTTCTCCTGCTCAAACGTAAAAAAAATGTGAATTTTTATTGAAATTTGTCGAATCCTGCGGTGCTTCAGCTTTTACTTGATAGGTGATGAATATATATTCGATTGATTCTTGAAAAAGACCATGGCGCTGTTAAATCTTGAAAGATGAAATAGATGTTTTCAGTGATTGAGACAAAGTTTTTAAATCTTCCGCTGCTGCTTTCATTTCCTCATTCGCTGCTAGTGATTCTTCAACAGCCGCCGACATGTACTCTGTTTCCTCAGAATTCCGCTTAGCACCTTCTTCAATAACACCAATTGTTTGAGAAATTTCTTCTGTACTAGCTGAGATTTGCTCTGTCGTAGCAGAAAGCTCCTCTGCTTTCATCGAGATATCACGGATGGATTCCAGAATTTCTTGAAAGCTCTGTTCAGACAATTGCGATACTTTCACACCTTCTGCTACATCTCGTTCCACTTTCGTCATAGATTGAGACGATCTTTCAGTATCTTTGTTCACGTTGGCGAGTAACTGACTAATTTGATCAGTCAGTTGACTTGATTCTTCTGCCAGCTTTCTGACTTCATCTGCAACAACCGCAAAACCTCGTCCATGTTCCCCAGCCCTTGCTGCTTCAATGGCTGCGTTTAAAGCAAGTAAATTTGTCTGATCTGCAATGGCATGAATATTCCCCAGCAGGTCTTGAATGCCGGTAAACTGTACTTGTACATTGGCCATTGTAGAATGATGTTCATTCACAGATTCCTTAATAGAACTCATTTGTTTCACAAATTGTTGAATGAGGGATGCGCCCTCTTCAGCCTTTTCAGTCACTGAAATTGAGTGACCCGAAACATCAGACGTATGTTCAGCCGCATTATGCATACCAGTCGAAACTTCTTGAATCGCCGAAGCTACTTTTCCTACTGCATCCGATTGTTCACGTGAAGCTTCACTGACCTGTTCAATCGAGCTAGACGTCTGTTCACTAGCCGAAATGGTTTGACTGATGGTTTCTTCAAATTGAGCAGCAGAATCAGCTAATTGCCTTGACCCGTTTTGCACCTGTAAGATGAGCTGACGCAAATGAGCTGTCATTTGGTTAAAAGCCGTACCGAGCTGGCCAATTTCATTTTTAGAGGTTACTTCAATCTCTTCAAGTGTGAGGTCACCATCTGCCATTCTTCTTGCTGCATGTGTGACAGATACAATCGGTTTTGTCATACGATGAACAAACCTTGTGCCAATGACTAAAAAGCCGACTATAATCGCTGCGCTAACGAGAATAAGCGTCAGCAATAATTGGTTACTTTCTTCATTGAGCTGACTGATTTTTTGATCACGCTGTTTCAATTGTGTTTGAGCAAATTCTTTTGTAAAGGTATGTATTTCTTGTTCGATAGGTTGTAATTCTTGACTGAGGCGGGTGTTGAATTCTTTTTGATTTTGCATATTCAATGAATTAAATAATCGATTTGTTGAGGTGTAGTAAAGATAATTTTTTTCAGAAATTTGATCTAACAGATTTTTTGCTTGTTTAACGGTGCTCATTTTTGATGCTTCAGTTGTTTTCTTATTGATTTCTTCATATGTTTGCTCAATCTTCTGTAAATTTTCAGCATCTTGAACAACCACATACGTTTTAATTTGTGCTTCTTGCTTTTGCAGCAGTGCCTCTAATTCCAGTGAGGTCTGGTACAGCTTTACTTCTTTGGTGAGGAGTGCTTTATATGATTGATCTGTTTTGTAATAGATAAAGCTAGAAAATCCTAAAATACTGACAAACAATACACATATGACAATAAGCCCAAATAAAAATTGATTTTTTAGTCTCATAAATTCCTCCGAATGGTCTGAATTGAACAAAAATTAATGAATGACATACGGCCTCATACAGGCATGTATTTCATCCATCCACTTTCTATATTCAGGTATAAAATATGATGTAAGGAATGACTGGAAGTGATTTGAAGGGAATGTATAGAAAGCTAGTATATCGAAACTTAAAAAAATTTGGTCAAACGATCGAATCGTCTTGGCAAAGTGCTCATTTTCAATAATTGAAAGCAGAAGCGGGTGTGTTGTCTCTAAATGAAAGAAGGCATGGATCAGATCATTAAAGATCCGATCCCCTTCTGTTTTAGCGAAATCCTTCTCAATTTCATCTAAATATTTTAGACTCTCTTCTATCGTATATAGAAGGTCATAATATGTGGTTAATAAAATATAGTCATCTGAACGATACGCCACAGGTCTCACCTATTTATTTCCGTTTATCGTAGTATACGCCGTCACTTGTCATGGGCTGATACGGATTTTGATAATTCAGCTGTTTTGTTTTCTTACGTTGAATGGCTTGAATATCTGCCTTGATCCCATTTTGAATCTCCGTTAATTGCTTGGCCATCAGTTGATCTGTTTGAATGATTTCTTTGATTTTCTCTTTTTCTTGAACGGAAAGCTCATGTTGAATGTCTCTCATTAGTTCGTCTCTCTCAACTAAAAAAGCATCAAAGTCTTCAACGAGTGTTTCGCTTTGCGGATTGGCCTCTATTTCCGCTGCCATTTTTAACGTTTGGTCGTGCAGTTGGTCCACAATACTCATAGAGATCCCCCAATAGAGTGGTGACGACCTTTTCGATCGGTTTGAATGACTTCCTTCCAAGCATCTCGGAAATCAGTCACATATTTCTCTACTTCATTCAGGATCTCTTCGTCATTTTGCAGATTGGCTTCAATCAGTCTTCGATAGATGTAGTCATACATACTTGCCATGCTCTTTGATACATCATACGTACGATTTAAGGTGACATTTAATTCTTGGATGATGTTTTGAGCCTTTTTCAGGTTCAAGTTTCTCATTTCAGCATCTTCTTTTTGAATGCCATGCTTTGCTAGTCTAATAAACTTTAAGCATCCTTCATAAAGCATAAGCGTTAACTCGGCCGGTGTTGCGGTCTCAATAGAATTTTTCTGATAGGCGGCATAAGGGTTCTGAATTGCCATATGTTATAAACCTCCAATTATTGTCCAAGCAGTTGAGAAAGATAGCCAGATTGGTTGTTTAGCTTTTGAATCGCACTATCCATGGCGTTAAACTTTTTGTAGTAACGAGCTTCCACCATTTTTAAACGATCTTGGAATGTACTCATTCGTTCGGTCAAAGAATCAAGGTCCTTACCAAGTCCGTATTCTTTTGATGCCATCGTTGTGCTACCAGCCTTTGTCTGAATGCTCTTCGAGAAGGCTGATAAGGAATTTTTGATACGATGAATGATTCCTTGTTCTTTATATTGCTGCTGCGCTTTATCTTTATCTTTTGAATCTACATTTAGCGAACCTGACATAAATATTTGACTAATCTTTTGTGGGTCTTCTTGAATAGCTTTTCTTAGCTTCGGTTCATCAATGACAAGCTTTCCGCCATCTTTATATTTATCTGAAGTGGCAATTCCGATTTGTGTCATGTGAATTTTATTCCCATCACTTGTCGTAATATCAACATAAAAATCACTTCTTAATTTAGATGCACCAGATCGTAAAATTGAATCACTTCTCAACAAGCCTGACTTCGCAGTCGTTTCCCATAGCTCGACTTCTTTGTCAGACATGGCTTTTTTCTCTTCAGCTGTTAATGGATAGTAGTCTCTATTTCTTTTTTCATTGACTTTACCATTGATCTCTTCAACAAGTTCATTGTATTTATCAACGAATTGTTTGATTTTATCAAAGATGGCATCGACATCTGTTGAAACGTTCAAACTGACAGGCTTATCTGTTGTTCCTTTAAGTTCATATGTGATACCAGCCTGCGTGAAGGTATTATTGTTATTTTCCATTTTGAGACCATTAATTTCGTATTGCGCTTTCTGCCCTTGAGTAGTCGCAACTAATTTATTATCTCCATCCACTTGGAATCCTAATTGCGTTAAAAATGAAGCAGAATTGCCATCTGCTGCCTTAATACTGACACCTTCACCAGTCGTACGCGAAGTCAGAGCGATCGTATCTACGTAGTTGGTTCCATCAAAGATCTGGCCTTTATAAGCCGTGACACCTAGTTGAGCGTTGTTCAATTTTGACACGATTGAATCAAGGGTATCTGTATCAGTTGTATTAATGGTAACTGTTTTAGGTGTTGTAGAATCTGGTGTCGTCACCTCAAACGTAAACGTACCGTTTGAAGCAGTAAATCCAGATGGACTAGAAGATTTGAATACGGATGCTGTCGCTAGTTGGGTCACATTAATCGAGCCAGAGGTAGCATTTGTTGAGCCAGTTGCTGTGACAGCAGATTCATTGGAGCTAGTGACCTTTTTTGCGCCATAAGTACTCGGATATGTTAAATTTAGTTTGGCAATGAGATCATCTAATTCTTTGACCTTTGAATTGACCTCGCGATAGCTGTCTCTTTGCCATTCAAGTGTTTGTTTCTGACGTGTCATTTTATCAAGAGGTGCTTGCTCAGTTTTCATTAACTTTGAGACGATTTCATCAATATCAAATACATTAGAAAATCCAGTAATTCGATTAACCATGGTTTATGTTCTCCCTTCAATTACATTCTTTTATCGACAAATAAACCGACAATCTCTGTCATTGCCGCATAGAAATCAAGCCATTCTTTGGAAGGAATCTCTCTAATGACTTCTTCGGTTTGGTTATCTACGACTTTGACATAATATTCATTGAGTTTTTCATGCAATTCAAATTGAAGATGAAATTGAGTAGGTTCAATCAGCTTATTTGCTCCTTGAAGCGTTTTCTCAATTTCTTCTTTTGAAACGACTTTTCCATTTGCTTGTAAATCAGTGTTTGCATTGTCATTTTGATGATTCGTAACACGGGTTTGAAATGCATCAATCAGTGGCTCTAGCGAAGTCAACTTACCAACAGACATAGTTATTCAGCTCCTGTGCTTTGATCTATCTTTTATATCGGCTTTGAATTATTAAATTAAATATAGATGGCCCGATTTGTTAAAGTTTCATATAGATGATGTACTTCTACGGTTTCACACGGAGGAGGATAGACAAATAGGATAAAAAAATCCTCACTTTTTTTGTGAGGATAATTGAGAAAGTAGATCAAAGGACAAGCTAGCAGCACGGCTGTTTTCTTCTTGAATAGACAGGTATACTTCCTTCCTGTGAATATCAATATGCTTAGGAGCCTCAATTCCGACTTTTACTTGGTCGCCTTCAATCGCAATAATTTTAACTTCAATATCGTCGCCTATTTGAATCGATTGATTTAATTTACGAGATAGAACTAACATGAGGAAGCCACCTCTAGCAAATGTTTTGTATGATAGGCTGAATCATGCAAAATGACCTGCTTGGCTTTCATGTTTTTCCGATTCACAATAATAGGCGCTCTTAAATTGGCTGTCGTTTTTTCAATAGAAGATCCCATTGTTAAAATAACCATGACTTCCACATCATTGGCATCTTCTACCCCAAGAATGTCTACAACCGATTCTTCTAAGTCAAATTCATATTGATTGAAGAACAAAAATGGGCTGCTGACAATAAAGCCTAGTTCTGTATTTTCCAAAGATTGGAGAACTAAAAATGGGGATTCTTCTGATAAAGGTAAAATGACAAATTGTTTTTGATCCAGAAATCCTGGTATCCCATTAGAGAAGTGAATGATTTGCTCCTCTTTAATCGTCACTTCGCCATGGTATTTTGTTTGAATGATCATAATTCACGACCTTTTTCATTTTTCTTAACTATACCTTATCACCATTTTGACCTGTTTCGTCAACTTCTATTTTTAATTCTGGGTATTGTAACATATCAATATGAACTTTACCTGGCTGGTAGTTAACAATTGGTTTATGAGGTGTTGCCTCTATAATAGCTTTTTGCGGCTCCACATCAATTTTAAGTTCAGATGGCTCATAATGAATTTTCACACTAAAAAATGAAGGAATCACACCGATGTTGAATTGTTTTGCTGGAGGACTGCCGTTGATTTTCGCAAACTCAGCAATCGCATTCCCACCATTCTCGATCTTGATGAGTTCACTTCCTTCTTCCGCTCTACGTCCCATTCCTTCTCCAATCGCACGTTTCCCCTCAGCCGCCCATTCCTCAGAACGCCTAAAAATCGACTTAATATCCATATCGGCAAATGCCTCGGTTTGATCTATGGTTAATTTCGACGGTGTCCTTGTGATATTCATGACAGCTCTTGGCTGCTGAATCTCAAGCTCCGCTCTTGGCTGCTCTACTTCTTGCTTGGAAGGGGTTGTCGACATTTGTAGCTTCGCATAAGTTTGCTCCATTAACAATTTAGGAATTTGCATAGGTTCACCTCCATGATGCAAAAAAGCACCCAACGGATGCTTTTTCTTATCTTAAGAAATCGACAAGGGATGGCTGAATCACTTTAGCTGTCGTCGCTAAAGCAGCTCTATTCACAGTCTCTTGTTGAAGAAGATCAAGAATGGCTTTTTCACTTTCTACATCTTCGGCATCTGATTTAGCCTTTTTCAGCACTTCAAATTGCGAAGTCAAACGGCTCCCGACTAAGTCGATACGATTGGATCTAGCCCCAAGATCTGAACGCTCAGCACTCATCACCTCTTTAAACTGATCGATATTTCCTAATGCATCATCTGAATTTGTAAACGTTCCATTTTTTAATGAGTTTTCTAAATCAGTCAGCATTTCAATGACATTTTGACCACTGGCAGATTGCCCACCAAAAGCTGAAAGAGGATTTGAATTCACATTTAATGTGATTCCATCAGAAATGTTCGACTGAACCACGTTTGCATCTGTATAGTTTTCAAAGTTAAATGTAAACGTACCATCTGCATTCTCTACAACTGGTTTAACATTGGTATTCGTCCCATTAAAAACAAACTTACCTAACATCTGCGTGTTCATTGCATCAATGATTTGATTCTTCATCTGACCAATTTCCACTCCGATAGCAGCTAAATCTTCTGGCTGTTTTGTTCCATTGGCCGCATCGAGTACTTTATCTCGTATATTTGACATGATATCAATTATTTCAGTGACACTTGTTTCAGATGTATCAATCCAGTTTCGCGCCTCATTTAAATTAGTTTGGTATTGCTCATTTCGAAACATGGCTGTACTATACTGAAGACTTTTCACTGCTGCAACAGGATCATCAGACGTTTTTGTGAAACGTTTTCCAGACTGTGCCTGCTCATTAATTTTAGAGAGTTTTTCATAACTTTTGCTAATATTTCGAAGTGAATTTTGAGAAATCATACTTTGCGTGACTCGCATCAGTTACCCTACCTTCCTACGACTCCCATGCCGTTTATTATTTTATCTAATACTTCGTCTTGCATCGTCATAATTCTTGCTGCTGCATTATACGCATGCTGAAATTGAATCATGTTCGTCATTTCTTCATCTATAGATACAGCACTAGTTGACATCCTGCGTTCATTGGCTGAATTCACAAGAGCAGCTGAACTGCTTTCAAGCGTCATGTTCTTTTTAGCTTGTATCCCCATTTCAGCAATAACATTCTGATAGTAATCCTGAATCGTAGTGGTAGTTCCGCCGATTGGCAGCTTTAAGTTTTGAATATTAGCTAATTTCGTAGCATTCGAACCATCACCTTGCGTTTGATTAAGAGATGCAGCAATGTTATCTGTCGATGCTAAAATCACGTCACTCACTTTGATACGTGCTGCCAAGCCTTTATTCAAATCATTGTTATTCTCAATATCGAAAAAGTCTTGTCCACTTGTGCCATTTAACGTGTACCCTTGCTTATGGACGTCGTTAAAAGTATCCATAAATACTTTTGCTACTTCATCCAGCTCAGCAAGCATATCCGGGTACATGCCTTTTTCAGCTCCATTAGACATATAGCCATACGCCTCAACAAGTGCTTTTACTTTACCATTCACTTGTAATTGATCAGCTGCGATGGTTGTCGTTCCAAATTGGAGTGAGTTAACAAGTCCTGTCGTATTATCATAGGAAAGTTGCAATTCAGATTTTTCATTGGTAATGCCATTTAAAATTGTTCCAGCAGATTGTCCATTTGCACCGATAATATCGATGTTAACGGTTCCTTCAGCAATTTCCAGAGCATTTCCTCCAGAAGGGTTGTAGCTCACTTTAATATCAACAAGTGAGGAAAGCTGATCTATAAGAGCGTCGCGCGTATCATAAAGATCATTGGGAAGATAACCATTTGGCTCAACTGTTGCAATCTGTTTATTCACTTCATCAATTTGAGTTAATAGGGTGTTCACATTTTTTGCCGTTGAATCGAGTTCAGTTTTTAAATTCTTTTGTATCGTTGTTAAAGAAGAATTTAGCAGGCGGAATTGATCTACTAAAGCCTGAGCACTTGTCTTAACAACTGTACGGGCTGAAGCAGTATCAGCATTTTTCGATTCCGATAAGACTTGTAATGATTTCCAGAGATTATCAAAGGCTCTATTCAAGCCTTCATCTGTCAAATCATTCATCACTCCTTCCATTTGTGAAAGAGCATCAGACTTCGTCGCATAATAAGACAAGTTATTGTTATGATCTCTATACTGAAGATCTAAAAAGCTGTCTCGAATTCTTTCAACAGTTCCAACTTGGACACCTGTCCCCATTTGGCCGTATGTCTTGCCATCATAAACAGAAATCACTGGGTAAGGATTCTCTGCTTTAAAGGTAACTCTCTGTCTTGAGTAGCCATCAGTATTTGCATTGGATACGTTGTTTGATGTGACATAAAGCCCTGCACGCTGGGCTGTGATTCCTCGTTTTGCCGTTTCTAGTCCCATGAATGTAGAACCCATAGATATCCTCCTTGTTTACGCCTTTGAATCAAACAAAGCCCTATGCTGTTTAGGCTTTGAACTCTCAAGACCATTTTGTCCGTAATTCATATTTTCTTTGTTAGGATTCACAAGATCGAATGTCAGTGAAATAAATTGAAGTGACTGCTGAATAAGCTGTTTGTTCAGTTCGTTTACATCTTTCAGTTCCACCATGATGTCATTCAGCTTCTCATATAACGAAATAAGCTCTTCTTGATCCGTTCCTGTAGCTTTTTCGATGCATGCGGTGATTGTCGGCGATTGATCACTTTGTAAAAATTGAACTGCTGCTTCAATCCGCTTTTCTTCTAATTGTGAAATGGCCTGAATATATTTTTGCTCAAGGTTCAGAACCTCTGAAAGAGCATCGATCTCATTATTTTTCAGCATTTCTGTTTTATTCTTAGACAGCTTTAGAAGCTGTTCATGTAATCCGTAGAGACGGTGCAGTTCTTCAATCATTATTTTTACTGACATTCACGCTACTCCCTTTTGTTATTGTTGTTTATAAAAATTCAACATTTTATCTGCAATGCCTTTGGTATCTACTTGATATGTTCCGGCTTCAATGCTTTTTTTAATTTGGTCTATTTTATCTTGACGTTCTTTCATGATATTCGGCACCTTTTGCATTTCGATTGCCTTTTTAGAAATTTCGACTTTGTCAGTTGATTTTGCTTGATTCGATTGCAACGTTTGTTTCTCATATGTTTTCTTGTAAGGATTTACTGGTTGTGTTCCATATCGATTAATTTTCACGGGATTCCTCTCGCTTTCCGTTACAGTCTGTCTTGATTCTATCCATTTTATCGACCAAACTGCAACTTAGTTTAGGGAATCAGTCGTTTTTAGGATTAATGGCATAATAGGTGTCTTTTTTCCTAGATTCAATCTCCCTTTTACGCTCTTCTTCTTGGTCCATTTGGCTGATTTGCGTCTTTATATCCTTTTCACAATGGCTACACAGCTTGTTTTTCCTGATCGGTTGGCCGCATCTTTCACAAGGATAATTGATATTAGGGAATTGACTAATTTGAAGTCTTTTCAAACGGATAAATTTCAGGATTAATTCTTCATCAACTTCTGTTGCGTCTACTATTTCAGCAATGGTTGATTGTCTATTACTTTGCTTACGCAAGAATTTATAAACGATATCAAAAGAACGTTCTTCTTCTTCAAAGCATTTGTTACAAACCGTTTGGATGGTGGTTTTTAAAAATAACTGATTACATTGTGGACAGTTTGCCAATTGATTCATAACCAAAACCCCTTACGTTATTTTCTTTTCTTAATATCGGTTGATTGTCATGATTTTTAACTACGAATCAACGTAAAAGAGGAAACACTTTTGGCGCCTGCGTCTTTTAAAATTTTTGCTGCATGATAGACTGTCGCCCCAGTTGTATAAATATCATCGATTAATATGATATCCTTTAGAACGATCGGGTTTGCCTGCCTTAATTGAAACAACTTCTGTTGATGTAAACGTTCATTTTTTCTTTTCTTAGACTGCTTCCTTTGATGTACTTTTATAAGTGGCTCCAATATAGGTCCGCCAATCATGGAAGCAAGCATCATTGACTGATTGAATCCTCTTTCCTTTAATCTCTCTTTACTCAAAGGAATTGGGACAAGCACCGGTTCTTTGATTGAAAAAGAACGTTTAAACGCTGACTGTACATCTTTTTTAAATAGATCAGCTAAAGCCGTATCACCTCGAAATTTAAATCGAGCTAGAACATCTTTCATAAAGTCGTTGTAAGCATAAACAGACCGATTCATTACAAGAATCTCAGCAAAATCCCGTCGTTTATTCCACCTTGAACAATCATGACACAATTGATCATTTGATTGCGCTCTTCCGCATTTGGGACAAGTAGGACCTTGAATCTTCATGAGGTGGTTCTTACATGCTACACATAAACGATCTTCATTTAATAGTAGGAATGATTTCCATGTAAAAGCAGCCACAAAATGGCTCTCACAAATTGGACAAATCAATGCTTTTCTTTGTTCAACGACAAATGATTTTCGCACCTTGGATATGTAGTGACCGTTGAAGCTGCTTCTGTCAGAATGACGAGCATCGCCGTATTCTTCTGTTTATCCACCATCTCGGATTTACTGTAGGATATTTTATCGATATCTGTTATATATTGCGGTTTCACTTGATTTAGAGAAATGGCTAATACATCTTCTATACATTTTTCACAATGACAAATCATGTTTAATTGGTTGAGATATTGATAGAGAATTTCTTTAAGTAGTATTTCTTTTGCGTTGAGTAGCATATTTTGTCTCTCCTGCCATTTGTGTTTTGTGAATATAATGTACCATGATTTAGTTGAACCCACACTATTTTTCAGAAAACTCTTTTTCAGCTGTATTATTCATTTTTACGATATGTTTCTTTGCTTGTTTCATACTTCTCGTTAAGCCAAAATGAAAAAAGTACACGTCTCCGTTAAAAAAATCTGGATGTCTCCCTGCTCTACCAGAAATTTGAACAAGTGCACTTTCTGTAAAAATAGGAGATTCCGCACCTAAGACGCCCACTTGAACATCTTGAATGGTAACGCCTCTTTCTAGAATAGTTGTTGTAACCAATACATCGTATCTATGATCTCTGAAATGCTGGACTTTTTGCTTCCTTTCTTGATCATCCGCAGAAACACCCTGTACATTTACATCTTGACCTTGAAGAATATGAGTTACCTTCTTCATAGTAGAAATAGAAGGAACAAAGAGTAACACTCTTTTTTTCTTTGTGATATGTTCATGCAGCCAGTTCATTGTAGATGCTGGAAGCCGATTTCTTTTTAATTTCTTTTTCCAATCTCCAACCCATTGAAATGTTGGGACAGGCAACGGTTTTTGGTGGAAGCGCAGAGGAATTTTGATCGCTTCTAATTGTCTACGAGCAACATCTTTTTGCATTTTTTTAGATGGTGTGGCACTTAAGTAAATTCTAACTCCTGTTTTTTTCATTGACTTTAAAACAGCAAACTGAAGCCGTTCATCTATTGAATAAGGAAAAGCATCGACTTCGTCTACAATGAGGACATCAAAGGCGTTTTTATATCTCATTAGCTGATGGGTTGTAGCGATCATAAGCGGCGCCATTTGAAATCTTTGAGAACTCCCGCCATAAAGTGCAGCTATATTCAGTCCTTGAAATGCCTTTCTCATTCGAGGTTCAAGCTCAAGTACAACATCGGTTCTAGGCGTCGCAATACAAACACTCATTCCGTTATTTAGCGCATATTTTATTCCATGAAAAAGCACCTCCGTTTTCCCCGCACCACAAACAGCCCAAACGAGCAGATCAAATTTGTTTTGGATTGCTTCTACTAGCCTATCGGACGCTCTCTTTTGCCCTTTAGAAAGCTCTCCCTGCCATGTTAATTCAACTTGTCTTGTTTCTTTCTTTTGTGGACCCGTCCATTCGTAGAGAAAGCCACATTCGCTTACTTTTCCCAGCATGATGCAGGATCTACAGTATACACAGTCTTTTTTACATGTTTCACACGGAGAGAGGGCAAAGTAGCGCTTGTTTGATACACCGCACCGGCAGCAGATCAAACCACTCGCCACCCTATCGACTGCAGGTGTTCTATGGATAAATCCTTGATTCTCCAGCCACTCCAATTCGGACTGTGTACATTGACATTCAACAGGAAGAAGGTGCCTTGATTGTAGCTTGTGACTGAGTTCCATTGCTTTTTCCAGATTCAATTTCACGCACTACCTTTCCATTCATGTTGACCCATTATGTACAAAGAGAAGGCCTTTCGTCTAATTGTAAAAATAGAAAAACAAATCCCCTTTTCCATGAGAAAAGGGGATTTTGATATCTACCTAATGATCCAGCCAAGTGCTAAAGAGCCTTCGCCTAGATGAGTGCCAATCACGGCACCAAAGTAGCTTTTATAAAATTCAACATGAGGATACTTTTCTAATAAGTGCGCAATTAATTCATCTGCTTCTTCTTCTCTATTACCATGTATCAGAGTTGCTCTCATTGGAACACCACGTGATGCATCTTCATCAAATAATTCAAAAATACGTGAAATGGCTTTTTTGCGTGTACGAATCTTCTCAAAAGGGACAATTAGCTTGTTGTCAAAATGCAAGATAGGCTTTACCTTTAAGAGGCTTCCAATAAAAGCCTGAGCACCATTTAATCTGCCGCCTCGTTGTAAATGAGTTAAATCGTCTACCATAAAATAAGCTCTTTGATTTTCTTTCAGATAATTGAGATGGGAAATCACTTCTTCTGGAGAAGCACCATCTTGGATTTTTTCAGCAGCTTCTAACACATAAAAACCTTGCGCCATACAGCTAGTCTCTGTATCAAACGGATAAATGTCGATTCCGTCAACTAGTTCATTCGCTGAGGCCGCACTATTGTATGTTCCACTAATTCCGCTTGACAGATGTATACTAATCACAGCATCATATGTTTCGCTAAGTTTTTCATATAATTCTATAAGTTCACCGAAAGCAGGCTGAGAGGTTGTTGGAAGATCTTTATGTTTCTTGACTTCTTCATAATATGTCTTCCAATCCATTTCTACTTCTTCACGGTATGATTCAGTACCAAAGATGACATTCAGAGGGATCATATGAATATGATGTTTATCACGTAGTTCTTGTGGTATATAAGCAGTACTGTCTGTTACAACGGCTATTTTCATTCTTAAATACCTTCCTTATCCGTTAAGTTGCTTTTTAAAAAAGAATGATCATTGTTTTTCACTAGATTTATAATACTAATCAAAAAAGCTTGCCTAATCAATAGGCAAGCCCGCTATATCCGAAAAAGACTCCTTACCTGCCTATCATTGCTCTCTAACTTGAATGTGAGAGAACTAAAAACAGGCGAAAAAGGAGTACTTGTTCGGAACATTATCTCATTTCTACCCAGCCGTTTTTAATTGCTACAACAACAGCTTGAGTACGGTCATTTACATTCATTTTTTGCAAAATGTTACTCACGTGGTTTTTGACTGTTTTCTCACTAATAAAGAGCGACTCACCAATACCTCTGTTGCTCTTTCCGTCAGCTAACATTTGAAGAACTTCACATTCACGTCTTGTTAAGATATGAAGTGGTCTGCGAATTTCAGGATATACCTCGTGCTGTGGATGTGCTGAAACGCCGCTTGTTGCTAAGCGTCGGAATTCATTTACTAAGTTATGAGTGACTTTCGGATGTAAATAAGAGCCTCCGTCAGCTACTACTTTTACTGCTTCAATGAGGGTATCTGCATCCATTTCTTTTAACAAGTAGCCTCTTGCTCCTGTTTTTAATGCATGTGTCACATAGTTTTCATCGTCATGAATAGATAGGATAATGACTTTTGATTCGGGATAAAGCTCTACTAGCTGTTTTGTAGCCTCCACACCATTTACATTCGGCATATTAATGTCCATAATGACAACATCCGGATGATAGTGTTCTACGATACGTGCAGCTTCGTCACCGTCGTCTCCTTCTGCAACTACTTCAAAAGTAGGTTCAAAATCTAAAATCCGTTTGACACCTTCACGGAATAATTGGTGGTCATCGATAATTACAATATTTACTTTAGTCACAAGCTACGCCTCCCCATGTTTATTGTTCTACACCTGAACTTTATGGTCAATATGTCTTTTGTCTCTATTTTACAATTTTATTTTGTAATGTTAACGGTACTCTAATCATGATGAATGTCCCTAGACCTATTTTTGAGTCTATGGTCATTTTACCTTCTAGTAAGTCTACGCGCTCTTTCATACCAAGTAACCCAAAGGATTTGTTTTTATTTGTTTTAACATCCTTCATATCAAAGCCTTTTCCATCGTCTTTGATAATTAAGGTGACAAAGTCTTTCGTCACTTCAACCTTCACAGAGATTTCTTCAGCTTCAGAATGCTTTAAAGAATTTGTGACAGCTTCTTGAGCTAGTCTAAATAGTGCCACTTCAAATTGAGAAGCAATTCTTTCGCTTTCAGTATCACCTAAGCACTGGAACGTAATTTTGGTTTTTCCATCATATTCTTCAATTGTGTTTAAGTATTTTCGCAGTGTCGGAATGAGACCCAAATCATCTAAAGCCATCGGTCTTAAATCATAAATGATTCTTCTCACTTCGTACAGTGCATTTCGCACATTCTGTCTTAGACTTCTAATTTCTTTAAATCCTTCTTCTGTTCCACGGTCTCTAAAAATTCGTTCAATTAGTTCTGAACGCATCATCACGTTTGCCAGCATCTGAGCAGGTCCATCATGGATTTCTCGTGATACCCTTTTGCGCTCTTCTTCCTGGGCTTCAATAATTCTTAGTCCAAAATCTTGTTTTGCCTGAGCATCTTCAAGTAAAACACCGACCTGACGTAAATCTTGGTTCAAGTAGTTGAGGACGACCGTGATCTGGCTCACAAGCGTTTCTGAACGTTCAATGACGTCTTGTAAGCTTAACAATCGTCTTTCGAGATCATCTCTTCTTTCCCTCAGCTGTTTTTCGCGCTGCTGGATCATGGTCAATTCTACTTGCAGGTTATGTGCTTTTTCATAGGCTTCTCGTATTTCTTCTTCGCTGAATTTGTTGAAGTTTCTGCTGACTTCAGATAAACGATTTCTAGCATGTCTCGTATGTACTTCTAGTTTATCCCCAAAATCAATTACTTCGTTGACTTGCTGTTTAATTTGCTTAAGCTCTTCTACTAGGCTTTCATATTGTTGACGGGACTGTTCGCCGATTCTAAATACTTCGTCCTTACTGCCATCAACTGTACTTAGCATTTTCATGATGATTGAATCCAATAACTTCGGATCCATTTTAGGTGTTGTCATGGCTTTTCCCTCCCGTAACAGTGATGTCATCTTTTTTTATTATAAATGTCATTGATCTGCATTTTATGTCGAATTATAATGAAAGAATGCGTATAAATCATGAAATTTTTATGACGACCCTTTTTCCGCTCCTATCATCATAACAAAATACGCTGTAAAATTCTAAAACCAATGCAAATTTTCTCTAGCCTTACAATTTGCTTGTCAGGAGGGTATGTCTTTTGCTGAACCGCTATCTCACAGTCAAAAGCCGTGGCGAGCATGAGATCGTCATTGAAAAATCACGTTTTATTTGTCATATACAACGTGCTGTCTCAGAAGAAGAAGCACAAGCCTTTATACAATCCATAAAAAAACAACATTGGAACGCCACTCATAATTGTTCCGCCTATTTGATCGGTGAACATGATCTGATTCAAAAAGCAAATGATGATGGTGAACCAAGCGGTACGGCAGGGGTACCCATGCTTGAAGTGCTTAAAAAACGCAAGCTGAAAGATACAGTTGTTGTCGTCACTCGTTATTTCGGCGGTATTAAGCTAGGTGCCGGTGGATTAATTCGCGCGTACGGAAAATCTGTGTCTGAAGCAATTAATCATGTTGGTATGGTAGAGCGCTGTTTAATGCGTACGATGCACACAACAATAGATTATACATGGCTTGGAAAGGTAGAGAATGAGCTTAGAGCCTCATCTTTTCAGCTAAAAGACATCCATTATGCAGAAGATGTGATTTTTGAAACGTATGTAGAAGAAACACAAACAGAGCAGTTCATTGAATGGATGACTGAGTTAACTAATGGAAAGAGTGTTACTAAAGAAGGCGAATTGATTTATTTAGAAAAGGACGTTGGTCCGATAAAGGAGACAGATGAATGGCACAACGAGTAAAAGTGCGTGTACGAAAGAAAAAGAGTAAGAAGAAAAAGATTTTCAAACGGATTCTGGTCTTATTTTTGCTTCTCTTCATCTGCATGGGCGGATTTGCAGTTTATAAGATTGTGAATACACTCCAGGCTGCTGACAAAACTTATGATGAATTAGAGCGTGGGGAGAAATCGAAACTCCGTGATGCTGTCATTGATATAAAGAAAAAACCTTTCTCTGTCCTATTTGTTGGCATAGAGGATTACGCCACAAATGGTGATCACGGCCGCTCAGATTCACTCATCGTCGCAACGATTAATCCTCAGGATAAAACGATGAAAATGGTCAGTATCCCCCGTGACACACGAGTACAGCTTGCTAGTGACACAACGGGAAATAAAGTAAAGATCAATGCGGCATTTGCTAAAGGCGGTAAAGACGAAACGATTGACACTGTCGAACAATTCTTGGATATCCCAATTGACAAGTTTGCAACAGTGGACTTTGACGGTTTTAAGGATGTCATTGATGAAGTTGGGGGAATCGATATAGACGTTCCATTTGACTTCAATGAAAAAAGTGACGTCAAAAAACCGAAAAAGATTTACTTTAAAAAAGGGAAGAGGCATTTAAACGGGGAAGAGGCACTTGCTTACGCACGAATGAGAAAACAAGATCCACGTGGTGATTTCGGGCGTAACGATCGTCAGAAACAAATCTTACGTGCCATGATTGATCAAATGGCGAAACCTCATAACATTGCAAACGTGGATAATATCGCAAAAGAAGTAAGTGATCATATAAAAACCAACTTTCACATCAAAGAAGGACTTGCTCTACAGCAAATTTACAGTGGTTTTAAAGGAGACGATACTGAAACATTATCTATTAAAGGATCAGACCTTTATTTAGGACCAAATCGAACATACTTCTTTGAGCCAGATCAAACCAACTTGGCTGAGGTGCAAAATGAGTTAAAGACACATTTAAAGCTTCCTGCTGAGTAATCGTCTTCAACTGAAACAAATACACAAACCGATTCATCTTCTGATGCAACAGGGTCAGCCGATACACAGGCCCCTTCGACCAGCACATCAGGACAATAATAGGAAAACAGCCCGTTCCTTGGAAGCGGGCTGTTTTTTATTGTCTTTTGACCATACGTTTGTAGAATTTCGTAAATGGTTTAAACTCTTCGTTCACCAAACCAGTGACTTCAGCAATAACTTGCATAAACATGACCAGTAAAAAGATGATGATCAATGACAGCCAAATGGTGGCACTTGTCAGCAAAATCGCGCTTAAGCTGAAGACTAAGCCAATCATGTAAATCACAATCACTGCCATTCGATGTGATAAGCCAAAGGCCATCAGTCGATGATGGATGTGTGATTTGTCAGGTGCTGAGATAGGCTGTTTATTCAATATTCGTCTGATGATCGCAAAGGTCGTATCAAAAATAGGCACACCTAAAATAATTACAGGGACAACAACACTAAACAAAGTAACACTTTTGTACAATCCTAAAAGTGACAGGACCGAGATCATATAGCCTAAAAATAACGACCCTGTATCACCCATAAATATTTTTGCTGGATGGAAGTTATAAAAAAGAAAACCGATGGTACTGCCAATGACGACAAGAGATAACGAAAGAATCAGTATCTTGTCCGCAGAAAATGCCATGACGGCAATCGTGGTTAAACCGATAACCGAAATTCCGGCAGCCAGTCCATCTAATCCGTCAATTAAATTGATCGCATTTGTAATCCCAACAATCCATAGTACAGTCAGGGGATATGCCATCCATCCTAACTCCAGTCGATCTGTTAAGAAAGGAACAGAGAAAAAGTCCATTTTTAAGCCCGTGCTCACGATTAAGCAAGCAACGAGGACTTGCACAAGAAATTTAAATTTTGCACTTAAATTATATTTATCATCAAATATACCTAAAATGACGATGAGTACAGCGCCAACTGATATAGCTGTAATTTTATTATGTAGAAACAGCCCGCCTGCTAGTGCTCCAGCCGCTACCCCAATAAAAATCGCCAAACCGCCCATTCGAGGCATTACTCTATCATGAACTTTTCGTTTATTCGGCTGGTCCACTGCACCAATCTTAATTGCAAACTTTTTGACGATTGGTGTCACAATTAAAACTGTAGCCAGAGAGACAAAAAACGCTAATAAGGCGCGTTCGTAATCCATAGGTCAGTCTCCTTCTAAATTGAAATCTGTATTTTGTATATTGGCCGCTCTTTCCATTATACAATTGAATATAGGATGATCACAAGCTCCCCCTAAGAAGAAGAAACAAATAAAAACGCACAATCCTGAATGAATTATGCGTTTTCTTTAATATTCGTTAATTCCACCATGTTTGTGAACAGTGCGTGCCAATCTTTTTTCATTGCCCGGCTTTGTCTTAGATGTCTGCATGTCATGTCATCTTTTTTACTGATCACTTTCTGGCAGGCTTCTACGAAGAGAGCTGGATCTTCGCCCTCTACATATTCATACACATCATTCTCTTTTAGCCTTTCCGTTGATGGAAGATTTAAACCAACAACAGGGATTCCGGCAGCTAAAAATTCATACAGCTTGAGCGGAAAAACCGCTTGATTGTAAGGAGACTGTTTGTATGGCATCATCCCTACATCAATTAATTTCATATAAGCAGGCACTTCTTCTGGTGCGACTGCTCCTGTCCATATGACATTGGGCAGTTTGAGTGCATGCTGAAAAAATGGATCTCCATTCGTTCCATCCGGACCGACAAATAAAAATGTCCAATCTGGCTGCATGCGAGCAGCTTGAGCGATCATGTCAAAATCGAGCTTCGGCTTGATCCCACCTATAAAGCCAAGAACCGTTCCCTCTCTTCCCTCTAGCACGTCTTCCCTGCTAGGGAGGTTGCTTTTTGCAAACACATCATACTCGACGCCATTTTCGACTGTAAAGACATCTTTCGGTTCACCCATGAGCCTTTTTTTGATTTGATCATGTAAGTATTGTGAAGAGCACGTAATGCTGTGTGCATATTTAATAATGCGGTTTTCTGCTTTTACAATGACTCGCTGTCTCATATAAGAGAGAATGTTGTTTTTTCCGCTGATGGGCTCTCCCCACAGGTCACTGCAATCATACACAATATGTTTCCATTCAAATAAAGAAGATAAGAGCGGAAATCCCGGAAACGTATACCATAAACAGACGGCTATGCCCTGCTTTTCTTCTTGACGCAAATGCTCAAGAAGAGGAGATAATTTATGAAAATAAAACATATCTTGATAACGGCCAAAGCGAAAAAACTTGCTCTTGAGCACATCAGGAATGGTCATTTGCTTCATTCGATCCGTTATAGGCTGAAAGGGAGCTGAATGACGAGTGGCAGATGGGCATACCCAGATGACCTCTTTCGTTTCTGGATCAGATGCAAGAAATTCCGCCAGTCGATGCCGTCTGTACCTTAAGCCATCGTGGCCCCATTCTCCCGTTGCGACAATCACATGTATGATCGAGTCTGCTTTCACCTTTATCACCTTTTTTCCCTTCTGTTTATAAGCGCTTTTTGACAGCATTTGTGGCATAGTGCATAAAACACCAAGATGCTTTCACAAAATGAAGCTGCTCAATTTCTCTATAAACAAACCATGTTTTTTTCGCTGCTTTCCACTTGTTACTAGAAATCGAGTTTCCCACGATGCGATATTCACTGAGTGGCTCACTCATTCCATAGGCAGTAAATCCTTTTTTTAAAATAGAGAGCCATGTGGCTAAGTCCTGCCTTGTTCGAATGTTTGGCATTTCCACATGTCCTACCTGTTGAAGATCGAGCATCACCGTCAAACAGCCGATAATCGTATTTTTTAAAGCTTCATTGTAGTTCAACTGAGCCGGCGCTGTGACGGTTTTTTGTAACGGCTCTCCATTTTCTGAAATGATGTCATATGCCGTGAAAGTAAAGGCATGATCATTTTCTAACATAAACTTGACCTGCTTTTCGAGCTTTGTCTGTTTCCACATATCATCGCTATCTAAAAAAGCGATAAAGCGGCCTTTCGCCTGTTTGATGGCTGTGTTTCTAGCAATAGCGGCTCCCCCGTTTTCCTCTAAATAAATGACGTTGATTCTGTCGTCCGTCTGACTTAATTCCCCTAACAGCTTCCTTGTGCCATCTGTTGAGCAATCATCTGCAATGATCAGCTCCCAGTTGGAATAGGTTTGGGCAATGACGGAATGAACTGTATCCGTTAAATAACGTTCCGCATTATACGCCGGTGTAATAATTGATACTAACGGTTGATTGTTCACCTAAGACTCATCTCCAGTTCATCATTAAGATTCTTTGAACACTTCAGGTAACACCACAAACATAAGCGAGATGCTAAGGCCAATGACAAGTCCAAGCAGTGCTCGTTTTTTCGCTGACATACCTTTGTTCCCTTCATCAAGCACTTGGGCAGGATCGACAATTTTTGCCTGCTTCATACCCAGCTTTGTCGATTCCAATTCATATAAAAATCGTTCTTTATCGACCTTGGAGTCATTGCTGACAGATTCATCTTCAAGAGCGGATAGTCTTCTTTCAATGACTTGCTGTCTTTTCGTAAATAAGGCTTTGTCCTGCTTTAAAAATGTATCTGACACTTGTTTCACTACCGCCAAAGCTCGAGCTTGATCAGCATCTGTAAACGACAACTGCAATTGTGTATCGGACTGGTTCGTGAGAATCAAACGATTTTTCACATCCTGCCTTTCTTCTTCCTTTACATCACGGAGTGCTTGATTCAGAAATGCATCACTTTTTAATAGAGATGTCACTTCTTCCATATTGTTATACACACCGTCGTCATATTTCCCAAGCGTCAAGGTCACAGCAGCTGTGTAACTAGACTGTTCTACTGTCCCCTTGGCAAAAAAGAAACCAAAAGCAGCCAATACAACGGGCAGCAGCACAAGCCATACGATATATTTTTTCATTCGCTTCCCTATTCTTAACATAAAACCAGACATGCTCATTCTCCCAACATTGACGTATTTGCTTTTTCACTAGTGTAGCCATACAAACTCAGCATCACACGTTTGCCCACGGCTTGAAGCGCTGTTTATTTTTCATGATATTGACCGCTGCGATCACTAGACCTAGAAACACCCAGTGGAAATATAAATTCGAGACCGAACTCGGACTGATACTTGAGACGAGAAAGCTCAGCATGGCAGCAAATAGACCTTCAATGATCATCTTGGCTGATCTCGTGTCAGCCAATTGGTATTGTTTGTACAGTGAGAACATGAGATAGGCATACACTGAGATATAACCTAGCATGACGGCAAACCCAAAATTCGTCATCACCTCTAGCAGCCAATTGTGAACTTCGACGACCTGATCTGTATCAAAGATAGAAAAGTGAGCTAAGTAATAAGACACATTGCCCGCTCCGACTCCGAAGCCATATGAATTCGTAAAGAAATGCCAGGCGTTTTTGATTAAATTCGCCCGGGCAATGTTGGACGGAAGTGGTTCGCTAAAAGAATGAGCGACCTGAGAAACGAGAAACAAGTCATCAAAGACAGAATAGATTTTGGCTGAAAAAATGGCGATACAGATGATACCAAGCCCGCCTGCTGCCATGATGGACCACTTTTTTAAAAAGCGAGGCATCAGTAGCCATACATAGATGACCGCTCCAGCTAATATGCCAAGCAAGCTGGCGCGCGATTCTGTTAACAAAATGAGATACAGCGCTAAGATGGCTCCTAGTAATCCGAACGCTTTGATATAACCATTTTTCATTTGGCGCATACACGCCACATATAAGAAAAAGCTAATAGATAAAAACGTCGCAAAGTCATTTTGGTTAAAGAAGACAGCCGTAGGATAGTGCTGTTTGTACGCTGGTCCAAGATACAATGAGGTATTCGGTAAATGATTCAAGGTCAAGTGATTATAGAACCCGATTCCCATCACAAATACAGTCATGACTAGCCAAATACTATAAAAAGTCACGATCTGATCCATTCGCTGAATGTACATGACCACAAGAAAGACAAAACCCATTCCCATCGCAAGAAGAGACATATATTTCAGGCCGTCTGTGACCGAATGAGCCCAAAGCAGTGAGATGAGCCCGTAAAGAAACCATGCAGCGAAAAAACCAAGAATGCCTTTAACACGAATTTGCTGCCACTGGGATATGTACGTTCCTTTGTCTCTCATCCGCCATATGAATAAAGCAAAGACAGCCAAGAGCATGATGCGGTAGAGAAAGAGACTAAAGAACCCAACACTAATAGAGAAAAAAGCATTATTGAGAAATGTTAATGCAATTAAAAGGTAAATGGCTGACATGAATATGTGTTCACCATTCATGTAGAGCTTCATACATATAACAGCCGCCATGAGCACCACAAGTAAAACCGGAATGACCACCATCTTCTTTAACCCGATAGGCTGTGCGGATGCCATTTGTACAAGCCCTATACCTGCTATTAATAAAATACATCCGATTATGATTTGCCATGCTGTTTGTTTCACACTCATACCCATTTTCCTCCTAAGCAACCCATCCGATTTGAGGGATTAAGCCTTTACTTCCTGTTCATAGTAGGAAATGGTGCGAGCCAAACCTTCTTGTAAAGTCACTACAGGCTCCCATGTTAAGACTTGTTTCGTTTCCTCATTTTCCAATGTACTATGCACAATATCTCCTGCGCGCTGAGGCTTATAAATCGGTTCAAGATCTGATCTCGTGACTCGCTTCATCGTTTGAAACAGCTCATTCACCGTGATGGAATGACCACATGAGATATTTAAACAAACGTTTGATTGAGCTGTTAAAGCTGCAACATTCGCTGCGGCTAGATCGCCTACATAGATGAAATCTCTTGTTTGTTCCCCGTTTCCGAAGATGAAAGGTGCCTCATGTTTTGCAAACTTATCAGAAAAAATTGAGACAACACCACCTTCACCAAGTGCGTCTTGGCGCGGACCATATACATTGCTGTACCGCATAATACAATAGTCCACATCGTAGAGTGATTTCGCCATCTCTAAGTATCGTTCAACTGTCAGTTTCGACAAGCCATAAGGTGAACCAGGCTGCAGTGGATGAGCTGTGTCGACCGGCAGATAGACTGGGTCTCCATAGACTGCTGCCGATGAGGCAAACACCACTTTCTCCACCCCGGCTTCAGCCGCTGCTTTGATCACATGCAACGAACCTTTAATATTGACCTCTTCGTCGTAGACGAAATGTTGAACCGAAACGGCTACACTCACTTGCGCTGCAAGATGAATGATATAATCTGGTGCAATGTGTTTGATCAAATCGACCGTTTCTGATTTTGTGACATCTGCTTCAATGCATTGTACGGAAAGATGAGCGATATTTTCCTTCGATCCAGTTGAAAAGTTATCAAGAACGATGGGCTCATAACCTTTCTCTAATAAAGCCTCTACCGTATGAGATCCTATAAATCCACTTCCCCCAGTTACCAATACTTTCTTCATCCAAGTTCCCCCTATTATTGTGCCTTTGATACCAATTCTGTTTCCCATACGCCTGGGCGGCCGATGGACTGGTAAATAAATCCTCTCTCTTTCATTTCTGCTGGATCGAACAAATTCCTTCCATCAATTAAAATGGGAGAACGTAGTAGCTGCTTGATCTGATCTTTATCCATCTTCTGTACATCATCCCATTCCGTTAAGATGAGACAAGCATCTGTATCTTTCACTGTTTCATAGAGATCATTGCTGAAGACCGCCTGCGGGCCAAGCTCTCTTTCTGCTTCTACATAAGCAATTGGATCATAGGCTTTGACAAAAGCTCCGAGCTCTCTCAGCATTGGGATAATATCTAGTGCTGGCGCTGAACGCATATCGTTTGTATTTGGTTTAAATGCGAGCCCTAAAACGGAAATCGTTTTTCCTTTAATATCACCGAAGACACTCATCAGTTTGCTGACAAGATGGGCTCTTTGGTGGTTGTTTGTTTCAATGACAGATTCGATCAGCTTGAACCGGTAGCCGGCTGTTTCGGCAATTTTGAGAAGAGCCATCGTATCTTTTGGGAAACAAGAACCGCCAAATCCAATGCCTGCTTTTAAAAATTTATGCCCGATACGGCTGTCTAACCCAACGCCTTCGCTGACTTTTTCCACATCAGCACCAACTCTCTCACAAATGTTCGCAATGTCATTGATGAATGAGATTTTTGTGGCGAGCATGGCATTTGCCGCATACTTAATCATTTCTGCACTTTCTAGATTGGTCTCAACCACTTCTGTTTGAAACGGATCATGCAATTTTTTAATGATCGTGGATGCCTGTGCGCTTGTAGAGCCAATGACCGCTCTCTCCATATTCATCGTATCTTGAATAGCTGAACCTTCCCGCAGAAACTCTGGATTGGAGACGACGTCAAATGGATATTTACTGCGTGAAGCCTTTTGAACAATGGCTTGAACAAGACGTCCTGTTCCAACCGGCACTGTGCTCTTATTCACGATGATTTTGTAGCCATTCAGGTGTTCCCCAACCGTTTGAGCCACAGCTTTCACGAATGTTAAATCCGCTTCCCCCTGAGGTGTCATTGGTGTTCCTACAGCAATATAAATAATCTCTGATTCTCGAATTGCAGCAGGAATATTGGTTGTAAAACACAATCTTCCTTCTTCTGTATTCTTCTCAATCAATTCCTTTAAGCCCGGTTCATAAATTGGAACGAGACCGCTTTTTAAGCTGTTGATTTTTGATTCGTCGATGTCACAACAAATGACGCGATTTCCGATATCAGCAAAACAAGTACCCGATACTAATCCGACATATCCTGTTCCAATCACAGCAATTTTCTTCAACATGTTTCATCCTCTCAGTAAAAGCATATTGGTCGTTCCAAACTGTTTATCTATCAGTCTTTGCACATTTCATCCTGTTTAAACGGTGGATGTTGATTGATTCAGCACCTCTTCATATTGCTGAATCAGGAGCTTAGCATTATGTGATGATGAATAATCTGTATGGACGATGTGGTGAAGATCGTTCTTCACTTGCTCGTTCCATCTGTTTTCATAAAGATAAGCGTGAATCGCTTCTTTTAGCTTACTCGTTGAACGCGGTTCAATGAGCAGATGTTGATAGGTAGAAAATAGTGATGGGAGACCACCAACCCGTGTTGCGATGACAGGCAGTTTTAAAGCGAGCGCCTCAAGGACGACAGTCGGCATTCCTTCACTGTAGGATGGAAGGGCAAACAGGTCAGCTGCCATTAAGTAATGTTTGACTTGTTCATTCGGCACCTGCCCCGGGAGTATAATGGATTCTCCCGCCCGTTCGGCCAGCTCCTTTGCGAGGGGTCCTTTTCCGACAAAGACGGCTTTCACACCCTCCATCCCGCTGACAGCTTCCGCTAATTCAAGCAAACCTTTCTCTTTGACTAAACGGCCAACAAAAACGATGAGCTTGTCGTGAAGCGGTAAACCTACCTGCTTTCTGATGGCTGTTTGATCCCCTGGTGTTCTAGAAAATGACTTGAGCGGAATTCCAAGCGGGAGACATTGTGCATCCACCTCTGTCATGTCATGTGTTTTCTTTGCCAGCTCCTCACTCACTGTGAGAACAGCAGACGCCTGTTTTACTGCTGCTTCAAAGGCTGCAAGCGCCCCTTTGCTATAGTTTGGATAGATGTTCACATCACTGCCGTGTAAGGTCAGAAGATAAGGGATGTTTGCTTCCTTTTTGATCACAGCTGCTGCGCCGCCAGACGGCATGGCAAAGTGCGCATGGATGAAATCCGGTGACAGTTCATAACGCTCCATTGTGCGCAGGACAGAAGCTGCGATTCTTTTACTCGGCTGAGCCCATTTTAGCTGTCCAGGCAGCGCTGTATAGGGCGGTCTGTAAACCGGCACGCCGCACCTCACTTCCTGCTCGGGAAGATCTTTTCTCTGACGATAGGAAGCTTTAAGCATCCGTAAGATGGGCGGATTGACAGGAGTAGGACAAATCACGCTCACTTCTACGCCTTTTTTGACCAGCTCCTGCACTTGCGTTTCATGGAAGACGCCTTCACTTGGATGTTTTTCACTAGGATATACACTTGTCAGCCATAGCACCTTCATGACGAACGACCTCTTCTCCATAATTTTCCTGCCATCTGCGGATACATTTTGACAAGTAGCAAGCTATATAAAACCGCACTTAAACCAATCGTGAGTAGTAATTGAAGCAGTATATCCGCTGATGTCAGCTTCATCCCTTGATGAACAGCCACTGCGCAGGCGGCCATTAACAGCGTCATGACAGCAGGCTTTACGAGTGATTTTACATACACCTTCATATTTAGCTGAATGACATAAGCCATCAGCCACCTGCCGACAATGAAGTTCAGCAGGCTGACCCCTGAGTAGACCCAAGCTACAGTCAATAGACTGCCGGTATGGACTCCTGCATATAAGGCGCATCCATATACGATGAGCATGCCTGTATCCCAATAAAAAGCTAAGTCAGCTCTTCCTTTTGCAAGAAGGATGGAACCATTTGGATTCATCAGCACACGGAGTAGACCAACAATGCACAAAATATTCAAAACCGGGACCGCCACTAGCCACTTCTCTCCAAACACCACTTCTATAAAGCTATCTGATACGGCAGCAAGACCGATGAGGAGTGGAAAACTAATGAGTGCGAGCATATTCGTCATACTGAGGAAGCCCTCACGCAGCCTAGAATGATCACGCTGACTTTTTGCGAAAACTGGGAAAGCCACTCTCGTCACAATCGGGTTAATTTTCAGCACCGGGATTGTGACGATTTGATAAGCCAGGCTGTAAATCCCTAAAGCCTCTGCTCCAAGAAACCGTCCTATTAAAATCATGTCGATGTTTGAGCCTGCCCGATTGACGAGCCTTGACGCCAGTTGGAAAGCCCCGAAGGAGAAAAACTCTTTCACTTCCCCTAATGCGAAAACGGGTGCTGGGCGCCACTTCTTCCAATAAGCCGCTGCATACATGAGTCCTTTTCCTGATTGAAGCAGTACTTGAGAGATCACATAGGCCACAATTGGATTAATAAAAAAGGCTAGAATCAGTAGAACAATCAGCGAAATGATCGTCGCTATCGTCTCAATCGTACTTAAGGTTTTAAAGGCTAAATCTTTCTGCATCATATATTGGTATTGCTGACCAATTGGTGCAATAAGAAACATGATCGATAATAACTTGAGCAAGCCTTCCAGCTCAGGTCTGGCATAAAAGGCGGCAATCAAGGGACTTGCGAGGATCAATACACAAAACAAGAGAATTCCCGTCAGCAAGTTGATCCAATATAATGTAGATAATTGACGTTCCGTCGTTTGTTCCTTTTGAATGATCGCAGCACCGATACCTAGATCAAGTAAAATCTGTGTAAATATTGTGACCGTTGTGATCATGCCAACGAGTCCAAATTCTTTCAGTGACATTACGTTTCCTAAAAAGGCGAACTGTGCAATTTGGATGATGGTAATGATCAATGCGGACAAGCTTGTCCATTTTGCTCCGCCCAGCAGGCGATTTTTCATACTTGCCATTTCTCTTCCCTACTTTACTTATCTGGCTCCGTCACCAGTCACGATGACTTTTAACGTTTTTACCATAATCTTCGCGTCGAGAGAAAATGTCAAGTTTTGAATATACTGTAAGTCGTGTGATAATTTCTCACTTGGACTCATTTCATATCCCCCATTTACTTGAGCAAGACCAGTCAGCCCCGGCTTCACTGTCAGTCTTTTTGTAAAGCCTGGAATCGTCCGATTAAATTCGGCAGTAAACATTGGTCTTTCAGGACGTGGACCTACAATACTCATTTCTCCTTTTAACACGTTGATAAATTGCGGCAGTTCATCAATTCTTGTTTTTCTGATGAATGCCCCCACTTTGGTGATACGAGGGTCATTTTTTTGCGCCCATTTCGCTCCTCCGCTTTCTGCGTTGGTTCTCATCGATCTGAGCTTCCATAATTTAAAGTAGACACCGTCTTTTCCGACCCTTTCCTGCATATAAAAGGCTGGCCCTGGTGTTTCTAGCTTAATTAAAAGGGCAAACAGTAAAATGATTGGCGTACTCAACATCAATCCGATGAACGAGAACACGACATCTATGAAACGTTTTGCAAATAAATATCGAACCATATGTTCTGTTAAAGCAAAAGAGTGGTTTCGTCTCACTTCATATTCTCTGTAAAGGTTCATCGCTTTCTCTGCGCTCACTGACCTGCACCTCACCATTCAAAGTAGTTGTTGTGTAAAGAGATGTTCTATGAAAGTCAGTTTAGCAGAGCAACATTAAGCAAATGTAAATGGGCTGTTAAGTCTTGTAAAAGTGTGTTAAGAATGTGCCCTTATATCAAGTTATGCCCTTTTAAACGTAAAAAAGACCCGCATTTCTGCGGGTCTACGTGTCTTTTTTTATTTTGCCTTTACGGATTCGATCGTCTTCAGTCTAAGCGTTCCGTTTGCATCTTTTGTATAAGTTACTTTCACTTTTGATTCTTCTTTTAGGCTGTTCACTTGTTTAGAAAATGTATTTCCGAATTGAATGGCTACTTCTTTTCCATCAATGTTGACAGCAATTGTATGTCCATCAGCCAAACCGACATATGTGCCTTCTTTGGTGACTTCATTTTTCTTCGTTGTAGATTCTTTTTTTGTTTTAGATTCAGCTTTTGACTGATCGTTTGTCGTTTCTTCTTTTGTGATTTCCTTACTTGAGCTTTCTTTTGCATCTTCATCAGATTGACCTGCTTGGTCTTCTGTTTGAGCAGCTGTTTCTTTGCTTTCATCATCTGCTTTTTCACTTGCAGACTTGTCTTCCGCCTTTTCATCTGTTGCATTTTCTTTCTTTTGATCTGCTGCTTCAGTTGTTTCTTTTTTGCTGTTATCCGTATTGTTATCGTTTGACTGATTTGATGTGCCGCATGCTGTGAGCATTACACCTAGAAGTAAAACTAAAAACGGCATTGTGATTAATTTTTTCAAGATCGTCACCTCTTCATGATTTGTCGATTTGCTGTCATTGGAAGGCAAATACGTGAAAAATCCACCCTCTATGTTTCGATTATAACAAAAATAACCTGAAATGAAATGTATTTTTAACTTGACATATCATTCATCCGATCTATTTTATTCAAAATATTGAGATACACCTGCTGCGATTCCTGAAGCCAGCCGCTCCTTGGCAGTCGTTGATTTTAATATACTGGCATCAATCGGACTGGTTACGAACCCCGTTTCAAGCAAGATGCTGGGCATTTTTGAATACTTGATCACGTAGAATCCTGCTGTCTTCACACCGCGATCTCTTGTGCCAAGGGCTTTCACCATCTGGGGCTGTACCTTTTGTGCCAGCTTTAAACTATTGGCCGAAGCATACGTCGCATCATAATACGTTTCTGTTCCATTTGCACCGCTATGATCATTTGCATTGGCATGGATGCTGATGAACACATCCGCACCAGCCTGTGATCCTTTGCTTACACGTGTTTGCAAGGAATCAAATGTATCAGATGTTCTAGACATGACCGTCAGCGCACCCGCTTGTTTGAGCCTTGCTTGCAGTTTTAACGCAACATCCAGATTAACATTTTTTTCAAACAGCCCATTTCCTACCGCTCCAGCATCCTGCGCACCATGACCTGGATCAATAAAGATGGTTTCACCTAACACATGATTTTTCAGCTGTGTGATCACACTGGTTCGTATGGTTGATGTTCCGCCCAACACTGTAAATGTTGAAATCTTTTTAGACCCAATGACACGACGAATCGCATCTGGCACAGATTGAGCATCTGTAAGAAGAAGGGTTTGCCCTTGCTTGGCTGCCGTACTTGCCGCAGCTGCCGCATCGGCATATGCATAGCCGTTACTCATATACGTTTGGGTTGTCTTCATCGGGTATGTTTTCGCAATTCGGGCTGCCACTTCATACCGATTGGCTCCGCTGATTCTCACGGGTGATGGCAGCTTTTGATAAGCTGCTTGATTGACACTTGTTTCCCCGCCAATCACAATCGTCCGTTTCACCGCTTTACTTTTTAATAGATTGGCTGTTTCCTGCCGCAGCCCCTTTGCATCGGTTAATAAAATAGGAAAGCCCTGTTTTGCAGCATACGGAGCAATCGCCACAGCGTCTGCATAAGCAGAACCATTCACAATCACAGCTGTATCAGCACTCTTCATTTGTTTAGCAACGTTTGCCGCCAATTCATATCGATTCTTTCCTTGTATTCGCGATACGGATAGATTCATTGCTTTTAGCTGCGCTACGACTTTTTGCGAAATGCTTGCGGTTCCGCCAAGAATGATGACACGCTTCGTTTTCAACTGCTGAAGACCTGACTTAGTTGCACCTGAAAGACTGCTAGTATTCGTTAACAGCACTGGGGCTCCTTGCTGAAAGGCATACGGCACAGCACTTAGCGCATCTGCATAAGCTTCACCGCCTACTAAAACAACTGTAGGTGCTGTCGACCAGCCTCGTTTTGCAGCGTTAACTGCCACCTCATATCGATTACTTCCCTCAATCTTAGATACATTGTGCTGCGCAAATGCTGTTGGTGCATATAAACATAGTGAAACCACAATTAAAACAAAACATTTGATATAAGAACGCATGAAGTCAACCTCCTTGGTTTTGAACCCTTCATCATGGAACCCAGGAAACACTTCATGTACTTTTGAAAAAAGGCTGCCGAGAGTCGTTTCTCGAGCAGCCTAAGAGGTGTATCTTCGGCACCCCTCATTTGTATGTTTTCTTATCTAAAATAGCCTGAAACACCGCTTGAAATACCTGACGCTAATCGATCTTTATAAGTAGCGGATTTCAAAATATTTGAATCAACTGGACTGGAAACAAAACCAGTTTCTAAGAGAACACTTGGCATCTTAGAATATTTAATCACATAGAAACCAGCTGTCTTCACGCCACGGTCTCTTGTGCCTAATGCACTGACCATTTTAGGCTGAATATTTTGAGCGAGCTTCAAGCTGTTTGTTGCCGCATATGTTTTGTCATAATACGTTTCAGTTCCATTTGCACTGCTGTTATCATTTGAGTTCGCATGGACACTGATGAAGATATCTGCATTTGCTGACGCACCTTTGCTCACCCGTGTTTGAAGACTGTCGAATGTGTCTGATGTTCTTGACATGGTAGTGAGTGCACCAGCATTTTTCAGTTTAGTGTTCACTCTCTTCGCTACGTCTAAGTTTAAATTTTTCTCATAAAGACCATATCCTACAGCACCAGAATCTTGAGCACCATGGCCAGGGTCAAGGAATACTTTTTTACCTACAACTGGGTTCTTTAATTGAGATGCTACAGTATTCGTCACTGTCGTTGAATTTCCGACTACTGTGAATTTCGATATGTTTTTACTGCCGATAATTGACCGAGTATGGACAGGCAGAGTTTTCTCATTTGTTAATAAAAGAGCTTTCTTTTCTTTTGCTGCAATTCCAGCAGCTGCTGGTGCAGAGGCATAACCAAATCCTCTCGCGACATACGTATTGCTCGTACTTAGTTTATACTTATTCACAATCTTTGCTGCAATATCATAGCGGTTAGCGCCCTTTATTCTCGTTGGCGACTTTAGCTTGTTGTATGCTGCTTTGGTAACATACGATTCGCCGCCAATCACAATTGTTTGCTTAATATTACTAGCTTTTGCGAAAGTTGAAATTTCAGAACGAAGTCCCTTTTTATCTGTATATAAAATTGGGAAACCTTTTTGTGCAGCATATGGCGCAATCGCAATCCCATGCGCATACGAATGACCTTCTACAACCACTACACCAGCTGGTTTTTTCATTTGCTTTGCAATATTCGTAGAGATTTCATATCTGTTCTTTCCCGTAATTCGTTTTGTTGAAATCCCTAGTTTTTTTACTTGATTGATGACATTATTTGAAACACTTGCCGTTGTTCCAATCGCAATCACATTTTTCGCTTTTAATGACGTTAATCCTTTCTTGGTTTCTGATGAAAGGTTTTTACTATTTGTAAAAAGAACTGGCGCATTATGTTGATACGCTAAAGGGACAGCTGCTGTTGCATCAGCGTAAGCTTTTTTCCCTACTAGCACAACGGTATTCGCTGTTCCCCAACCTTTTTTCGCCACATTGACAGATAAAGAGTAACGATTTCCCCCATCTATTCGTGATACAGAATTGTCCGCTGAAGCTGTTGGAACAATAATGAAAATGGCGATGAGGCTGAGGATGGCTGTTTTAATCATTGAGCGCATCTTCTGTGTCCTCCCTTAACTTTAATAATTTGTTAGTTTTGTACCTGGATAGTAGAACGAAAGTATAGAAGAATACGAGTTTCCAGATTCAGCTCTAGCTTTGGCGCCGTATTGACTCATCCCAATGCCGTGACCATAACCTTTTCCTGAAATCGTGAAATCATTTGTATTATTCTTTACTGACGCAAACGTACTTTTCACCTTTGTTGCGCCCATGACTGTTCTAAACTCTGTCATTTTCATACTTGCCGTTGTACTTTTGTTCACTGTATACGTACCTGTTTTGTTTTTCAGATGGTAATTCAGCTTGATTGAAACGGTCTTCGCACGCTGACCTTTTGTTTTTCCTGAGAATGTCAGGCTCGAAATAGATGCAATTCTCATGTCAGATGCAGCTGTTTCTTTATTTTTTAACAGCCATGATTTTAGACCAGCAAGGTCGGCAGCATTGGCTTCTTTTGCCTTAGACCACTCAGAAGCTGCTGTACTTGCAGTCAACGTAGTGCCTAATTGCTTTTTAGACAACTTCAGTGTCCACGCATTGACAGGATCTTTTGTGTCTTTTTTTGCGACTAAGTATGGCAGTGCATTTCCCCATACCTCTTCACTCGCCTCAGTGTATCCACCATTACTAGAATAATAGGTGGCTGAAATAAGTTGATTGTTGTATTTTAGAACCTTGCCTTTTGTGGCATCAACAGCTTTTGTTGAATTTGTGTACCAGTTATAACCTCCATATACTTGGAAGGCTGTTGTATCAGGTACGACTTTTCCAATGCTTTTCACTGAATACGTTCTAGCGGCAACCGCTTGTGCTTTTAATGCCTCAACATGCCAGCTTGCAGGCATTTCGTTTGGCACAACACCTTTTAGATAGTCTTCAAATGGAATATTTTCATTAGTCGGCCTGATATATCCTGATTCAATAGCAAAGTTGACGTTACCTAAGTAAGGCTTCCCTGCGATTTGAAGGACATTTTTGGTTGAATATTTCTCAGGAACAACTCTTACTGTGTTATATGTCTTAATGCCTTTTAATGAAATTTTTCCGTTAGAAATATTCAATTGGTAGTTTTGATTTTTTTTCAGATAGACTTGTTTGGCTAAAGCGTTTTTGAGCGTATCTGAAAGCACACTTGAACTGCCTGCTATATGATATGTATGTGTGCCGTTTTCTTTTAAAAGTTTCTTTAAAGATGAAGAGAAAGAATCTTTTTTGACATAAATCATAGTACGATTGTTTTTCGCTGCTAAAAGTGACATAGGAATTGCATATTTTGAGCTAGAACCTTTAGCAAGATATACTTTATCTACATTTAACTTTAATTTTTTAATGATGTTAACTGAAAGTTCATAGCGGTTTTCACCACTGATTCGTGTAACTTGTGAAGTCTTTTTTAATTGTTTTTCTACTTTTTCGCTAATGCTTTTTGTACTTCCAACTACAATTACCTTACTAGGAATCTTATAAGTCGGAATTGAATTTTTCTTTGTTAATAAGATTGGATACCCATTTCTAGCTGCATAAGAGATCATGGATGTCCCATTCATGAAAGAGGCTCCGCCCGCAACGATTGCTTGCTTATAGCTCCCCATCTCTTTGGCTACTTTTTGAGATATTTCAAATTTATCTTTTCCACTTATTCTTCTAATCTTCCCGTACTTTTTTAAGGTTTTCTCAGTTGTAGACGAAATACTTTTTGTATTCCCAATGATTAAGATGTTATCGGGTTTCATTTTTTTAATTTGGTTCTCAGTTGCTTTTGTTAGCTTCGCAGCACCAGAATAAAGAATTGGTGCATTTAATTTATAAGCCAATGGAGAAACGGTCATTGCATGATCGAAAGCATCCTTATTTACGACAACGATAGTTGATGGATTCTTCCAGCCAGCATCAGCAATACTATTGGCTACTTCGTATCTATTATTCCCCTCATATCTTTTCGTCACAGCAACATTGGATCCTGACAACTTGTATTCCCCAGTTGTTGAAATATCCATGCTTGTTTTGTTTCCGATATAATTAGACAATTTCACTGAAATTGTCGAGCTGGCCATGGCAGACTGAAAAGGTGCAATTAGTAGTGTCATTGTCATGAGAACGATAAGTGTAATGCCTGTTTTCTTCAATTTTGTTCATCCCGCCCATCTTTTTTTACTTCTGTTTTTCAATTTTTTGAATTTCTTTTTGACCATTGTCATTGATAAAGTAAGAGATTTCTACTTTGTCACCTGGTTTAAATTCATTTAATACATCTTTAAAATTATCCGTAAATTCATAGCTTAAGGTCGTATTCACTTTTTTTACTTCGACTGTATGTGCATCAGCCATTCCAATAAATTCAGCTTTTTCTTCCAGCACCTGAGGAGTTGAACTGCTTGTCTTGTTTTCTCCTGAGGATTGCTCAGCCGTTCCACATGCTGTGAGCACGATACCTAGTAGTAGTATTAAGAACGGTAAAACGACGATTTTCTTCATTTTTTTCACCTCATGTCTTTGTATCGTCTTATAACTTAATATTTTAAGGTAAATTTAAGGTTTTTTGAAACCTTTTTTTTGTTACAACGTCTATATCTAGGTTCAGAGTAAAAAAATAACTTGTTTATCAAGATTCGTAAACCTATAATCATGGAAGAATCATAGAAAAGGTGAGGGACATTATGAGAGCTGAGAGAAAAAGAAAGAAAAAGAAGGTTCTTTGGATTGTTTTATCGATTATTGGCTTATTCGTATTAGCCACTGGCGGATACGCGTATCATCTTTGGAATACAGCCGCATCAACTGTCGCAGGCATTCAAGAGAACTTAAAGAAGTCAGATAAGCGTGACAAAGATGTCGATTTAAGTAAAAAAGACCCGATCTCCATTTTAGTCATGGGTGTCGATGAAAGAAAGAATGACCGAGGCCGTGCAGATACATTAATATACATGACTGTGAATCCGAAAACGAAAACAACTGAGATGGTGAGTATCCCCCGTGATACGTATACAAAAATTGTCGGAAAAGGCACAATGGATAAAATCAACCACTCCTACGCTTTCGGCGGTACACAAATGGCTGCAGATACAGTAGAGGAACTGCTTGATGTACCTGTAGATTACTTTGTAAAAGTGAATATGGAAAGTTTTAAAGACATTGTGGATACACTTGGCGGCATTACGGTGAACAGCACGTTTGCTTTCAGCTATGATGGCCATTCATTTGGTACAGGAGAAATTAACCTGAACGGCGATCAAGCCCTTGCCTATACAAGAATGAGAAAGCAAGATCCTAAAGGTGATTTCGGCCGTCAGCAAAGACAGCGTCAAGTCATTGAAGGCATCATTGCAAAAGGCGCTAACATTTCATCTATTACGAAATTCGGCGATATGTTTAAAGTCGTTGAAAACAACATGAAAACCAATATGTCCTTTGACGACATGTGGACGATGATGAATGATTATCGTGATGCAAGACAAAATGTGAAACAGCACGAGCTAAAGGGAACAGGCACACGGATCAATAATATTTACTACTATCAACTTGATGACAGCAGTTTAGCGAAAGTGAAGAAGGAATTGAAGGATAGTTTGGAAGCTTCGTAAATAAAAAACACCTTTCTTATAGAAAGGTGTTTTTTTCATTATAAAAGAAGTTATCCTTGTTTTTCATCGCCTTCTTTTTGTTCTAAGAAGATCGCATCCACTACTCTTTTACTCGATTGACCATCCAATTCATCGAAGAAATACTGTACAAATGAATCTAACTTTTCGAATTCATACTGATTGTTCTTAACAATTGAAACGAGTTCACGACAAGTTCTAGCTAGTGGGCCTGGGATAAATGAGAAGTACTCATAATAAAAATCACGTGTTCGAATATACTCGTCCACATCATAACTAAAAAAGATCATTGGCTTTTGTAGCAAAGCAAATTCAAAACAAACAGATGAATAGTCAGTTATCAGAACGTCTGCAATTAACAACAGTTCATTGATCTCTCTAAAATCTGAAAAATCATAGAAAAATTCACTATATTGATATGGAATATTAATTTGATTTTTAACAAATGGATGAATTTTAAACAAGAAAATATATTCACTATTCAGCTCTTGATAAAGCTGATCATAATTTAATACTTCGAACGGATAATGAGCAGACTGCTGGCCATTTCCTCTAAAAGTCGGGGCAAATAAAATCACCTTTTTCCCTTTTAGAAAAGGATATTCTTCATATAAACTTGATCTAACTTCAGCTTTTTTCGCTTCATCGAAAAAGAAGTCTGTTCTAGGAACTCCTGTGGCAATGACATTTTCAATATCTACACCAAATCCCTCTGCATAATGCTTACGAATATGATCAGAACTGACAATGACCTTCGTATAGTTCCTATGATTTTTAGATGTCGGCGATGGGCCTCCTGGTAAACCTATACGACTATAACCAAATGTCTTAAATGCCCCCACAGCATGCCATAATTGAACCAGATCAGCATTTTTTCGGATTTTTAATGGATAGATGATTGGATAAAAATCATCTATTAAAATTTGTCGGCTTGTAGCAAAATGATAGGCCATTTGCACATATTCTGCGATACTTTTTTTCGTATTAATACTCTCTTTTAAGAAAAACTGAAAATCAAACGTTTCGTCTCTATTAAGAAGCTCTTGATAGACAAATTCAAAGTTTCCTGATAAATCAGTACGACTGTCTGATGCGAAAGTGATTTTATTCTGTTTTACTGGCAGGATACAAAATAGTTGATATAAGATTTGAAACATAACACGCTTCATTTTACGAATTATACGATTTTCATTTTTCATAGTCGTCTCTATTAACCCTTGGTCAATTTCTTGGAGTTTGTGTGATGATACATAAGCTGTTTTTTCCTCTTCATCGTATGTAACAATGAAATTATACTTCAATCTTTTCTTTCCTGAAAAATGTTCCATTTTGGTTGCATAGATATCCTGCTTCAGGAATTGATTTATATTTCCTAACGTATGAGTCTCATGGTATTTTATATTTTGTTCATCTAGTACTTCTAACTCTAAATATAAATGAAAATTCCCGTGCGGTAACGGCTTGCCTCCATTTACCTTTGAAAAGTTAATTTCTTGATAAAAACCAGCCCATTCGTACTCTTCAGAAAACCCCAGCCGCTGTCTTTCTGATTCGTCCAAACGATGATTTTTCAGAGGAATGGATTGTACGACCTCCCCTTTTTGAACGATTAACAACTTTTTTCTTACAGTGTCTTCTCTCAGCAAGGGAATACCATCAATATACATATACCCCTCAATTGTTAAGAATGATTCATACCAGTTAAATTTTGTTATCACTCTTATAGGTATATTCTTATTGGTGATGACATCTTCTGCTTTATCGAATAGTGAGAATAACTTTTCTTCACTTATTTCATCTACATGATTAAGATTTTTTTGAACACTCCTTTTCCTGAATAGTGTCCCTAGTTTAAATTTCAAAAACTCTCTCTCCTTCATTCAGTAAGCTTAGTATAATTGAAACAACACGTTCTGTAGAATGTCCATCACAACGATTCATGAACCGCTTTGAAAATGAACGAAAGTCTGTTTGTGTTTTATCCAAACTTACATTTTTCAAATCCTCTATTAATGGCTCCATTGTCGTTCTAATAGGTCCTGGTGCAAACTCATGAAATGGATAATAAAAGTCTCTCTCTTGCACATAGTTCTCTAGATCGGGACAATAGAAAAACATTGGCTTATTTAATAGACTATATTCAAATATAACTGATGAGTAATCTGTCACCAACACATCAGAAACAATCATCAACTCATATAAAGTAAACTTCTCAGATATATCTGCTTCTCCAAATGAACTTTTTCGCATATAAGGGTGCACATTAATGAGCAGTTCATAATGCTGTGGATTTAAATGTCTAAAAAGAGTTTCCTGATTCAAAAGAAGTTGCTCCCCATGCTGCTTATTAACTCCTCCTCTATAAGTTGGAGCATATAGCACTTTCACTTTATTCTTCAATTCTGGGTATTCCTCATGAAACCTCTTTTTCACTTCATGAATATGCTCTTCTGAATAAAAAAAGTCTGTTCTTGGCACTCCTGTCGCTAATATTTTTTGCTTAGGCATATTAAACGCTTCAGAAAACGGACCAATTGCTTCTTCTGAACTCACTATTGCAACATCATAATTTGAATGAACAGGCACAACTTTTAAATAAGCAGAAGAAGGTCCTCCCTGCTTATCCTTAATACTGTGACCAAATTTTTTAAAAGCACCACAAGCATGCCAAATTTGAACAACCTTTGTTTCTGAGCGCTTTTTAATTAAATAAAGAGGATAATAGTAATCATCTAATAAGAGCACCTTACAAGTAGCAATATGATACAACGTTCTTAATAAATAATTAATATAGAAAAACTTCCCTAGGAACCCGCTTTCTGATTTTCTGAATAATAGAACAATTTTTAAATGGGGCTGTTTTACCAATTCATTATATACGTTCTTGAAATTTTCATTTATTTCATTATCTCTATAGGAAGCAATCACAATTTTTTGCTGATTTACCGGAATTAATTTAGAAAAGACTGTGTAGACTATTTGGAAATAAAATTTCACAATTTTTGTCATATACATTGTGTTAGATTTCCCATTTCATGATAGTTTTCCCCCATGAAGAAGTCAAATCTTCTTCAAATGCCTTTCCAATATCCTCTATACTTCTCACAGTATGGACTGCTCCAATTAATGTCTCCAAATAATCTACAATCTCAGGAAATTCATTTAGTAGATTAACAGTATTAACAAAGTCTTTGCTGCCACTTCTACTGCTTCCAATGAAAATAATCCCTTTTTCGAGAATCATTCTTGTTGCTACCTTCACAGGGTATTCTGACACACCTAATAAAGCCACAGATGCCTCTGGCTGAGTATAATCAATGATTTGTTCTATTGCACTTTCACTGCCACGTCCACCGACGCATTCAAATGCATGGTCGACTCGAAGGTCTTTTGGGATGTCATTAATTTGATAAACTTCATCGACAAAAGAGAAATGTTCTAATTTATATTGGTTCTTTCCAAAAACGTATACTTTACAAGAAGGATAACGTTTTTTGAGTATTAAGGAGGTGATAAACCCGAGATTCCCATCCCCCCAAACACCAAATGTATCTCGTTTTTGGTGAGCCACTCTTTCAAACCTACTCATTGCATGAACAGCAATTGTAATTAATTCAATAAAAGCGGCTACATGAAGGTTCATTTGCTCTGGAAGGGCAACAAGGCGATCCGGATTCATGAACATATAATCTTGCATGAACCCATCATATCCACTTGACCTGAAATAACTTGAGCGCAGGTAGTTCTCCGCAATAAATTCATTTTCTTCATTTGGAATATTTGGGACCATCACCACATGTGTCCCTACTTTGAACGTTCCTGTAGGATCATACATCACTTTCCCTACACCCTCATGAATAAGCGCCATAGGAAGCTTTTTATCCATTGCTTCCTGACCTCTAGTACCTGTAAAATAACGCTGATCAGCTGCACATATTGACAAGTGGGTTGGTCTAACAACGACTTGACCAGAAGTAAATTCCTTATCCTTATAAGTCACTTCAAATTGTCTAGCAGAAACCAATCGATATGTTTGATTAATCATTTTTTATGTTCTCCTGTAAAATAGCATTCGCAACTTTTAGATCGTATGGTGTCGTTACTTTTATATTAAATACCTCGCCTCGGACTAAATTCACTTTTTGTCCTGCTAAAATACAAATTTTACACGCATCTGACAACACCTTTTTCTGTTCTTCTGTTAGTTCGCCATAAAGTCTTTTTAAGAGAGAGATCTTAAAACTTTGAGGTGTTTGGCCTTGATACATGTTGTCACGTACAGGAATATCAGTAATATTTGCTCCATCTTCTGATGTCACAATTGTATCTATAGCAGGGATAACAGTATCGACAGCATCGTGTTCTAAAACGGCATTAATATTTTCTTCAATAATTCTATGAGTTAAAAAAGGTCTTACTGAATCATGTGTAACAATGACATCATCATCATTTAGCCCATATTCTTTTTCAATAAAACGAACCCCACTCATAATCGATTCGTTTCGATCTATTCCACCCTCAATTACTACTAATCTATCATCAGCATGTATGTATTTTTCTAGTATATTCTTCGTATGATTGATCCATTCTTTAGGAGTTACAATAATAATTTTTTCAAAACGATCATTTAATAGAAATTTTTCAATAGTGTGAATAATGATAGGGCGATTATTTAACGGCAAGAACTGTTTTGGCATATTTACATTCCCCATTCTAGAACCTTTCCCGCCCGCTAATATTTCTGCATAAATCATACTTAATACCCCTCTCAATCATGTCAAATAAATAAAAATGGCAATATTTCAATATAAGTAGATTGTAAATTACATTACAAAGAATCCATTCATATCTTAATATATGCCATTATAATACCACATTTTTATATTTTTTTAATTATTGATTTAGAATTTGTAACATATATCGACAAATTTTTCTAACATATGAATGGTCATTTTCAAAATGACTGCGGCTTGACATCCGTTAATCCATATTGATAAAGAAGCATTTCAACAATTCGTTTCGATGCTCGTCCATCACCATATGGGTTAGAAGCCTTCGACATGTTATCATACTCTTGCTTGTCTTTTAACAGCTCTTTTGCCATCTGATAAATGGTTTCTTCATCGGTTCCTGCAAGCTTAAGCGTACCAGCTTTCACGCCTTCAGGACGTTCTGTTGTATCACGCAGCACTAATACTGGCTTTCCTAAAGAGGGAGCTTCCTCCTGCACACCGCCTGAATCCGTTAAAATAAAGTGCGACGCAGCAGCAAAGTTATGAAAATCAACCACTTCAAGCGGCTCAATTAAGTGCACACGATCAAGATCACTGAATTCCGTCTGTGCCGCATCACGAACAGCAGGATTTAAATGGACAGGGTATACGACTTGAACATCTTTAAATTCTTCTACAACACGGCGAATCGCTCTAAACATGTTCTTCATCGGCTGACCAAGATTTTCTCTGCGATGAGCCGTTAACAAGATCATTTTATCTGTGCCTATTTTCTCTAAAATAGGGTGTTGATACTGCTCTGTAACCGTTGTTTGCAATGCATCAATTGCTGTATTTCCTGTTACAAAGATGGTCTCTTCTTTTTTATTTTCAACTAAAAGATTCTGCTTTGCCTCATGTGTCGGCGCAAAATGAATATCGGCTATATTTCCTGTCATTTGACGGTTCAATTCTTCTGGAAACGGTGAGTATTTATTATGTGTTCTTAAACCCGCTTCAACATGACCTACTGAAATTTGGTGATAAAACGCAGCCAAACTTCCTGCAAAAGTTGTCGTTGTGTCTCCATGAACAAGCACAATATCAGGTTTTTCCTCTTTGAATAATTGATCTAATTTCAACAGTGCATTCGATGTGATTTCAGATAATGTCTGGCGTTCTTTCATAATATTCAAATCGTGATCGGGCTTAATATCAAAAGCTTTCAGCACTTGATCAAGCATTTGTCGATGTTGAGCCGTCACAGTAACTGAAGATTTAATTTGTGGATGTTTTTTTAGCTCAAGGACAAGGGGTGCCATTTTAATCGCTTCAGGCCTCGTCCCGAATACAGTCATTACATGTAATGTTCTCAATAGTCGATGCCTCTTTTCTTCTCAATTATTGTATGTTGTTCATTATACAAAAGAATAAGAACGAATCCTAATCATTCTATTCTTAATCTTTACATCACCTTTACTCTTTTCAACATGAATATTTACAGAAGTTCTTTACAATTGGTTTTAAATCTTTCTCGTAAATCATTTGTCATTTCTATCATTTGTAAGTTACACTTTATGAAAGATGAAAAATGAAGATCACATCATTTTTTCTATATGTAAGGAAGGTGCAAAGTTCATTGAAAAAAGTACGTAAAGCCATTATACCAGCTGCAGGTCTCGGGACACGTTTCCTCCCTGCTACAAAGGCTATGCCTAAAGAAATGCTACCAATCGTTGATAAACCAACCATTCAATATATTATTGAAGAAGCTGTTGAGTCAGGAATTGAAGACATTATTATTGTCACTGGAAAAGGGAAAAGAGCCATTGAGGATCATTTTGATTTTGCGCCAGAGCTTGAGCGCAACCTTGAAGAAAAAGGAAAAAGTGAACTTTTAGAAAAAGTGAGAAAATCCTCTAATATTGCTGATATTCATTACATCCGCCAAAAGGAACCTAAAGGACTCGGACATGCCGTTTGGTGCGCACGCAACTTTATCGGTGATGAACCTTTTGCTGTTTTATTAGGTGATGATATTGTCCAAGCCGAAACACCTGGACTTCGCCAGCTAATGGATGAATATGAAAAAACCCTTTCGTCCGTGATCGGCGTTCAGCAAGTCGCAGACAGCGATACGCATCGCTACGGGATCATTGATCCTCTTACCCAAGAAGGGCGCCGCTACCAAGTGAAAAACTTTGTTGAAAAGCCGCCGCAAGGAACCGCACCATCCAATTTAGCCATTTTAGGGCGCTACATTTTCACGCCAGAGATCTTTATGTACCTTGATCAACAAGAAATTGGTGCAGGCGGAGAAATTCAGCTGACAGATGCCATCCAAAAGCTCAATGACATCCAGCGTGTATTTGCCTATGACTTTGAAGGAAAACGATATGATGTCGGAGAGAAGCAAGGTTTCATTGAAACGACGCTAGAGTTTGCCCTTCAAGATGAAGAGCTCAAGAAAAAACTCATTCCATTTATGAAACAACTTCTTGAAAAAGAAGAAGTGAATTAAAAAAAGCTGCCGGCATCGGCAGCTTTTTATTTGCTCACTGAAACAGTCAGCGTATGCTGTTCATTATCAATGACAAACAGGTTATTTTCGCCCTTTACTGCGAACTTCGTTTTTTTCTCATTCAACCAGACATTCTGTTCTGTCAGTCCAAGTGTTGAAGGAGAGATAGGCATGATCTCGCGGAACACCATCGTATTCGCCAGACCATTTTGAATCACATAATCGGTTTTCTCAGTGGTCAGCCGCTCAATGGTATCGCCTTGTTCACTTTTGACCGAGCTAAGTGTCTGCATTCTTTGCTTCAGCACAGACTCTTCTTTTCCAAGGAAAGAAAGTAAGTACTCATACGAACCCGCAGATGCGGGCGATACGTAGGAATTGAACTGTGCTGGTCCTATGGATAACGGCTTCAATTCATCTGCGTTTTGTAGCGCATCAGGTTTCACATAATACGTCTCTGATGCTGTTTTGATTTGAACGACTTGTTTATTTTTAGCCACAGCCTTCACTTCTTGTCCAAACGATAATGTGACGTCTGCCTTTTTTTTCATGGCCCTGTCTGTATAAACCGTCATTGGATCTGCCTTAACTATAGCCTGTTGATCAATCTTTTTCATATCATCAGGGGCACCTTTCGTCTCATGGTTCGTTGACTGGGGCGCCTCTGTTTTACCTGAGGGAATTGCACCAAATGTCGCCAGTGTACGCAGCGGACGATCCGAAAACATAGAAAGGGCAAGTAAGATGGTTAAAACAGCTATTATGGTGACTTGAAACGCCGGTCCGAAAAAGGAACGTCGTTTTCCAGTGTCATTATACCTCGTGACCTTCTCTGTCGTTTGTAGGCCTTTTCGACCTTCCTTCTGTTCTGATTGATATTTTTGTTTCTCTTTCTTGGAAAGCTTGTTAAACCAATCAACAAACTCCTTATACTCTTTCACAACCTTTTTCGTATCATCAAACATACGAAGTTCACCATAATGCATCCAAGCCACCCGATCACAGATTTTTTGAATTTGACTAATGGAGTGACTGACAAAAAAGATCGTCTTTCCTTGATCTTTGAATTCGGTTATACGATCTACACATTTTTGATAGAAGGTTTGGTCTCCTACAGACAGTGCCTCATCAATAATGAGGATATCTGGATCAATATGTGCTGAAATGGCAAAACCAAGACGGGATTTCATTCCGCTTGAATAGCTCTTTACAGGTTGATCTATAAAGTCTCCAATATCCGCAAACTCTACGATTTTTTCGTATAGATCGTCAATTTCCTTATTTGTCAGACCCATCATTAAGCATTTTAAACGAATGTTGTCTTTACCGCTTAACTGATTGTTCAGCCCTGCCGCAATGGCAATTAACGAAGGCTGACCGTCCATATCAATCTCACCGCTTGTCGGTGGAATGATTTTCGCTAGAAGGTTCGACATCGTGGATTTCCCAGACCCGTTGATCCCTACAAAACCAATCGTCTCTCCTTCATAGACATCAAACGATACATCACGAACGGCAAAGAAACCTTTTTCATTTTTATTAGGTAAAAACAGCCCTTTAATCTTATCCGACTGTTTTTTATATAGGACGTATTGCTTGGATACGTTTCGAAACGAAACCTTTAGTTTCATCGTATAATCTCCTTACTTTTTAAAGAAAATCGACAAATTTATCCCTAAATTTCATATGAAGCAATGAACCGACTGTTAAAAGAAGAAGCGTAATCAACCAGAAATAAAGTGTATATTTCACATCATGGAAGAACCATTCTCCCTTTAACAAGCTATTTCTGAAACCATCAATAATGTAGAAAAGAGGATTTAATCTTAAAATATCTCCTATCCATGCTTTGTCTCCAGTGAGCTTCTCTGAGATATTCCAAAAAATCGGCAGCAAAAAGAAAAGTAAACGTGTCACTGATTGTAAAAGAAATTGATAGTCCCTTACGAGTACACTAATTGTTGAATTAAACAAACTAAACGAAAACATAAACGCGATCATACATATAAGGTAGTAAATATATTGTAGCCAATGCGCGTCAGGATATATGCCATAAGAAATCAGCACAATGAGATAGACACCCATCATGACAAAATAGCTGAACAAATTGGACATGATGACCACAGACGGCAGCGCACTAATCGGAAAATTCATTTTTGATACCATATTAATGCGTTTAAACACACTGTTTGATCCATCAAGGATCGTCGGACTAATGAAGAACCACGGTATTAATCCAGCAAGCATCCAGATGATAAATGGAATCTCCATGCCTCCAATGACAATTGGCTGTCCTCCGCGAATGCCTAAACCAAAAACAAACCAGTAAGCCAGCATTTGAATCAATGGATTTAAAAACTGCCATAAAACACCTAAATAATTCATCTGATATTTTGATTTTGTTTCATAAACAGCAAGTCGCATAATCAGCGGAAATGAGCTGATTTGCTCCTTTAATATCGTCAACATTGCGTTCATTCTAATCTTCCTTAGATATAAGTTTTTGGAATTACTTTTTTTAAAAGCACCGCTCATAATTGTAACAGAAGTTGATGAAGATTTCACTTTATATCATGATAAAAGGCTTACAAGCCATTAGCTGTAAGCCTTTATCTTGTTGATTTGATCTTTTCAAATACCGAGTCGACAACACGCTTAGATGATTCTCCGTTCTCCAAGTAGCAGAATTTCTCATAAAATGATGTGAATGAAGCTGGTAATGTAAAGGTCGATTTCTCTGTCTCTTTGATCCAGTCAATCACACTTGCTGTTTCTTTCACAAGCGGACCAGGTGCTTCTTGTTCAAAGTCAAAATAGAACCCTCTTAGTTTGTCGCGATACGTTTCGATGTCTGGAACATAGAACAGCATTGGACGCCTAAGGTTTGCATAATCAAAGAACACGGAAGAGTAATCTGTCAAGAGTAGGTCAGAAATCATATAAAGGTCTCGAATGTCTTCGTAATGGGAGAAGTCATAAGCAAAGCCTTCATATGGTCCGAGATCAAAGTTTTCCGCTACTAAATAGTGCATACGAAGGATGATGATATATTCTTCTCCGATTGATGACCTCAACTCATGCAGATCAAGATCCAATTCAAATTTATACTTTCCAATTGTATAATATTGATCGTCTCTCCAAGTCGGTGCATAGAGGATGACTTTTTTATCAAGAGGCAGGTTCATCTTTTGCTTCAGCGCTCTTATCGTTCCTTCATTATTCTGATTGTACAGAAAATCATTTCTTGGATACCCTGATTCAATCAGGGTCTGTTGAAATTGGAACGCACGTGTAAAGATCTCAGTCGAGTATGCATTAGGAGAAATAAGACAATCCCATTTCGATGCTTCTTTCGTGAAATTCTTTTTATATTTCTTCGTGTTTGCTCCAGGAATATAAACTTCGTCCATATCCACAGCCAGTCGTTTTAAAGGTGTCCCGTGCCATGTTTGCAAGTAAGTTGTGTGGCCTGGTTTTGGAATCCATAGCGGCAAACGGCTGTTTACAACCCAATACTCGGCTCTTGCCATTGCAAGAATCCATTTAAACGACAGACGATGAATATAATAGATGCCCTTTTCTTGAAACGGTGCTTCATACCCTTTTTTAACGCTCCAAATCAACGTATAGTCAGGGTGATTTTCTTTCATATACTCAAAAATAGCACGCGGGTTGCAGCTGAATTGTTTTCCATTAAAGCTTTCAAAAATAACCGTTTTCTTTTTTGGCTGCAGTTTACTGACACCCAAAAACAAGAGTTTAAAAACGATGATATATAAAATTGTAACGATTTTTTTCATTTTCATTCACATGCTTTCACAAAGAATACAGTTCGTTCTTTAATTGATCTTCCAAGAGTAGTAACCATTTTTCGTTTGGTAAGACCACCCATCTATTGACGAAGGTTTGTTGGTGAGCAGTTCTTCTTTCACTTCTAAACGCTGTAGTACCTCTTGATGATGTGTTTTTGACTTGCTTCGGATGTAAAAATCGACATATTTCGTTTGATTGAGTTCGATCTGTTTCTTTGTTTGAAAATGACCAATCGGGAAAATCACTTGTTGATTTTCGTTGATGGTTTGAGAAATAATTTCAGCACCATTGACTCGATCAAATCCTGCAAAATCTATTTCTACCTGATCCGCAATGTTCATTTCGCCTTCCATCTCAAGCTGCAGGTGAAGGACATGATGCTCAGAGCTTACATCACGCAACATCCATCTTGCATGTTCCACAACACTTCTTAGTTCTTCTTTAAGTACTCGATTATCAAGCATATTCTGAAGAGCTGGTCCCCAAGAAGAACCATCATCCTGTGGCAATAGATAAAAGGAAGATTGTTCCCCTAAAACTTTTTCGACATCTTCCTTATGTTTCGGATGACAAAAGAAAATAGCATCTACCTGCTGCTTCCTGATTTGTTTAAATAGTTCTTCATAATGAGTGTGCAATTGACGGGGATTTTCCTCGTAGTGTGCGTCATGCACAAAAGCAGCATAAAATACTGAATCGGATTTTTCCATTTTAAACAGATCGTGATCTATCTCTCGATCTTCTGCAATCATCAATTTCATGCGTTCATTTTTTGTTTGAATATCAGATAGCCATTGCTGTACGATATCGGATTTTTTCACAAATGTGGTGATGCCTGTCTTCTTGTACCAATTAATATGCCTTACTGTATTCTTCTTGGCACTCCCAGAATATATGGTTTCCATGTAGATACTTCTATCATCTCTAATGAATTCCTCCAGAAAAGGGACACCATTATGCGGAACATAGTGAAGTACTCTTCGTAAAGCGCCATGTATATCGTATTCTTCCCGTTTCATCAATTGCTGTTCTTCATTAAATTGATCTATATACAGAATGGGGGAAGAAGGTAGTTCGTATCTTGTCACTTGAACGGTTGAGTTGTCCTCAGATATAACGACTTCATTAATCGATTCCGATACGGTACCTGTAATAAACTCCGAATAAACCCTTTTACTCCCGCTCTCCGGTAAAATATAGTGTTCAAATACATTCAAGATGGAAATTTGAGGGTGGACATTCTCCTCCAGGCTTTGAATATGCCTCTTTACATTTACGTCAAAATTCAAAGTTAAGATGGTAGCTCGTTTATTCTTCTCAGCCAATGATTTTAATCTTAAGTTTAATGAATCCGTTAAGGTGTTGTCCTGTTTTGGCACATCCCCCATCATAAAGTAGTAGTCCATGTCAGGAATTTCAACTAAAGTCATCGTTTCATTTAGTTCAGGTTGATCCAATGTATCTTCAACTTTTTTCTTCATCCAATTTTGAAACAAAGGAAGCTCTCCTTAAAAATCATGATAACTTGCTCATTGTATTTTACATGAAAAAGCACTTCTCACCAAAAGATAAGAAGTACTTTTTTTCGATCTATTAAAGTCCCGCAATTTCTTCCTTAATTTGTGTTGTCGAAATACCTTCTGTTCTCTTCAAGTAAACGACTTCGCAATGCTCTTTCAAGAAATCGAATTTACCTTCCCAGTCATCTCCCATGACAAAGACATCAATGTCATGCTCTTGTACATCGCGGACTTTTTGATCCCAGCTGTTTTCTGGAATGACTTCGTCTACATAACGAATGGTTTCTAAAATCAGCTTTCGATGCTCGTAGCTATGATAAGCCTTTTTGGATTTTTGTAAATTAAATTCATCTGTCGAGATGGCTACCACTAAGTAATCTCCAAGCTGCTTTGCACGCTCTAGCAGCTTAATGTGCCCCCAGTGTAATAAATCAAATGTACCGTAAGTAATAACTTTCTTCATTGCAAACATAAACTCCTTTCTTCATTCCTTATTCGACTGCTTCAAGCAGTAATGTTTATCCGTAATCCTATTATCTTCGATCGTGTTTTTCGCTCTTCGGAACCTCATTATATCACAGCGCCTAACAAACGTTAAGCAGATGTAAAGACAAACTATTTCCAATTTAATGGGCACGGAACGTAAAGTCCGAAAAATCAATGTTTTATGAAGCACCTTCCATATGAAGTTATCAAAATGTCACGAAATTTAAAGGATTGTAAAGTTATTGTTAATATTTCATGGAGCAACTGTGATAAAATGATGAGTAGGCGAAGAATGAATTTACAATGAACGTTTCATAGATAACAAAATGAAAAAGGAGGTCTGAACAATGCAAACAGAAGTGGTCTCTAACCTTTCTTATGTTAATGGTGACTTAGATGAATTTATTAGCTATATCAACCAGCATCATATTTCCCAGAGAAGAGGCGCCATGATTGCGACAGTGAATCCAGAGATCGGCTATGCTGTCATGAAGGATGATGCATATCATCAAGTGGTTTCTTCCGCGGATTATGTACTGCCGGATGGTGTAGGTGTTGTGTTGATGTCACGCATGACGCAAAGTCCATTGAAATCAAGAATTGCAGGCTTTGAGGTCTTCATGTCTATGCTTGATCTCGCAAACAAGCAATCTAAAAGTATCTTTTTATATGGGGCGAAAGAAGAAGTGCTCGAGGCTGTCAAACAGCGAATTGATACGGAATATCCAAATGTGGTGATTGCAGGCAGCTGTGATGGTTATCAAGCGGATAAACGATTTGTGGCAAAACAAATTGCTCGTTCAAAAGCAGATATGGTGTTTGTTGCTTTAGGTTATCCAAACCAAGAGAACTTTATTTATGAATACCGTCATTTGTTCCCGCAAGCTGTTTGCATCGGTTTAGGCGGAAGCTTTGATGTATTTAGCGGAACGGTGAAGCGTGCACCACGCTGGATGATTAAAACAAATACGGAATGGCTGTACAGACTCATTGTCAATCCGTGGAGATGGAAACGAATGCTGAATATCCCAAAGTACGCTTTTGCCGTATTAAAAGAAAACAAAGGGAAAAAGCGCTACTATCCTGAGCAAGTAAAAGATCAGACGAAGCAGCTGTGAGAGACTGATACATGATGAATATACGCTCAATGATCATCTCATGCTATGCAGCTTTTGTTTCTTTTGCTGGATGGCTCATGAGCGGCGTGAAACCTCGTGACAATCAGGTGACGCTGCTTGTTTCATTCCAAGAGAATGCAGCTGCTCTCATTGATACTTATCAACAACAGGCGAATATGACAATGAGGCTCACTGTCCTCTATACGAAGCATGCTTCTGTGATAGAAAAGGACGTGCCTCATGTGTCATTTCGCTATTTTCATGAAAAAAATCCCATCCATCTCATTCAATGTATCTATACGATGCTAAAAAGCAAAGTCGTTGTCACAGATAATTATTTTCTGATGACAAGTGTGCTAAGAAATAGACCTTCTACCACTTGTATTCAAGTGTGGCACGCCAATGGTGCTTTTAAAAAGTTCGGTCTTGAAGACGCTTCAAATCATCACCGTAGTTCTCGTGATCTGCAGCGTTTCAAGCGGGTCTATGCGTCTTTCGATTATATCGTTACTGGCTCAGATCACATGCGCGAGATTTTCAAAACTTCATTTGGCGTCAAGGACGATCGTTTTCTGCCAACAGGTGTACCATTCACAGATGCGTACTATGATGAGCGCCCTATTTCCTTTCAGACGGATATTTTTCCAAAAGGCAAAAAAGTGCTGCTGTATGCGCCGACCTACCGGGACTTTGCAATGGACGGTCTTGTCTTACCTTTTTCTAAAGAACAATTGCATAGAGAGCTGAATGGTGACTATATCCTGCTCGTCAAACTTCATCCTGCAGTGAAACATTTAGCCAAAGCAGAAACAGATGGTGAGTGGATATTTGATGTGTCCGATCAGCCGCTCTTTCCATTGCTCTCTGTATGCGATGTCCTGATTACAGATTATTCGTCCATTGTGTTTGAATATGCGCTGCTCCGAAAGCCTGTTTTGTTCTTCACTTACGATCTAGAGACTTATCGCATGAAACGCGGTTTAGTCGAACGTTATGAAGACATTATTCCAGGAAAGGCTTGCGTCACACAAGATATGCTCTTAAAGGAGCTTAAGGGGCTAAACGAATCAGCCAATCAAGACTTATTGAAAACCTTTGCTGAGGAATGGAACCAATATTCAAAAGGGAAATCAAGTCAGCAGCTTCTTTCCTTTATTGAACATCAGCTCTTACACAAAAAACGTCCGGCTTCTCATTAAGAAGCACGGACGTTTTTTTATTTGTTATACACGGGGATATCATAATACAGCGTATAGTTATCAAGTAAGTTATACAAACTATACATACGAGTGACCTGTTTAGAAGCCCAGCCAATATCTGTTGCATATTGGTGAGTCGCTGTCGCAGACCACCGCATTTTGTAAATGGTATCTTGTTTGTATGTGGCGTTATTGATATAGCTGTTGCCAATGAATTTTGCCCCGCCAATAATGGCTGCCTCTGGTGTGAACCATTGCTGTTCATACGCATACTTTGCACCGAGGTAATTCGGGTTACTGTCATATGCACCAATGCCATACATGTTATACACGATTCTATCATTAAACTTCGTACCGTTCGCTAAAATGGAACTGCCGTTGCCTGTTTCAAGCAATGCATGTGAAATGAGATAGATTTCGTTAATATGATACGTTTTCGCTGCTGTGATAAAGGCTTGTCCTTTTCCGGCAAGAATGCCTTTCCCTGCTAAAATCTTCGTATTCACTTCAGTCGGGTTGAGATTTGCAGCTTCAGAGAGTTTGAGAAATTGAAAATAAGATTGAGTGCCCTCCGCGATATTCGCTGGGTCTACATATTTTAATACTTCTGCTGAACTCGCATTTCTCCAGCCGAGGCTGATCTTGATCCAGTTGCCTTCTTTTCCAAGCTGCTTCACTTTTGTTCCTTTGTTCAGCTGTGCGACGATGTTGCTAGCCGAACTTGAATCAGGTGTAGAACGTACATTTAGCCCGTCTGTATTCACTGTGGATGTCGCTGGGTCTACATATGTCGCATAGACATATGCTGCACCATCTGTCTGCGGCGATACCTTCATTTGTTTGTTTACCATCTCATTGACAGTGAGGTTATAATTCGTCTGCATCACCATTGGACCGTTTTTGATTTTTGTCGCTGTGGCTGTCCAGCCGTATTGGCTTTTCACAAAAGCAATGGCCGCATTCGCATTTGGTAACCCTGTAAACTGCTGTGTGATGTTGATTTTATATGCCGGTTTTGTCGTTGTTGTATAAGCAGCTGGTTCATTTCGTTTTTTGAAGAATGTCATGCCTTGATCTCTTAAGGCAGCAGTTGAAATAACCCCTGTTTTGATCTGATATTGACCATAATCAGTTGCTCCCGTTTTTTGAGCGGCTGCTTTCATTTTTTGTTTGGTTAAATAACTTAAGGCTTGATTCAGCTTTGTTTGATTCACAGTTGCCTCTGTCGTAATACGGTATTGCTTAACAGCTTCTGTTAATGTTTTTGTACTACTGGCAACTCCATTTTTTTTCATGATCTCTTGCGCCTGCTTTACTTTGCTTTGATCATATACAGGAGTTGTCATCAGGCTGTATGCTTTACTGACGGCTTGCCCCTTGCCTGTTGTGATGCTGCTTGTCACCTTTTGTGCTTTTAAGTATGCAGCACCTTTATTTACTTTTGTCTGATCCGTTGCTTGATTCACAACAAGTCGATACGTGCTGTCAGATGCTTTGCCTGTTTTTTTCGTTGTGGCGGATACTTTTTTCTTTTGGAAAAATGCCGTTGCTTTTTTCGCTTGATCATCGCCCAAAAGATTCCCAGTCACTACTTGATATGGCTGTGTAGAGGAGATCTTTTTAGATGTATAGCGCCATTTCTTTTTCTTGAAAAAGGCAACTGTTTTTGCGTAAGTTGTGTCATTTAATTGATTGAGCTTTACGATATAATTTTTCGTTTTTCCTACTCGCTGCACAGTACCTGACGCACCAGCTTGTTTTTTAATCTGAGACGCCGCTGAGGCTGCTTGCTTACTGTCTTTGAAATAGCCTGATTCCATGCTATATACATTTTTAACAGCTCCAGCCTTCTGAATCTTTCCGCTGATTTTCGCTTCTTTTTGCAGCTGGGTCAGAAGGGTTTGCGCTTTAGACTGATTCGTTTGTGCAGCAGATGTGACGATGTAATACGGTTTGCCTGTTGCTACCGTTTGGAGTACTGCTTTTAAACCAGATTCCTTTTGAAAACCTTGCAGGATGGTATTTGCCTTACTCTGTCCAACAATATTGCCTGAGATCAGCTGATACACGGTGCCGGCCTTGTTTTCAGTTTGGTATGTACTCGTGACTCCGGCCTGTTTTTGTAGTTCGGTTTGAATATTTTTGACTTTCGTTTCAGAATCAATGGCTCCTGAAATGACCTGATAAGATGGTCTGCTTTGATTGATAGCTTCATACGTGCTATTGAGTCCTGATGTTTTTGTCAGCTCGAGCGTCAGTTTTTTCGCCTGACTTTCATCGTTGATTGGATCAGATACGATTTTCTGTAAAGGAAGGCGGTCACCTACTGGAGACACCGTACCGCTCATGCCTAACTCTTTTTTTAATGCAGCGGCACTTGCATTAGCTGCTACTTGTGAGTCATATCCTGAGGCAGTCAGTTGATAAGTCGATGTATTTCCTGAAGTTTGATAAGTGGCTGTCCATTTCTTATCCTTTTTCAACGTGTCAACCGCTTTTTTCACTTCTGCTTCTGTTGTAAATACTTTTGAGGTGCTAATCGTATAAATAGATTGATCGACATAGGAGGCTGCTTGCACTTCTTTGCCTGTGTGTAATGTCATACCAAAGGCAGCTGCGAGTAACATAATCTTGATGGTTTTTTTCACGTTCCCTGTCCCTCTCTTAACTTTGCATAATAGTCTACTAATCTCTTTATCGACAAAAACAAGTCTCTTTCAAGTCCTTTATGCAATAGAAAAATAGAGGACCTCTCGAAGTCCTCTTTTTCTTTATATATGTGACACAATCAGTTCACAAGATCCTTCAATTGTGAAGTTCCCTGTTTCAGCAGGCAGGATAAAATGGGCTCCTTTTGGCAGCGGATATGTATGCCCATTATGCTCTAAGGACCCTTCCCCATTAATAACGCTGCACAGCAAAAACGGATAATCTTGCGATAGCTCTACTTTTTGATCAATTTCCCATTTATACACAGAGAAGTATTCTGCTTCTACAAATGTTCTAATGGTCACCCCTGGACGAGTTTCTACTGATTCATCTGCATAACCGTCTACATGAGGAACCGTTGTGACATCAATGGCCTGCGTGAAGTGAAGTTCACGTTCATGGCCATTTTGGTCTTTTCGTTCATAATCATACACCCGATAGGTCGTATCTGAACTTTGCTGCGTTTCAAGAACCAGTGTGCCTTCACATAGCGCATGAATGGTACCGCTTGGCACATAATAAAAATCACCCGGCTTAATTTTCACTCGCCGCAAAAGGCCTTCCCAATCTCCGCTGTTCATCATGGTCACAAGCTCAGTTCTCGTCCTTGCATTATGACCGTAGATCATTTCTGCGCCTTCTTTGCAGTCAATGATATACCAGCACTCTGTTTTTCCAAGCTCGCCATTTTCATGTCTTTCCGCATAATCATCATCTGGATGAACTTGAACGGATAAGTCTTGGTTTGCATCTAAAATTTTTGTTAAGAGCGGAAAGCGATCGCCTTCTATTCCCCCAAACAATTCTCTGTGATTGTCCCATAGTTCGATCAACGTTTTCCCTTTATATGGACCGTCTTGCACGACACTTGGTCCGTTTGGATGAGCAGAAATTGCCCAGCATTCTCCCGTTTGATCAGAAGGAATATCATAGCCAAATTGATCCCTTAAGGCTGTACCTCCCCATATTCTCTCCTTCAATTCAGGCAGTAAAAAAATTGGTGACTGCTTCATTCAGGATGACTCCTCCCTTTGCTACCCTTTGATAATCCTTGACTAGCATAATGAAAACTAGCAAGTCTCAACTTTTATTATGACGCTATCTAAAGAGAAGTCAATCCTTTCAGTACACCGAATGAAAACGATAACAAGAAAATCAATTTACCCTTTGACTGAGCCTGCAAGAAGCCCTTTCACAAAGTATTTTCCGAGTAGAATATAGACCAAAAGTGTCGGCAGCGCAGCCAAGATGGCCCCTGCCATTTGAACATTCCATTGCACAATTTGACTGCCTGATAAATTTTGCAACGCAACCATGACCGGCTGATTCTCTGCCGTGGTCATAGTAACCGCAAATAGAAACTCATTCCACACATTTGTGAACTGCCAAATGGCAACCACGACAAACCCTGTGATGGAAAGCGGCAGAATCATATGTCTGAAGATCCCGATAAATCCGGCCCCATCCATCTTCGCTGATTCAATCATTTCATCAGGAATGCTCACATAAAAATTGCGGAACATGAGTGTTGTGATTGGCAGGCCATATACGACATGGACAAGTACAAGTCCCGGAATGGAGTTATACAAGCCGATTTCACGTAAAAATTGAATAAGTGGAATGAGGATACTTTGGTATGGAATAAACATACCGAACAGCATGAAGGTAAACACCACTTCTGATCCTTTAAAGCGCCATTTAGACAGCACATAGCCATTCATCGCACCTAATACAGCTGACAATAAGGTAGCAGGAATGACTAGATAAAGAGAATTCATTAAATTAGGTGATAACTTTTCAAAAGCGATTTTGTAGCTTGAGAAATCAAGTGTAGATGGAAGCGACCACATTCGCTCAAGGGTCACTTCACCTAATGGCTTTAAGCTTGTGACGAGCATGACATAAACAGGCATGAGAAAAAACAAACTGCACAGTATTAATAACGCATAAAGAACTGGACGGACAAACCCTCTTGCGGTCATGATGAAGCCCCCTTCCGGCTAGACAGGAGATACGGCACGATAAAGACCGCAACAGAAATCAGCATAACGATCGCAATGGCGGCACCACCTGCATAATGGTTTCCTCTAAAGGTCATTTCAAACATATACACACCTGGCACATCGGTGACAAAGTTTGCACCTGGTCCTGTCATCGAGTAAATCAAATCGAAGATCTTTAAAGAAATATGTGCCATGATAATGACGACACTCGCTGTGATTGGTTTTAACAGCGGGAAAATGATTTTCCAGTAGATTTGCCACTCGGTTGCGCCATCCATTCTAGCAGCCTCTCTCACTTCCTCTGGAATGCCTCTAAGACCAGCCAAATACATCGCAAGTGAGAACCCTGTCATCTGCCACACAGCAGCGATGACAACTGCAATCATTGCTGCCGGTACACCAAACTCAATTTTCCCCCAGACAAATCCAGCTAAAATGTTCGTATCCGTGTACCACTTGGGCTGGATGCCGAGTGTTTTTAAAAACAGATTCACCCCAGTTGATGGATTTAGGATCCATTGCCACACAACACCTGTGACCACAAAGGAAAGGGCCATCGGAAAGAAAAAGAGATTCCGAAAAAGTGATTCCCCCTTGATCTTCTGGTCTAGTAAAATGGCCAGTACAAGCCCAGAAGCAATGACTGCTCCAATAAAGAATAATGTAAAAAAGACCGTGTTTCGAAGATCTGACTGAAAGCGAAAATCTTGAAACAGCATGACATAATTTTTCATACCTGCGAAAGAAAAATCAGGAACAAGCGAGGTCCAGTTCGATAATGAAACATATCCTGTCCAGCCAATAAAGCCGTAAACAAAAATGAATAATAAAACAGCTGACGGTGCTAAAAATAGCAGGGCAAGCAGCTGGTCTCCATTCCATTTTTTCCGAACACGTTTCACTTTTGCTGCTGGTGTTTTTGTGGTCGGCGATGTGTCCATGCGCATGAAGCTACACTCCTTTTTTTAAAAAAGAGGCGGTGCCTAACGGCCGCCTCTTTCATCTTTATTTCATTGAATCTTTTAAAGAAGAAACGAACTGGCTGCTGTCTTTTTGTGTCACGAAAATATTGACGGCTTGGTTCGCCTTCGTGACAAAACCTTCTTCAGCAGCTGAGCCATGCGCAAGAGACGGTGCCAGCTTTGACTCTTTAAACGCCTTCATTGCCGATTTTCCGTATTCATCATATTTTGATACATCTGCATCCACACGTGCCGGTATTGACCCTTTCAGCGGATTAAACGCATCCTGTCCTTCCACAGATCCTAAGACAGATAAGAATTTTTTTACGTTTTCTGGCTGTTTGACACCTTTCGGCAGTCCGAATGTATCCGTGATAACCATAAAGCTACCCTCCGTACCAGGAGTTGCCACGTATCCAAAGTCTTTATTTACCTTCAAATCTAGATCATTTACAAAGTATCCTTTTGCCCAGTCGCCCATGACATTCATTGCAGCTTCCCCTTTTGCCACGAGCTGTGAGGCATCCTGCCAGTTACGCGAGCTATGATCGTCGTTGACGTATTCGAGCATACGTCCAAAGATGTCTGCCGCTTCCTTCACTTTTGCATCATCCATTTTTAAGTCGCCCGCCCAAAGTTTTTGATAATCATCGGCGCCTAGTACACCTAAAAGAACGCTCTCAAACAAATGAGTTGCTGCCCAAGGTTCTTTATCCCCAAGCGCAAGTGGAGTAATCCCTTTTTTCTTTAAGGCATCGGCTGTTTTGAAAAATTCATCAAACGTCGTTGGCGGCTCTAAGCCCTGATCTTCAAATACTTTTTTGTTATACCAAAGCACATTGCCTCTATGAATATTCACTGGAACGGAATAGATTTTCCCGTCTTTGCTCACAAGGTCAATCAGTGATTCTGGAAATTTATCCTTCCAGCCTTCTTTCTCATAAAGGTCATCCAGCGGCTCCATTTTACCTGCGGCTACCCAGCTCTCATTCAGCTCTGCTCCCCCGTGTACTTGGAAAGTAGCTGGCGGATCATCTCCTTGCATCCGGCTTGTTAGAACAGCCTTTGCATTCGTACCAGCGCCACCAGCGACAGCTGCATTTTCAATTGGAATGTCTTTATTTTTCTCTTCAAACAATTGAATGAGTGCCTTCAGCCCGTCTTCCTCACCTGCACCAGTCCACCAAGAGAAAATTTCTAGTTTCTCCGCTCCGCCCTCTTTTTTTGCATCTGAGTTCGTCGATGAACTGCAAGCAGAGACGACCAGCATACAGAGTGCCAATAAAGTAAAGCCTAATTTAAACTTCATCATGGATCCCCCATCCCTATTTTGTAAGCGTTATCAAAATAAGTATACTGGCAGATCCTTGCCTTTTTTCAGGCAAACTTCTTCACTTTTTTATGAAATTCTTCATTTTTTTACGACCTGTTTTCGATATTCCTTCGGTGAACAGCCCACCATTTTTTTAAACACACGACTGACGTAATTTGGATCAGTATATCCAGCTTGATAGGTGATTTCTTTTAAACTAAGCGAACTCTCTTTCAGTAGCTTCTTCATTTTATCCATCCTACAGGTCGTCACATATTCTTTAAACGTCAGACCTGTCTCATCCTTAAAGCGTTTGGTGAAATACGTCGGGCTTAAATCAACATAGGCGGCCGTTTGTTCCAGCGTGATATGTTCGCAAAAATGTGTTTGAATGTATCGTTTCGCCCGTTCTATATCATTCACCGTCTGGGTTCTTGCTTCATACAGATCAAATAAATGTTCACAGCATTGGCGGCATTCTGTTTCTGTGGTGATAGCTAGAATTGGCACATCTGCACGAAGTCGTGATTTGAGTAAAATGAGCAGCTCTTTCACATGAGAAATGGTTGCCCCTTCTAATTGGAAGGCATCATAGTAAGCAAGAGCATCATCTCTTCTCCCTTCTTCTAGTGCCAGCATCATGTCATCGGCAAGCTCAGGCAAGTTGATCAATACGTAGGATTGTCTATCTGTATGGTAAAAGCCATAACGAACAGCGCCGTCATCTTTTTTTCGCTGATAATAGGAAAGCTTCGCTTCTGCTGCACTTTTCTGAAGTTGAAGCGGATTTGAGACAGGATGACCCAAGCCAACGACAGAGGAATGCTGCTCGCTTGTCATAGCAGCGCGAATGGCTTGCAGTACATTCGCCTTTAGGTGACCAGGTGATTGATGGCTGTAAATCAAGCATGTAAACAGCTCACCGCTCACTTGGATAGGCACTGCTTGAAAAAGAGCAGACTCCTGCAAATGATTCAGGAGTTGATCCCCGCCTGTCCGCTGAACAGCGATCACTAGACCTGCTTGAAAATCCTGAAACAGCCGCTCAAACGCTGTTGAAGTATAAGATTGACCATTCAACACATGAGCTTCCAGCCATTTTGACTGCTGATTGACTTTCTCCGCCTGCCGCAGGGAGACCTCCTGCTGAATTTCTGCCGCAACAGAACGAATCGCTGTAATGGTTTCGTCTTTATCAGCTGGTTTGACAAGGTATTGTTTGACCCCTTCCTGCATGGCTTGCTTGGCATAATCAAATGTATCGTAGGCTGTCAGCATAATAAATTTAGTATAAGGGCAGCTTGCTTTGATCTGTTTGATCGCTGTGAGTCCATCCATGCCAGGCATCTGAATATCCATGAGCACAAGGTCAATTGGCTTAGACCGCGCCAATTCCACCGCCTTTTTTCCATTCGCAGCTTCCCCTGCAATATGACAGTCTGGCAGCCATTCGGTCATGAACTTACGCATCGCCATTCGTTCAATTTTTTCATCATCCACAATCAGCACGTTCAGCATGCTCGTTCCTCCTTGATTGGTATTGTCAATTGAATCGTGGTCCCTTCGTTTGGCTTTGAATCAATTTGAAGGGCATCCTGCACTCCGTAAAACAAACGCAGCCTCGACATCACATTTCGAAGACCAATTCCTGTCGAGTGACCTTTACTACGTGTGTCTGGATGATCTTCTTCCTCTTGCGATAGCAATCTCTTTTTCTCTTGATCACTGATGCCAAGTCCATTATCCCGAATCCGAATCATGACAAAGCCATCATCTCGATCAATAGAGAGCTCTACAAGCCCACCCTCTTCTTTTGGTTCTACCCCATGAATAAAGGCATTTTCGACAAGCGGCTGCAATGTAAGGCTCGGAATGTGAACAGATAGACACGACTCATCTATGGTCGTTTTGCATGTAATACGATCGGAAAATCTTGTTTCTTGTATATGAAAATATTCTTTTACCACTTTCACTTCTTGTTCTAACGTAACAGATGCGCTGAGAGGAGATAGAGAATACCGCATCAGCGTAGAAACGGATTGTATCAATCTCGATGTCGCATCAGCTGATTCTAAGTACGCCATACGTGAAACGATGTTTAATGTATTAAATAAAAAATGTGGATTCATTTGATTTTGCAGTGTTTTCAGCTTCATGTCTTTAATTTTCTGATCTAAAGCGGCCTTTTGCTTCATCTCTTCAATCATGACCTTCATCTCTCGCCGCATTCGCTCAAAGGCATGATTTAACACAGAGATTTCGTCCTTTGATGACACATGCAAATTCGGACCATCAAAATTTCCTTCTGATACTTCTTTGGCACTTCGTGATAGATGAACGATCGGTCTTGAAATTCCGCCCGCAATGATATAGGCCATCCATAAAGCGATACCTATCGATAATGTAAACAGACATAGAGTAAAAAGCGCATACGTTTGATGTCTTTTTTGAAGGGATTGGTAGAGTACTTGATACTCAGATAATTCATCATCCAAAAGAGTCATTGTCTGCTCTTGGATATAAGAGGACACGGTTCTTACTTCTTTCACACTTGCAGCATATTCTTTGATTTCCCCTTCTTTGACATGATTCATTGTCGCATCACTTTCGTTTATGAGCGTCCGCATCATATATTGATATTTTTCAATGGAGGGGATGGCGGCATGAAGCCCTGCATCTTTGAGCAATGCTTGATCATATGATGTCATTTTCTGTTTTGATTCAGCATACCCTTTGGCAAACGCCTGATCCTTTTCGATGGCAAAGGCGTTGACCTTTTCATACATCGTTTTTGCCTCTGTGGAAATATCATTCAGCAGGAGAAAGGAACGAAAGCTCTTACTATATTCTGATGTGATTTTTGAACTGCTCCAATACACAAAAAAAGCGGCCACATTGCCAAGGAGCACAAGAATTAAAAAAGCCAATAATAACTTACTTCGAATTCTCTTCATGGCTGAACCCCCTGTGGTCTTTCCGTTTGATGAAGGGGCAGGTCTCCTCGCCGAATCACACTCGTCCCTGTGTACTGCAGCGGTTCTTGTTTATCCCCTTGCTGCAAACGAACAAGAGATTCAACCGCTTGATAGCCCATTTCATAAGGGTGCTGTACAACCACTGCATCGATTTTCCCATCATCCAGCGCTTGAATCGTATCAGGCAATGTGTCAAATGCGAGCACATAAACATCTTTAGACGAATGATATTGCTCTGTTGCTTGAATAATGCCGACACCGTCTAATGCGCTTGTTCCATAAAATGCGGTGAGCTGCGTATGATCATTCAACAATTTATACGCAGCACCGGAAGCACCTGATTTCGTAATCGCCGACTCTTCTATTCCAGCAATATGAATGCGTTTCTCACCAGAAACGGCATCTCGAAACCCCTTCACGCGAAGCTTCTGGTGAATCGCATCAAGCCGTCCCGTCACAATGCCCACATACTGCTCGCCTTTTGTATCAGCGATGAGTGCCTGTCCGGCGATAAAACCGGAATAATAGTTATCTGTCCCGACATACACTTGACGCTTGCTCCCCTCTGCATCGGTATCGACTGTGACGACATCTATACCTTTCTCTCTTGCTTTTTGAAAGAGCGGTTTATATTTCTTTGCATCAAGACCTTGCGTCATAATGCCATCCACATGACCAGCAATTGCCATATCAATGGTTTTCAGGTGATCATCCAAATCAGCCTGCTTTGGACCTAGGTATTCAAGATACACCCGATGAACTTCTGCCGCATCAGCAGCTCCCTTTTGCACCAATTGCCAATATTCATTATCAAGTTCCTCCGGTACAAGAACAAAGTGATATTGGTAAGTTGATACTGTCTCATCGGAAGCGCTTTCAATTTTAACTAAATCTTGACCTAATACAGATAAAAAAAGAACAGATACGACACAAAATGTGAGAAATGCGCCCATTCCGAACAACTTCGACCATTTCATTCACATTCCCCTCCTTCCATTGTTGCCGCATAAAAAAAGAGCTGCTTATAAAAGCATACTCTCTCGACCGCTATAATTCCTTTGTCATAAATAAACTGTTTGGATCTTCTTGGTATGAACCAAAAGGCGGACAATATTGAAAGCCAAAGCTCTCATATAATCTTCTTGCCGGTTCAAAGAAAGCAATCGCACCTGTTTCAAGGCTGACTCGTGTATAACCCCGCCGCTTCGCCTCTTGGAGAAGGTGAGTCAACAGATACTTCGCCACGCCTTTTCGCATATGGGCTGCTGCCGTCCTCATCGATTTGAGTTCACCATGTTCACTCGATAGCTCCTTGATGGCTCCGCAGCCAAGAAGCACCTCGCCATCCCTTGCACTCCATACTGTGACATCTTGTTTTTTCAGATCGTCTAACGGAAGGGCATGAATGCTTTCTGGCGGTGAATGTTTTTTCATCTCTTCTAAATGAGCTTGAATCAATTGTTCAATTTGACCATCTTTTAGTTCATCTTGTTGAATGTACATATCGACCTCTCCTTTATGCTCATTTTACGTGAAAAGATGCGTCTTCTGAGCTTTTTTGTCAGATAAACGAACAAACAACCGGCAGTCATCCGCCGGTTGTTTATGTGAACTACATGATGGTGGAAGAAAGAACAGCCTGTAATTCTTCCGCTGTACTGCTTTCAAGCTGGCTGCCGACACCTACTGCCACGGCTCCTGCTTCAAGCCACTTTGGCACATCGACTGGATGAATGCCTCCTGTTGGGATGAACTCAATCTCTGGAAACGGGCCTTGCAAATTTTTCATATAAGACAAACCGAAAGAGCCGCTCGGAAAAAGCTTTAACACGCTGTATCCATTTGCTTTTGCCTGCATAATTTCACTCGGGGTCAAAACACCTGGAACGTAAAGTGTATCGTGAAAAGATAGGTGCTCTCCGATGACAGGAAGATATCCCGGGCTGACGATGAATCGAGAGCCGGCTTCAATGGCTGATTGTGCCTGCTCAAGCGTTGTAATCGTTCCGGCTCCGACAATCAAGTCGTGGTCATGCTGGTAAGATGCAATGATCCGCTCTGCATTGGGCGTGGTATATGTCACTTCGATGGCCCGCACCCCTTTTTTCTTTAAACGACCAATCATCTCTATCCCCTCTGCTTCACTACCTGCTCTGACCACCGCAATGAGTTTACAAGCTGCGAGCTTCTCTTTAACGCTCATACTTGCTGACTTTCCCATACCTCTCATCTCCCTTCATATCGTGTCGCCTTTGATATCGTTTGGCTTCTTTTATAAATGCCTGAAGCTCTTCCCGAGTCGGCAGTCCCTCGTGATCTCCTGGGGACATGACTGCAAGTGCTCCAATGGCATTGCCTCTTGTCACCGATTTTTCATATGATAATCCGTCCAGCAGACCGCTCATCACTCCCACTGCAAATCCATCACCAGCTCCGACTGTATCCACGACATGAGACACATGAAAACCAGCCACTACACCTTGGCCGGATGCACTTTTGAAATAGGCTCCTTCTGCTCCCAGTTTAATGACCACAAGCTTGACACCTTTTTGTAAATAAACATCCGCAATCGCTTCCGGCTCATGACATCCTGTGAGTCTTTGACCTTCTGCAAGCCCTGGGAAAAACCAATCTACTTGAGCAGCCATCTCGTTCACCGTATGAATCATGTCTTCTTCCTCTTCCCATAGTTGAAGTCTAAGGTTCGGATCAAAGGAAATGGTTTTTCCTGCTTCCTTCATTTCTTTAAGGGCATGAAAAGAAAACGCTCTCATTTCACTAGACACAGCAGGCGGGATTCCGGTCATATGAAGATGTCCTGCCTGCTGAAAATAAGTGGACGGGAAATCGTTTGTGTTCAATGTGCTCGCAGCAGAGCCTTTTCGGTAGTACGTCACATCAGGGTCCCCATCGATGACTTTTGATTTAAGCAATATCCCTGTTTTGGCCCCATCATTTGAACGGAGCACTGCCTCAGTATCGACCCCTTCTTTTTGAAGCTCTTCTAAAATAAATGTACCAAGTGAGTCCGCCCCGACCTTGCTCATCCAGCCTACGCTAAAGCCTAATCTTGCCAAGCCGACCGCAACATTACTCTCTGCACCAGCAAGTGCTTTTTGAAACGTATGCACTTGGTGAAGCTCGCCAATTTCTTTTGCATAAAACATCGCCATTGATTCCCCAAATGTGATCACATCCAATGCTTTCACTCATTTCTCCCCTTTCTTGGTACCGGTTTCAAAATAGTTGAAAAAGAGAGAGCATGCACGTATATATACTCTTCTCTGCCTGATGTTTATAAAGATTTCCTCACAATGATTTCTCCATCAAGTTGAATGGTCTGGGGTGCACTCTTATCCCCGTCAAGACGCGTCATAATTTTTTGCATGGCTGCTTTCCCCATCTCATGAGATGGCTGCGCCACCGTAGTGATGCCTGGCCCGATGAGCTTATACCATTCTGTATCATCAAATCCGGCAATGCCTATCTCCTCAGGTATCTTCACCCCAAGATCGACGAGTTCACTGATGAGTTTCAGCATGAGTAATCCATTGCCTGCTAAAATCGCTTTTTTCTGATGGTTTGATTGTAAAAAACGACAAATCTCATCTCGCATTTGTTCCTTTTGCTTCAAATTGATTTCTGCAATCATAGGTTTCTTATGTTGACTCATGGCCGTCTGTTCATAGGCTTCTTTTCGTTCTTCACGAGGACTAATCCCATCGACAGGCTCAGTAAAGAAAGCGATATGTTCGTAGCCTTTTTCATACATCTGATGAAGTAGACGAGCCGTGATGTCACGGTTATTCGTTGTGACGGTATCGACCTTGAGTTCAGGTAACTTACGGTCAACAAGAACAATCGGTACACCGTTTTGCTTAAAGTCTTGCAAAATGTCATTGTTTTGACCGGTCGTATTGATGATCAGCCCTTCAATATAATGAGCATGCAGCTTCAGTAGCATTTCTCGTTCTTTTTCTGGACGATTATCTGTGTTGCACACCATGATGCTGTATCCATATTCATCACAAATCTCTTCCACACCACGAAGTGTCGCAACAGAGAATGGGTTCGTAATATCAGCCACAATAAAACCAATGACCTTGCTCTTTCTTACTTTCAATCCTTGGGCAAGCTGACTCGGACGATAATGGAGCTCCTCAATGGCTTTTTTAATCTTTTTTACCTTTTCAGGAGAAATTTCATTTGTTCTGCCATTGATGTATCTGGATACCGTTGATTTTGAGACACCTGCATATGCTGCAACTTCGTTAATGGTGACTTTCGTTTGCTTTTTCTCTTTCATACAAAAAACTCCCAAGATCGATCTTCTCATTTGTTTCGAAACCGATTTCAAATAAACTTAAAAAAAGCATACCACAAGTTAAGCTGTATCAGAAGATTTTTTTCATAAAAATGAAGAAAAAAAGCTTTTATACAAATAAAGAAAGCGATTTCAAATTAACGGTTGACGCCACTCTCTTTTTCCTCTAGAATTTTCCTTGAAACCGATACCAAATAAAACAATTATATGTTTCAGATGGAAAGGGAGGCTTATCTCAAATGGAAAATCGTTATGCTGTACATCCTGAGCAGGTCAAGCGTTTTACAACAGAGGAACTTCGTCGTCATTTTCATATTCCGATACTTTTTGTCAGTGGTGAATTGAAGCTGTATTATTCGCATGAGGACCGTGTGGTGATTGGCGGCGTTATGCCGATATCAGAACCGATCAAGCTAGATGCCGGCGACTTTTTACGTACAGAATATTTCCTTGAAAGACGGGAAATTGGCATTGTAAATGTCGGCGGCCAAGGTACGGTCACAGTCGATGGTGAGTCATTTGTGCTGGAGCATAAAGATTTCTTATATATTGGACTTGGACACGAACATGTACAGTTTGCTAGTTCATCAGGTGAGCAGGCCAAATTTTATCTTGTGTCAGCCACAGCTCATAGAGCGTATCCGACACAAAAGGCTGCGATCGCTGAATTAACACCGAATCATTTAGGAGAAGCATCCGCCTCGAACGTACGGAATCTGTATCAGGTCATTCATGCAGACGGCATCCAAAGCTGCCAGCTTATGATGGGCATCACTCAGCTTGAAACCAATAACACATGGAACACGATGCCTGCTCATATACATGACCGGCGGATGGAAGTGTACTTATATCTTGATATAGAGGAAGACGCACGTGTCTTTCATTTTATGGGGGAGCCATCTGAAACGAGACATCTCGTTGTGGCAAATGAAGAAGCCGTCATCTCACCTGCCTGGTCCATTCATTCAGGCTCAGGTACAGCAAATTATTCATTTATTTGGGCAATGGCGGGAGAAAACTATACGTTTAAAGATATGGACTTTGTCCCGATGGACCAGCTGAGGTAATGAGATGACGTCGACATCATATGTAGCGTCCCTCTTTTCCCTCGAAGGCAAAACAGCTCTTGTCACAGGTCCTGGAACTGGTATTGGGCAAGGGATTGCCGTAGCGCTTGCCCGTTCAGGTGCAGATATCATCGGCACCTACCACCATACGCCGCTTGATGAAACAAAAGAACTTGTCGAACAGACCGGCAGATCATTTCATGCGATTCAAGTAGACTTTTCAGATCCTCAGTCCGCAAAGCGGGATGTTGATGCCCTTTTAAAGCAGCATTCAATTGATATTTTGATTAATAATGCTGGGACCATTAAAAGAGAAGAGGCCGCTCAATATTCAGAGGAAAACTGGCATACTGTGATGGATGTGAATATCAACAGTCTCTTTTTCCTCACGCAAAAGGTCGGACAGCAGATGCTGAAAAAAGGGCGAGGGAAAATTGTCAATATCGCTTCCCTTCTATCATTTCAAGGTGGTGTCTTTGTTCCCGCTTATACAGCAAGTAAGCATGCTGTCGCAGGTTTGACGAAAGCTTTTGCAAATGAATGGGCAAGTCAGCATATTCAGGTCAATGCGATCGCACCTGGTTATATTGCAACCAATAACACGCAAGCCATTCGTGACGATGCGAACCGGAATGAAGAGATTCTGAAACGAATCCCCGCTGGACGCTGGGGACGGCCTGAAGATCTAGCAGGTGCCGCCGTCTTTCTCAGCTCCCCTGCCTCTGATTATATGAACGGTCATATTTTAGCCGTAGATGGCGGCTGGCTGGCGAGATAAACATGTGAAGAGAATTCCTATTTTAGGGGATTCTCTTTTTTCTATTTGCATAATTCTTCTCCTTCCGAGTCACTCTATAAAAAAAGACATGAGGGTGAGGTATTATGAAAAGTCGTATTGAACAAGATATAGAGTCCGTCATTCAGCGTGTCAAAAGCTTTGCCGGCAAAAGTGATGATATCGTGTTCCACTCTTTTTCATTTGGTCCTTCCGCTGTCTCTGCATGTCTCGTGTACGTTGAAGGACTCACAGAATTTGAGATGCTTTCCAAACAAATCATTTCACCTATGCAAAAGGAACTGACCATCACCAAGGTCGACCACACCACACTTTCTTCCCTTTCTAAAACGTTCTTTGGTATTCAAAATGATGTGCTGGAAGATATGAACCTTGCCATCGAGCAGTTATACAGCGGCAGGGCTATTTTATTTGTGGATAGGGCCACTCAAGCGCTTGCGCTCCATACGAATCTTTTTCAATTTAGAGAAGTAGAGGAGCCGCAATCAGAAGTCCTTGTAAGAGGACCCCGGATTGGATTTATTGAAAATCTTGAAAAAAACACGGCATTGCTTCGTGAAAGAGCAAATGATCCGAACCTTGTCATTCAAAAGGTAAACATAGGAACTCGCAACAAGAAATCTGCTGCTCTTGTGTATGTTCGTGATATCGCAGACCCCAAACTAGTAGATGATGTATTCTCTCGTATGAAGCAAATCAAAATGGATGATATTCCTGAGTCCGGCTACATAGAACAGCTGATTGAAGACAGTCATATCTCTATTTTCCCGCAGATTCAAAATACAGAACGTCCTGATCGGGTGATTGCCTCTGTGCTAGAAGGAAAGGTGTCTATTTTGCTCGATGGTACGCCATTTGCCCTCATTATGCCGATGACTCTCACTGCCTTGATGCAATCACCGGAGGATTATTATCAAAGATGGACAAGTGCGACTCTTTTGCGTTTGCTCCGTTATATTGCCGTGCTTTTGACGATCTTTTTACCGGGACTCTATATCGCCCTTGTTTCCTATCATCCTGGTTTATTACCAACACGAATGGCACTGACCATCGCAGGTAGCCGGCAAAATGTGCCCTTTCCTCCTGTAGTGGAAGCCATTTTGATGTCGTTTACGATTGAACTGCTGCGGGAAGCTGGACTTCGTCTTCCTAGGGCGATCGGGCAGACGATTGGACTGATTGGCGGCGTCATTATTGGACAGGCGGCTGTCCAAGCCAATATCGTCAGTGCCTTAATGGTCATTATTGTGTCTCTGACGGCACTAGCCGATTTCACTGCTCCATCATATGATTTCAGCTTTCCCTTACGCATCCTGCGGTTTATGGCGATCTTCAGTTCAGCCATGTTTGGATTATACGGCTTAATCATGTGTTATTTATTTGTACTTTGTCACTTGATGCAGCTAAAGACCTTTGGTTTTGACTATTTCACACCTGTTTTGTCTTCACCGTTTTCAGATTTAAAAGATACGTACGTTCGTTTACCAATAGGGCTATTTAAATCAAGACCGAAAACAGCCAAGACAAAAAATCTCAAAAGACAAGGAGAGTAAACGATGTACAGAGCTGAGAAGCTATCATTGTTACAAGTCACCATTCTGTGCAGTTCTACAATGATAGGCGCTGGAATTTTAACCATTCCACGCAGTTCTGCCAATTCAGGATTCCCTGATGGCTGGATCATTGTATTAATACAGGGAGTCATCTTTGCTTTCGTTGCTTTTTTGCTAGGTTGGATTGCTGAGAAGAATGCACCGGATACCATTTTTGAATCGAATACAAAAGGAGCCGGTGCATTCTTTGGCACGATCTTTAACCTAATGCTGATCGGTTATTTACTAGCCATTGTTGGCTTTGAGGCGCGTGTACTAGGGGAAGTGGTTCAATTTTTCCTGCTGCAATCGACCCCGATGACCGTGATTGTGATGATTTTTTTACTGGTGGCCACCTATCATTTAAAAAGCGGAATTTTTCCGGTAGTGAAAATGGTGACATATATTTATCCGATGACCATGATCATTTACATTGGGCTCATGCTGTTTAGTTTGAAAATATTTGATTTTGATTACTTACGCCCAGTGATGGCGCACGGGTTTAAAGATTTTAGTAATTTGTTCTCTCAAACATTTATTCAATTTACAGGCTTTGAAGTCATTTTGTTTGTCGTACCGCTTATCTATAAAGACAAATGGTCAAAAGCGAAATGGGCCGCAGCGATCGGTGTAGGGATCACCACACTTATTTACTCCCTCACGCTCTTTATTGTGATTGGTTCCATGACGGTTGGAGAAACGAAATCACTCACCTGGCCCACTGTCTCCCTCATTCAAGCGCTAGAACTAGAAGGGGTCTTCATTGAACGCTTTGATATTTTCTTACTGACGATCTGGACGTGCCAACAGTTTATTTGTATGCTTGGCTTTTTCCAATTTGCGATTAAAGGCTGTCAAACGGTGTTTAAGACGACCAATTTAACGAGACTGCTATGGTTGCTGTTTTTGCTGACCTCAGCTCTCTCTCTTTTTCCGAGAAATATCAATGAAGTCTTTTACTACTCGACTTTACTCGGCTATGCATTATTCGTTGTGTTAGCGATTCCTTTTTTAACAGCTGTTCTGCTCATGATACGTAAAAAATGGGGAGGTCGATCTGCATGAAAGGACGGCGTTTATGGCTCACCTTTCTGTCTTGCTGTCTTTTGCTTTTATCGACAGGCTGCTGGGACTTAAAGGATATTGAGAAATTATCGTTTGTGCGCGGTGTTGGCATTGACGAGGAAGATGATAACGGAGTCAAACTCACCTATCAAAACCTTGTCCCTAAAATGGGCGGAACACAAGAAGCAGATTCCCCTGGCTATGTGAATGTCGTCTCAAAGGGGAAAAATGTACTGGAAGCAGTCAGCAATGTCGCTTTGAAGGACCCGCCGATTTACAGTGATCACCTCAAAATCTTTTTGTTTGGCAAAAATCAAGCCGAGCATCATGATATTCAAGGAACACTCAACCACTTTATACGAGATGATGAGGTTCGAAGAAGCAGCTACCTCTTAGTGTCACGCCATGAGGCTTCAAAAGTCATCAATCAAAAATTAAAATCACAACAAAAGGTGCCAGTTGAGCATATTTTTGAAACATCAAAAAACCGGAGCTTTAACGGGAAGATTTTACTGCCAACACGTATTGGCCGAGCGTCCGATTACTTTCAGATGGGTACAAGCTTTCTTGTCCAAAGTGTGGATGTCGTAAACGGAGAACTCACCTATGATGGCGCAGGCATTATCCATGGGAAAACGCGAAAGCTGATAGGATTCATTCCAGCAAAAGATGTCCAATCTTTAAACTGGGTCATGAATCGCATCTCAGGCGGAGTCGTACCCGCCACCTACAAAGGCTTTCCGATTACGTATGAAATCAAGAAAGCAAAGTCCAAGATTGAACCCTATCTGAAGAACGGAAAGATTTCCTTTAAAATTAGTGTACAAACAAACGGGAAACTATCAGAAGATCAATATCCCCCTGAAAACTCATACGATGAGCAATACATCAAACGATTTGAGCGCATTTTTGAACGCAAAATCAAAGAACGCATTCAAAAAGCTGTCCACCACATGCAAAAAGAAGTTGGTGTTGACCCGATCCTTTTAAATCGGCAGGTGCGCATCAAGTATCCAGACTTTTGGGATCAGCACCGTAATGAATGGGATACACTATTTCAAGAAGTAGACATTGCATATGACGTCAAAGTTAGCATTTTGAACTTTGGTGCAGAAGGCGCAACGAAAAGCTTTAAATGGTAGCACAAAAGGCGGTCATCCGCCTTAGATGGTTGACAAAGGGCTAAAATGAACTTTGTTTTAGCCCTTTGTCTTCTTTTCAGCGTGATAGAAAACCTTTGCAGTCTAGGAAGGACGAGTACCGGAGCAGAGCGAATGAGGGATTCGCGAGCACCGGCGCAGAGGACTGACAAAAAATGCGATGGTTTGCCTACACGCTGAGGCGGATTACCCGGAGGGGGGACCGCCTTTTTTACGTGCAACGATCAAAAGCTGATAGAGCGTCACTTGATCAGATAATGCTTTTGTTTGAAAGCCAAGTGACTCTCCTACTCTCGCCACTTCGTCAAAAAACAATTGAACGTTTTGATCAATTGGCACATTGATCGGCTGTTCAATCACGCGATGAAATAAATGGTCTGGAAAGAGCGCCCGCATTGTGTTTGGTGTGAAAAATCTCATATGTGTTCGATCTAAAATCCCCACATCTTGATACGTAAAATCACCTGCCAATAAAGGCAGCAGTACTTCCGCATGCATCATATTAGGTAAGCAGCAAATGATCACGCCACCTGGTTTTAAAGACGCATGCGCTTGAGCAATCATCTGCCATGGGTCTGACACATGCTCTAACACATCAGAAAAGATAACAGCATCAAAAAAAGCTTCTTTCTCTGACCAAGGATACGCCTCCGCTTTTGTCTCAATCACTTCTTTGTAATACGCCTTTGCCATCTCTGCTTTTAATGCATCCGCCTCTACTCCGTACATGTCAACGGACTGCCGGTTGATCAGTTCAAGTCCTGTCGCCCCAGCACCACAGCCAACATCCAGCACACATCCGGCATCCTCAGGGAGCAGTGTTGCAAAATATGGATGGGGCGTTATCAGATTTAAATCAATGCCCCATTTATCTAAAAAACGAAGCCTGTTCTCCGCAAACAACGTAGAGATGTTCGTTTCTTCATTGGCATTGAAGGTAGCATGACCGTGATGATGCACAAAAGAATCATGGACGATTTGCAGCTGGTACCCCTTCAGCAATGAGCGCAGACAAAGGTCATCATCCTCAAATGATCCATATACAAACCGCTCATCAAATAACCCTACATCCTCGATCAGCTCTCTTTTGACCAGCAGACAAAAACCAACAAGTCTATGCACATATGTTCTTTGACCTTTTCTCGAAGCCGTATATGCCTTTGCAAAGGCAGGAAGCTCCTTCACATCTGTGTAAGATGGCTGAACGAGCTGAAGACCACTCACATAATTGGAGACAGGGCCTACCATGCCAATACGATCTGATGCAAAAAGGGCTTCTCTTAAAGGCAAAAGCCAGTTTTCGGTCACAATCGTGTCGTTATTTAAAAAAAGAATACTATCTCCTGTTGCCTTTTTCGCCCCTTGGTTACAGCCCTTGGCAAAACCTTGATTCTTCTCGTTGTCAATCAACACGACATCTTCCAGTTGTCTCACATATTCCTTTGTTCCGTCTGATGAAGCATTATCCACGATAATGAGTTCATATTCATCACGCCGAGTATGCTCCTTGATACTGTCGATACATTTTTTCGTTAGGTGCAGTTCATTGTACGTCAGCATCACAATGCTCGTTTTTCCTTTCATCTCATTTCCACCTTTCGCCCGCCTGTTCCATATGTATGTCATAGGCAGCACGTTCAGAAGATGAGTGATTGTCCTTTCTTGATTAAACGTTTGTTTAACAAAGGAAGACCAGCTGCCTCATGCAGCTGGTCTTTTTTCATACCGTTTCCCCTTCGTCATTCACGACGGCACGGTTTCTCTTTTTTAAATCTTCTTCAATCTCTTCAAGACTTTTTCCTTTCGTTTCTGTGACTAAATATTTCACAAATAAGAAGGCACCTATGCCGATGGCTGCATAAATAAGGAAAAGGTTACTGATGCCAATTGCACTTAACAAGGTTGGGAATGTGAGCGAGATGATCAAATTCCCTGTATGCAGTAGGAAGGTCGATACCCCCGTACCGATTCCCCGGACATGTACTGGGAACAGCTCCGGCAGCATCACCCATACGACCGGGCCCCAGCTGACAGCAAAAATGACGATGAAAAGTCCTAAACATATAATTGTCGTCCACCCTGCAGCTGTTGATCCCTCGAAAAAACGATTGACCACTGCTAGAACAATCAAACTAAGAACCATCCCTACATTTCCAAATAGGAGTAACGCTTTCCGCCCGACACGATCAATGATTTTAATCGCAACAAACGTCATGACAACATTGACTGCACCAATTCCTACAGTTCCTAAAATGGCTGCTGAATCGCCAAAGCCGACACTTGTAAATGTTTTTGGTGCATAATAAATGATCGTATTTGTCCCAATAAACTGCTGTAAAAAGGCTAAACCGACACCAGCAATTAAAGCGGGGCGCACCCATGGTTCGAGTAATTCCTTAAGACCGCCTTTTTCTTCACTTTCTGCTTTTTGAATATCCGCAATTTCGTCTTCAACTTCTTGCTTACTTTGTCTAAGTTTGGACAATATTTCTTTCGCCCGGTCCGCCTGTCCTTGGACAAACAGCCAGCGAGGACTTTCTGGCATAAACAAAATACCACATAACAAGAGAACAGAAGGAACAACGGCAATTCCAAGCATCAGACGCCATGCCTCTGCATCTGCTAAAACGTAGTTCACAATATAGGCAAGAAGAATACCAAATGTGATCATGAGTTGGTTTAATGAGGAAAGTGCCCCTCTTGATTCCTTTGGCGCAAGTTCAGATAAATATAATGGAACAATCGTCGTCGAGCATCCGACAGCAAGTCCTAGCACGATTCGGAATAAGACCATGACCTCCGTATTCGGTGCAAGGGCTGTTCCAAATCCGCCGATAATAAATAAAATGGCTGCGGCAATAATCGCTTTTTTCCGTCCGAATTGATCTGTCAGTTTTCCAGAAAGAGAAGACCCGAGCATCGCCCCAATTAAAATCGAGCTGACCACAAGTCCCTCTGTAAATGCATTTAAACCTAAATCCTCTTTCATAAATAAGATAGCGCCAGAAATGACACCTGTATCGTAACCATATAAGGCGCCGCCAAGTGCGCCGAAGAAATAAAGCCACCCATTCCGATTTTTCATGATCATAACCCCTCTTTTATCTATGTAATGACTGGATGTTTCTCTATGAAAAATCATTTTCCTCACTTCCTGTCATTTCAAACATTTCGATGTTTTATGACAAATATATTTCATTTGCGTATCATTGAAACTTTTTTAGATAAGGAAACGTCAATTAAGCGTTAGTGAAAAAAATGTCGCACTATATCCCGTTTTAAGGTATATTTGTTTTAGTTTGTAAGCAGGAAGAAGGACATCTTTACTATAAAATCATAGCGAGGGTTTAAATATATGGATCAAACAAGAAGTAAACGCAAAGGCAAAAAGCGTTTAAAACCATGGGTGAAAGTCACTCTTTTTATTTTTGGTATTCTTTTACTGACAACCGCTTCTGTCACCGGCTATGCCTACTATAAAGTGACAACAGCTGCGAAAAAAGCACAAGTCTCTCTAGACCGCGGTGCACAATCTGTCAAACGGATTGAAGCATTTGATCCTGGGAAAGACAGCTTTTCTGTCTTGCTGCTTGGCATTGACAGCAGACCAGGCGAAACCGTCAAACAAGCACGAAGCGATGCAATGGTATTAGCGACAGTAAATCGTACGAATAAAACCGTGAAATTATTAAGTATTCCAAGGGACTCATATGTTAATATTCCAGGTCATGGTTATGACAAAATTACACATGCACACGCATTTGGTGATGCAGACCTCACGGTGAGTACAGTTGAGAATTTACTAGATATCCCTGTCGACTTTGTGATTGAAAGTAATTTCAAAGCATTTAAGGAAATTGTGAACGAATTGAATGGTGTTTCCGTTAACATTAAAGATGAATATGTTGTGAAACAAATTCTTAAAGATACAAAGGGCAAAGTTCAGCTGCAAACGGGTACTCACACACTAGATGGTAATCAAGCTCTCGCTTATGTGAGAACAAGAAAAGCAGACAGTGATCTCATGCGTGGACAGCGTCAAATGGAAGTTTTAAAAGCCATTTTCGATAAATCAAAATCAGTAACGTCCATTCCGTCTTATGACAATATCATAGATACTCTAGGTGATAACGTCTCAACTAACCTGTCAATGAAAGAACTAGTCGGTCTTTTCCCACTACTCACTTCATTGAAATCTGTTGATACGATTCAACTAAAAGGATCTGATTACCAGCCAAATGGCGTTTATTATTACCAATTGGATCAAAACCAACTGAACGAAGTCAAAACGGAATTAAAGAAACAGCTTGAATTATCATAAACACAGAAAGCGTCCTTTTGGGCGCTTTTTATGTGTCGAAAAAGGTGTTTGCGCTTTTTCTTCTTTTCAGCGTGATAGAAAACCTTTGCAGTCTAGGAAGGACGAGCACCGGAGCAGAGCGAATTTGACATTCGTGAGCACCGGAGCGCAGGACTGACAAAGAATGCGAGGGTTTGTCTACACGCTGAAAGCGTCCTTTTGGGCGCTTTTTCTTATATCCTTGATCAATTGACCATTTTTGTTTAGCCTTAAAGAGAGGAATCCACGATCCGACTCTTTCATGAGAATGAAGGAAATCGTACATACTTTGAAGAGGCTATTGCATGAATGAAGGAGGATATAACAGCAATGAAAAAAATGATTGCGATTGATTTAGACGGTACACTCTTAAATACGAAAAGTGAAATATCCGCTCAAAACCGGCAAGCATTGATTCGTGCGAAGGAAGCTGGATATATTGTAACCATTTGTACAGGGCGCGCGACTTTTGATGTAAAAGAGCTTCTTGGGGATTTGGACATTCCCATTATTGCGGCAAATGGAGGAACTGTCCATACAGAAGGGTACAAGCTCTTCAGCAGAATCACCCTTGATCAAGAAGCTGGAAGACGTGCTGCAAAGGAATTAGTGGAACGGAACATTTATTTCGAGGTCTATACAGACGATGCCCTCCTTTCCCCATTTGATGGAAAAGAAAAGCTCAAAGCTGAATTTGATATGATCAAAAGCGCCAATCCTCATGAGGATGTAGCTGATTTATGGGAAGGGGCGATGACTCAATTTAAACAGTTTGGCATCAAACCTGTCGATGACATCCGTCAAATTTTCGAGTCGAATGAACCAACTTATAAATTACTATGCTTCTCCTTTGATATGAATAAGCTGCAAGAAGCACGAGATCTTCTTTCTAAGATGCCTGAGCTCTCCTTGACCTCATCTGGAGAACATATCATTGAGGTACTGCCAAAAGAGTCAGGTAAAGGACATGCCCTCAAAAAACTTGCAGCCCATTATGGCGTAGACTCATCCGATATTTATGCGATCGGTGATAGCCCTAATGATCTATCCATGTTCGATGAAGCAGGACACAGGATAGCGATGGGGAATGCGGTGGATGTCATTAAAGAAAAAAGCACCTATATCACAAAAGGCAACCATGAAGATGGCGTCGCCTATTTTATTGATCTGCTTTTGCAGAATCAATTTCAAGAAAAAAAGACGCTTGTCTGATCAGCGCCTAGTGAGAAGTCGAGAAGTCCGATCTGAGCATTGATCGGGCTTTTTCTTTATTTTTTGATTCTAACAGCCGTCTCATATTTATCCTTCCAATACGTACTTGTTTTCATATTGGTAATGACAACGCCATTTGAAACCGTCACATGAATGACTTGATTTGAACCAGCATAAATGGCTGGCATCAACGAAGTCCCTTTAAAAAAGACAAGATCTCCTGGCTTTAGTTCCGATCGTTTCACAGGTGTACCTGCTTTAACTTGTCCCGGCGCATAGCGAGGCATCTCCATTCCAAGCACTTCTTGATAGATATACTGCGTGAATCCTGCTGTATCAAAGCCTTGCTTTGGGCTCGCACCACCTTTTACATAGGGTACTTCTCCAATATACGTGGCAGCTTTTGATACGACTGGGTCTTCTTTCGCTAGTTTCAGCTCAGTTAATCGTTTCGCACCTGTCCATTTCTCACGCCAATACGATTCAGACAAATAAGAAATCGTCACACTTTCCGAACGGCTCGCATGAATAAAGCGGTCTCCTCCGATGTACATGCCTACATGTGAAATTCCTTTTTTATACGTGTTGCTAAAAAAAACAAAGTCTCCAGGGCGAATATCGTCTCGTGCTACTTTCTCTCCAACCATCCATTGCTGCTCAGCACTTCTTGGTAAATAAATCCCAAGTGATTTTTCAAATAAATATTGTAAAAAACCTGAACAATCGAAGCCTACTTTTGGATCTGATGCCCCGAATACATAAGGGATCCCCAAATATTTCATCGCATCTTTCACCAGTTGATCATCCGACATCTCTTGGGAGACAGGCAGCCGTTTGACCGCATAGAACCGATCGGTCCAATATTTACTTTTGCTGACATCTGTTTTCACCACCCCTTGACTGAGTGTGATGTGGATCACTTGATCATTTCCAGCGTACAAAGCAACATGTGTCGGGATGTCTTTTGTTTCTTCAAGACTGCGAAAATAGACAAGGTCTCCAGGCTTCGCTTTTTCCCATGATACGTTTTCACCGATTTGGTATTGATCAATCACCTTTCGCGGCAAATCAAATGCACCGGTTGTTTTATATACATATTGTATAAAGCCAGACGCATCAAAGCCCGTTTTCGGATCGATTCCTCCTTTATGATAAGGCGTACCTATCAGCGTTTCCGCTTGTTTTAAAGGAGATGTTGTTTGAGCAGACACCTCTGTTTGAGACATAAACATGAGTCCTACAATGGCACATCCTCCAAGCAGTATTCCTTTCCATTTCATCCTCTCTTCCCCCTTTCTTTTATAGTTTCGACATGACCCCTTTCATTTTACACCTTTTTCCGTCAAAAAAGAGCACGCCTCGCGTGCTCTTTTCATCATCATTTCTTTATTTACTCGCTTCCGCTTTTGACTGCTTTTGCTGTTCAATTTTCTGCATTTCAACCGAGATCTTTTGTTTCTCATGATCTGTGAGGCTGTCACTGAATTTAAAAGCAGACATAAAGACAAAGACTAAAATTAACGCAACAAACGGCCAGCTTGCTTTAAGGAATTTCATTTTTTATCCTTCCCTTCGTTTTCTTTTAATGTTTGAACTTTATCAGAATGATCGACTTCAAAGAAAATATGTCCGTCTTTTTCTTTCCAATCCGCATTCGTGCCATTTGTCAGCATACGGATAATCGATTTTGATTCAAGAGATCCTGCTTTGACTGGAGCAGGTGTCGCTTCTTTGATGTACATTGGAACCACTTCAAATGTCGCTTTTCCATCTTCATTCAGATGATACTGAACAATAGCAGAATCACGTGTTCTTGACCAACCTTGGTCAAAAATAAAGTTCCCCAAGCTATAGAAAATCGCTGTTCCGTTATAGACTTCCATCGGCTCAAGAACGTGCGGGTGTGCACCGATAATGATATCAGCACCAGCCTTTGACATCGCTCTTGCCAGCTCTCTTTGTCTGTCGTTTACTTCATTGTTATATTCCTGTCCCCAGTGCGCATGAACAACAACGATATCTGCCTTTTCAGCAGCTTGTGAAATCATCGGAATAAAGATAGATGGATCAGCTGGCAGAATACCTGCCTTTCGATTTGTTGCTTTAAAATCTTTTCCATATACATCTGTAAAACCAAGGGTAGCGATTTTAACGCCATTCACTTCTTTGTATGAAATGTTCTGCTTCGCATCATTGACGTTGCGCCCAGCCCCTGTATAATCCATGTCAGCTTTTTCAAAAGCATCAATCGTGTTATTTAAGCCTTTTTCACCGTAGTCTGCTGCATGGTTATTCGCAAAGTTTAGTACAGAGAAATTCAAATCCTTTAACGCTTGTACAGAATCTTCATCTGTTTTCAAATGAATATTCTTTTGTGCTGCCTGTTCCTTATCTGAAGCCACTGGATGCTCAAAATTCCCAGTTACATAATCTGATACATCAAAATACGGCTTCGCATAGCGGAACAGGTGCTGCTTTCCATAGCGGTCTGTTACTTTCTCTACATTTCTTCCAAACATAATATCTCCGACAAACGAAGCGGTCAGGATGTTTTCTGGATTCTTTTCTACAGTTGGTACTTGTGCTTTCCCGATAAATGTAAATAGAAATGTACAAGCAATGACAATCGGTAAAGCAATCAGTACGTGTTTATTCGTCTTTTTCTTTTGGTTCTTTGTGATTTTCAGCAGCTTTTCCTGAAAGCTCAATTTTTTATTCATCATTGGACACACCTTATCTTAAAATAGATAGTAAACATACATGATGGCAAATGTTGCACCACTTAGAAGTAATGTGCTTCCAAGGGTAATCGTAAGACCTTGCTTTTGAATCGTATTCGCAATCAATCCAGGCACGATGATTCCGATTCCGCGGAATTCTGCTATTTCAAACGGAACCACTGGATAGAAGAAATCAAATATGAGCTTTAGGGCAATTCCTGTAATCAGCATCGCCGCAAACTTTCTGCGTCCGTACAAAATCATAAATTTCGATAGACCAAAACGAACGATCACATATGTCAGCAAGCTGACAGATAAAACAACTAAAATGAAGACTGGCTGGTTAAAGACGAGCGCCAGATAACCTGGAACAACCAACCCAGCTGGTACGATTCCTGTTTTTTCTGCAAAAATTAAACTGAGTAGAACACCTAAAATTAACGAGATATAAAGATCTGATCCGAACATTTTCTATATTTCCTCCTAGCTGACAAGCTGCTTAATTTTGTATTCTTGAATTTTTTCGATTAAAGGTTCAGCGGCGCCGTGAATATTGCCGACTCCATAAACCACTCGATTATGAAGCTTTTTCTCAAGCATGTTCATAATTTGTTCTGTAGATTGATATTCAAGGTTGTGTAAGTGGTCAGCCGGAATTTTCCCATCCTCAAATGCCTTCACAATTGGATCTGTCGTTTCACCAATTAAGACAAGATCACTTGCTTCAATATAAGGAAGTACATCCTCCGCAAACTGGATCGTTCTATCTACGCGATCCGCACGACAGTTCATGATAATAATCGGTTCATCTGTTGGATACCCAATTTCCTTCACACGCTTCCAAATGTTCAATGTAGATGCTGCGTCATTAGCCGCAAATCCATTTACAAAATGTCCAGGTGTTTTTGCGTCCATTAATGGAAGAATTCTCATCGCTCCTGGATCAGGCGGCGCATTTAACATGCCTCTAAATGCCGTATCTTCATCAATTCCCAATGCTTGTGCGACACCAAGTGCAAGTGAAGCATTATCCGGGAACACCATATACTCAAATTTCCGTAAATACTCATCGGTAATCTTGGAATTATCTGCAACAATCACTTCAGTATTGCGTTTTTTCGCAATCTCTTTAAAGAAATCTGTATATTCACTATCCGTAATAACCAAGTGCCCATTGTAAGGAATTGTCGCTGTAAAGGCTTCAGCTATTTCATCAAGAGTTGGCCCCATCACATCCATATGATCTTCAAGAACGTTTACGATCACGCCAATATTCGCTTGAAGCAGCTCTTCCTGAAAGATAATTTGGTAATCTGGATTCACCGCCATACATTCACTGACGATGGCATTTGCTCCTCTTTCAACTGTTTCTCTCATAACTTCTTTCTGCTCTCCGATATTTGGTCCTTGCGGTTTCCTTTTAATCGGTTTCTCTTCTGGCGTATCCCAATAAATCATTCTTGCATCCGTTCCTGTTGTTTTGCCGACAGTTTTATAACCTGCCTCCATTAAGATACCGGTTGTCAATCTTGTAACGGTAGACTTTCCGCGTATACCATTAATATTGACGCGTACCGGCAGGGCATCGATATTTTTCTGATGACGCTTCTTTTCAATAAAGCCAATCCCTAACATGATGACACAGGCTATAACGATTAACCACATCGCTTATCTACATCTCCTTTTTTTATGAGTGTGATATGTAAATTCAATCAACAGTATATAGGTTCAGCATAAAATCACAATCGGTATTATGTAACATAATCTTTCACTTCCTCGTATGCCAAATTCCTCTAATCAGAAGGCGTATTTGCCTACCTCATGCTCAAATGAAAAGGCCAAAAGACGGACAAAATGACGACTGAATTTCTGCTTCAAACAAGAGAAAGCGTTACCATCAAACAGTGAAAAATCTTTTGTCCTTTTCTCCCTAAATTTTTCGACAATTATTAAGATGTATTTTGAATCAATGTTTTAAAGTCCTTTCATCTCTATGAAATCAGTCATATCAGTGCTTTAAATGAATAGTGCGTGTTTTAGAATATTTTATATTTTTAAATGAACAGGTTAGAAAGTCATCCTCATTGGTCAGAACGCTATGTGTTGACCTATGACAAAGGTCACCTGTCAAAAAATCAAGTCATCTGCTTATTTTCAGGTCACAAAAAATTGGGATAAGATGTCAAATATTAATCATTTTGTTATAGCCTCTCTTTACGATATTCACTCCTTATGACCTAAACAATGAAACATTATTCATTTCTTTTTATCAAGATTCATCATTTCTTAACATTTTTAATGTGATTTTAGTTGAAAGTTGTCGGTTCGTGTCATGCTTTCCCCAAAGATGACGCATAAAATCATCTTCTCGGCTTACACTATGGTTAAAAAATCTGTGAGAGGAGGCTAAAGATGCCAAATACGAATGAGCAAACACGCTTACACTTTTTATCAGGCGGTTTTGAGGAAAAGATTCGGATTCTGAACAAAGCATTTCAACAAAGCGCTGATTTTGAATACCGGGAATTGATGGTGAATGAAACGAAATCAGTGCTGTTTTTTATTAAAACTAGAGTCGATGAAAGCAAATTAAACGACTTCATTATCGGCAACTTGCTCGGTCCTCCTGGAGAGCAGAACTATACAAAATCTCTTAGTTCACTCGAAACAGGTGACTTGACGCTGATTGTCGACAGCATTATTGCCGGAAGTATTGCCTTCCTTGATGAAAAATCCGCACAGATCAAAATATTTGCTGTTGGGCAGCCGCCGCTGCGTTCCATTTCTGAACCTTCTTCTGAAAGTATTATTGCAGGCGCACATGATGGGTTTGTTGAGAGTTTAGATACCAATTTATATTTGCTGCGTTCACACTTAAATGATCGAAAACTTGCAATCCAGTATCATAAGGTCGGTACAAAATCTGAAACAAAGGTTGCAACGGTTTATATTTCTGATATTGCCAATCAAGAAAAGATAGATGAGGTTAACAAACGAATTACTTCTATTAAAGTAGACACGCTGCTTAGCCCCGGTTCTATTGTAGAGGCGATTGAAGATGATTCGTATTCCATCTTCCCGCAGCTTATTGACACAGAACGACCTGACAAAGTGAGATCTGCCATTCTTGAAGGAAGAATTGTCGTCTTAATGGATGGCAGCCCAATGGCTATCATTTTGCCTATTACGTTCTTTAGCTTCTTTCAATCACCAGATGACTATAATAGCCGCTGGATTCCGGCTACATTTATTCGTATTCTTCGTTATATTGCCTGTATCATCGCTGTGATTTTGCCTTCTTTTTATATTGCAGTCATCGGCTTTCATTATGAGGTAGTCCCGGATGAATTAGCGATTACGATGAAAAATTCCATTATCGGCATTCCTTTTCCGCCGTTAATTGAAGCAATGCTGATGGAGATTACGATTGAGCTCATACGAGAAGCAGGGGTGCGACTGCCAAAGCCAATTGGTCAGACGATTGGGATTGTAGGCGGTTTGGTGATTGGAGACGCTGTGGTAAAAGCTGGACTCATTTCGAATGTCCTTGTCATTGTTGTTGCCGTGACAGCTGTTGCATCCTTTGTCCTCCCATCCTTTGAAATGACGTCCACCATTCGTATGCTTCGTTTCCCTCTCATGTTTATGGCATCGATGTTTGGGTTTATTGGCATTTCATTCGGCCTGTCGATCGTATTGATGAATTTATGCCGCCTCGAATCACTAGGTGTCCCGTACTTATCACCAGTGGCTCCATTTAACTGGCAGGACTTAAAAGATACTGTGATTCGATTACCGATGTGGATGTACAAAAAGCGCCCTGTTTACTTAAATCCAAAAAAGAAAGAGCAAATTGAAAATTTGAGAGGATGGAAAAATAAAGATGAAAAATAAAATATCTCCACCTCAAGCTGTCTTTTTTATCATTCAATCTCAAATTGGTGTCGGTATTCTAGCCCTGCCTCATTTGCTGATGAAAGACATGGGACACGATGGGTGGATGGCGATTATCTTAGCCTGTTTTTTCATTCAAATCATTAACACCATTTTTATTTACATCATTCAGAAGTATCCTGATATATCATTTTTCCAAGCCTTAATTGAAGTGTTCGGAAAATGGATCGGCCGGACTTTGGTGGCACTATATACGTTATACTTCGCCTCCGTCTGCATTGTTGTTTTATCCATTTTCACAAGAATTCTTGGCATTTGGGTACTGCCGCTCACACCAAATTGGGTCATTAATCTGTTACTGATGATCTCCATCATTTACATTGCAAAGGAGCAAATTACGGCCATTGTCAGGTTTAACTTCGTTTTGACGCCCTTTTTGCTCATGCTCTCTCTCTTAATGCTCTATTCATTAAAAGGAACCAATATCGACTACCTCATGCCTTTTTTCCAAGTGGATCTTTCTCAAGTTTCACTTGGATTAAAAGACGTCGTTCTATCTATGAATGGGTTCGAGATGATCCTCATTATCTCTCCATTGATGAAAGGAACCATTAAGGAACGATATAAAGTCATGACCATTGCCAATATATGCACGACGCTTTACTACCTATTTATTACATTGATTTGTTTTATGTTCTTCAGTCCGATTGAGCTCAATATCATTCCCAACCCAGTTCTTTATCTATTAAAAACCATTTCGTTCGGTGTGATTGAACGGACCGATTTAATTTTCCTTAGTTTCTGGGTATTTGTCATTTTAGCTACACTCAGTAATTACCTTTACTTTTGTGCGAAAGGCGTGGCAAGTATTCTTAAGAAAAAAGAACACAAAAAATATGTCTTATATTTTGCCATTTTGATTTATGCGGCTAGCTGTTATCTTGCAACTGATAATTTTAGAATACAGCGCTTTAATGACTTTACCACCATCGCTCAATATTCATTTATTTACACACTCCCAATCTTTATGGCCATTATCATCTTTATCAAACATCGCAAAGGGAAGGTGAAATCACATGCGTCATAAGTACATACTGACGTTGCTTATGTGTCTTTCTCTCATATTCATGCCTGGCTGCTGGGATCAAAATTTATTAAAGAACATCTCTCTTGTGTTAACCTCCGCGGTTGATCAAGGAGAGGATGACAATGCGAAGTACTCAATCACTTATCGAAAAGTGCAGCAGTCTCAAAGTATGGAGCAGGGAAATACCGGCAGCTTTTTAACCACTCTTCTCACAACGGAAGCACCTACTTTAAGAAAAGCAAGAACCAACTTCAGCCGGATAGTGGATCAAAAAATAGACATGTCGAAAATGCGGGTGATGCTGATCGGTGATGAATTTGCGCAAAAGCGTCTTCTGCCCTACTTAGATATGTTTTATCGTGATCCAAAAAGCCCTCTCCTTGCAAACCTTGCCGTTGTTCAAGGGGGAACCTGTGAAGAATTGATAAACGCGCTGCTCAAGGAGAAACTCATCGTGAGTGACTATTTAAATAACTTGATCACAACCGCATCCCGCTCCTCCCAAGTAGCACCTAAAAACATTCAAAGTATTCGATCTAAAATGCTCCAAACTGGAGAAGACTTCACACTGCCGTTGATTCATTTCGATCAATCGAAGAAATTAATCAGTGTAAAAGGGGTTGCTCTATTTGATAATGAGAAGAAGAAAGGCGAGTTGTACGGTCAAGATGCAATTCTGCTCACCGTCATGGACGGAAAAATGGGCAAATATGCCAACTTCACAAAAAAAGTGAGAAGCGACATGAAGTCAAAAGAAAACAATTACATCACCATCCAAGTCACTGATGTGAAGAGAGACATCGAGATTCTGAATCCTGATCATCGAAACTTAACATACTCACTCAAATTTGAATTTAATACTTCTGTCCTTGAGTACCCAAAAGATAATCTAGATACAGACAAAAAAATTGAAATGCTGAACAAAAGACTTTCAACCATCTTAACAAAAGAAGCAGAAAAAATTGTTGCTACATTACAAGAAGCAAATTCTGACGTCTTAAGCCTCGGCAGAAAATACAGAGTCAGACATTATGATGAGTATATGAAAATGAATTGGGTCACCGATTATCCAAAAGTGAAGATCATTCCAAAAATCAAAGTGAACATTACCCAAACGGGCATTATTAGTTAAGAAAAGGAAGACGCCCTCTTTCTTTTCTTTTTTTATTTTTTTAAGATTGTCTTTTTAATGCTTTCGTGATAATCTATCTGTGTAAACGGTTACACATCAAAGAAGGGAGGCACTCCATTGGCTACAATTAAAGATGTTGCAAAAGCTGCTCAAGTGTCTGTTGCGACTGTTTCACGCGTGCTCAACGATACTGGATACGTCCATATTGATACGAAAACCCGTGTGACACAAGCGATGCAGGAGCTAAATTACTTCCCCAATGAAGTGGCACGATCCCTTTTTAAAAGAGAATCAAGATTAGTTGGTCTCATCTTACCTGATATCACAAACCCCTTCTTCCCTCAGCTGGCTAGAGGCGTTGAGGATGAGATTCATGCACACGGTTTTCGCTTATTATTCGGAAACAGTGATGAAGATCGGGAGAAGGAAATGGCCTATTTACAAACCTTTAAGCAAAACCAGGTGGTCGGTGTCATCGCTGTCACAAACGAACCTGAATCGGATTTGTACAATGATGATGAACTGCCTGTTGTCTTCTTAGATCGTACCGTTCCAAATGCGCCTTCTGTGTTTGCAGATGCTACGGCTGGCGGGAAAATGGCTGCAATGGAATTAATCAAACGCGGCAGTCAGCAGATTACATTGCTAAAAGGGCCCGCTCATCTTCAAACGGCGCGGCAAAGATTCAAAGGCGCACTTGATGTTCTGACTGAAGAAGGTGCTAACTTTCATGTGATGTCTAACGCTTCTTTTTCTTTTCAGGAAGCCCGAAAAAGCGCCAAGGCTCTTTTCAAGCTGTACCCTGAAACAGATGGCATCATTGCCAGCAATGACATCGTCGCAGCAGCCGTCGTACACGAAGCGCTTCGTATTGGAAAAGCCATTCCAGAAGACGTCCAAATCATTGGATTTGATGATATTCCGCAAAGTGAACTGCTCTTCCCTTCTCTATCAACGATCCGGCAGCCTGCCTATGATATGGGGAAAGAAGCCGCAAAGCTGATCATTAAAGCCATTCAAAAACAGCCTATAGATCAAGCAGTTATTCAAATGCCCGTCTCTTTTATTGAACGAGAGACCACAAGAAAGGTGGATTCACAATGAGTCAAATAGTTGTCGTAGGAAGTTGTTCCATGGATCTAGTTGTCACATCGAATAAGCGTCCTAGTGCCGGAGAAACCGTCCTAGGCGAATCATTTAAAACGGTTCCTGGGGGAAAAGGAGCAAATCAAGCAGTAGCAAGCGCAAGGCTCGGTGCAGATGTATATATGATCGGCCGAGTTGGTGATGACGCGTATGGTCAGGACATTATGAGCAATTTGCAAGCACAAGGTGTTCGCACCACCTATATGAAACCGGTTACCGAAATGGAAAGCGGAACAGCTCATATCATTTTAGCTGAAGGGGATAACAGCATTGTTGTCGTCAAAGGAGCAAACAATGAGGTAACACCTCATTATGTAAAAGATGCTCTTTCTTCTATTGAAGATATCGGAATCGTCCTCATTCAGCAGGAAATTCCTGAAGAAACAGTCGAAGCCGTCTGCACCATTTGCAGCGAAAAAGGGATTCCAGTCATCTTAAATCCCGCACCAGCTCGCAAAGTCTCTCAGCAAATATTAGATCAAGCTGCCTATATCACGCCAAACGAACACGAAGCAGCTCTTATGTTTGATGGACTCACCATAGCAGAAGCTTTGCGCCAATATCCAAACAAATTACTCATTACAGAAGGAAAAAATGGTGTTCGTTACTTTGATGGATCAAAAGAAGTGTTGGTACCGGGCTATCCTGTGAAAGCCGTCGACACTACAGGCGCTGGTGATACTTTTAACGGCGCTCTAGCTGTAGCACTAACAGAAGGAAAATCGCTATACGACGCACTTGCCTTTGCCAACTTAGCTGCATCTATCTCAGTCACAAAATTTGGTGCCCAAGGCGGCATGCCAGCAAGAGAAGAATTGGAGAATAAGAAATGAAGAAAAATGGTATTTTAAATAGTCATATCGCCAAGGTGCTTGCTGACCTTGGTCATACAGATACGATTGTCATCGCAGACTGTGGCCTGCCCATTCCAGAAGGCCCGGTCAAGATCGACCTTGCATTATCCATCGGCACACCATCCTTTCAGGAGGTTACTTCCCTCCTTCTTGAGGAAATGGCCGTTGAACACGTCACAATCGCCAGTGAAATCAAAGAAGCCAATGAGAGAGATCATTTATTTCTAAAGAAAGCGTTCTCACATCCGTTAGATGAAGTCGATCACGAGACGTTCAAAGACATGACCAAACAGGCAAAAGCAGTGATTCGCACGGGTGAAGCCACCCCATACGCAAACTGCATTCTTCATGCCGGTGTCATCTTTTAAAAGGAGGAGCCACTTATGAACATTGAAATGCATAACATCCATAAGGCCTTTGGAAAAAACACCGTTCTCGCCGGGGTCTCCTTTGACCTCGTCACAGGTGAAGTCCATGCACTTATGGGTGAAAACGGGGCAGGAAAATCAACGTTAATGAATCTGCTGACAGGACTCTATTCCCTGGATCAAGGAACGATTCAAATCGACGGAAAAGAAACCGCTTTCAAGAATCCGAAAGAAGCCGAGCAGAACGGGATTGCCTTCATTCATCAGGAGCTGAATATATGGCCTGATATGACGGTACTCGAGAATTTATTTATCGGGAAAGAAATCTATACAACACTTGGTCTCCTAGACACCAAGAAAATGAAAGCCCTCGCCCAAGCGCAGCTCGACCGATTGTCTGTCAACCTCTCGCTCGATCAAGAGGCAGGAAGCTGTTCTGTCGGACAAAAGCAGATGATTGAGATTGCGAAAGCGTTAATGACCGATGCAAAGGTCATTATTATGGATGAACCAACAGCTGCTCTCACAGACCGTGAGATTGAAAAGCTATTTCAGGTCATTGATTCACTCAAAAAAGAAGGCGTATCTATCGTCTACATTTCTCATCGCATGGAAGAAATCTTTGCCATTTGTGACCGGATTACCATCATGCGTGACGGAAAAACGGTCGATACGAAAGCGATACCAGACACGAATTTCCATGAAGTCGTCAAAAAAATGGTCGGCCGCGAATTAACCGATCGTTACCCTGAGCGCACACCTTCTACTGGTGATACCGTCCTAGAAGTGAAGCAAGCAACGAGGAAAGGCCGCTTTCAAGATGTCAGTTTTTCCGTCAAAGCTGGAGAAATTGTCGGCGTTGCAGGCTTAATGGGCGCTGGCCGGACGGAAATGATGCGGTCGCTCTTTGGACTCGATCCCCTGGATCAAGGAGAAATTTGGGTTCATGGGAAAAAGGCTGTCATTAAAAAACCAAGTGATGCAGTCAAACTTGGCATCGGTTTTATCACGGAGGATCGTAAAGATGAAGGACTGATGCTGGATGCATCCATTCGGGAAAACATCGGCTTGCCTAACTTAGACAGCTTCTCTCCAAAGGGGCTGATCGATAAGAAAAACGAGCAGGACTTTGTTGATCTGCTCATCAAACGACTCACGATCAAAACCGCTTCATCTGAAATTTCTGCACGCAGCCTGTCCGGTGGAAATCAGCAAAAAGTCGTCATCGCCAAATGGATCGGCATTCAGCCGAAGGTACTGATTTTAGATGAACCAACAAGAGGTGTCGACGTCGGGGCGAAACGAGAAATTTATCAGCTCATGAACGAGCTGACAGATCGAGGTGTTGCCATTTTGATGGTCTCCTCTGAGCTCCCAGAAGTTCTTGGGATGAGCGATCGAGTGCTTGTCATCCATGAAGGAACCATCAGCGGAGAATTAAGTAAAACAGAAGCTACACAAGAACGAATTATGACACTAGCTACAGGAGGGAAGTAACATGAAACCACTTACTTCAAATGGACGATTTGATCACATCATGCAAAAGCTTGGGCCATTCTTAGGACTCATCATCCTTGTCGCCATTGTTTCTATCTTAAATCCGGCCTTTTTAGAACCATTAAACATTTTAAACTTACTGAGACAAATCTCCATTAACGCCCTCATTGCCTTTGGCATGACGTTTGTTATTTTAACCGGAGGAATTGATTTGTCTGTCGGTGCCATTCTAGCGCTGTCTAGTGCTCTGACTGCCGGCTTTATTGTATCTGGTTTAGACCCGATTCTTGCCATCATCGTTGGATGTATCATCGGTGCCATCCTTGGAATGATCAACGGTCTTTTAATCACAAAAGGAAAAATGGCTCCTTTTATCGCAACACTTGCGACGATGACGATTTTCAGAGGATTGACGCTTGTTTATACAGACGGAAACCCAATTACAGGGCTTGGCTCTAACTATGCATTTCAGCTATTTGGCCGTGGATATTTCTTAGGAATTCCTGTTCCAGCGATCACCATGCTTCTCACCTTTATCGTACTTTGGGTCTTGCTTCATAAAACACCGTTTGGCAGAAGAACGTATGCCATTGGCGGAAATGAAAAAGCAGCCCTCATCTCAGGCATTAAAGTACCACGCGTCAAAATCATGATTTACTCATTAGCCGGCTTTATGTCTGCTTTAGCAGGTGCGATCTTAACATCTCGTCTCAACTCAGCACAGCCAACAGCTGGTACGTCGTATGAACTTGATGCAATTGCTGCCGTTGTACTTGGCGGGACAAGCCTATCCGGCGGAAGAGGACGAATTGTCGGCACACTCATCGGGGTGCTCATCATCGGTGTCTTGAACAATGGTATGAACTTACTTGGTGTTTCATCATTTTATCAATCTGTTGTGAAAGGGATTGTCATCTTAATTGCAGTCCTATTAGACAGAAAGAAATCTGCTTAAGGAGGCAGCTGCTATGAAAAAATATGTAATCCTGATCGTGACTCTCTCATTATTCATGCTCTCTGCCTGCTCGCTTGAACCGCCAGAGTGGGCCAAATCAACAAAGGATGGCAAGAAAAAAGACATTAAAATCGGACTGTCGATCTCGACTTTAAATAACCCATTCTTCGTTTCTCTTAAAAACGGCGTGACAAAAGAAGCGAAAAAGCTTGGCATCGAAGTTGTCATTGCCGATGCACAAAATGATTCAGCGAAACAAACGAGTGATGTAGAAGATTTAATTCAACAAGGGGTTGATGCATTACTCATTAACCCAGCCGATTCCTCTGCCATATCAACGGCTGTCGAATCTGCGAATGCTTCAGACATACCGGTCATCACATTAGACCGCTCCGCAGAAAGCGGAAAGGTTGAAGCGCTCGTTGCTTCCGATAACATCAAAGGCGGCGAAATGGCCGCTAACTTTATCATCGACAAGGTTGGTAAAGGCGCAAAAGTGGCTGAACTAGAAGGTGTACCAGGTGCTTCTGCGACACGTGAACGAGGAAAAGGTTTCCATCAAATTGCAGACAAACAGTTAGATGTCACAGCAAAACAAGCCGCTGACTTCGACCGGACAAAAGGGCTCAACGTGATGGAAAACCTTCTTCAAGGAAACCCTGACATCAAAGCCGTTTTTGCCCACAATGATGAAATGGCGCTTGGCGCACTAGAGGCCATCCAAAGCTCTGGAAAAGACATTCTTGTCGTCGGTTTTGACGGTAACGAAGATGCACTCAACTCGATCAAAGCAGGAAAACTATCTGCAACAGTCGCGCAGCAGCCAGAGCTGATCGGTCAACTGGCAGTCGGCGCTGCTGACGATGTATTAAAAGGCAAAAAGGTAGAAAAAAATATCGCCGCTCCATTGAAACTAGAACAAAAGAAATAAACACTAAACCCCCGATAGCCTCGGGGGTTTTAGATTGTAGACAAAGTGCTGAAATGAACTTTATTTTAGCACTTTGTCTTCTTTTCAGCGTGATATAGAAAACCTTTGCAGTCTAGGAAGGACGAGCACCGGAGCAGAGCGAATTGACATTCGTGAGCACCGAAGCGCAGGACTGACAAAGAATGCGAGGGTTTGTCTACACGCTGGACCCCCGATAGCCTCGGGGGTTTTAGATGTTATTCCGGTCTCTTCAGTACAAATGGCGTGCCTAAATGGGCATAATCATTCCCTGCTAGGCGCGCAACTGGCTTTAATTCATTCGTAAAAATATATCCTTTTTCCGCATCATAGACGGATTCATCTAAATGCGCACACACCACCCGGCCAATGATATGATCGACTGTGATCTCCCCTTCATCATTTTGAAAGGTCAGATGTTTTTCCAGCTGACATTCAAAGCGAATGCGTGCTTCCTTGATTCCTGGCACTGACACCACGCTGCTCTTCACTTGATGAAGACCGGTACGAGTCAGCTCACTCTCTTCCTCTGGCAAAGTAGCAGCTGTTTCATTAATATCTTCAATCATCGCTTCATCACTCACATGGACAACAAATTCTTCCCTGTCGATGATATGTTTTGCTGTATCTTTCATCTCTCCTTGACGACGTCCAATAGAAACAGCGATCAGCGGAGGATGACCGCTGATGACATTAAAGAAACTAAATGGTGCAGCATTGACGATTTCTTCTTTAGAAAGGCTTGTAATAAATGCAATGGGTCTTGGAACGACGGAACCAGATAATACTTTATATGCTTCTTTTCGTGACAACTGATCCATTTGTAATGTAATCACTTCAGACATGCCTCCTCTTATATGTAACGACATCATACCATACCCCGTTCTCTCTTCCCTTATTCCGGCTCAGCACGATGGAGAATATGATGGACAAGATGAAACAATGCCGGATTATGATTTTCTCGTCTATAAGAAATGGTCCATTCCGCGAGTAGCTGCTCACCTTCAATTGACCGATACACCACATCTAAATTAAATAAACGCCGGGCCGATGTTGGAATGATAGCAATTCCGATTCCCGCTGTGACAAGACCAATGACCATTTGATATTCTGCTGCTTCCTGCACGATATTGGGTGAAAATCCGTACTTTTCACAAAGTAGGACAAAATGCTGATAAAGGGACGGCCATGATTCCTTTGATAAAGAAATAATCGGCTCATCACGAATATCTTCAATCGTGACCGCTTCTTTTTCCGCCAGCGGATGGTTTTTCGGAATCGCAAAAATACATTCACTTTGCTTCATTAAACGACTGACCAATTCTTCTTGCGGTGATGTAGGATGCAAAAAACCAATATCAATCTCACCATTCAAAAGCGCCTCAAGCTGCTGCGGGACAGAGAGCTGTTGCAGCTCAATACTGACAGAAGGGTACCGCTCTCTGAATTCACGGACAACTGGCGGCAGAATATCATATGTCGCTGTACCAACGAAACCGATGATAATCTTCCCAAGCTCCCCTCTTGCCGTATGCCGGGCATGATCAACGGCTTTATCAAGCTGATGCAGCACCCCCCGGACCTCATGTAAAAAAACCTTTCCAGCAGCTGTTAACTCCACCACCCTTTTAGACCGGTGAAACAAAGGAAATCCCAATTCTTCCTCAAACTGCTTAATTTGCTGACTAAGTGGAGGCTGTGTCATGTTCAATCGTGCGGCCGCTCTGCCGAAATGCAGCTCCTCCGCGACTGTGACAAAATACTGCAAATGTCTCAGTTCCATCCTTTCACTCCTCAAACACTTATTCGTGAAACATATTAAAACTACGTTAAACATATATTGGAAAATTTATTTTGTGAAATGTATAGTAAATCATATCATGAAAATATATTTTCATAAAAAATTTTACTTGCCGAAAGGAGTGCGGGGTAAATGAATTCTCAAACACAACCCCTAACAAAACGAGGAGCAGAGTTGATTGTCGATACGCTCATTGCCCAAGGTGTGACCCATGTTTTTGCGATTCCAGGTGCAAAAATTGATGCAGTATTTGATGTATTAAAAGACAGAGGTCCAGAGCTTGTGCTATGCAGACACGAACAAAATGCGGCATTCATGGCAGCAGCTGTCGGTCGTTTAACTGGCAAACCAGGCGTTTGTCTCGTTACATCAGGTCCTGGCGCATCCAATTTAGCGACAGGTCTATTAACAGCCAATACAGAAGGTGACCCTGTTGTTGCAATCGCTGGAAACGTCATCCGTGCGGATCGGCTCAAACGAACACATCAATCACTCGACAATGCGGCATTATTCAAACCAGTGACAAAATATAGCGTTGAAGTACAAGACGTAAACAATATACCAGAAGCCTTAACAAATGCTTTTCGCGCGGCACAAAGAGGTCAAGCTGGGGCAGCATTTATCAGCTTTCCACAAGATGTCGTGACCGAACACACCACACAAACACCAGTGTCTGCTCACCCTTCTCCAGAACTAGGTTCTGCACCGGATGCTCTCATCAGTTCGGCCATCGCCAAAATTCAAAATGCGCACTTACCTGTTGCAATTGTGGGAATGAAAGCTAGCCGTCCAGCTGCGGCAAATGCGACAAGAACATTATTAAAAACACTTGGTATCCCATTTGTCGAAACGTACCAAGGAGCCGGTGTTCTCTCAAGAGAGCTTGAGGCTCAATATGTGGGCAGAATCGGCTTATTCCGTAATCAGCCAGGCGACCTTCTCATTGAGAAAGCGGATGTGATTTTAACTATTGGCTTTGATCCAATCGAATACGATCCGAAGCATTGGAATTTGAAACCGCAGCAGCGTCAAATCATCCATGTGGATGACATGCAGGCAGATATTGACCATTTCTATGAACCGACGCTTGAGCTTGTGGGCAATATATCTGAAACGGTGCAACATCTAGCCCACGACAGCGTTCCACTTTCATTATGCAAAAAGAACGTAGATCTCGTCACAGAATTACAAGAGCTGTTAAATGATATCGAAAAAGCACCAGAAAGAGAAAGTCATTTATCACACCCGCTGGATGTCATTCATACGTTGAGACGTATCATCCCAGATGACACGAAAGTGACATGTGATATCGGATCGCACGCCATTTGGATGTCTCGCCACTTCCGTGTTTATGAACCGAACACGTTCCTAGTGAGTAACGGAATGCAAACACTTGGCGTGGCATTACCGTGGGCGATTGCAGCCTCCATATTGAATCCAGCTGAAAAGATCATTTCAGTCTCAGGTGATGGCGGTTTTCTCTTCTCCGCCATGGAATTAGAAACAGCCGTGCGCATGAAAACAAATCTCGTTCATCTCGTTTGGAACGACAGCACATACGATATGGTGGCATTCCAGCAGGAAATGAAGTATGACCGTACGTCTTGTGTTGAGTTCGGTCAGATCGACTTAGTGAAATATGCAGAAAGCTTTGGAGCAACTGGATTACGTGTCAACTCACCTGAAGAGCTTTCAACTGTCCTTCAAAAGGGTATAAACATAGAAGGACCCGTTATTATTGATATTCCGATAGACTATCAAGACAACCCAGACCTCGCCAGTCAAAAATGGCCAGAAGTCTTTCGTGAAAAACACACAACGAACGTCAGATAAGACTTCGATACATTACGTTAAAGGAGTGAGCGGATATGGGTATGATGCACCCAATGAATCAACAAAACAGCACAAGACAGCATGACAAAAAGCTAGAGGTCTATCAAGTATCAACCATGACCTCCTTGCTGGAAGCTGTATATGATGGAGATTTCTCCCTATCACATATTCCCGAGCATGGTGATTTTGGCATTGGCACATTCAATCAATTAGATGGGGAACTAATCGGCTTTGATGGCGCTTTTTATCGACTGCGCTCTGATGGAACAGCCACACCAGTAACCGATCAAGATTATTCACCATTCTGCTCTCTAGCATTCTTTGAAACGGACATCGTTCATCGAATTGATGCACCGATGACGTCCAAAGAGCTAGAGGAAGAAATCGACCGAATCTTACCGAGCAAAAATGTCTTTTATGCGATCCGCATCGATGGGTCATTCAAAAAGGTTCAAACCCGTACGGTTGAAAAACAGGAAAAACCTTACGTTCCGATGGTAGAAGCAGTCAAGTCACAGCCTATTTTCGATTTCGAAAATATTCGCGGGACAATCGCAGGCTTCCGTACACCCCAGTACGCACATGGCATTGCGGTAAGCGGATATCATCTCCACTTTATTGATGATGATCGAAGCGTAGGCGGACATGTATTTGATTACACTGTGGATCAAGTGACCATCCGAATTTCCCAAAAACGTCACATGAATTTACACCTTCCAAATACGCAGGAGTTCTTCCAAGCAGACATTGATCGTGCTGACCTTGCACAGCAAATTGCCAGTGCGGAAAGTAGCCCAGAAAAATAAAATGAACACATCCCGGTGATGCCGGGGTGTTTTTTTATGCAAAAAGATATGTTATCTTCTTTCATCATTTCATTTCGTTACTCAATTAAAAATCAAACATTCTATTCGTAATAAAATATGATAGAATATCAACAGAAGAAAGGTGGTTATACGATGGCACATGAATATCGCATTCCAAACTTAACATTAGATGAAAGAGATAAACAAATTCTTTCCTTATTACACGAGGACGGGCGTATGTCCTATACAGATTTAGGGAAACAAGTCGGCCTTTCCCGTGTTGCAGTACAAGCCCGTATTCAGCAGCTCATTGAAGCAGGTGTCATTGAACGATTCACCGCTGTCATTAATCCAGCAAAGATCGGCATTCATGTCTCTGTCTTTTTTAACGTAGAGGTTGAGCCGAAATGTTTAGAAACAGTCGCCCTTCAGCTTGAGCAGGAAACAGCCGTCACAAGCCTTTATCATATGACAGGACCAAGCAAGCTGCATATGCATGGCATTTTTCAAAATGAACAGGAAATGGAGACGTTCCTGACAAAGAAGCTGTACCCGCTTGAAGGCGTCGTCAGTGTGGACTGTCAAATGCTCATTAAACGATACAAAAGCCGAATGGGCATGAAATTGTAGTTAGGAGTTGAACCACTTGCAATCATATCTTGAACTCATGATCGCCATGGTGCGAACCGGTATTCTGGGATTTGGCGGAGGACCTTCTGTAATCCCGCTCATTCGCCATGAAGCGGTCGTCAAATACAAATGGATCAATGATGACGAATTTGGAGAAACACTCGCCATCGCCAACGCATTGCCCGGACCGATTGCTACGAAAATGTCGGCATACCTCGGCTATCGATTAAAAGGTGTATCTGGCGCCATTGTTGCAACAGCTGCACATATTTTACCGACATGTCTCGCTATGGTGGCACTTGTTACACTTGTCAGCGTCTTAAGCTCTTCAGTCATCATTCAAAATATGATCGGTGCTGTGACACCAGTGATTGCCGTTCTGTTAGGAATGATGGCATATGAATTTGGACAAAAAGCGTTGAAGGGCTTCGGCATGATCTTCGGAATCGCCCTATTCCTTTTGGCATTTGTCGGTCTTCAAGTACTCTCGATTCATCCAGGAATCATTGTCATCATCTTTTTATGTTATGGTGCCTTTCATTTCAAACTGAAAGATCGCTGGACTCGAACAAATAAAGAGAAAGGAGTGTCTTCGTGATGCTGATTCTCTTTTTATTCTGGGCATTCTTCTTATCCAATCTGTTAGGGTATGGCGGAGGACCTGCTTCCATTCCGCTCAATTATGAAGAAATCGTCAATCATTTTCATTGGATGACAAACGAAGGGTTCTCCAATATGCTCGCATTAGCCAACGCACTTCCAGGTCCAATCGCTACGAAAATTGCGGCTTATGTAGGCTATGATGTCATGGGATGGCCAGGCTTTATTGTTGCACTGCTTGCCACGGTCCTGCCGTCTGCGATCGGATTGATTTTACTGCTAAAACTCATTGACCGTTTTCGCCAATCTTCTGTCGTCAAAGGCATGACTTTATCTGTGCAGCCTGTCATTGCGATGATGATGCTTTTATTAACATGGGAAATTGGCGGAGATGCCGTGAAAGCCATTGGCTGGACGCAATCACTCGCCATTGCTGCCATTTCATTTTTCTTTATGACCAAATTCAAATTGCACCCTGCCTTTCTGATTGTGGCTGCATTTTTATATGGCGGATTCATTCTTCCGCATTAACGCAAAAACCGATAACACGTGAAGTTATCGGTTTTTCTCATTACATATAAATAGGAGAGATAGGCCTGCGCCCAATAGAATGATACTCGACCCCAGCTACTTCTGCCGCTTCAAGCGTATGACAATTCCGGCCATCAAAAATGATCGGCTGCCTCATGAAATCTTTATAAGCTGAAAGTGGAAATGACTGAATATCCGCCCACTCAGTTAATATACAGACAGCATCAGCATCCTTGATCGCCTCTTCAATCGTTTGAGCAAAAAGGACTTGATCAGGCAGTTCTTGAGCTGCATTGCGAGCGGCAGCAGGATCATAGGCTACGATCTCCGCTCCTAATTGATGGAGCTGATGAGCGATCGGGATTGACGGCGCCTCTCTCATATCATCTGTATTCGGCTTAAAGGAAAGGCCAAGAAGAGCCATTCTCTTCCCTTCCAAGTTTTCTCCCATCCGCTCCTTCACACTTCGAATAAAACTTGCTCGCTGCTCATTGTTGACTTTGATGACAGCCTTCAATAGCTCAAAATCATGGGACACATGCCCTGCAATTTGGACAAGGGCATTTGTATCCTTCGGAAAACAGGAACCTCCGTAACCAATGCCTGCCCTAAGAAACGAAGCACCAATCCGCTGATCGAGTCCCATCCCTTCTGCAACTCTCTCAACATCAGCTCCTGTTTTTCCACAAATCGAAGCAATTTCATTCATGAAGCTGATTTTTGTGGCAAGAAATGCATTTGATGCGTATTTGATCATCTCTGCGCTTTTCCGATCTGTTCTCACGAATGGAATGTGGAAATCCGCATACATAGACTCTAGCTGATCTAATCCGTTCTTTGTTTCGGCTCCAATCACCAGCCGATCCGCTCGCAGCGTATCTGAGATAGCAGACCCTTCTCGTAAAAATTCTGGATTCGATGCGATAGATAATGGCTCCTTACGACCTAACACGTGATGAATCAAATGATCAATTTGATCGCCCGTTCCGACAGGCACTGTACTTTTCACGACAAGCACTGCGCCTGGCTTTGCTTGTAAGCCCATCTCCTTTGCCGCTTGAAAGACATACTGCAAATCAGCTTGACCGTCTGCCTGCTGCGGGGTACCGACAGCAATCATTAACACGTCAGCCTGCGAATAGGCTGACGCTCCATTAATATGAAAACGAATGCGTCCTTGCTCCATATTCCGTTTGAGCAGTTCTTTTAATCCCGGCTCGTACATCGGAGGATTCCCTTGCTTCAGCTGCATGACCTTCCGCCGGTCAATATCCATACATGTCACATCATGTCCCGCCTCTGCTAAACACACCCCTGTGACAAGCCCTACATACCCACAGCCTGCAATCGCAACCTTCATGACACATCAGCTCCCCATACTCCTTATGCTTGTAATGTCATCGTATGCCGGGGATTTTCGTTCCATTCATAAAAGCATACAAAAACCCCCTGCTGAGAGAGCAGGGGGTTACTTTTATGAAACAAGGCCATTTCGAATATGAGCAATCAGATTTTCAAGCATTTCTTTTGTTGTGACATCATTGGAATTTTCACCAATATCATGAGCGTACATCAAAATCTTTAAAAACTCTTCTTGATTTAAACCCTTATTATCCATGTCTGTATCCTTTCGATTCCACTAATTTCATTATTATATGCTGTATGGTTGGTTTATGCAATACTCTAATACATCATTCGACAGCTTTTGAAATTTATGACCATTTTCATGAAAAACTTTTTTATAAATCACCATTGAGCTATAATAAAAGAATTGGAATCTTTTACTTGGTTAGGAGCGGATCAAATGCTTCAGCACAACATCAACGAAGAAGAAATCAAACAAACAGCCGAACAGATCAAAGAACTTCTTCCTGCAACAGATGAAAACAAGCAACTCATCAAAAAAGCATTGATTACTTATAGACAGGACAGCGTATATCGGCTCAAGCAAGAGTCTGATACCGAATGGTCAGCTTATGTACATGATGTCGTGGCAGCAAGAGTCCACCTTCATGTGCTGTTTCCAGTGAGAAGCAGCTGCTCATGTCCAGCTGATGGACTATGTAAACACATCCTCGCTGTCTTCTTTTCGCTATACGCTCAAGTAGAGAGTGTGACCGGCTTTACAGAAAATTGGTCAGAGAAGGATGAATTACAGCGCAGCAAAGAACTCATTCGCCAGCACTTCCAAGTGAAGCGCCCAGATGAACAATCACTTCAGAGCTGGCTGAATTTTTTCCAGGAGGAATTTCACCTCTGGCTGAAACGGACACCGAAGCACCAGCAAACACCACAACATTTGTATTACGGCTATTTATCGATCCTGAAAAAACACGCACCCACTTCACCTGAATTCAAGAGTTTGTATGCGATTCATACGTCCATCGATGTGTGGTTAAGGCTCCATGAGCTAATCGACCTCGGCCGCCTTGATGCCGAAAAAGACTTTTATTCAATGAATCCATATGTAGAACAGCTCATGAACACCATTTTTGATTCAGTGGATCATTTGAGGACATACGCCCTTTCCTTTTCCCTCGATCCGTTTCTTGAAAACACACCAACTGCCGTTCGGACACTTCTTCAAATCAGCGGACCTTTCCAGCATGAACGAGTTGCGGTCTTTATGGAAATGTGGGGAACTATATTAAATAGAGGGAAATGGGTCAAAAAAGAAACAGAATTACTCAAGAGCGCCCAACAGCAGGAGCAAACGGTTGAGCGCACCATTGGGCTGATGCATATGGATTATTTGCTAAAAGAAGACGAAAGACTTTTTCAGCAATTAAAATTGCTCAATGCAGATATGCTGCCAAATGTGCTCAATTGGCTAAAGGATCTCACAAACCGCAAGGACTGGAAGCGTCTCAAACTTTGGTATCAAGAGATCACATATGTATTAGAAGAATATTGCCAGCTTGACCTATCTTATAGAGAACTGCGTGGAGCCGTCAGCGATTTCTTCTTTTATTTAGACGCGTACTTTAAACAGACGAAAGATCATTTCTTGTATGAACGCTATCTCCAAATCTGTATGCCTTATGCATTTACTGAATATAGTCAGCTCTTATATGCACAAGAACGCTATGCAGAATGGATTGAAATACACAGCCTCGTTGGTTTCTCCATCAGTGAATTGGAGAAAGAACTGATCAAACAGATTGCAAAGGAAGAGCCTGAAGCACTCATTCCTTCGTACCACCGGGAAATCTCACTGCTTCTCGATCAAAAGAATCGAAGTGCTTACCGGGAATCTGTGAAAATGCTCAAAAAACTGCGTACGCTTTATCATAAAACGAAAAAAACCGCGGTGTGGGAAAGATATGTACAGCAGCTGCAAGATTCAACAAAACGGCTGCGTGCGTTCCAAGAGGAAATGAAGAAAGGAAAATTAATTGATGACACGCCATAAACAAATTGTCATTCATGCAGAACAAACCGAAGATTTCTCTTTCACCATTTCAGCGCAAGCAGAGGACGGACAGCCTGTACCGCTAAATGAAATGAAGAGGCAGCTTTTCCAATGGCACGAATCATCTTTTTACGGAACATTCTTAGAAGATGTGAGCTTTATTGGCACACCTGCCTTCCTGTTAAGTCCTTGGATGACCGTTGAATTGCTAGGGAAAAATTCATTCAATACTTTCAGCCATGTGACGTTAACGGATGAAACAGAGCCGCTTATGAAAACAGCCTCAACCATTTACGAATTCATCGAGGATGAAGATTTTGTCCCAGATTTCGAGGCATGGACACAAGGCATGCTTCGCTTTAAAGACAAAGAAGGTCTGTTAGATGGCTACACAGCTGATTGGTTCTCCTTTGCCGTACAGGATTACATTCAGTATGATGATGCCCTGCAGCACAAATGGAACCGAATGACTGCACAATCGCCTGCTCTTTCCTCCTTCCAAGGACATTTTTTAGATGAACAGGATTTCTTGGAAACGATCGGCTGGATTGATGATGAGACGCCTTTCACTGTCGGCTTGCGTTTAAATGAGCCTGATTTCGACGGGGATGATTGGAAAATTGAATTGTTTTTGCGTGATAAGAAAAACAGTGATCTGCATTTCTTTGAAGGCATCCGTTCTTTAAAAAAATCATGGCGTCCGTTTCAAGAAAAAATCACCAGAGAGCTGGAGCGGTTCGGTCAGATTGTCCCTTGGCTCTCATTCACATCTGGTACCACCCTCATGTCAGAAGAAGAAGCGTGGCTCTTCCTATCTGAAGCGAGTGAAACACTTGTGAACATGGGGATTGAGATCCTGCTCCCATCATGGTGGCAGATCGTCAAAGAAAGCACCATGATGCTAAAAGCACGGATTTCCTCCACACCACGAGGCGAATCGCACGTTGGAATGGATGCCCTTATGGACTTTAATTGGCGCTTTGCCACAAACGGTATTGAGTTGACAGAAGATGAGTTCAACGAGCTTGTTCAAAGTAAACGTCGTCTTGTCAACATTCGTGGACAATGGATTAAAATCGATCCGACCTTTATCCAGCAAATGAAGAAATGGATGGAGCGCGCTGAGAACGAAGGACTTCATATGTCGGATATTTTGTCGCGTGAACTCGCAGACCAAGAGGCCTCTTCTGAGTCGATTCCTGAGCTACTAGACAGTTCGGCCTTTGCCCATATTCAATTTGAACTTTCGTCTCAATTACGAGGGCTTGTTCATCAGTTAAATGATACACAAGAGCTGCCATCCTACGAGATGAGTGAGTCCTTTAAGGGCACACTGCGCCCGTATCAGCAGCACGGTGTCAACTGGCTTCTGTTCTTAAGGTCTCATGGATTCGGGGCTTGTTTAGCAGATGATATGGGTCTTGGAAAAACGATTCAAATGATCGCTTATTTCACCTATTTGAAGGAGCATCAACAAGACGCCGCTCCATCTCTCATCATTGCACCGACTTCCGTATTAGGGAACTGGCAAAGAGAGCTTGAAACATTCGCACCACATTTAAATGTCGCTCTGCATTATGGACCGTCACGTCCACAAGGTGAGAACTTTACAAAAGCATACGAGTCAACAGATATCGTCCTCACTTCGTATGGTCTCTCACATTCTGACCGTGATGAATTAACAGCAGCCAAATGGAATACCATTTGCTTAGACGAAGCCCAGAACATTAAAAATGCCCATACGAAACAATCGAGAGCCATTAGGCAATTAAAAGGACAGCACCACATTGCCCTCAGCGGGACACCGATGGAGAACCGTTTGACAGAGCTTTGGTCTATTTTCGACTTCGTGAACAAAGGATATCTCGGCAGCCTGACCAGTTTTCATAAAAAGTTCGTCCTTCCGATTGAAAAAGACCGTGAAGAAAAAAGAATCCAACAGCTACAGCAGCTGATCAAGCCATTCTTATTAAGACGAACAAAACAAGATGAAGAAGTCGCACTCAATCTACCAGAGAAACTAGAAGAAAAAGAATTCATCCCGTTATCTGCAGAGCAGGCATCTTTATATGAACAGCTGGTCAAAGATACATTCGAACATATGGCCTCATTAACAGGGATGCAGCGGAAAGCCATCATTTTAAGTATGCTTGGCAGACTCAAACAAATTTGCGATCACCCTGCCCTTTATTTAAAAGAGAGCGGAACAGATGTGAAATTGTTGAAACGTTCATTAAAAATGGATAAATTAGCAGAGCTGTTAAAAGCCATACACGAACAAGGAGAAAGCTGCCTCATTTTTACGCAGTATATTGAAATGGGCAACATGATCAAACAGCTCGCCGAAAAGATGTTTGGAGAACCAGTTCAATTTTTAAATGGGAGCTTATCAAAACATGATCGGGACAAAATGGTGGAACGCTTCCAGAAAAAAGAGTTCAACATCTTAATTCTTTCTTTAAAAGCAGGAGGAACCGGACTAAACTTAACCGCCGCCAATCATGTCATTCACTACGATAGATGGTGGAATCCTGCTGTAGAAAACCAAGCAACAGACCGTGCTTACCGCATCGGGCAAAAGCGGTTTGTTCATGTCCATAAGATGATCACAACCGGCACGATAGAGGAAAAAATTGATCAAATGCTCGAAACAAAACAAACGTTAAATGATCAAATTATCCAAAGTGAAAGCTGGATTACAGAGCTGTCAACGAACGAACTAGAAGATTTATTCACGTTAAGTGCAGCCGCTCAATCATCGTAATGACAGCAAAAAGAGGACTTTTCTCAAACTTGATGAAAAGTCCTCTTTTTTTAATCTCATCTAAAGGAATGCTTAAATTTGCAGCTTTTTCAATGCAGATTTCACATTCATATACGTGTTCAACTCACGGAAGTCCTCTCTCATTTCTCCCATTTTCATCGCAAGATTTGGTTTAATACCTGTCACGATCAGTTCTGTGCCAGTCATTAAAATCAAATCATTCAGCTTAAAGATCGCATCCGCCACAAATGAATCCACCTCTAATAAACCAGACAGATCCACAATGAAGTAATCGTCTTTGGATTGAGAGATATAAGTGGAGACTGTTGAGATGATTTTATCAAATCTTGGCGCTGTTAACGTACCTATGATCGGCAGGACAGAAATACCATCCTTCACCGGAACAATCGGGACAGAAATATTCAATACTTCATCAATAGATTGCTCAAGAAGCTCTTGCTGTTCCTTCTCTTTCGTAACATCCTTTTGCAGACCAACGAAATAAAGGCGTTTCCCTTCATTTTCATCAATCCATAGAGGCGCCACACTTAATTCGTTCCAAAACATTTGACCGGATTTTTTATAGTTTTTCAACTGAACAGTGACAGCCTCTTTGTTCTCAATGGCTGCCCTAATTTGTTTGAGAGCAATCTGTTCAGTTTCATCTCCTTGAAGGAAACGACAGTTCTTTCCTAATACTTCGGTTTCTTGATAGCCTGTCATATCTAAAAAGCCCTTGTTCACATATATTAAAGGATTATCAGGTAAAGACGGGTCCGTCACCGTCAGGCCAACCTGAGTATAGTCTAAGGCTTCCTTGATTAAATGCAGATTGTCGGACTTATAAGATTCCAGCGCCATTCGTTTACTCTCCTTAACTTCCTTACAAGCGGGTTATATTCATAATTAAATTATATGATGTTCCATAGCGGGTGTAAATAGAAGTAGTTCTGAATTCCTCTTTTGTAGAATGCGCTTCACCCTATGTCATTTATACAAATACATACGATTCAATTATTTCAAAAGATGTTGAATCATATGTGCCACCCCATGTTCATCATTTGTTAACGTGACGTGATCAGCTAATTCTTTTATATCCTTTCTCGCATTCCCCATTGCAATTCCAACCCCAGCTGCCCGAATCATCGATTCATCATTTAAACTGTCTCCTACAGCCGCTGTTTGGCTTAATGGAATACCGAGCTTTTCTGCCAGCCTGGTTAACGCCTGCCCTTTCGACGCTTCCTTTGCACCAATTTCAAAGTTATGATCAGCCGAACTAACCAATGTTAATTCAGAATCATGTCCAAACGCATCCCATCCGGCTTTCAATCTGTCTTGAAAAAATGAGAAACCTAAGATGTTATAAAACGAAAGATTCTGATCCTCACGAAACAATTCTTGATATGTATCAATATAAGCAAAACCTGACTGGCTGTATTGAACTTCAGCCGCTTGCTCAAGAACACGCTGATCCGTTTCTGGATTTGCACTCTTTAAGCGGTCCATTTCTATCGCCAGAAGCTCTCTGCCGCGGTTTGGTGTGTAAATGGCTTCATTCGTAAACACTTCATAGTAATAATCACGCTCCTCAAGCCATGATAAGATGTGTTTTGCTTTTTCTTCTTCTAGAACAGCCGAATGATATACCTGACCTTTGGGATCATGAATCACAGCTCCATTTGCACTGATGACCCACGTATTCATCCCAAGCTGATCAAAAATAGATTTCACATCAAAATACGCTCTTCCTGTTGAAACGACAACCTCAATCCCACTCGCCGCTGCTTCCTTTAACGCCTGCTCGTTTTCCTGACTCACTTTGTGCTCACTGTTCAATAAAGTTCCGTCTAAATCCGTTGCGATTAATTGAATGTTTGTCATCGGTCTCTCCTTTTTTGCCTGCATTTTCAGTTGACCTTCCGTTTATCAAATCCATCATCATTATGAAATGAGTATCCACTATTTGCAAGGGATGATCGGCTTATCAATGAATATAAGAGTACCCGGTCACGCTACATGACCGGATACGCATAAGGGGATTCACAGGGGACACATGACTGATACAAAGAAACCTTGGTTCTACTATTACGCAGTGAATATGTGTACAAGACAAAGTCTATCAGCTATAGCTAGAGGGGGGCCGCGAGATGATAGACCTTTGCCTTTTGCCTCCTTTCCTTTCAGCTAACCCTAGTCTACTGAGAAATAGCACAAGAGACAAAAAACGAAAATGACAAAATCGTTCTTCAAATTCTTTATTTCCTCAATCATTTTTACTTTTTACCGCTTGCGTATAAAACATCATCTTATTTTGTTTGACGAAATACTTATTTTTCATAAATTGATAAAAAACATCTGAATGAATCCAATTACTAGAAGGCATGTGAATATAGTCAGACCCGTCCCACGCGAACCAATAAAAACAAAGCCTTCCATCATGAATTGACAATTGAAATTCAAAACAGTCCATTTGATCGTCTGTCACGTATTGAAAAGTGAGGGACTCCCCTTCTTCCATATACACATCACAAAATGAGAGAATATCTCCCCATGTATAGACCCTCACATTGCTTTCCTTTTCCTCACCAATCTGTATGTTTCGAAGTTGATAGGACTCCATAAAACATCTCCTTTCACTTATATGCAGCTAGTTCTGAGTAGGCAGCGGTTTCATTTATACAGATGTTGTATGCTATAATGATACTTACGAATAATGAACGCTTGTGAGGTGATAAATATGAAAACCTTTAGGCTGATTGATTTAAAAATCGAACTTGATCCAAAGCAAGATAAAATGTCCAGCATTCCCCTTCGTGACGGCTTAATCATTAATAAAGAAGATGGCGAAAATCACTGGATGATCGAGGCACTGATTCCAAAGAAGCATAGACAAGTGTTTGAGGTGCTCTTCCAGCAGCATACAGAAGTAAAGATTCTCGTGACGATTACAAAAGAAAACAACCGCCCTGTTCATCTATCGGTCCAAGTCAAAAACATCGTTGCCTTAGAAGAAAACATATCTGTATTACTCGACGGTAAAATGATCACAAATCGTTACAGAACAGAAACCGAAGAAGTATTAAAAGACCTCGTCAAAGAGGGGCTGTCAGGAGAAAAACTGCTGGATGCTTTTAAACAGAACACATAAAAAAAGAGCGGGATGAGCCGCTCTTAGATGATTGACAAAGGGCTAAAATGAACTTTATTTTAGCCCTTTGTCTTCCTTTTCAGTGTGATAGAAAACCTTTGAAGTCTAGGAAGGGCGAGCACCGGAGCAGAGCGAATTTAATATTCGTGAGCACCGGAGCACAGCCCTGACAAAGAATGCGAGGGTTTGTCTACACGCTGAGAGCGGGATGAGCCGCTCTTTTTCTATTGCACATCTTTCGATTGGCTTTGATTTTTCAATAAATCTCTAATTTCGGTTAACAACACTTCCGTTTGATCTGGCGTTTCAACCACTTCTTCTTCCTCTACCTTTTTCCGTTTTAATTTATTTAAATAACGAATAAAGATAAAAATGGAAAAGGAGATAATCAAGAAGTCGACCACTGTTTGAATGAAACTTCCATACAAAATTTGAGCAGAACCGATTTTAATAGACAATCCACTAAAATCATGCCCCCCCAACAATAATACCAACAAGCGGCATAATTAAATCATTCACAAGAGAAGTGACAATTTTGCCAAATGCTCCCCCGATGATGACACCGACAGCCAGGTCAATCACATTCCCCTTGACGGCAAACTCTCTAAATTCTTTCAGCATTGTTTATCACCTTCATCTTTTTTTGTCTAATATGACGTTTTTTTGTCAAAAAAGCAAGTCCTTATCCGCTTGGGCTGAATGTTTCCATATAAAAAACGGTTCATACAAGATGAACCGTCAGACATATTACGATACTTTCGGACCGATAGAAAATGTCAGTTCTGCTTCACATGCCACTTCGCCATCTACTGTTGCAACTGCTTTTCCTTTGGCAACTGGACCGCGAAGACGCGTGACTTCAACCTCTAAACGTAGCTGATCGCCGGGCTTGACCTGTCTTTTGAATCGGCAGCTGTCAATCCCTGCAAACAAACCAATTTTCCCTTTGTTCTCTTCTTTACCTAACATGATGACCCCAAAAACTTGAGCGAGCGCTTCTACAATAAGCACACCTGGCATGACGGGGTATCCTGGGAAATGGCCATTAAAAAATTCTTCATTTACTGTGACATTTTTGATTCCAACCGCTCTTTTCTCACCATCAACTTCTAAAATACGGTCAACCAATAAAAATGGATAACGGTGTGGAATAATGTCTTGAATTTGCTGAGCATCAAGCATGTCTTGATCTCTCCTTCTTTTCTATATCGCTAATCTTCATTTGATTCCTATTGAAGTATATTATGAATGCAGTCATTTTTCAATGTCTAGCCAACAATTATGGTAAAAAATAACATCTATTATTACCTATTGTCATGAAATATAATCCACTCTACACTCATCGTTTTTTCACAAATATGGTAATATATATTACATCATTGATTGAATAAGAGGGTAAAAATGAATTTTATAAGCGATAAATCCATTAAAAAACTTCTCCATTCGTGGTATACAATGCTAAAACATCGACACTTTTCGAAGGCTGAAGAGATCAAAACGTCCTTAACCAAATATAAACGTAGATTGTCAAAGAAACAGGAGCTTCATTTACATTATCAGCTTATGCTTTTTCGCCATCAGCTCTGGATGAACCAAACAGAAGACTTAGAAAAACTGAAGCATGAACTCATGCTCCACAAAGATCAAATGAACGATCAACTACAATATTATTTTTACTTTTTTCTCGGTTTATACGAATCTTTAAAGAGCGATCAAAATGATGCCATTCATTATCTTGAAAAAGCAGAAGAGAAACTGCCCCTGCTAGACGATGAGCTAGAGGAAGCAGAGTTTCATTTCCGTACAAGTGGTGTTTATTATAACAACCGCTATTCACTGTTATCCATTCGACATGTTGAAAAAGCCATGAATATCTTTGCAAAGCACGGGGATATCCACAGCATTTATCGGTGCAAAATTGTGCTCGCACTTAACTTTAGTGACCAAAAAAAATATGAAGAAGCAGAAGCTATTTTTATTGAAATTATCGAATACGTGAAAATGATTGATGACCAAGAACTGCTTGGTATCGTGTATTATGACGCTGGTTTTATCAAGTCAAGACAAAACCGTCATAAGGAAGCACTAGAATACTTTAAAAAAGCGCTTCGGCTCCCAGCATACCGGAAATCTGCCCACTCCTATGTATCGTGTCTCTATGAAACTGTGCGTTCCTGCTTTAAAGAGAATTTAACTGATGAAGGAATGAAATATATTCAAAAAGGGCTAAAAGAAGCCGTTGATGCCCAATTTGATCTATTAAGAATCAAGTTCCAAATTTTATTCCTTCTCTACAGCCAAACGCCCAAGGCAGATGAACAGATTGCTACACTCGTCACATGTCTTGAACGAAAAGAAGCCTGGATTGATCTTGAAGATCTGCTTGCAGATGTCTCAGATTTTTATAAAAAAAAGGGCGACTTTGAGCGAGCCGCCTTTTTTATCATGAGAGGCTGACATCCGCCTGCTCATTATCGAATGGTATTAATGAGTCCTAGCATCTGATCGCCCATCGTAATGGTTCTTGAGTTCATCTGATACGAACGCTGTGTTGTCATGAGGTCTGTTAATTCTTTAGACATGTCCACATTCGACGTTTCAAGTGCACCTTGCTGAAGTTGAATGGCCTGACGGTTTGCCCCATTCAGTGCCGTTAAAGCGCCTTGATAGTTGCCGTCGACTGAGAACAAATTTTCTCCTTCAGAGATGAGTGCTGAAGAATTATTCACTTGAACAACCCCAAGATTCACCTGCTGATTCGGTTGATTGCCTCGAGAAATAGCTGTAAGCCGGCCATTTTTATCGATAGAAATATCACGGAAATTCGCATTTAAGACAATCTCATTCCCGTTTTCGTCAAGAATCGGATGGCCTTCGCTTGTCACCAGCTGGACTTGATTCCGATTATTTCCTGGCTGTAAATAAAGAGAGCCATCTCTTGTATACCGGATGTTACCGCCAGCATTGACCTGCAAATACTGAGATGGCGCACCAAATGCAACATCAAGGTCACGGCCTGTTTCTTTAATAGAACCTTGCAATGAGTTAATGGATGCATTGACCATCGTACCAGTTCCAAGCCTTAAACCAGCAGGTGTCAGACGACTGTTTGCCACCTGCTCATTTTTTTCATCTACCTGATTAAACTGTTGTCTGACCAGCTCTGAAAAACGGGTGTTTTTCGCACGATACCCTGTTGTTTCACTGTTTGCGATGTTATTACTAATGATATCAAGCTGCTTTTGCACCTCGTTCATCGACACAGCTGCATTGATCATCGTTCTAAGCATGAGAATCCTCCTCTCTCTTTCATTTCTTCATTAATACACTCTTCCGATTTCATTCACTGCTTTTTCTAAACTTTTATCATATGCCTGAACCACTTTTTGGTTTGTTTCAAACGCGCGGTAGGCTGTTGTCATTTCTGTATATGATTTCGTCACATCAACGTTCGACAGCTCTGATACACCTTGGCTTAATGTATAGGACATTTGACCGTTATTGACCGCACTTGGAAGAGGTTGGTTATCAGCTGTACGGTATAAATCATTTCCTTCACGCGCAAGGTTTCTTGTATCCATTGCAACACGTACATCAATTTGTCCAAGGTTTTGTCCGTTTTCACTCACGGTTCCATCTGCGTTCACTTTGAAATTCTCACTTTGAACGGTAATCGGCTGGCCCGTCACGGAAAGAAGGGCACGTCCATTGATCGTCAACTGATTTTGATCATTCAATGTAATGGAACTGCTTTTCGTATAACGAACGCCTTCTGGTGTATTCACAGCATAAAAAAGCGCTGACTTTTGATTTGTCTCCGGGTTGATGGGTACATTATTTTCTACTAATGCGATATCCGTTGTTTGATCCGTTGTTTTTAATGTTCCTTGTGTAAATTGGGGAATCAATTCCTGCATGTATGTTCCCGTATTAATTCCGCCAATCGCCGTTTGCTGCGGGATACTAAAGCCTTTGCCTGAAGATGTTTGGAAACGTCCTGATTCCATTCGGCTTAGCAGCATTTCTGGAAATGCGCGCATGGCCCCTTCATCTGCTTTATAGCCTGGAGTATTCGCATTTGCGATATTATTTGAAAGCATTTCTGTCCGCCGCTCTTGAGCGATCATGGCAGATGTTGCGGTGTATAGTCCTTTTAACACGTGCTCACCTCATTCAAATTCTTTCACATGACCTAAAATCATCAGTACACAATCTTCTATGAAATATATCGGCATATTGGCAGGCTTCTTTAATAAAAATCCCCCATTCTTTCTAAAAAGAATGAGGGAAATCATTAGCTGAGTTTACGCTTTGGCAGCTTGTCCATATTATCAAGCATCACGCCAGTACCAACTGCTACACAATCCATTGGATTTTCTGCAACGAAAACTGGTACTTTCAGCTCTTCTGCAAGCAATTGATCAAGCCCGTTTAGAAGCGCTCCGCCACCAGTAATGATGACGCCGCGGTCAATGATATCAGCTGATAATTCAGGTGGTGTTCTTTCAAGAACTTGTTTCGCAGCCTGAACAATGGCAGATACAGATTCACGTAATGCTTCTTCTACTTCTTTGCTTGTGACGGTAATCGTTCTTGGTAATCCTGTCACCATATCTCGTCCACGAATCGAGATCTCTTCGTGACGTGCGTCTGGGAATACCGTTGCAACTTGGATCTTAATGTCCTCTGCAGTTCGCTCACCGATCAACAGCTTGTACTCTTTTTTGATGTAGTTGAGAATTTCCAGATCAAATTTGTCTCCAGCCATTTTAATAGAAGAGGCGGTTACAATGTCACCCATCGAGATGACAGCGATATCTGTCGTTCCGCCTCCAATATCTACGACCATGTTTCCACTTGGCTGAAAAATATCCATACCAGCACCAATTGCTGCTACTTTTGGCTCTTCTTCAAGAAATACATGCTTCCCGCCGCTTTTTTCAGCAGCTTCTTTGATTGCCTTCTGCTCAACAGATGTAATGTTTGTCGGGCAGCAGATGAGCATACGCGGCTTAGAGAACAGCCCTTTCACATTCAATTTGTTAATAAAATGCTTGAGCATCGCTTCAGTTACTTCAAAATCAGCAATTACGCCATCTTTTAATGGACGAATCGCAACAATATTCCCAGGCGTACGTCCAACCATACGTCTCGCTTCTTCTCCAACAGCTAATACTTTCCCACTGTTTTTATCAAGAGCGACAACAGATGGTTCATTTAACACAATTCCTTTTCCTTTGACATGAATCAGTACATTTGCAGTACCAAGATCAATTCCAATATCCCTAGCAAACATCTATATATATCCTCCTTGAAAATCTGTTTCCATAGCAAATACCACATTCTGCCCTAATTATATATTCTATCATAATTTGCAGAAAAAAAGATATTTCTTTACAAAAGTCTTTACAAAATTTGTGGTTAGAAACTACCGATAAGAGGAAGATATATATATCATGTTTATGAACAAAGAACTAAAGCTTACTGTTTTACAGGCTCACCTTCTAAAATTTCTTCTTTTTTATACTTTAACTTTGTGGCTTCTCCCCCTCGCAGGTGACGGATTGATTTATGATAATCCAGTATCTCCTTCACTTCGTTAGCCAGATCTGGATTAATTTCTGGCAGTCTTTCTGTTAGATCCTTGTGTACAGTACTTTTAGAGACTCCAAATTCTTTCGCAATTACACGAACGGTTTTCTTTGTCTCCACGATATACTTTCCTATCTTGATTGTTCGCTCTTTGATGTAATCGTGCACACCACTCGACCTCCCTAAAATGGATGTGAGAAGTGTGAAATGAGATCCGTATCAATATTATCCATTTTCAGCGGCGCTTGTTCGTCTTAATTTCTCATCCATTAGGTAGTAAATGCCAAACACGATCCCTCACCTCAAACACTCTCTTTGTCAGGTTTGTAACAGTGTATTAGCATTGCATAGGGAATATGCTAAAAATGAAGATGGGACAAGGGATTTATCAGAAAAGACAAAACAAAAAATCATTTCGAGTGGCGAAAATTTTCACTTTACAAGCATCGGTGTAACACGTAAAATAGGAAAGGTGAATTTATTTACCTAGATAAATAATGAATAAAGGTGAGCCTATGGATACGTTAAACAGAGAGTGTTTACATCAAATACATCAAAGCGCGCGGCTGCTGTCTAAAAAAGCGAACGAAGCGCTTGCTGCTTATGACTTGTACATGTCCCAGTGGACTGTACTTTTTTGTTTGGATACATTCGGCCCTAAAACGCAAAAAGACATTTGGACCTATTTGAACGTCGAAGCACCGACGATTACCAGAACCGTGACACGTCTAGAAGCAAACGGCTGGGTGAAACGAGTCCAAGGAAAAGACAAACGTGAGAATCTCATCGTCATGACAGACGATGCAAAAGCAAAGTTTAAAAAAATCAAACAGACGATGGAACAATTTGAAGAAGAATGTCTTTCAGATTTTACCTACGAAGAAAAACAACTCCTCCATACACTTTTACACAAATTATCAACTGAATAGGAAGTGACTTACACCATGAACGAACGCATTTGGACAAAAGACTTTATCATGATTGTCCTGGTGAATTTATTTACATTCACCTCTTTTTATGCCCTTTTGACACTACTCCCCATATACACAATGGATGAATTAAATGGAACAGAATCACAGGGCGGCCTCCTTGTGACGGTCTTCTTATTATCAGCAATTGTGACAAGACCATTTTCAGGGGCCATTATTGAGAAATTCGGCAAGAAACGCATGGCGATTTTTTCTTCAACGGCTTTTGCCCTGCTCACTTATTTATACATTCCAATTGATCAATTCCAAACACTTCTCATGTTGCGTTTCGTGCAAGGAATCTTCTTCAGCATTTTGACAACCGTAGCAAGTGCTATTGCAGCTGATATGATTCCGAAACATAAACGAGGAGAGGGTCTTGGATACTTTGTGATGTCGATGAACCTCGCCGTGGTCATCGGTCCGTTTATCGCACTGAATCAAGTCGGAAAAGTAGGATTCCATTCTTTATTTCTGCTCTTTTCCATCATCGTCTCCATCGGCGCAGCTTTCACGATGCTGATTAGACAGCCAGAGCCTGAAAACGGCGGAAGTGTCATCTTTCGATTCACTTTTTCTCACCTGTTTGAAAAAGGTGCTTTAAAAACGGCAGCAGTTGGAATCATTATCTCCTTCTGTTACTCGCCGATCATTTCATTTATTTCAGTCTATGCCAATTCCCTGAACCTAATGGGTGCAAGCAGTTATTTCTTCATTGTTTTTGCAGCTGCAATGCTTGGATCACGTCCATTTACAGGCAGACTGTTTGACCGAGTCGGGCCTCATATTGTGATCTACCCATCTATTGCTCTCTTTGCGATTGGTTTATGGATGCTGACCGCTACACAAACAGCCACCATGCTTCTTTTATCCGGCGCTGTCATCGGCCTTGGCTACGGCTCTTTGGTGCCATGTCTACAAACACTTGCGATACAGCACTCACCAGCACACCGTACAGGCTACGCCACAGCAACTTTCTTTACCTTGTATGATACGGGGATTGCCGCTGGATCCTTTGTCTTCGGACTGCTTGTCAGCTTCACAGATTTTTCAAATGTATATCTCATTGCTGGCGTTGTCGTGTTACTCAGCATGGGCGTTTTTTATTGGAGCGAACGAAAACCGCAAGAAGCAAAAGCACAAAAGGTTTCCCTATCAGAATAGGATACTGTTTTAAACTTCACTGAAAACATGCTAAAATATAGGATATTTCAAATGAACAGATAGGTCTTTTGAAAAATAGTTGGCGTTAAGCGAAAGTATAGGTGATGTTTTGAATTACGAATTGTTTAAAGTCATACACGGGATGGCTCATCATTCTGAGTTTTTAGATCAGGCCATGATTTTCATTACGAAAAAGGCCATTCTCGTATATGCCCTCGTCTTATTGATTTGCTGGTTTTTAGGTAATCACAAATTTAAGAAGCATGTCTTCTTTTCTGGTGTAACAGGCATCGTGGCACTCATCGTCAATTTTGCCATTACGCTGTTTTATTATGAAGAGCGGCCGTTTGTGGCGCACAAAGTCGACACACTCATCCCGCACTCAGCAGACGCTTCCTTCCCAAGTGACCACACAACAGGTGCACTGGCTCTTTCACTAGCCATTCGATCCCGTAATAAAAAACTCGGCAATATTTTGCTTGTTTTTGGATTACTGACAGGGTTCTCCCGCATCTGGGTCGGTCATCATTATCCATTTGATGTATTAGGCAGCTTGATCGTATCGATTGTGGTTGTCTTTATCATGAATAAATTATGGAAGTTCTTTGACTCTCCAATTGACCGTATCGTGACATTTTACGAGAACATTGTGGGCAAAATTTTCAGAAGGAAGCAAAAGGACCAAGGGTCAGACCTGTCCAACTCTTAAGCGGCTTGCGATAAAGTATGGAAGACCTCTCTTCTACTTTATCCCAGCCGCTTTTTTCATTGTTTGTTTTCCTCTGACCATACTCGAAAAATAAAGGCTGACGCTAATGCCGACAAGAGAAATCATGATCAATGTCCAGCCTAATTGGTCAAAATGAGAACCTGCAATTTCCTCACCAAACAGCATGCCAAGCACGGCAGATGATAGAATGGAACCAAGGTACCTGCATGTTTGAAAAAGCCCAGAGGTCGTGCCAATCATTTGTTGAGGGCTCGCTTTTAACATCGCAGCTTGAAGCGCAACATTTCCAATCCCGTAACTGAGTCCAAGCAAAGCAAGAACCAGTCCTTTCCCCCAGAATGGCGCAGGAATAAAAAAGAAAGTCATGGCGGAAGCGCCGGCCAGCATCAGCACAGCACTTGCCAAAACAGGATGCCGTTCATCGCCGCGATCTACCCACTTGCCAGTCAGCGGCGATACCATTATGCTCACGCCAGACATGCAAAGCATAAAGAGGCCCGTCATCTCCACACGCCAGCCCAATTCATCTTGAAAATAACTTGGCAAGCCAAAAAAGAGGCAATAGAAGAAAATATTTAAAATGATAAATTGCACATACACAAGTGAAAGCCGTTTCTCCTGCCTGAACATCCGAATTTGGATAAATGGCTCATCCACCTGATGCTCCCACCATATAAAAGCACCCGCACTCACAAGACAGAGAATGCCCTGCACATACTGAATACCATCAGATAGTGATAATAAAAAAGAAAGCAAAAGGACAATACAAACTGTAAATAGAAACATCCCTGGCAAATCAAGCTTTCGGACAGTGTCTCCAATACGCAATTTTTTCTTCTTCTCCTTAGGAAACAAGGAAAGGCCTAGAAAAAAACTAATCAATATGAATGGCAGATTCACTAAAAAGATCGCCGGCCAGCTGCCGATCGTCATCAAAAACCCGCCAAGTGTCGGCCCGAGTGCTGTCATCGCTGAAGCAAAGATGGACAATACCGCTAAAGCAGAAGCTTGTCGTTCCTTCACATGATCCCGAATCAGTCCAACACCTGAAGGATAGATCGCACTACTTCCAATCGCCTGAAGAAGCCGGATCACAATCAGCACCGCAAAAGTCGGGGCAAACGGCGCACAAATGGCTGAGACTGCCACTAGAACTAGTCCAAATAAAAATAAAGTTCTCCGGCTCATCACATGATCTCCAATTCGTCCACTCACCGGCTGCGTGACCGCACTAGCCAAATAAAAGGTTGAAATGAGCCAAGATACCGTCGTAAATGACAAACCGAACTCATGCTGAATTTGATGCAAGGCTAAAGAAATCATCGAGGAATTCAGTGGATTTAACATCGTGCCAAAAGCAATCGCCGTTAAAAAGACTTTTCGGTTGTTTTTCCATTTGATCATACACCCGCCCCCTTCTTTTGACATACACGTTCTTTGTCTATCTCCTCGTTATTATGAGATTCATTTCCCTTTTTTACCCTTAGCAATTCAAGTTCTCTCTCCGAAAAGCAAGACATACATTCTAAAAAGGGCAAGTGTTGGAAAAGCGCATATAAAATTGAGAATATGAGGAACAAATGGTAAGATGCTACACATATTTAAAAGCCTACTTTCTCCTTATACGGAGAACGGCTGAAAAGGAGGAGAAGCTTATTATTAAAAAAAGACGGTTTTGGGTCCCAGCCCTTTTCTCGGTTGCAGTATTACTTCTGTCTTCGTGCGGTTCAAATGAAACAAATGGGAACGGAGATAAACGTAATTCTACAGCGAAAGGGTCGCCGATTTTGGAAGATGGGAAATTTATTTTTGCAGCATCAGGTGAATTCCACCCATTCAGTTACATGGATGGAAACCAAATGTCCGGCTTTGATATTGATGTCGGCAATGCGATTAGTGACAAGATGGGCCTAGAGCCTGTACAGAAAAAATATAAATTCGCAGGCATCGTCGAAGGCGTCAAAGCAGGTAAATTTGATGCGGCCGTTGCAAGTCATACCATCAACGAGGAACGAAAAAAACACGTCCTTTTTTCTCAACCGTATTACTACTCCGGTCCGCAAATCTTCACAAGACCCGGCGCAGACATTCACAGTGCAGATGACTTAAAAGACAAAGAAATCGCTGTCTCTAAAGGTTCGTCCTATGCGGATATTGCCAAAGAACATAGCGGGCAGGAACCAAAATATTACGACAGTGATGTTGTCGCTTTAGAAGCACTAGCCAACGGCAAACACGATGCGGTCGTCACTGATTTTGCCACAGGTGCAGAAGCCATGAAGAAAAAACTTAAAATTGAAGCACAAGAAAGACTCGGGCAAAGTGAGCAAGCAATCGCTGTCTCTAAAGACAATAAAGAGCTCATAAAAGAAATCAACGATGCGATTGATGCACTCAAAAAAGACGGAACATTAAGACAAATTAGCGAAAAGTATTTTGACGAAGATATTACCGTCAAACAGGATTAAAACCACGATTGTGCGCCTTTCTCTAGGCGCACTTTCTTCAAATGGAGATGATTGTTTTGCCTACCTTATCACACTTTTTTCAAACGCTGATTGATTCTAGAGGCGTTTTCTTAGAAGGAATGCTGCTCACCTTACAACTCACTGTCATCAGTATTTTCATCGGCATGTTCATCGGGCTTTTCTTTGCCTTACTAAAAATATCCCGCGTAGCCGTTTTCGGTTATATCGCAAATGCCTATATCTTCCTTGTACGCGGGACACCACTCATTGTGCAGATTTTTATCCTGTATTTTGGGCTGACAGAATTAAATATACCCGACTTTTGGGCAGCCTCTATTGCGCTTGCCTTCCATAACGGTGCCTATATAGCAGAAATATTTAGAGGTGCGATTCAATCAATCGATCAAGGTCAAAAAGAAGCAGGACGTTCTCTTGGCATGGGGCGATTTCTAACCATGAGACGTATCATTCTCCCGCAAGCGATGCGGCGTGCCCTCCCCCCTCTCGGCAATCAGTTTATTATCGGCTTAAAAGATTCATCACTTGCCGCCTTCATCAGCGTCAATGAACTCTTTAACATCGCCACCACTCAAGGTTCCAACAGTTTTGACAACATGACGTACTTACTTGTCGTGGCTGTCTATTACTTAGTTCTTGTCCTGCTGTTAACATTCGCTGTGCAAACCGTTGAGAAGAAACTTTCAGTCAGTGATCATTAGGAGGAGAAGCATGACAGAATCAAAAGAGATCATTCGTGTTGAAAAACTGAATAAATACTTTGGAGAGCTGCATGTCTTAAAAGATATCGATCTCACTGTATATGAAAATGATGTCGTCGTCTTAATTGGTGCAAGCGGCTCTGGGAAAAGCACCTTGCTCCGTTGTATGAATTTTTTAGAAATAAAAAATGACGGTCAGATCATCATTGATGGCAGTCCCGTTCATCCAAAACGAGATCAATTAAATGAAATGAGGCAGAAAATAGGCATGGTGTTTCAGCATTTTAATCTCTTCCCGCACAAAACCGTGCTTGAAAACATCATCGAAGCACCGGTCATGGTGAAAAAAACAAAGAAAGCACAAGCGATAACTGAAGCCAATATCTTATTAGAGAAAGTCGGACTAGCGGATAAAGCAAAAGTGTACCCTTCAAAGCTATCAGGCGGTCAAAAACAGCGCGTTGCCATCGCACGAGCTCTCGCCATGAAGCCCGATGTCATGTTATTTGACGAGCCTACTTCTGCGCTGGACCCAGAGCTTGTAGGCGAAGTGCTGCAAACCATGAAAAGTCTTGCCAAAGAAGGCATGACAATGGTCATCGTCACTCATGAAATGGGCTTCGCAAAAGAAGTAGCTGACCGAGTTGTTTATATGCATGAAGGACGAATTGTCGAACAAGGTACCCCATCAGAATTATTTGATTCTCCTCAAGAGGAGCGAACCAAATTGTTTCTCAGTTCGATTTTATAGGTCAAACGCCCTTTATTTTTCGTCGTTCATACACGTTTATTCTCATTTTTTACGAACTTTTCATCCATTTATATTGATAATGACCAAAAAACCATGTTAGATAAACTTACATGAATATGTTATATATGACTTTTCTCTCTATAATGAAGAATTAAGAAATCTATTAATTCTGAATGATTCGGGGGAATGCAGCATGCAAATGGGTGATACAGTATTTATGTTCTTCTGCGCACTACTCGTGTGGTTAATGACACCGGGTTTAGCCTTATTCTACGGAGGACTTGTGAGAAGTAAAAACGTGTTAAGTACGACAATGCACAGCTTAACCTCACTAGCCATTGTCTCTATCGTCTGGATCGTGTTTGGCTATTCACTGGCCTTTGCGCCAGGCAATGCATGGATCGGAGGCTTTGACTGGGTTGGACTAAAAGGCGTTGGCTTTGAACCTGGTTCATATAGTGATACGATTCCACATTCATTGTTCATGATGTTCCAAATGACCTTTGCCGTCCTCACAACAGCCATTATCTCTGGTGCCTTCGCTGAACGTATTCGTTACTCAGCGGTGGTCGTGTTTACACTCCTTTGGGTCACATTTGTATACGCTCCAGTCGCACACTGGGTATGGGGTGGCGGCTGGATTGGCGAAATGGGAGCACTTGACTTCGCCGGTGGAAACGTCGTCCACATATCATCCGGTGTGGCTGGTCTAGTCGTAGCCATTGTTCTCGGGAAGCGAAAAGAAGTGGCAAACTCTTCTCCGCATAACTTGATCTACACACTTCTTGGCGGAGCTGTGATTTGGTTTGGCTGGTTTGGGTTTAACGTAGGAAGTGCCCTCACATTAGATAGTGTCGCCATGTATGCCTTTATTAACACGAATACAGCAGCTGCTGCAGGAATCATCGGCTGGCTGTTAGTCGAATGGATGATCAACAAAAAACCAACGATGCTAGGTGCAATCTCTGGCGCCATTGCAGGCCTAGTAGCGATTACACCTGCCGCAGGTTTTGTCACACCATTCGCTTCGATCATCATCGGAATCATCGGCGGAATCGTTTGTTTCTGGGGCGTCTATTCACTCAAAGCCAAGTTCGGCTATGACGATGCACTGGATGCATTCGGTCTCCACGGAATCGGCGGTACGTGGGGAGGCATTGCTACAGGCCTTTTCGCCACTACATCTGTCAATGATGGCGGAGCCAACGGCTTATTTTACGGCGATCCAAGCTTACTTTGGAAACAAGTTGTCGCCATCGTGGCCACATACGTCTTTGTTGCAGTTGTCACATACGTGATCATCAAAGTCGTCAACATCTTCTTCAAGATCCGCGCAACTGAAGAAGAAGAATCAGTCGGTCTTGATTTAACGATGCACGGCGAAAAAGCATATCAAGATTAAAGAAAAAAGGGGTGTCTCTATGAGCAAAATGTATAAAGTGGAGATTGTCACACGTCCAGCTAATTTTGAAACATTAAAGGTGGAGCTTGGAAAGATTGGTGTCACCTCGATTACCTTTTCCAATGTGCACGGCTGCGGATTACAAAAGGGACATACGGAACTATACCGTGGCGTCAAAAAGGAAAGCAATGTGTACGAACGTTTAAAGATTGAAATCGTCTTAAGCAAAGTACCTGTTGAACAGGTCGTGGAAACGGCTCAAAAGGTACTTCGTACAGGCGAACCAGGGGATGGGAAGATTTTTATATATGAGATAGAAAATACAATCAACATTCGGACAGGTGAAGAAGGACCTGCCGCCTTATAGCATCCCCTCCGCCATATGGCGGAGGTTTTTTTAAAGACAGAAAAAAACCTCTGTGCATTTATCTACACAGAGGATCTGACATGACATTAAGATTGTTTTGTTTCTTCTGACTGACTGCGGTCTTTAGAGGAATCTGAAGACTTTTCTTGATCAGAGGATTTCCCCTTCTCATCAGACTTATCTTCAGATTTTTCTTCAGTCGGCTCTTTTGCCTTATCGTCAGCAGCAGGTTCCTTCATTTTGTCATCAGCTTTTGGCTGAGCAGGTTCTTTTGCTTCTTCCGTCACTTCTTGCGCTGCTTTTTCAATGGAAGAAACAGGCTTATCAATGAAGCTAAGTGGATTAAGCGCTAAACCTTCCATACGAATTTCAAAGTGAACATGGTTGCCGCTTTCAGCACCATATAGATTCTTACCAGAAGCCCCGATGACATCATTCTGTTTCACTTCATCGCCTTCTTTTACACTCACTTGAGACAATGATTGATAAACAGTAGACAATCCATCTTCATGTTCAATTTCAACAACGTGACCGAGAACTGGATCTTTTTTCGCCTGAACGACTGTTCCACTAAGAGCAGCTGTGACATCAAACACTTTGCCATCTTTATCTGCAAGATCAATACCTTTGCTTAAGGTATAGGTGTTATTATAGTTTACAAGTGCTGCTTCTTTTTCTTTTTGATCAGCATCTGCTTCATAGAACTTTTTCACGACAGAAACATTCTCAGAATTCTGGACCGGCATAGCAACATTTTCAATTGGCTTTCCAACTTCAACGGCATCATCACGCTGTTCTTGTCCTGTTTGATTTCCATCAGATAATTGGTCTTTCACATCTTTCGATACAGCTTGATACCAAAGAACGGCTGTTAACACGACCGCTGCGCTGACCAAGTAAATAGCAGGGAATACCCAGCGCTTACGGAAAAATTGCTGAACTTTTGTGATTTTGGAAGTACGTTTCTTTTCTTCCTCTCTCATTTTTCATCACCTCAGCAACATTCTGAACACTTTTCAAAAAATATATACACACGAAATCATTTTTCTTTTTATTTTGCGCAATCGCATCAATAATATGTATGATGAATGAAAAAAGATGGGGGTACATATGGTGAAAACTTTCAACCGCATGGCAACAGAAGATGACCTCAAAGAGATCGTCGATATCTACAATTCAACGATTGCTTCAAGAGAAGTAACGGCCGATACAGAACCTGTTACAGTAGAAGACCGCCGTCAGTGGTTTTTGAATCATTCAGAGAAACGTCCTCTCTATGTGAAAACAGATGAGGAAGGAAATATCTACGGCTGGCTCAGTTTTGAAACGTTTTACGGGAGACCTGCATACAACGGTACTGTTGAAATGAGTATTTACTTGAACCAAAACTATCGAGGAAAAGGTTTAGGGTCACTGTTCTTACAAGAGGCGCTCGAATTGGCACCCTCATTAGGCATCCGAACGTTACTTGCCTTTATTTTCGGCCACAACGAAGCCAGCATCAAATTATTTAAGAAGCACGGATTTGAGACTTGGGGACATTTGCCACGCATCGCAGAAATGGACGGCAATCGGTACGACTTAGATATTTTAGGAAAAGAATTATAAACTGAGCGTCTCTTGAAGAAAGAGACGCTTTTTTTATGAAGCATGCACCAACTGCTCAAATTGCTTCGCATTTTGAAGCGATTTTCTTTTCAGAATGATACCATGTTCATCAATCAGAAGCGCTTGTGGAACAACTGTTACCCCATACAACTCCATAATTTGTGATGAGCGCATATAAACAGCTTGCTCCGGCAGCAATTGAAGAAGCGAAGCATCATCGGCTTGTTCATCTCCATTAATAACAATCACATGAGCATCATCATGTGAAGTTTGAGGCTGCACATCAGACAAAATACTTTTACAAGTCATACAAGTAGAATTCACAAATAACAGCATCACAGCTCGCCCATTTTGCAAATACTCCTTCAAGATCACCTTTTCACCTACATGCGAATAACTGCGAAATAACGGAGCCGGGTCACCAATATCCGCTTCCTTCAATTCAATTCCATCAAGGGACTTTATTTTATTCATAAATCTCCCGATAAAACGTGCAAGCAAAAAAACGACAGCCAGCTGGGCAATGACAATTAATAACACAATGATTAATAAAATATCTGTCATTTCATTTTATCTCCTTCTATTATTGATCCATCTGCAATCTGGAATGAGTCGATCCACTTTCGCTTCAATAGTACAATTTCTTGGCTGACCGCTATGATCAAACAGACAGCCGCTGCAATGAGAAAACAAATCATTTTCAACCGCAATGAAATCATTTCAACACTAGGATGTACATAAAATAACCCAGCCACAAGAGTAAGCATCAGCAGATTACGAATCACAATCCCCCAATGCAGGCGATCGTTTTCCAGTAATCCTCCACAACCGCACGAAATATCACGATGCCCCCTCATTAAATTGAACGTAACCGCTCCAGTATAAATACATAACAGGGCTGTAAGGCCAATTGCAGGCAGGACAGACATGTTCCATATAAACAAATGAACCGTACAAACCAATTCAATCAACAAAAATAAATAAAACATAGGTGCCGCAAAAGAAGGCGGCAACAACCGATAAGCATTGATCTGCTGGACATGTGCCTTCTGTTTCCTTGCTTTATCGAGCCATGCACCCGCAAAAATGATCCCTAGTAAATAGACGCCTATGAAATAAAAGACACTCACCTTACACCATCTCCTTTTGTTGAAATAGTTGAGATTGTGCCTCGTAAAGCCTTCTGTACTCTCCGTGCAACGCCATCAGTTCATCATGGTTGCCCTCTTCTATGAAAGCACCATCTTTCATGACGATGATACGGTCTGCTAAGCGGGCCGCTCCCATACGATGTGTAATAAACAAAACCCCTTGATCCTGCGTATGATCGAATAACTTTCGAATGAGCGAGATCTCCGACAATGGATCGAGAGCAGAGGTCGGTTCATCTAAAATAATAAAATCACTTTCTCTAAAGAAGGTTCTCGCCATCGCAAGCTTTTGCCATTGTCCGCCAGACAATTCATGTCCCTCTTCAAAAAAGCGACCTAGCTGCGCATCATATGTGTCTTCCATTTGATTAATTCTTTTCTCTATACCTGCTTGGCGGGCGGCTGAAATCAACCGCTCTTCCTCTTCTATATCATCAATACGGCCAAACCCTATGTTTTCTCTCACAGTGAATTCGTACTTCATAAAATCTTGAAAAAGAACAGCCATTCTCGCATGATAGGTCTTTTTATGGATGGTGGAAATATCCTCTCCATTGACTTTGTGCATATTCTGTTGATCTGGATCGTATAAGCCGGTTAAACATTTGATTAAAGTGGTTTTACCGGATCCATTATCTCCTACTAATGCAATTCGCTCACCTTTATTCATATGAAAATGAATATGCTCAATCGCTGGTTTTTTCATATTCGGATAAGTAAAAGAGAGATTGTCTAATGTAATGGACTGGATATGCTCAATTCCCTCAAGCGACGCTGCCTCTTCCGTCTGTTCATGCATTTCCTCTTCTCTCTTTTGAAAAGCTCTCATTTCATCAACATATAGGCTTGTTTCATATAAACTAGAACATTCCCTTGTTAAATCTTGAAACCCACTTTGAATGTTTTGTACAGCTTGTAGCACTGCAACAAACGTACCCGCTGCTAATTTTTTTTGAAAAATAAGAAAGACAATCAATAAACCACAGCACACATAGGCCAATGTCATGAGCAACCCGCCTGCCATCTCCCAGCGCACTTGGCGTTTCAGCAAATTATATTTTTCATCTGCACTTTTAATGTAGTGACCTCTCCACTTTTGAAGAAGATAATTCCCTATTCCATATAAACGAACTTCCTTTAAAGAATCTCGCTGTGCGACGAGATCAGACACATACATTTCTCTTCGATCATTAGCCGTTAACAAACGATTTAATCGATAACGTGCGCCTCCAAAGAAAAGTTCAATCCATAATACAGGCAAGGTAAACAAGAACAATATGACCGCTAAGCCCCAATGAATACCGATCATATAGATAAGAAGTGATACAACAGTAATCAACGCGCTCATCATTGTAAAAATACTTCTCACCATACTGAGAACATGCTGATGACTGTTCATCACACGTTGACTTTCATTGTAAAAGGACGGGTGCTCAAACGTAATAAACGGTAGTCTTATCGCTTTTTGAAGCAATTCACCTTTCAAATGCAGACCAATCAGATTTGTCGCTTTCTGTTGACTAAGCTGAAGAATGAATTGAAGCCCATATCCTAAAATCACAATGACCATTTGCAGTCCAAATAACCACAAAACCTTTTGAATGTCACCTGAAGACGTCATAAATAAAATAATTTCATTAATCAAAGTTTGAATAATCCAGACACTAGCCAAAGGCATAAAACCAACGATCATTTGAATGAACAAAGTTAAAAGAAGATAAGAACGACTTTTTTTCCAAGTATAGGAGATTGCATATAAACAATGGTTCACTGTACTCATGAGATGCTCCACCTTACACCATTTAGTATAATTGACATATTTTTGATATTTATAATATGATAGCTTTGCTTAACTTCACTTTGAGAGGACGATATACGATGAATTCAATTTTTCTTTTACAGCTCGCTCTTATGATTTGCAGCCTTCTATTAACGGCTGGAATTATCATCTATTTAAAACAACAGATGCAGCTTATCATCTTACCTATAGAACACGTGGGGCAGAAACTTGCGCATCCACTTCTCGAACAGCCATCACCCATTCACATGAATGATCTGCTGCAAACAAATCGTACACAACAATTACTGATCTTCACTGACACAGCATGTCCGCACTGCATTCCATCACTCGAACAATTCCTAGAAACAAAAAAGCAGCGTAAACTAAACGTTTCATTGAGTATTTTGTTGAAAAACGGGCAAAAAAAGGACCAAGAATTATATCGTGATAACGAAACAAACTTGCGAATTATTCCGGTAGACGAACAATTGATAAACGCATTCCAAATTCAGGAGTTTCCGTTCTACATCATGGTAGAAGACAATGATACCATCTCATATGCAGCACCTTTTCCAGACGGTCTTTATTCAAGACTAGCTGCAAACTAAAGATAAATGAGGCATGTGAAGAGCATCAAACACATGCCTCATTTTTTATTATTGTGAATTTGGCTGAACATCCTTCCCTTTTTCCTCTGCAGCGATATCATTAGCTTCGCTTGAAGCGGATGTTTGTTCCTCAGCTTGTTCAAACTCACTGCGAGCTTCATTTGAAATGTCAACTTGATCACCGTGCTGATTCACAGTAACAGAAGAAGCCCCCTCTTTTTGAACCTCTTTCTCTAGTTCCTTTAATTTAGAAACATGAAGCTCTAAATCTTTTCCTTGCTGAACTAAAGTCAGTTGTTGAAATAACGCCTTTCTCTCTTCTGGAGAATGGTCGCCTTGAACAATTTGCGCTGCTTGGGTCAAAAAAGAATTTGATGTATGGCCAGCTTGACGCTTATTTGACGTCTGCATAGCATTTGTTACTAATGAAATTGGAGTTATGCTCATGCGTTCACACCCTAATAAATAAGATACTTAAATTTAGCAGCCACATTTAACGCGTTCTTGGCTAGTACAAATCTCACCTGTGTCACGATCCACATAGTAACGGAAAGTTCCAACGCCTTGAAGGAAACAAGTTGGTGCTGATTGGCAAGAGGTTACCAATCTTTGCAAAATACATCTAGCAGCTGCAGGTTGAACATTGGTCATTTTGTTTAAAATTCGATCTAACATATGAATTCCACCTTCCAATTTTTATGGTAATACAATACAATAATAACCAATTAATAGACAACTAACAACATATTTTGATAAATTTTCTAATTATTTCAAACTACTTTTCTTATTTATGACAAAATTTATCGATTAGAATTGTAGTAATTGCTACTTTTTTCTTATTCAAAAATAATTTATTTATCCATAAAAAGTAAATGAAAGATAGAAAAAAGGTCAATTCACTCTTCCTAAAGTACTACTTGCTCAAGTATGATATAGAGTGAATACATAAAGGAGTGAACACAATTGCAACAAACTGAGAAAATCATTCAATCTCTTCATTCAATAACAAAGTGGGGAAAGGTTGGGAGCATCTTTCTTTATATTTCAGGTGGTCTATCCATCCTCAGTGGGTTTTGGCTTGTTCTTCCTGCTGCCATTGGCGTTTTTCTGATTATGATGGGAATTCATGTCCAAAAATCCGTGAAAGCTGCTGAACAATTGATTCAAGCGCCTCATACTTCTTACGAAGAATTATTGGAACAATATGCTAAGATGATGAAAATGCAAACACTGTTTGCGATTTCAAGTATTGCCGCAGTTATTCTCTCATTCATCGCTATCGTTTTAATGTTTATACTAGGCGGGCTAGCCTTTCTCCAAGAGCTTCCTACCGATGTCCAACAGTACGAAGATTATTACGAAGAAGAACTTGGTGACTTTTATTAATGAAAAGGGGTATCAATGAAATACGATACCCCTTTTTTATTTGAGTTGGCATAGACTTGATACTAAACTTGACAATCAGCCTTTATCATTTTAAAATACAAATCGTAATCATTACGAAATAAAGGAGGATTATAGCAATTATGCGCGTGAAAATCACCTTAGCCTGTACTGAAACAGGTGACAGAAACTATATCACTACAAAAAATAAACGAACGAACCCAGACCGATTGGAGTTAAAAAAATATTCTCCACGATTAAAGAAATACACCCTTCATCGGGAAACAAAATAATTTTAAAATTTAAATCGTAATCATTACTATATAAGTGAGGCGGCATACAAAATGAGCATGTTCAAGAGGACTAAAACAAATGGATAAAAGAATACCTGTCACAGTTTTAAGCGGTTTTTTAGGAGCTGGAAAAACCACGATATTAAATCATGTTCTACAGAATCGTAAAGGGCTAAAAGTAGCTGTTATTGTCAATGACATGAGCGAAATAAATATTGATGCAGAATTAGTTAAGCAAGGCGGAGAACTCTCTCGATCAGATGAGAAACTGGTTGAACTATCTAATGGTTGTATTTGTTGCACATTGAGAGAAGATTTATTAATTGAAGTAGAACGCCTTTGTAAGGCTGGGAATATCGATTATATTGTCATTGAATCTACAGGTATTAGTGAACCAATTCCTGTCGCTCAAACTTTCTCTTACATTGATGAAGAAATGGGCATAGATTTGACACGTTTTTGCAGATTAGACACGATGGTAACGGTGGTAGATGCAAACCGTTTCTGGACAGATTTCCAGTCAGGAGAAAGTTTATTGGATCGTAAAGAAGCAGTTTCAGATGATGATGAACGAGAGATCTCCGATTTACTTATTGATCAAATTGAATTTTGTGATGTGCTCATTATCAATAAATGTGATCTTGTATCGGCATCAGAACTAGATCGGCTTGAGCACGTGCTAACCAAACTTCAACCAGAAGCAGCCATTATTAGAACCTCTAAAGGTAACGTACAGCCTAGTGATATTTTGAATACTGGTTTATTCGATTTTGAAAAATCTAGTGCTTCTGCGGGCTGGATCAAAGAAATCAATGCTGGACACTCTCAGCATACGCCTGAAACAGAAGAATACCAAATCTCATCTTTTGTTTATGAAAGAAGGCTTCCTTTTCATACTGGCAGACTGAATGCATGGTTAGATCAAATGCCAGAGCAGATTGTTCGAGCGAAAGGATTTACATGGCTAGCGACACATCATGATTTAACCATTTTAATTTCACAAGCCGGAAAATCTGTTGCAATTGAACCAATCGCATACTGGATTGCTGCCTTGCCTGAGCAAGAACGATCACGGATCTTAAATCAGGAACCAGACATTCTAGATGAGTGGGATGCAGAGTTTGGTGATCGACATACAAAACTTGTCTTTATCGGTGTAGATTTACCTAAAGCAGATATTATTCGTACACTAGATCAATGCTTACTCACACCTGAAGAATTTGATCAAGATTGGACAACGTTTGAAGACCCCTTTCAATGGAACATACACACTTAAACCAGGAGGGTTTTAAATGGCAAAGAAATCAAAAATAGCAAAAGAAAAAAAGCGGCAGCAGCTCGTTTTGAAATATGCACAATTAAGGAAAGAGCTAAAAGAAAAAGGTGACTATGAAGCTTTGCAAAAACTACCTAGAGACTCTTCACCCACTCGCTTAAAAAACCGCTGTGAATTAACTGGCCGTCCTAGAGGTTACTTGAGAAAATTTAAAATGTCTCGAATTGCTTTTCGTGAGCTTGCCTATAAAGGACAGATTCCAGGAGTGAAAAAATCGAGTTGGTAAAGATTGATTTGATCTTAGCATAGTTCCTGTCAATGTAAAGCAGGACAAAATGAATAAAAGTCTCTTTTTCATCCTTATTCCGTCAATTTTTGAGGTATAAAATAGCATTTTAAAAAACAGCAGAATCTCTGCTGTTTTTTTATGGGACCGAGCCTTATAGGAAAAATTGTCCTGATGTTAAAAGAAGATTTTCAACAGTGATTATAGCATTTTCTCTTCTTTTCAAAAATCGATGATCATGATACTTTGTTGTCATTACCCGCCGATGTAGGACATCTCAACTTTTTTCTGATCTTCCTTTTGCTCTCTCTCAGCTGAATATTGATCCTGTCTGTTTGACCAAAGTTCCTTCAATATGTTCACTAGATATTCATCATTTTCTGAATTACGGATGAATCGTCTCAGATCAAAGCCCGATGATGCAAAAAGACAGGTGAATAATTCGCCACGTGCAGATAGTCTAGCTCTATTACACGATCCACAAAAAGCATCTGAAACGGAAGAAATAATGCCAATCTCTCCTGACCCATCCTCATAAAAATAACGCTTGGCTACTTCACCTTGATATCGAGGGGGTTCTGGTTTGATAGGGTATTTTGAATGAATTAGCTCCATAATCTCTTTTTTCGTATATACATGCTTGAGATTCCATTTGTTCGTATTGCCAACATCCATGAATTCAATAAATCGTAGAATGTGTCCTTCTTTTTTAAAATAGGCTGCCATTGGTAAGATATCTTGATCATTCACACCTTTTTGGACAACCATATTGATCTTAATAGCAAGTCCGGCTTTTTTTGCAGCCTCTATCCCATCAAATACTTTTTGGATAGAAATTTGTCTTCCATTCATCTGTTTAAAACGATCTGGATTTAAAGAATCTAAACTAATGGTGACTCTATTCAGACCTGCTTTCTTTAGCTTATCTGCGTACAAAGGTAACAGCGTTCCATTGGTTGTCATCGCGATGTCTTCAATACCTGGAATTTTTGCGAGTTTTTCTATCAAAACGGGCAAATCTTTACGCATTAAAGGTTCACCGCCCGTAATACGTAATTTCACCACACCTAATTCCTTTGCAAAAAGCGCAGCAAGTTGTTCAATTTCCTCGAAGCTAAGCAGCTCTTCTTTATCTAAAAAAGGATAATCTGGTCCAAAGATTTCAGCAGGCATACAGTACGTACATCTAAAATTACAGCGATCTGTTACGGATATTCTTAAATCGCGCAATGGTCGATGTCTTTTATCCAAAATACTGACCATACTTAGCCTCCTATTCTGTAATACGCTGATGATGAGTATAGATATTAAAAGATTCTCCTCTTACGAACCCAACTGTTGTTATATTTAATTCTTCTGCCATTTTAAGTGCTAACTCAGTAGGAGCTGATTTTGATATGACGATTGATACTCCTAATTTTGCTGCCTTCAACAGAACTTCAGATGATATCCGGCCGCTAAATACAAGGATTTTATCTCTCAGTGGGATTTTATGAAGTAAACAATATCCATAGATTTTATCCAACGCATTATGCCGTCCTATATCCGTCCTAGTGATGAATAGCTTTTCTGTATCACACAGTCCAGCATTATGGACACCACCAGTATGTTGAAATAACTGACTTTCCTCCTGTAAACATTTCATTAAATGAATACAAGTTTCAGCAGAAATACTGATTCGGTCAATGGCTGTTTTTGCCGTCTTCACATCTTGGAGAAAATAAAAATGTCTTCCTTTCCCACAGCAAGATCCGATCACTCGTTTTGTAAAATCTGAGGATTGGAACTGAGTTGTGTGATGTAAGTCAACATATGCAAAACCCATACTTTCATCTATTGTAAACCTTTTAATCTCTTTTTCAAATCGAATGACTCCTTCTGAAGCTAAAAAACCGATCACCAATTCTTTCAAATGATCCGGTGAACAAACGAGTGTGACAAACTCTTCACCATTCACCAGCACGGTTAAAGGGAATTCTTCTACAACTTCATCTGTTTTACATGTCATTTGACCTTTGCGATATTGGTGTATGCGTCGTTTCGTTTTAACAGAAGGGTTCATGATCTGATCTTCCTTTCAACACAAATTTAGTTATATGAACCAGACGAATTGTGATATTATTTTAAAAAGTCATAAAAATGTAACATATTTCTATCTTATCAAACTTTTTGTTTGCTTTATATGGAGGGAACACAATGAATAAAACAAAAAATCGTTGGCTGATCGCTACAAGTGCTGTGGGGATTCATTTATCTATCGGATCTGTTTATGCGTGGAGTGTTTTTACGAATCCTTTACATCAAACCTTTCAATGGTCATTAACAGAAATAAGCCTGACATTTAGCATCGCTATTTTATTTTTAGGTTTATCAGCAGCCTTCATGGGGCATTTCGTTGAAAAGTATGGGCCGAGGGCATCAGGGCTCTTCTCAGCTATTTTCTTCGGCATTGGGATGACTGGATCAGGGTTTGCTGTCCATATGTCTTCATTACCTCTCCTCTATTTATTTTATGGTGTACTCGCTGGAATCGGATTAGGTGTAGGCTATATTGCTCCAGTATCCACATTAGTCAAATGGTTTCCAGATCGAAGAGGACTCGCAACGGGTTTAGCCATTATGGGCTTTGGGTTTGCTTCTCTGATTTGCAGTCCCATTATTCAATTTCTCATTGAAAAAGTTGATATTGCAAATACCTTCTATATTCTCGGAATCTCTTATTTTATCATCATGGTCGTTTCATCTCTTTATTTATCACCACCAACACCTGATGATGTCAAACAATTTAACGTGCTAAAAACAAACCAAAGGAAAATTCCTCAAGATTTATCACAGCTCACAGCAAATGAAGCCATTAAAACACGGCGGTTTTATTATTTGTGGGTCATGCTCTTTATTAATATCACATGCGGAATTGCCATTATTTCTGTAGCATCACCGCTTGCTCAAGAAAGTGTTGGTTTCACGGCCGGTGCAGCAGCTACTCTTGTTGGAATTTTAGGTGCTTTTAATGGGCTAGGACGGATCGGATGGGCATCCTTCTCTGATTATATCGGAAGGCCAAATACGTATACGATTTTCTTTACTATACAGCTCATTGCTTTTCCCTTACTTCCCTACTTAAAAGAACCGCTCATCTTTTCAATCGTGATGGCGATCATTTATACGTGCTACGGAGGAGGGTTTGCTTCAATTCCAGCCTATATCGGAGATTTATTTGGTACGAAGCAGCTAGGTGCCATACACGGTTATATTCTCACCGCTTGGGCCGCTGCTGGTTTAGCAGGACCTTTATTTTCCTCCTTTATTCGTGACATTACAGGCAATTACACACAAAGTCTCATGGTCTTCTCTGGCCTATTTTTCATTGCGTTTATCATATCTCTTCTCATTCGGAAGGATATTAAACAACTTCGTGAATCAAATCTTACTGCTCCTTCTTCTGTCACGGTCCGCTCTTAATATGAATTTGACAGAATGACAATCTACAGGTAATTTTTAGATATGAAAACGCTTTACAAAGTAATAGGAGGGTGACGATATCATGGGAAAAACAAAACACAAGGGGCCTATTAAACTCAACAAAAAACCCTCACCAAAGCTATGGGCCTCTTTTGCTCCTATGGGGCTTGGAAAAGTAAAACCGAAACACATTCGAGACACGATGAAAGTGGCATGGGAGAACAAAGATAATCTCCCCTATGCGTACCGTATATTGACTCAGGGCGTTTGTGACGGCTGTGCTCTTGGTGTATCAGGTTTATACGATCAAACACTAGCAGGGCCCCATATATGCACTACAAGACTGAATGTGCTACGGCTTAACACAATGCCAGCAATTGATCCAAAATGGTTCGAAGATATTGAGCGGCTCAGACAAATGGATAGCACGTCTCTTCGAAAACTTGGGCGTATTCCTTATCCCCTGATTCGAAAAAAAGGTGAGAATGCCTTTACACGCATTTCTTGGGATAGTGCATTAGGTCAAATCGCCGCTAAAATCAAATCGATTGATAAACGTCAGCTTGCTTTCTATTTAACGGCTAGAGGGATTACAAATGAAGTGTACTATACTGCGGCGAAAGCTGCGCGATTTATTGGAACAAATCATATCGATAATGCTTCTCGTATTTGCCATTCACCAAGCAAAACCGCTCTTAAACGCTCCCTTGGTATAGGTGCATCCAGCTGTAATTACAGTGATTGGATTGGAACAGATGTATTGATATTTTGGGGCTCTGTTGCAGCAAATAACCAGCCGGTTTCGACTAAATATATGTACGCCGCTAAAAAGAAAGGAACCAAAATCATTGTCATCAATCCATATAAAGAGCCTGCAATGGAAAAATATTGGGTCCCTTCTATCCCAGAAAGTGCTTTATTCGGCACAAAAATAGCGGATGATTTTTATCAAGTCAATATAGGCGGCGATATTGCGTTTATGAATGGTGTCATCAAACATTGGTTTGATATGGAGGAGCAAGCGCCCCATTCCGCTCTTGACCATGAATTTATCCAAGCGCATACAACCGGCATAAAAGATGTAAAGCAGCATGTCACTCAGTTAAAATGGTCGGATCTCGAAGCATCGTCAGGATTATCTAAAGAAAGAATGAAGGAATTCGCTGTACTGCTTGCCAATGCCAATTCAGGGGTGTTTATTTGGAGTATGGGTCTCACTCAGCATCGCTTTGCCACTGATAATATATCACAAGTCGCAAACCTTGCCATGTTACGCGGATTTATTGGCAGAAAACATTGTGGCGTTATGCCGATTCGTGGCCATAGCGGTGTCCAAGGTTCAGGCGAAATGGGTGCTGATCCATTCGTATTGCCCGGCAGTGATTTTGATGAAGAGAATATTAAAAGAATCGAGAAGATATGGGGATTTGATATTCCAAAATGGCATGGTGACACGATTGGGCAATCATTTGAAAAAATGGCTCTTCCAAAAGAACACCCGCAAAAGCTGAAGATGCTGTTTACTAGCGGTGGAAACTTTTTAGAAACAATGCCAAATCCTGAAGCGATTGAAAAAGCACTATCCGAGCTTGAACTCCGTGTCCATCAAGATATTATTTTGAACACCTCTACACTGGTAGAAGCAGAAGAGACTGTGATTGTTCTGCCTGCAATGACAAGATATGAACAGCCAGGCGGCGGTACATCAACCAGTACGGAACGCATGGTGTATTTCAGTCCGGAAATTGAAGGACCTCGCATTGAAGAAGCTAGAGCTGAATGGGACATTTATATTGACCTAGCAAAAAGAGTTCGCCCAGAAGACGCGAAGCTGATTCATTTTGACAATGCTGAAGACATTCGTCGCGAGATTGCCATCGCAAATCGGAACTATGATGGGATCCAGCATTTGCGTCATAAAGGGGATGTCTTTCAATGGGGTGGCGCATGGCTTTGCGAAGATGGGGTGTGTCCAACACCGGATGGAAAAGGACACCTGCTCCCAGCACAGCTGCCTCAATACCGAAAAACTGAGGGGCATTTCAATATCACGACAAGACGAGGCAAGCAATTCAACTCTATGATTTACAGTGAAAAGGATGCCTTTAATGGTGGAAAGCGGCATTCTATCTTGATGAATGAAGAAGATGCGAAAGAGCTTTACGTCCAAGAAGGCGATCCCGTTGTCCTTTTTAATCAATATGGATCCTACCAAGGAGTTGCTCAATTCGGAGAACTGAAACGTGGAAATATCGCAGTTTATTGGCCTGAAGGAAACGTGTTAATACCAAAAGGAGTTTACGAAAGCTATTCCCAGATTCCAGAATACAATACCACCGCAATATTAGAAAAAGCCGAAACCTTTCATGCAAGAAAAGATCAGCACTACGTGGAGAAACGGATTGATGAATTGGAAACGACTTTAAATTGATCCTTAATGAAAAAACAGCTGGGGGTTTCTCCCCAGCTGTCTATTCACATCCTATTGACCAAAAGAGTTCGCTTCTTTTTGAAGAATATGATTCAATTCTTCTGCATTTGCTGCTGGTTGATATTGTCCACCACCAGCTTCGGCAACAGATTTTAGACTTTTTGCTTCTTTTTCATTTACATCGAAGCCAATGATATTGACGATTGTGTCAATACCTTCTTCATGTAATTGCTTCGCTGCTTGTGATGGGCTTCCGCCACATGTTTCCTCACCATCGCTGACAACATATACAATATTTTTTCCTTTAGCTTGGTGATCTTCAAAATCTTGTTTCGTATCAGTTAATGCTTTGGCAAGTGGTGTCCAGCCTGTTGGACCATACACATTTAGCGCTTGTTGAAAGGTTGCTTGCTCATATGTTCCAAATCCATAAACTGCTTCGGAACTTGCACAAGAAACGGCTTTTCCTGCATTTTTATTCGTTCCTTCATGACCAAAAACACGAAGCAAGACTTGTGTATCTTCTGATAAAATACTTGCGAAACTTTGGATCGAGCGTTTTGCGATATCGATTTTCTTTTCGCCTTCAACCGATTGTGCCATGCTTCCGCTTAAATCAAGTAAAATCACCACATGAGCAGGCTCCTTTTTCGTTACAGCATGAGCTGGTGAAGAAAGAAGCAGAACAAGACTCGCTAAAATGGTTAATATAATATTTCTTTTCATTAAAAAATCTCCCTTTTTTTCATTTGTACAGAAAAAGAGAAACGAAAGCATCAATCAATCGTTTCCCTTTTCTTCAGCAAGTTATTCGTGTAGTTTTAATGATTCTGCTGTAAGGATAGAACCCATTTCTTTCCCAGTGCTTGCTTGGTAGTAATGACCTTTACCAGCTTTAGCTACTTGCTTCAATTGACCTTCATAGCCATCGTTAAAGTCTAATCCAATCACATTGACTACAGTAGATCCTTTTGAGTTATGAAGCTCTTTCGCTACTTTCACTGGATCTCCACCGCAAGTTTCTTCACCATCAGTAATTAAGTACACAATGTGTTTTGTTCCCTTATGAAGCTGCTTATCCGCTTGCTTTGCACTTTCAAGAGCACGTGCAATCGGTGTCCAGCCATTTGGTCCAAGACCGTTTAGAGAGTTTTCGAAACTATCCTTTTCATAAGGCTGAACGCCATAAACCCCTCTAATGACTTCACATGATTGAGCTTTACCTGAGTTTTTGTTGTTTCCTTCAGACCCAAACAAGCTCATACGGATTTTAGCATCTTTCGGAAGAGACTGAGCAAATTTAAATACCTCTTGTTTTGCTAAATCGAATTTGCGCTCTCCATCCACTTTTCTTGCCATACTTCCACTTGCATCAAGTAAGATGGTCACTCTTACATCTTTCTTATGTTTTTTGGCTGATGCTGCTTCTGCAAATACTGGTGAAGAGATTGACATTGATAATGTCAATACAGCTAAGGTTACGAGTGTAAATACTTTTTTCAACATGCTTTTCCTTCCTCCTTATGTATTTGATTGAAACATCTTAATCGTAAAATATTCTGTCTTGGAATGGTATAGGACTCGATCCCTTTTTCTCTTTTATCAAAATCACTAAAATTCTGTCAGATGTCTAGATATTTTCACCTAAAGACTCTTTTGTCACCCTCGTTTTCTCATTCTTTCGAGGGGCTTTGTATCGGCCATCGGTTCTTGTCGGGATGTAAATGTTTAAGATTTCCTTAGGTGCGTCTTAAGTCGCAATTTGTCACATTCTGTTCAAACCTCTTCACACATAAAAAAAAGATGCCCCCATTTTGAGGCACCTTTGCTTTTATTTCTTAGCCATATATGTGTTCAGAAAGCGATCAGCTGATTCAATTTTTATCCCTTGATAATAATGTTTCACGATCGCCTCTACTTTTTTACCTGACTGTGCCATATAATGTGCACCATACTGACTCATGCCCACACCATGGCCATACCCTTTTGTCGTAATTACGATTTGCTGACCCTTTCGTTCCCATGTAAAGTCCGCAGAGTGCAATCCTAGTGATTCGCGAATGTCTCTACCCGACAATGTTTTTCCGTTAATGACGGCTTTGGCTACTTGATTGCCTGGTGTACGTTCTACAATTTCTCCCACCTGCTGTTGGCCAAGGGTCACACCCAGTTTTTGCTGAAATTCGCTCACTGTGATGGTTTTCTTGTTTTGGAATTTGGGTGATTTTTCGTCCCATTTACTTGAAACGCTTTTCAAATAAGGGATTTCATTTTTCCAATAAGCTTCTGCATTTTCGGTTTTCCCATTACTTGTTGAAAAGAAGGAAGCATCAATTGGTTTTTCGTCATACGTCAGTACTTTCCCTTGTGTACTGGCGACAGCTTCTGTGACCTTTTTTAATTTCCAATTGTACGCTTTTCCCCAAATTTTCTTCAGTTCCTGTTTATTTTTGTACACTTGGAACATTTGAGTGTCATCTACAAGAGAACCTTGTGGAGATTTGACGGTTTTATCAATGATCATTTGTCTGACGATATACGTTCTAGCGGCGAGTGCCTGTGCCTTGAGCGCCTCAATTTCAAAATCGGCTGGCATTTCAGAAGCGACGACACCGATCACATACTCTTCTAAGGGGATGTTTTCTACCTGCTGATGCGCTGAACGGTAGACGGGAATGGAGACGGGTGATTGTTTCAATTTGACTGAACCTTTCACTTCTTTTTTAACTGATGGTTCTGCTGCTACGTGTTGGCTGGCCGCTGGTTTTCCTTGGAACGTCGGCAACACGAGTAAGGTTGGAATCATTAAAATGATGATGCAAATTCCTGCGATTGTCCATATCATTGGTTTCATTTGGCTGCCCCCATTTGTCATTGAATCTCTTTTATCCTATGGGCAAGGACAAGCTAATATGACAGCTTCTTTCATTCATTGGACAAGTCTTTTGGTGATACGCTCGCGCTCTTCATCATTTGATTGACTGTTCGTCTTTATGAATAAAATTTAAAATGATTGGATACACTAATGATAAGCTTTTGAAAATGCAACCAGTCTATGATTCTAAAAAAAATCAGCATGCCCAAATGGACACACTGATTTCTTTTATCATTACGCGTTCAGATCTGATACAACTTGTTCTTGTGTCACATCTGCTGATTCATCATTTACTCTTTCAATGTCTGCACCGATTGCTGCTAGTTTTTGGTGGAAGTTCACATATCCACGATCAATATGCTTCAATTCAGTGACACGTGTATGACCTTCTGCCACTAATCCAGCAAGTACAAGTGCTGCTCCTGCTCTTAAATCAGTCGCTGCCACTTCAGCACCTTGAAGTTGAACAGGTCCATTGATAATCACAGAGCGACCCTCAATTTTAATATCGCCATTCATGCGGCGGAATTCTTCAGCATGCATAAAACGATTTTCAAACACAGTTTCTGTGATCATGCTTGTTCCGTTCGCACGAAGCAATAGCGCCATCATCTGAGATTGCATATCCGTTGGGAACCCAGGATGCGGCATTGTTTTTAGATCGATTGGCTTGAGCTCAGATGGTCCAATGACTCTTAAACCTTCTTCTTCTTCAATGATCTGAATACCCATTTCTTCCATTTTTGCCACAAGTGAAGTCATGTGCTCAGGCACAGCGCCTTTTACAAGAACATTTCCTTCAGTAATGGCTGCTGCCACCATAAACGTACCAGCTTCAATTCGGTCAGGGATGATGTTGTGTTTTGCACCGTGAAGTGTTTCTACACCTTCGATTTTGATTGTACCAGTTCCAGCCCCGCGAACCTTACCGCCCATGGCATTAATGTAGTTTGCCAAGTCAACAATTTCAGGTTCTTTTGCTACGTTTTCTAAAATCGTCGTTCCTTCAGCCAATGCTGCTGCCATGATGATGTTTTCAGTTGCCCCTACACTTGGGAAATCCAAATAGATTTTTGCACCTTTTAAACGGCCATTTACTTCAGCCTCGATGAAACCATTACCTACTTGAATTTTAGCTCCCATTGCTTCAAAGCCTTTTAAATGCTGATCAATTGGTCTTGAACCAATCGCACAACCACCAGGTAATGCAACTCTTGCATGACCTGTTCTAGCTAAAAGTGGTCCCATGACGAGCACAGATGCTCTCATTTTACGGACGTACTCAAACGGAGCCTCAGTTTCTAGTGCATGAGATGCATCTACTGATACTTCGTTATTTTCAAAATGTACTTCTGCTCCTAAATGACGTAACACTTCATTGATTGTATATACATCGGAGAGCGTAGGTACATCACAAATTACGCTTTTTTCTGTACTTGCTAACAAAGATGCAGCGATAACTGGTAAAACGGCATTTTTTGCGCCTTCTACTTTAACTGTGCCGTTTAACTTTTGACCGCCGCGGACGATGATTTTTTCCAAGGTCTTCCCCTCCGCGTCCCAAATTCTCTATATTAATATTCAGTCGTTACGATTGGTGTGCCAACCGTAATCGTATGATTTTCGTTCATTTCCGAACTTCTGATGGCAATTTGAACATTCATTTTATCATTTGAAGTCATAATGAACTGTTCCCACTTCTCTGTGTAAGCGGAAAGCGACACAAAATTAGACTCAACGAGATACTCAACTGGTTTTGCTTGAAATTCATTTGCTATCATTTCAGCTTTTTTTTGCAAAACAACATCCATCATACCATTTACATGACCATCGAGACAAGTAAAAATCACAAATTTTTCTTGTAATATGCTTTTTGCATGACGTACGAACTGATCATATGTATGCTCCCAGGTATTCAGTGGGCGAGCACCTTTTTGCTCATATAATAAATACGACTTTTGGTTTGATTTTGTGTCGGTCTTCACGAGTAAAATTTTCGATAATGTATCATTTTTTTCATCTTTGTAAATTCCTGTGACTTTGGTGACATGTTTCTCTTTTTTTTCGGTCCACTCATACTGTCGTAGTTCGTCTTTCAAACGTTTCACTTTTTTTGAAAATTGTTCGGATGAAATGTCTATATTTGTTTTGGCATGAAGCGTCCATCCACTTACTTCGATTTGCTGGTTTTTCATACCTTCTGCTATTTGGGCGAGCGTGGATGTTTCTTCCGCCCGAACACCTTGAATCATCAGAACAAAAAAAAGAATAAATGCAAATAATGGCCAACCTTTTAAATACTTTCTCACTTGTCATTCCCCCTTGCTACAAGTGTTGCCGCAAGGAGATCAATGCATACGTGGAAAAGTCATCAAAGGCCATATTTTTGACACTTCTTTTTACGTTCCCGCAGAAGGCAGTGACCAAACCTTTTATGTTAAAACATATAAGGGATTTGTCTGGAGAAATTTAAATAATCAAGGAAGAAATTGCTGACTGCCGATGCAATAGCAATCGTGAGCAGCATCATGAGCAATCTAGCTTGAATAATTTTTCCTTTTTTAATCAGTGGATCAATATTCACCGCAAGCAATGCCCACCACGTAATGGCGATAAAAAATAGGTGGATCACAATACTGACAATTGCTTGTTGTCCTACGTCTTCCATACACTTGAATCCTCCTTTTATTGATTTCTGTAAAGGAAAACTCCCTTTCATTATATCCTCCAAAATCGGAAAGATGAATCATTTGGAAAAAAGAGCTACATTTAGAGTGAATCCCCTCTTATTCTGATGCGAAGGAGATGATATACTGCGGTGGAAGGAGCTGATCATATTTGAAAGATTCTTTTCCTGACTTTGTTGATTTGTACGGAGAACTGGTTCCCTCATTTGAACATGAATGGGAAGCCATTGCTTTCTACTTTGATTATAGACAGACACAGCTAGAAGAATTAGCACAATTGTGTCATTTTCATAACATTTCTTTGGATTACTCAGAGGAAAGCCTTTATCAGTTAGAGTCATTATACTTCGATGCCTTCCGTCAGCAGCTTTTTGCTGAGTGGAAAATGCCTATTGATGCATTGGAAGCGATGTTGAGTGTGTACATGGGAGAGGTTGTCATCAAGCATCATTCAGATGCTGATTGGGTCGTGCGGCCTTATATGGACTCTTCGCATCAATATACCCTTGGCTTACGCAGAAACAATAAAACATGGCATTGCAGTACGCAATTTTGCGAGCAGTTATATCTAGAAAAGCAAGCATCTCATCCGTATGTGTCGATGTATCAATCTCTCATGTCATCCTAAAAAAAATCCTTCTTATCACAGTGATAAGAAGGATTTTCTGTTTTATTTCCCTGCTACATTTAAACGGTTTAATGCCCGTTTTAATGCGAGTTCCGCCCTGCGTACATCACTTTCATTCGGGTGGTTCAAATGCTCTTCAGCACGCTGTTTCGCTGATTTTGCACGATCGACATCAACTTTGTCTGATGTTTCAGCAGCCTGAGCAAGAATGGTTACTTTTTCGGGGCGAACTTCAACAAATCCACCGCTTACTGCAACCAATTCAGTTGATCCACTATGTTTTAAGCGAACTGCACCGATTTTTAGCGGAGCAACCATTGGAACGTGGCCAGCTAAAATCCCAAGCTCACCGCTTTCTGCTCTTACACTGACCATTTCCACATCCGCTTCATACACTGGGCCGTCGGGAGTAACGATATTGACTTGAACGGTCTTCATGCTTTTACCCTCCTAAGGACCAGATTAGGCCTCTACACCCATCTCTTTGGCTTTTTCAACCACTTCTTCAATGCGGCCGACTAAGCGGAATGCATCTTCTGGAAGGTGATCGTATTTACCAGATAAGATTTCCTTGAAGCCTTTAACAGTTTCTTGCAATGGCACATAAGAACCTTTTTGACCAGTAAACTGTTCTGCTACGTGGAAGTTTTGAGATAGGAAGAATTGAACACGACGAGCTCTGTGTACCACAAGCTTATCGTCCTCAGATAATTCATCCATACCTAAAATGGCAATGATATCTTGCAATTCTTTATAACGCTGCAATGTTTGCTGAACTTCACGTGCGATCGCATAATGCTCTTCGCCAACAATCTCAGGTGCAAGGGCACGAGATGTTGAAGCAAGTGGATCTACCGCTGGGTAAATCCCCATCTCTGTCAGCTTACGCTCAAGGTTTGTCGTTGCATCAAGGTGAGCGAACGTTGTAGCTGGAGCTGGATCTGTATAGTCATCCGCAGGTACATAAATCGCTTGAATCGATGTAACCGATCCTACGTTTGTAGACGTGATACGCTCTTGAAGCTGACCCATTTCTGTTGCAAGAGTTGGCTGATAACCTACCGCTGAAGGCATACGTCCAAGAAGGGCTGATACTTCAGAACCTGCTTGTGTAAAACGATAGATGTTATCGATGAAGAACAATACGTCTTGACCTTGTTCATCACGGAAATGCTCTGCCATTGTCAAACCAGTTAGAGCTACACGCATACGTGCACCTGGCGGCTCGTTCATTTGGCCGAAGACCATCGCTGTTTTTTCGATAACGCCAGAATCTTTCATTTCGTAGTAAAGGTCATTTCCTTCACGTGTACGCTCTCCAACACCAGCGAATACAGAAATACCGCCGTGTTCTTGTGCGATGTTGTTGATCAATTCTTGAATCAGAACGGTTTTACCAACACCGGCTCCACCGAATAGACCGATCTTTCCACCTTTGATGTAAGGAGCAAGAAGGTCAACAACTTTGATACCTGTTTCAAGAATTTCAACTTCTGTAGAAAGTTGATCAAAAGAAGGCGCTTGTCTGTGGATTGGGTCTCTTTGCGCTTCCACACCAAGTGGCTCATCTAAATCAATGTTATCTCCCAGTACGTTGAATACACGTCCAAGTGTTACGTTACCAACTGGTACTGAAATTGGTTTTCCAAGGTCTACAGCTTCCATACCGCGCTTCACACCGTCTGTTGATGCCATTGCGATGGTTCTCACTGTATCATCACCTAAATGTAGTGCTACTTCTAAAGTTAAGTCGATATCAACTTCACTTTCGCTTTCCGCTTTATGCGAAACTTTGATCGCATTATAAATCTCAGGCAAGTGACCGTCTTCAAAACGAACGTCTACGACTGGTCCCATGATCTGACTGATGCGTCCTGTTTTCATTGCATTCCCTCCTGACAATTATTTCTATTCTAAGGCAGCTGCTCCGCCGACAATTTCTGTAATCTCTTGTGTAATCGCTGCTTGACGAGCACGGTTGTAAGAGAGTGTCAGGCTGTCGATCAATTCTTTTGCGTTGTCTGTTGCACTCTTCATTGCTGTCATCCTTGCAGCATGTTCACTTGCTTTGCTGTCAAGAAGCGCACCGAAAATCAAACTCTCTGCATATTGAGGAAGGAGAACTTCAAGAATTTCTTCTTCAGAAGGCTCAAACTCATAAGATGCGGAACGTTTATTTGGTGTCGCTGCGGCCGAAAGGTCCGTTAGCGGCAATAATTTTTTCTCTGTTACTTCTTGTGAAATGGCACTGACGAAATGGTTATAGAACATGTAAAGCTCATCAAACGCTTCATCAGAGAACATTTGCACTGTACTGCTTGCTAATTCTTTAATATCAGCAAACGCTACTTCGTCTCCAAGCCCTGTTACTTCAGAAATAACTGGAATACCACGCTTTTTGAAGAAGTCGCGTCCGATTTTACCAATCACAATCACCGCATATTCATCAGCAGATTGATGACGAGATTGAATGGCTTGGTAAGCGGCACGTAAAATCGAGCTGTTAAAAGGTCCTGCAAGTCCTCGATCAGATGTAATGACGAGATACCCTGTTTTCTTAACAGGTCTTGAAAGAAGCATTGGGTGCTTAGCACTTGTTCCAGTTGCGATTGCCGCAACGACTTCTTGGATTTTCTCCATGTAAGGAACAAAGGACTTCGCATTATTTTCAGCACGATTCAGTTTCGCAGCTGATACCATTTGCATCGCTTTTGTGATCTGACTCGATTTTTTTGTTGACGTGATCCTTGACTTAATATCGCGTAATGAGGCCAAAGATTTCACCACCTTTTTTCAGGAATCCGTGTTCATTTACGTGAAAAGAGAGAAAAAGAGAATCTTTTTCTCTCGGAAAGATTACTAATTAGTTGCTTGGTGCAAACGTACGTTTAAAGCCTTCGATCGCTGTTTTCCACTCTTCATCAGCAGGCATGTTTCCTGTTTGAGAGATTGTGTCAAACAAGTCTTTATGGTTTTCTTCAATGTACATGAATAACTCAGCTTCAAAGCGTTTGACATCAGCAATCGCTACATCATCTAAGTATCCTCTTGTCAGTGCATAAAGAATCGCTACTTGTTTTTCAACTTTCAGCGGTTTGTTCAAGTCTTGTTTTAAGACTTCAACTGTTCTAGCACCACGGTTTAATTTGGCTTGAGTCGCTTGGTCTAGATCAGATCCAAACTGAGCGAATGCTTCAAGCTCACGATAAGAAGCAAGATCCAGACGAAGTGTACCTGCTACCTTTTTCATCGCTTTGATTTGTGCAGAACCACCTACACGAGATACAGACAATCCTGCGTTTACCGCTGGACGTACGCCTGAGAAGAAGAGGTCAGATTGTAAGAAGATCTGTCCATCTGTGATTGAGATAACGTTTGTTGGGATATATGCAGAGATATCACCAGCTTGCGTTTCTACGAAAGGCAATGCTGTGATAGAACCGCCACCCTTTTCATCACTAAGCTTCGCTGCACGCTCTAATAAACGAGAGTGAAGATAGAAAACATCACCAGGGAATGCTTCACGACCTGGAGGACGACGAAGCAATAATGAAAGCTCACGGTAAGCTGCCGCTTGTTTAGAAAGGTCATCATACACAACAAGCACATGCTTGCCGTTATACATGAATTCCTCACCCATCGTTACACCTGCATAAGGAGCAAGGTAAAGAAGTGGAGCTGGCTGTGATGCAGAAGCTGTGACAACGATTGTGTAGTCAAGCGCACCATGCTTACGAAGTGTTTCAACAACACCACGAACAGTTGATTCTTTTTGTCCGATCGCTACATAGATACAGATCATGTCTTGATCTTTTTGGTTCAGGATCGTATCAATTGCAACAGATGTTTTACCTGTTTGACGGTCCCCAATGATCAATTCACGCTGTCCGCGTCCGATTGGAATCAAGGCATCAATTGCTTTAATTCCCGTTTGAAGCGGCTCATGTACCGATTTACGATCCATAACGCCTGGTGCTTCACTTTCGATTGGACGTGTTTTGCTTGTTAAAATTGGACCTAGTCCATCAACAGGCTGACCAAGTGGGTTCACAATACGTCCGATTAACTCTTCTCCTACTGGAACCTCCATGATACGACCTGTACGTTTTACGTCGTCACCTTCACGGATATCTTTGTAAGGTCCTAAGATTACGATACCTACGTTAGACTCCTCAAGGTTTTGAGCCATACCCATTACACCGTTAGAGAACTCAACAAGCTCTCCTGCCATAATGTTGTCAAGGCCATGTACACGCGCGATACCGTCCCCTACTTGAATGACTGTACCGACATCTTTTACTTCAATTTCAGATTGATAGTTTTGGATTTGCTGCTTTATCAGCGCGCTAATCTCTTCAGCTTTGATACTCACTAAGGTTTCACCCCTTCTAACGATTTTCGCCTGCAAGCTGACGTTCAATGCGGGAAAGCTTTCCGCTGACACTGCCGTCATAAATGCGGTTTCCGATACGGATTTTCACTCCGCCTATTAGATCCTTGTCAATCACGTTTTCAACACGTAGTGATGTGACTCCGGCTTTTTTGGCAAATACTTCAGATAAAGATTGAATTTCAGCTCCGCTGAGCGGTTTAACTGAATACACGATCGCATCGTCTATTTGTTTCGTACGGTTTGCAAGTTTCACAAACTCAGACGCCATTTCAGGAAAAATATTCGTGCGTCCGCGGTCAATCAGTAAATACATTGTGTGCAAAACATATGTCGAAACACCTTTGAAAGCTTCTGCAATCAGATGTTTCTTTTTGTCTGCCGTAATCTTCGGATGAACAAGAAAGTCATTTAATTCTTGGTCAGCCTTGAGAACTTTTTTGATCTCATTCAGCTCTTTTTCAGTTTCGTCTACTGCCGAAGAAGCAAGAACGATGTCAAAAAGAGCAGAAGCGTAACGCTTAGAGACAATAGTCACGCTCATCGGCTTTCGCCTGCCTCTTTAAGATACTCTTGGATCAATTTCTCTTGTGCTTGCTCATCAAGTTCTTTTTCAATCACTTTAGAAGCAATTAATACAGATAGTGATGCAACTTGCTCACGCAGTGCAGCCACAGCTTGTTCTTTTTCTTTCACGATTTCAGTTCTAGCAGACTCTTTCAAGCGCTCTGATTCTTGACGCGCTGCTTGAATGATATCTTCTTTTTGTTTCTCACCAATCTTTTTCGCATTTTCGATGAGTGTATGTGATTCTTCGCGTGCTTCTTTTAATAAGACACGTTGTTCTTCAAGAAGCTTTTCAGCTTGAACGTGCTTTTCTTCAGCACTTGAAATTTCATTTCCTATATAATCTTCACGCTGTTTCATAATCCCTAATAAAGGCTTAAGCGCAAATTTCTTTAAAAGTGCAAGCAGGATGAGCATAGCGATCAGCTGGAATATGATATCTCCGGTGTTTAGACCTGCTCCTAAAACTACTGGTAACTGAGACATTTAGTACGGCAACTCCCTTCTTTAAATAATATGTTAAGAAACAAAACATAAAGGAATGGCGAAGTTTCGAACTAATCTGATCTTCGCCATTAAAATTCATATTAGAACGCTTCTCACATATTAACCAAAGAATGCCAAGAATGCGATAACGACAGCGATAATTGGAAGTGCCTCAACTAAAGCTACCCCGATGAACATAAGTGTTCTTAGTTCTCTACCAGCCTCTGGCTGACGAGCGATTCCTTCAACTGTTTTAGATACGATTAGACCGTTACCAATACCTGCTCCTAGTGCTCCTAAACCGATTGCAATTGCTGCTGCTATTAAATTCATTAAAAAGCTCCTCCTTTAAAATAACGTCCATTTTGGACTCTCAATTTTTTAGTGTTCGTCGCTGACTTTATGGGAGATATACACCATTGTCAGCATGGTGAAGATAAATGCCTGGATGGTTCCGACAAACAAACTGAATGCCTGCCATACAATCATCGGCACGATGGCACCTAATGTACCAATGATACCTAGTGCAAGGTTTTGCGAATAGAAATTAGTCGCAAGTCCTGCAAGTAAACCAAGAAGAATCTCTCCAGCGAAAATATTTCCATAAAGACGCAAACCAAGTGTTAATGTGTTTGCAAATTCTTCAATAATTTTCAGCGGTACTAAGAGTGGGATTGGTCTAAAGTAGTCTTTTGTATATTCCTTGACTCCTTTTGCTTTAACACCATAGTAGTGTGTCAATCCCATGACCATAACCGCTAGTGTCATTGTGATTGCAGGATCAGCAGTTGGTGATTTCCACCATAAGTTGTGATCGACCGTAATCGAGAATGGCAGTCCAAGCATGTTTGAAACAAATATGTACATGAGTAATGTAACGCCAAGCGCTAGAAATGGGGCTCCTGTTTTCATGTCCATCGAACTACCTATGATATTTCGAACAAAATCAACAATCCATTCCATGAAGTTCTGCGCCTTTGTCGGACGAATAGCCAGAACACGAGTAGTCAGCACCGCTATGAGAAGAACGATGATACTAGCAATCGTAATCATGAGAACATTGGATAAGTTGAACGTTAACCCTAAAAATTCTGTAGTTTTTGAACTGTGACCCAAAGAGTATTCACCTCTCTTCCATAGTAGAACGTTTAAGTTGAATGAAGGAATCTATCATAATGACAGGATATATTGTCATTAATCCTATAACAACACCTGCCAGATGAACTTCGTTAGGGTAACGCCAAGCAATCGCTACTGCGAGAATTGCGTTGGCCCACCTGGCTGTACTTCCCATTGAACGAATAGATTTTCCTTTTTTAACTGCTCGATCAAAAGCATGCATTCTCCGAATAAGCAGGAATAAATTAAAGAAAGCAAAAATTGTGCCGATAATGAAACCAAGAAACAGTGGTTTAAAACCAGGCATGGCATAGCCAAACACAAAAATTGCCAATAAATAGAACATATATTTACTCTGTCTGCGGAAAATGACGTTTGGATCGTTCATTCATCTGACTCCCGATGAAAAATATTGTAAAAAAGGTGATAAATGGTGATGAAAACTGCGTAGAAGACGCTTATAATAAGCCGTCCTGTTTGAAAAAAATCAATCACCCATCGGTCTAATTGTGCAATCAGACTTGAAATCTTTAGATCTATGGGATTCTGCTTCATTCGCTGATACAAACCCTGATTATTAAAGGGTTCACAATGAGGATTAGTAGAGTGCTATAGGCTATGAAAACCTTACCATAATACCCTCGTTTAGCATACAATAGCGTCTATGATGTGTCAATCCGTTGAAAGTTAAAAAACTTTTCTATAATGAGAGAGCACACAAAATGTTCACAATTTCATCAAACTTTAGGAGAGTTGTGACATTCATTCAAAAAAACTGCTAATGTTCAGTATACATTGATTTTTCTAAGAACGATATCAACCGTTTGTCATATTTTTCAAAAAAGCCCACATGCACGTTTGCATGTGGGCTTTTCATGAATCATTCTTATTTTGTTCCATACATACGGTCACCAGCATCACCAAGACCTGGGATGATGTAACCTTTTTCGTTTAACTTCTCATCTAATGCCGCAATGTAGATATCAACATCTGGATGATGTTTTTGCATTTCTTCTACACCTTCTGGCGCAGCAATCAGACACATGAAGCGGATGTTTTTCGCACCGCGTTTTTTCAAGCTGTTTAATGCTTCTACTGCTGATCCGCCCGTTGCAAGCATTGGGTCTACTACGATAAATTCACGCTCTTCCACATCAGATGGAAGCTTCACATAATATTCAACAGGCTTTAATGTCTTCGGATCACGGTATAAACCGACATGTCCCACTTTGGCAGCTGGAATGAGTTTCAAAATCCCGTCTACCATTCCAAGACCTGCTCTTAAAATCGGCACAACTCCGAGTTTTTTACCTGAGATCACGTTTGATTTAGCGACTTGTACAGGTGTTTCTACATCTACCTCTTCTAGCGGTAAGTCTCTTGTGATTTCAAATGCCATTAATGTTGCGACTTCATCCACTAGCTCTCTAAATTCTTTTGTTCCTGTATGAACGTCACGAATATATGTAAGTTTGTGCTGAATAAGCGGGTGATCAAATACATAAACCTTTGCCATTGCTTGCTACAACTCCTTTTCTGTCATCTTCCGGTGAACTTTGCACACTTCCTACAATTCTACATAAAAAGACATCATCTTTCAATATGATTCGCAAATCCTACAAAAAAAACCCACATGCCAAAAATAGGCAAATGGGTCTACATCTTAATAATCTAATTCTTGATATAGAGGGAAACGAGCTGTCAGATCAGATACACGCTTTTTCGCCTCTTCTAATTTCGCTTCATCTTCATGATGTTTCAGCGCAAGCGCAATGATGGAACCGACTTCTTTCATCGCTTCTTGATCGAAGCCACGGCTTGTCACTGCTGCTGTACCTACACGTACACCACTTGTAACAAATGGTTTCTCTGGATCATATGGAATTGCATTTTTGTTCACCGTGATACCAATTTCATCAAGAACGTTTTCTGCAATTTTTCCTGTAATGCCAAGAGAGCGCAAGTCGATGAGAACAAGATGGTTATCTGTTCCACCAGATACAAGCTGAATATCCTCAGATAAAAGGGTTTCAGCTAGTTGTTTTGCGTTATCAATCACATTTTGTGCATATGTTTTGAAATCTCCGTTCAATACTTCACCGAAAGAAACAGCTTTTGCAGAGATCACATGCATGAGTGGTCCACCTTGAATACCAGGGAAGATCGATTTGTCGATCTTTTTACCAAACTCTTCACGGCATAGAATCATTCCGCCGCGAGGTCCGCGCAATGTTTTGTGAGTTGTCGTTGTCACAAAGTCAGCGTAAGGAACTGGATTTGGATGAAGACCTGCTGCAACAAGACCCGCGATGTGAGCCATGTCCACCATAAAGTAAGCACCGACTTCATCAGCAATCTCACGGAACTTTTTGAAATCAATTTGACGTGGGTAAGCACTTGCACCCGCTACGATTAGTTTCGGCTTATGCTCACGTGCTTTTTCAAGTACATCTTGGTAGTCGATATGTTGTGTTTCTTTATCTACACCGTATTCTACAAAGTTGTACTGTACGCCGCTAAAGTTTACAGGGCTTCCATGTGTTAAATGCCCGCCATGTGATAAGTTCATGCCTAGCACTGTATCGCCATGCTCAAGGATTGTAAAGTATACGGCCATATTCGCTTGAGCTCCTGAGTGAGGCTGTACGTTCACATACTCAGCGCCAAAAATTTCTTTTGCGCGGTCACGTGCGATATCTTCTACAACGTCTACATGTTCACAGCCGCCATAGTAGCGTTTACCAGGGTAACCTTCTGCATATTTGTTTGTTAAGACAGAGCCCTGCGCTTCCATGACTGCTTCGCTTACGAAGTTTTCTGATGCAATTAATTCGATTTTGTCCTGCTGGCGTTTCCGCTCTAGTTGAATTGCTTTGAATACTTGTGCGTCTTGCTCAGGTAAATGTTTCATCAGCGAAATCCTCTCCAATCTATTTCCATTCGATGTTTTCACCATCTCATTGTACACGGTTTTTGAGTAAAATGTAAAAGTTTTTTTTGGAAAATCGACTTCTTTTTTATGAAAACCCGAATATTCAAGGGGTGAAGCGTCTTCATCATTCAACATTATATTAGAAATATATCCGAACTATGATCTTGTATAAATGGCTCGTTCTCCGCCAATCAGCTTTGGACGAGTTTTTGCAAACGTCACATGTGCTTGTCCTAATTGATGACGGCTGAGACGGACCGGTACGGCTACCCGCTTTAAGTGCATGCCGATGAATGTATCACCGATATCAATACCTGCATGTGCTGAAATGGATTCAACCAGCACAGGGTGTTCCATTTGCTGATACGCATGCGCCGCCATAGAACCACCCGCCTGACGGACAGGTACAGCCGCTACAATTTCTAAGTTAAGCCGGTACGCCACCTCTTCTTCCACAACGAGGGCACGATTCAAATGCTCGCAGCATTGGAAGGCCAATTCAATTCCTATCTCGCGCCTCAGTTGATCGAGCTCTTGATAAATAGCTTCAGCAATTTGCTCACTTCCCGCTGTCCCAATGTGCTCGCCAGCCACTTCTGACGTACTGCAGCCAATCACTAAAATGTGGCCGGCTCGCAGTTCAACTGTTTGATGAAACTCTTTTAACATCTCAAGCCAATCTTGACCAATGTTCATGTTAAGCGCTCCTTACAGATGCTTTTCTTCGTAATCAGCGATTTTACCAATCCGCACAGCATGACGTCCTGCAGTAAATTCTGTTGTCAGCCAAATGTGAGCAATCTCTCTTGCCAATCCTGGTCCAATGACTCGTTCTCCCATCGCAAGAACATTTGTATCATTATGTTCTCTCGTCGCCTTTGCACTGAATGTATCATGCGCCAGTGCACAGCGGATGCCTTTCACTTTGTTTGCTGAAATGCTCATACCGATACCTGTCCCGCAAATCAAAATGCCGCGATCGACTTCCCCGTTTGCCACCATATTGGCTACAGGAAAAGCATAGTCAGGGTAGTCTACAGAACCTGATCCACATTCACAACCCATATCAATGTATTCAATCTTTAATTCATCCATTAGTTGTTTGATTTCTTCACGAATATTCGTTCCGCCGTGATCGGATGCAATGGCTACTTTCATCGGGCAATTCCTCCTAAGGGTGAGTTAATCTGTCATGTCTTACATTCATTTTTTATTTACAGTTATATTTTAACCTCTGCCTAGTCATTTGCAAACAAAAGCAGAAAAACCGTTTGCGCAACGGTTTTACAGGTTGTCCATTTATGAGGATTTGTGATCCTGTTTAAGCTTTTTAGCAAGTTGATACAATAGCGTTTCTAGTTCATCTCGTGTCTCCTGATAAATGGAGAGACTCCCTCCAAATGGATCCGACACGTCACCTTCTGATCCTGTCGCAAATTCTTTTAAAGTGAAGACCTTGTCTTTCACATGAGCATATTGCTCCACAATCAACTGTTTATGCTGAATCGTCATGGTGAAGACATAATCTGCTTCATGAAGAAGTTCTTCTGTTAGTTTAGACGACGAGTGATTCAGTGGAATGCTTTTCTCAAATAATGCTTCGACTGCTTGAGGAGAAGCCTTCCCTGAATCAGAGGCGAAGATGCCCGCTGATTTTACAGTGACCTGTAAGCCTTTTTCATCTGCAATGGAGGAAAAAAGGGCTTGAGCCATCGGACTTCTGCAAGTATTTCCCGTACAAACAAATAAGATATTCATCTTTCGACCTCCTTTTCTTCTATTATATAGCATTTCATTCTACATGTTATGTAAGGAGACTGGCTAGAGCGGAAATAATAATTTGATTCCAAAGGCTAGTAAAATCAATCCACCAAGCGCCCCGCTGTATGAACCTACCCATGACCGAACCTGTTTACCGAGTAATAATCCAAGCCATGTGAGCATCATACTAAAAAAACCAAACAATAAAATGGTCATCAACACCCGAGAACCGTAAATCCCCAGGCTTAAGCCAACGGAAAAACTATCTAAACTCACACTTGTTGCAAAAAGAACGAGACCGGCCCCAACAGGTGCGATAAATGGCTTATCTTCTTTTCGAATAGAAGCGATGATCATTTGCAGACCCAGCACCAAAAGCAGCGCCCCACCTATATAGGTTGCTAGGAGCCCAAGCCAGCCAGATAAAAGCTGACCTGTTAGCATGCCAAAAAGAGGCATAAACATATGAAATATCCCAATGACAAGTCCAATATAAAGGATCTGGCGGAGTCTCAGCTGAATCATCCCCATGCCGAGTCCAACCGAAAAGGCATCCATTCCAAGTGCAAAAGCCATGATACTGAGTGTCAGCAATTCGCCAGCTAGTTCATTCATGTAAATCCCCCTTGGACACGCATTCTCCTTTAACCTATGTTTGTCCAAGAGAGGTTAGAACTATTTGAACGAAGAGAGGGTACGCCCTCCTGCCGCTTTTTGCAGACGGTTCATGATCGCAGAACCAACTCCCTGCTCTGAGAAGGCTTCTGAAATGATCAAGTCTACGTCCGTTTCGTCAAATTGTCTTAGCACACGATATAAGTTTGCCGCAACCGTTTCAGGCTTTTCTCTCCATCCACAGCTAAAGATAACATCCGCCGCAAACCATTCCTTCTTTTCTTCTGTCGTCAGCACACCTACTTTTAGTCCTTCAGCTCGGTACTTCTGAATGTGCAGCTGCATGTCTTCATCACTTCCATGAAATATATACATTTGTGCTTCAGGTGCATAATGTGTATATTTCATTCCCGGCGATACTGGCGCCTCATCCTTTTTCGTCAACCCTGGATCCGTGTTGACCGTTCCTACGACCTCTTCTAATGCTTCTTTTGTAATACCGCCCGGCCTTAAGATCACTGGAATCTCGTCTACACAAGATACAACCGTTGACTCCACGCCAATACCTGTTGAACCACCATCGACAATGCCTGCAATTTTCCCATCAAGATCACTCGCGACATGATCCGCAAGTGTCGGCGACGGTTTTCCCGAACGGTTGGCACTAGGCGCGGCAATTGGCAGACCAGCTGCTCGGATGAGTTCAAGCGCAACAGGATGATCAGGCATTCTTACGCCTACTGTCGTTAAACCTGCCGTCACCTGCTTTGATAATGTGCCCGGCTTACAAGGTAGAACAATGGTGAGAGCGCCTGGCCAAAAGGCATCCATCAGCGCTGTTACTTTTTCATTTTCTATTTGCGCAAATTCATGAAGCTGTTGAACGTCCGCAATGTGAACAATCAACGGATTATCACTTGGGCGTCCTTTCGCTTCATAAATTTTCTTCACAGCCTCTGTCTCTTTTGCATTTGCCCCTAGTCCATAAACCGTTTCTGTCGGAAAAGCGACCACTTCATTCTGCCGCAACAACAGAGCTGCTTGTTCAATTTGTGGATAGTATGTGGATAAATCCTTTTTTAAATCCACAGACCACCTTTTTGTATTTAACATCATACAAACTCCTTTTAAAAAAGATAAAACTGTTGATATATCTCAATTATCCTTTTGAAAGTATAAAAGATGATGCTAAATAAAACAAGCGTTGTCCACAATTTGTGGATAACGCTTGTTTTACAGTGGATAAGTATGTGAATAAGTCCGGTGTTTTGTGATTAACTAGCTGTTTTTTGCAGCACAACCGCCTGCTCTTTTCCCAATGACTCTTTTGCATGCGCAGATACCCACACACTTTCTGGGATTTCCTCTATAGGCGTAAAGCCCATCAGCGCTAAAAAATCATGCGAAGAGGAGTGATTGGCTACAACATAAAAGGTGTCCACACCTTGTTTTTCCCCTAGCGTTTGAACACTTTGGAACAGAGAAACGATATGCCCCTGACCAAGTTTATCTGATATCACAAGTGATCTTAGCAATCCTTCTTGTTCATTTAGTCGTTCAAGACCTAAACAGCCTGCAAGCTCACCGTCTGCATCTTCCATGACCACAAATGACGTACGCTCTGCAATCGTCACCCCGCCTTTTGCTTGGCCTTTTTCAAGAAAAGCATTAATGGCCGGGGCATCTTCTTCTGTCGCTATTCTTAATTGATAATACATGCTTTCACCTCTTTTTGTTCTCTTACTTCAACTCTATGAGGCAAAAACAGATTTAGACCTTTTTTAAGAGAAAAGACTAGAGACCCATTCGAACAGAAAGAATTTCACTTCACCCGTCTCTTCTTCTTTTACCACTTCATTGACAGATTCATTTGATGGCTCTGCGGCTACCTGCTCTTTATCATCTCCTTCTGGTGAGGCGATCGCTTCTCCGTTTGAAAAATCGATAAAGCAGAGAGGTGGGAATAACACACACCACCAATTGGCTCCGTCTCCTTCCCCTAACGTAATCAAAATGGCTTCATATTTCCCAGCAGGATAAACAAAGTTGCCATATAGCTTTGTTGGGAATGAGGCTTTTTGAAAGCTGACCGATACGGATTGATCAATGTGTTGTTCCTTTAATTTTGCTTTGGCGATACGATTGATGTCTGGAAGCTTTGAACGAATCACACGTCTGGCTTCTTCAATGGATGTGAGGTCTTTCACCCACTCCGTTATATTGGCATTGACCTCATCTCGAATACTTCGTTTCACATCTTGATCTGCCGACCGGTCACTGTTGGCTAAAATGCGTAAACGAATGGCTTCATCTGGAATCACAACAGGCTGATTGGCAGAAGCAGCTGCCGTCTCCTCTTTTCCAAGGTTTGCAAAAGCACCACATAATAATAGAAACATATAAAGACAAATCATCATTTTACTTTTGAACATGATGTGTTCCCCCCACTTTTTCTCTTCGCTACAAACATTGTGTCCAGGAAACGCATCTCGTAAACAGCAAAAATGATTTTTTTAATAGATTATGAGTAAAAAACAACTACATGAGGTGAGCGAATCAATGTTTTTTCTGCATGCAAAAAAGCCATTCAACAACTTATGAACGGCTTTTTAGTGAGGATTGATAATCGGAAGGGTACAATCTCCCATCCCAATCTCGGCTGATTTTTAATCCCGCATCTGTTTTGATCACTGTCATTGCACCTTTTTTCTCGATTTCCTTTTTGACCTTTCCTTTATGGTCAATAAATTGAATGATCATTTCATAGTCAAATTCAATCCTGTCATCGCTTTCATCTGAAGGTGTAAACGTAATTTTTTTCAGTTTAATTTGACAATCTTGATCTTTTGCTGCTTCTAATACACTTGGAAACATGCTGTCTTGTGTATATTCTTGATATTCATGCTCGGTTAAATAATCCTTTAACTTCTCCTTCATGTCAGATAGGTCATCCGTCCGATTCACTGTGTATTGTGCTTTTTTATAGTTTTCCCCAAATGCTGCTGCTTCTTTTTTAAAGCTCGGTTTACCGCAAGCACTCACAATCAATAGTACACTGACGATGACCAACACCATCGCATACCTTCTGTTCACACCATTCGCTCCTTCAAAACAAATTTATGTAAAAAATCATGATCAGAATGTTCATTCTTCTATATATACGTTTCCCTTTTACCATAAGTTTCATCTTTACATAATAAAATAGTCCGACTTTATTCAGCCGGACTTCCGTTTTGAATGTGTGCGCAAACCGCTCGATCCTTTCCATTGATATCCTTGATGATATGAACATCAGCTGAAGGGAACGCCTGCAAAAGAAGCGCTTTTACATCTTGTGCTTGTGTATGTCCTATTTCAAAGACAACCACCGCTTGCTGATGAAGTACTTTGTGGAGATCACAGGCGATACGCTCATAAAACCACAGGCCATCACGCCCATCTGTCAGCGCATTGACAGGTTCATGCTTTGTGACAACCTCTGATAAACCATCCATTTCTTCTGCCGCAATATAAGGCGGATTGGAAATAAACACATCGACTTTGATGCCTTGAGCCATAATCGGTTCAAGTAAATCCCCTTGGACAAAATGAACGTCTGCACCAAGCGCTTCTTGATTTCGCTTTGCTACTTCAAGTGCTTCATGTGAAATATCCGTCGCTGTCACAGTGAGAGATTCTTTTTCAAGAGCTAACGTAATCGCAATTGCACCGCTACCTGTTCCTACATCAACCGCTTTAAGCGGCTGATCATCAGGAAACACACGATTCATCATATTCAATGCCGCCAGCACCACTTCCTCCGTTTCAGGACGAGGAATCAGAACGTGTTTGTTTACCTCAAAAGGACGCCCATAAAAAAATTCAACACCCGTTAAATGCTGCACAGGCACTCCACGCTTGTGTTGCGTAACGAACTTGCTGAATTGTGAATCTTGCTCCTCTGGCAGTGGATCATGAAAACGGGCAAGAAGTTCACTTCTGCTCCATCCAAGCACATGCATCAACATTAACTCTGCTGCGTTTTGGTCTCTGCCCGCTTCCGTTAACAAAGAAGAAGCCCATTTAAGGGCTTCAAAGATCGTTCGCTCTTTATTTTGCATTTTGAAGTTTTCTTGCTTGGTCTTCCATAATTAATGCATCAATGACCTCGTCAAGTTTTCCTTCTAAAATTTGATCAAGCTTTTGAATCGTCAATCCAATGCGGTGGTCCGTCACGCGGTTTTGCGGGAAATTGTACGTACGGATACGCTCTGAACGATCCCCTGTTCCAACAGCAGATTTACGGGTTTGGTCATATTCAGCTTGTGCTTCACGCTGGAATTTATCATAAATTCTCGCACGCAAAACTTTCATCGCTTTTTCTTTGTTTTTGATTTGTGATTTCTCATCCTGACAGGAAACCACTACACCGGTTGGAAGGTGGGTCAAACGAACAGCAGACATTGTGGTATTAACACTTTGTCCCCCTGGTCCGCTTGATGCAAATGTATCCACACGAATATCTTTTTCGTGGATATCAATTTCAACTTCCTCCGCTTCTGGTAATACAGCAACTGTCGCTGTTGATGTATGAATACGGCCGCCTGACTCAGTTTCAGGAACACGCTGCACGCGGTGTGCACCGTTTTCAAACTTTAGTTTAGAATATGCACCTTTACCGCTAATCATAAAGATGATCTCCTTATAACCGCCAGTTCCAGTGACACTCGCTTCCATGACTTCCGTTTTCCAGCCTTGCATTTCAGCATAACGGCTGTACATACGGTACAGGTTTCCTGCAAACAGCGCAGCCTCTTCTCCGCCCGCTGCACCACGAACCTCCACAATAACGTTCTTATCGTCATTCGGATCTTTCGGAATGAGTAAGATTTTCAGCTCGTCTTCTAAACGTTCTGTTTCCTCTGTGAGCTCTGAAATTTCTTCTTTGACCATGTCGCGCATATCGGCATCGAGCTTATCTTCCAGCATGGCTTTCGCATCACTTAGCTGATCATATGCCGCACGATATTGTCTATATACCTCAACAGTTTCTTGAATATCAGATTGTTCCTTCGAATATTCACGAAGCTTCTTAGGGTCGTTCACCACTTCAGGGTCACTTAAATATTCATTTAGCTTTTCATAGCGTTCTTCAATTGATTTTAAACGGTCTAACATGGTCTTCACCTCTGTTTTGTGCGTAACAGTCTAATTATAGTATAGCGGGGTATGACAGTCAAAAAAATTTCCAAAACAATTGATTTTCTGCAATTTTTCACTAGAAAACACGATCTTTGGCGATTGGTTACTTGTTTTGTCTAACGTGAAGGAACGGATGCTCACGAAAGAGAATGGTACTTGTAATTGAAAAAAGGGAGGGCATTTGGTTTGAATACAAATGAGGTTGCAAAGGAAATTGGTGTATCTTCAAAAACCATTCAGCGCTGGGTCAAACAGCTCAACATCCCTGTCGTCCGGAATGAACTAGGACATTATGAATTTCATGATGACATTGTCCAGCTGCTCAAAGAGGTCCAACACCAAATGAACGAAGGTGTGATTCTCCATGACATTAGACTGCCGATCCATGAAGAAACCGCCCAGCAATTATCACCTACTGTAGAAACTTCTGACTCATCAAAACGGATAGAAGCCTTAGAAAAACAAATGAAACAGCTCCTTCAAGAGCAATCACATGTCAGTCATATTGAAGCCCGTTTTCAAGAATTAGAACGGAAACTCGCTAAGAAAGCAGATGAAGGCGTTTCCTACCAGCTCCTCCAGCACAGAAGAGAAATTGAAGAATTAACTGCAAAATTAGAACGCCTCACAGCCACATTGACAAAACCAAAACCATCAAAAGAAGAAGAAAAGGAAAAGGCACACCCCGAAATGAAAAAAAAGCGTGCACTCTTCCCTCTGTTTCATTCATTTCGCTAAGAAAGGCTGCCTAACGAGGCAGCCTTTCTACTATATTATACGGTAAGTGCAATAATGATTGGTAATGTAATGAGTGACATGATCGCACTGATCACAAATGCGGATGCTGTTTCTGCTTCCTGTTTCTCAAATCGAGTGGCGATCATGGCCGCAACAGCTGAACCTGGGAAGGCAACAAGCAATACAGCTTTTGTAATTTCATCCGCCGAAAGACCCATAAGAATGGCGATGAAATACATAAGTAACGGTTGTACAGCTACTTTGAGCAATGCGATACTGAAAGCTGGTAAGCTCAGTTTAATCTTGCGGATACCGACTGTGACACCGACTGCAAAGAGCGCAACCCCTGATGTCACACTTCCAATTTCCTCTAGCATTTCATGTCCGATTTCAGGAAGTTTAAATCCTAAAAGAACAAGAATGATACTTGCTAACGGTGCAAGCGCAAGCGGCTCTGATAAACCGTGCAAAATCGCTTTCGTCGTCATTTTTAGGAAACTTTCGCCGTCTTTGGCTTTTCCTTTTGTTTTTTCACCGACAGTTGACACAATAATAGCAATTGGATCAAGCAATGCATTTACAACTATTCCGGTAATAGCAATCGGAATTGCAACTTCTTGAGCCCCAAATAAACTGCCCAAGACCGGAATCCCCATAAATGCAAAGGTCGGTTGTGCTGAGTTTAATGAGAAAACAGATGAATCTGTTAAATCATATTTAAAAGCAAATTTCGTAACTAAAAGGATAATGATATAAAAGCCTACGATTCCGAAAATCAATGCAACGAAAAATGGAATTTGACTATAGAATTTATCTTTTGGTGTTGACAGAATGCTGGCGATAAAGTGCGCTGGCAAAGCATACTTTGTAACAAGTGTACTTACACCTTTTGCAGATTTAGCGTCATAGCTGCCGAAGTTCCCTGCGAACCAACCCAGCGCGATAACGAAAAAAATCGGTGCTAGGAGGATCAAAATATTTAAAAAGTCCATCTTACTATTCCTCCTTGAATCCTTTACATGTTTCTTATTTTATAGCGGCATTGCTTACATTACCCGAAACAATGCCGCGTTACACATTTTATTATGCTCTTACAATTTTTTTATATTCAGGAATCCACATAGCATCTTTCACAGCTTGTTCGATGTTGTCAGGTGTTCTTCTTGCGACACCATCTTTAATTGCTGCTTTTGCTACTTCAACAGCTACCTTGATTGATACTTCTTGCAATTTATCAATGCTTGGAAGCAGTCCAGCGCCTGGTTTTTCATGATCAACCATTTCAGCGATCGCATTTGCAGAAGCAACGAACATGCCTTTTGTGATAATTTTTGATTCCGTTACGATTGAACCAAGACCAAGTCCAGGGAAAACGAACGCATTGTTTGATTGTCCGATTTCATGTTCAATTCCGTTATACTCGACATTTTCGAATGGGCTTCCAGTTGCAACAAGCGCACGACCGTCTGTCCATTTGAATAGATCTTCCGGTACTGCTTCAGCAAGTGGAGTTGGGTTAGACATCGGCATGATCACTGGACGCTCTGTATGAGCTGCGATTTCTTTAATAATTTCTTCAGTGAATGCGCCGCCTTGACCTGATGTACCAATAAGAATGGTTGGCTTCACCTTGCGAACAGCTTCAGCAAATGAGATTTGTCCTTTTTCATCACGAGCCCAGCCTTCTACTTCATCAGAAGAACGAAGGTATGGTTTTTGGAAATCAAGCACTTCATCTTCAAACTGATCTGTTAGCAATCCTCTGTAGTCTAACGTCCAGAATGCATTGTTTGCTTCTTCTTCACTTAGACCTTCAAGAACCATTGTGTCACGCATTTGATCGGCGATTCCGATTCCAGCTGATCCAGCTCCGAAAATCATCACACGGTGATCTTTCAATTGAGTACCAGTTTTCTTGACAGCTGCAAGAACACCCGCTAAAGTAATGGCACCAGTACCTTGGATATCATCATTAAATGTTAAGATGTTGTCGTTGTATTTTTTCATGATGTTACGCGCATTTTTGTTTCCAAGGTCTTCCCAGTGAAGCAATGCTTTCGGGAAGAATTTAAGTGCTGCTTTTACATACGCATCAATGAACTCTTCGTATTTTTCACCTTGTACACGTTTGTGATGGTTCCCAATGTACAATGGATCATTTAATAATTTTTCATTGTTAGTTCCAACATCTAATACAACTGGAATCACGCGGCTTGGATCAATTCCTGCTGCAGCCGTGTAAACAGCTAGTTTACCAATTGCGATGTTGATACCACCAACACCCCAGTCACCAATTCCAAGAATACTCTCAGAGTCAGTTGCTACGATGAGGTCGATGTCGCCTGCTGTTGCATGTAAGTTTTCAAATGCTTTCTCAATACCGTCAATGTTGTCGATTGAAAGGTAGACACCATGAGGTCTTCTGTATTCATGGCTGTATTCTTGAATCGCTTCACCAACAGTTGGTGTGTAAACAACAGGAAGCATTTCACGAAGCTTGTCCGTTAGAAGCTTATAGAATAATACTTCGTTACGGTTTTGCAAATCACTTAAGTATACGTTTTGACGAAGACGATCTGGCTGAGCTAGAAATTGCTTGTATGCTCTCTCTGCTTGCTGTTCTAAAGTCAGAACAGTTGGAGGAAGTAATCCTTCTAATCCAAGCTCTTGTCTTTCTTCTTCAGAGAAAGCAACGCCTTTGTTCAACGTTGGAATCGATAATACATCTTTACCTGTCAAAGTGGTTTCGAGGTACCCTTCTTTTGTTTTCTTCACGTTGTTCATCAAAAACTACCCTCTTTCTAAAATATAAATAAAGTGAACTATTAATACAAAGAACGATCAAGGAGAAAAATCCTTAATCAAAAAAATTATGACAAGAAATCGAACTTTTCGTTTAAATGCTTTACACTACAGTTAGTCATTTTATGCCTGCTTATACCAAAACGCAAGCGTTGAAAATTAGATAATTTTTTCGTAGCGTTATTTAATTTATTTAAGTACAAATGATGGGTGTTCAGCCAAAATCTCGAAAAACGAAACACAGCGGCATTTGCTATTTTTTTAATTGTCAAGTGTTGTACCAACATCTAATTTTGGTACTTCATGGTGATGTCTGCATCGTGCTTCGTATGATTCCTGCGCACCTACTAAAATAATGGGATCATCATAGGATGCGGGTTTACCGTCGATCAAGCGTTGTGTTCTACTCGCTGGGGAGCCGCATACCGAACAAACTGCTTGAAGTTTTGTTACAAGCTCTGCACATGCCATTAAATGCGGAACAACACCAAATGGCTCTCCTCTGAAGTCTTGATCAAGGCCTGCAACAATGACTCGGTAGCCTTTATCAGCCAATTGAGTGACAATATCAATGATTGTCTCATCAAAAAATTGCACCTCATCAATGCCAATGACATCGGTTCGTTCTGATATGTGCGTTATTATGTCTTTTGGTGAGGTTACTGCAATCCCATCGACCGATGAACCGTTATGTGACACAACTGAGCTTGTGCTATACCGGTTATCAATCGCTGGTTTGAATATTTTTACTTCTTGTTTGGCAAAGGTGGCTCTTTTGGCTCTCCGAATCAATTCTTCCGACTTTCCAGAAAACATACTTCCGCAGATGACTTCAAGCCAACCGCTTTGTTTCATCACATACATAAGGTCTTCTCCCCCGTTTTAAAGTTCCATCAATCCACGTAAAAAAACAGGCAAGAACGGATTCCTGCCTGTTTATTGTATCTATTATTACTTAAGACCGTATTTTTTGTTAAAGCGGTCAACACGTCCATCAGCAGAAGCGAATTTTTGACGGCCTGTATAGAAAGGATGGCACTCAGAGCAAATCTCGATGCGTACCTCTTCTTTTACTGATCCAGTTTCAAACTCATTTCCACAAGCGCATTTGACTGTAGCTTTTTTGTAGTTAGGATGAATTCCTGTTTTCATCTACTGTCATCTCCTTCCGCCCTGAATCCAATTCGGAAACAGAGTTAATATCTCAGAATAAATTCTGAAACGCACATGATAAAATTATAACAGTGTGAGTCTATGATTGCAAATGTATTTTTTCAGGAAGCTATCTTCTTGATGCAGACATATTTGCTTGTTTCCACTCTTGCGTTAAAATATCGAAAAATTCTTGGTTTGTCTTTGTTTTTCTCATTTTGCGCATGAATTTCTCAGCGAAATCAGGTGTATCTGACATTGATTTTCTCATCGCCCATAGACGATCAAGATGTTCTTTAGGCACAAGCAGTTCTTCTTTTCTTGTACCGGAACGACGAATGTCGATGGCTGGGAAAATTCTTCTTTCTGCAAGAGAACGATCTAAATGGAGCTCCATGTTTCCTGTTCCTTTAAACTCTTCATAAATCACATCATCCATACGCGACCCCGTATCAACAAGTGCAGTAGCTAAAATGGTCAAGCTCCCACCTTCTTCGATGTTACGCGCAGCACCAAAGAAGCGTTTTGGACGGTGGAAAGCCGCTGGATCAATACCGCCGGAAAGCGTTCGACCGCTTGGCGGGATGACAAGGTTGTATGCACGAGCAAGCCTTGTGATGCTGTCCATTAAGATGATGACATCTTTTTTATGTTCAACTAGACGCATCGCACGCTCTAATACAAGCTCTGCTACTTTAATGTGGTTTTCCGGTACTTCGTCAAAGGTTGAGCTAACGACATCCCCTGCAACAGAACGTTCGATATCTGTTACTTCCTCTGGACGTTCGTCAATAAGAAGAACAATCAGTTCTGCCTCTGGATGATTTTCAGAGATGCTGTTGGCAATTTCTTTGAGCAAAATGGTTTTCCCAGCCTTAGGCGGTGCAACAATTAAACCACGTTGCCCAAACCCAACTGGCGCCATCATATCCATAATTCTAGTAGACAGGTGATTAGGCTGTGTTTCAAGAATCATTTGACGATCAGGGAATAGCGGCGTGAGTGCAGGAAAGTGAACACGTTCCTTAGCTGATTCTGGGTCGTCCCCATTTACCGCTTCGACATGAAGGAGGCCATAGTAGCGTTCATTCTCTTTTGGAGGTCGTACCTTTCCAGACACCTTATCACCATTTCTTAAATCAAAGCGTCTGATTTGTGAAGCTGAAATATAAATGTCTTCAGAACTTGGGGAGTAGTTAATTGGTCTTAAGAAACCAAATCCCTCTGACTGAATAATTTCTAGAACCCCTTCCATAAATAAGAGATCCTCTTGCTCAGCATTCGCCTTTAAGATGGCAAAAATTAATTCTTTTTTTGTTAGTTTGCTGTAATAAGAGATTTTGTACTTTTTTGCTAACTCATACAGCTCTTTTAATTTCATATTTTCCAAAGATGAAATCGAAACATCTTTCAATATGGACACCACACTTTTCTAGTCAATGTATTTCATTACAAATGCATGACCATTGTATTTGATTAGCTTTTAATTCCGTTTTTTGTTGGAATGACCTTGCTCTCATGGTAACGCTCCCACTCGTTTTATCGTAAAGATAGGAACAATGTGAAATAGAGCTTTGTCAACATAGAGAAGGATAATGAGTATATCGTCATGATGCGGCAGTATTTAAACTTGTTGAAGCTTAAAAGAAGTAAATTCGCAGAAAATTTCGCAGCACTCTTTAGTTTTACCTCATTTGCAGGGAATATTCAACTTTAAAAAGAAAATGATATATATTTGACACCTATATGAAAAGCGGGTAAAGAATACCCGCTTTCAGATTACGGACGAATGACAAGATTCGGTTTTTTCTTTAAACTGTGTCTGCCATCGACGAATCGAACAGTACCTGATTTCGCACGCATGACAACACTATGTGTTGTTCCAACAGAGCCTTTAAATTGAACACCTTTTAATAACTCGCCATCTGTTACACCTGTCGCTGCAAAAATGGCGTCATCGCCTTTCACGAGGTCTTCCATTCTGAGGACTTTTCCAACATCCAGTCCCATTTTCTCACAGCGTCTCAGCTCTTCTTCACTTTGTGGAAGAAGCTTACCGTGGATTTCTCCACCAAGTGCTTTAAGCGCAACAGCAGAAAGGACACCTTCAGGCGCTCCACCTGAACCAAATAGAATATCAACACCTGTGTGATCAAATGCTGTATTAATGGCTCCTGCAACGTCACCATCATCGATCAACTTGATTCTTGCTCCAGCTTCTCTCAGCTCAGCAATGATCTTTTCATGTCGCTCTCTGTTTAAAATTGTCGCAACAACATCTTCAATATCTTTGTTTTTTGCTTTTGCAACAGCACGAAGATTGTCAATGACAGGCGCTTCAATGTCGATGCAGCCTACCGCTTCTGGACCTACTGCGATCTTATCCATGTACATATCAGGTGCATTCAGCAAGTTGCCATGATCAGCAACAGCGATAACAGCTAAAGCATTCCAGCCGCCACTTGCCACAATATTTGTTCCTTCCAATGGATCAACAGCGACATCCACGCGAGGTCCATATCCGTTTCCAAGCTTTTCCCCAATATAAAGCATTGGCGCTTCGTCCATTTCTCCCTCGCCGATGACCACAGTTCCCTTCATCGGAATCGTATCAAATACATCACGCATGGCACTTGTTGCAGCATCATCCGCTTCGTCTTTTAAACCTCTACCCATCCAACGAGCAGATTTTAATGCAGCTGCTTCTGTCACCCGTACTAGTTCCATCGATAAACTTCTTTCCATTTTTGTCCAAATCTCCTCTCACAGTCAAAGCCTTATGAATTTTGAAGTTCTTCTATTTCTTGGTCATTCAGCTTTTCACGCCAGATGGTTGCACCCAAGCCTTCAAGCTTCTCCTCAAGCATACTATATCCTCTGTCTATATGTTCAAGCCCTGTGATTTCGGTCACACCGTCTGCCATTAACCCTGCAACAACGAGACAAGCACCTGCTCGCAGATCACTTGCTTTGACCTTTGCACCTTGAAGCTGCGTTTGACCTGTAATAATGGCAGATCTTCCTTCCACCTTCATGTTAGCACCCATTCGACGCAATTCGTCAATGTGTTTAAAGCGGGCAGAGTAAATGGTATCTGTCACGACACTCGTGCCTTTCGCTTTTGTTAACAAAGCCGTCATCGGCTGTTGAAGATCAGTCGGAAAGCCCGGATACACAAGGGTTTTGATATCGACAGGCTTGAGTCCTTCATTTCTGCCAACGATCAGCATTTGATCGTTGCTTGTTTCAATTGTGAACCCCATCTCTCTAAGTTTCGCCGTAATTGATTCTAAATGAGTTGGGATCACATTATCAAGCACAACTTCATCCCCCATCGCTGCACCTGCAATTAAAAATGTACCTGCTTCTATGCGGTCAGGGATGATGGAATGCCTGCAGCCATGAAGAGATTCCACACCTTCGATCCGAATCACATCCGTCCCCGCACCTTTGATTTTAGCTCCCATGCTTGCAAGCAGTGTCGCTACATCAATAATTTCGGGTTCTTTTGCGGCATTTTCAATCACTGTTTTCCCTTCAGCAAGCACGGCTGCCAGCATGATGTTGATGGTCGCACCTACACTGACAACATCAAGATAAATACGGGCTCCGACTAATTTTTCAGCGCGCAAATAAATCGCACCCTGTTCGTTTGTCACCTCGGCTCCAAGTGCTTCAAAGCCTTTGATATGCTGATCGATCGGTCTAGGTCCTAAGTGACATCCCCCTGGTAATCCAATGACAGCCTGCTTGAATCTACCGAGCATGGCGCCCATTAAATAATAGGATGCTCGTAGTTTCTTCACTTTGCCATTAGGAAGCGGCATACTGATCATGGAGGCAGGATTGACAACCATCTCACCTTTTTCAAACGTGACCTTTCCGCCAATCTCTTCTAACAGATCTCGTAATGTGTCAATATCTGAAATATGCGGAAGGCCTTCAATGGTTACTGGAGAATCAGCGAGAATCGTGGCAGGAATCAGTGCCACAGCACTATTTTTCGCACCACTAATATGTACGGTCCCACGCAAGGGGTCACCGCCGGCAATGTTTAACTTTTCCATATTTGTCTCCCTTCTTAAAGAAGATCACTGTTGGAGTTATACTGTTTGTGGATGTCGCGCTTTAAAAGGTCTTGTCCAAAATTTAGCCAATATCAAGAGAAAGAATACAGGTTAAACGAAATTTGTCGGAAGAAAAATAATCGAAGCTTTGCGAGGCTGTGATGTTCTCTTCTTTGCACAAAACATTTCTTAGCGTATTTAAGGTAAACTGCGGCAAACGGATGGATATCCGTCTGCCACAATCACTTATTTATTCCAGTCTGCTAAAAATTGCTCAATGCCTGCATCCGTTAATGGGTGTTTTGTCAGCTGCTTGATGACTTTCAGCGGCATTGTGCCGATATGAGCACCTCTAAGCGCAGCTTCTGTCACATGCTGCGGGTGACGAATGGATGCAGCAATGATTTGTGTATCTAATCCATGAACATCAAAAATGGTTTTCACTTCACTAATGAGATCAAGACCATTTTGGCCAATGTCATCTAAGCGGCCGAGGAATGGAGAGACATACGTCGCACCAGCTCTAGCTGCAAGAAGTGCCTGGTTTGCACTAAAAATCAACGTGACATTTGTTTTAATCCCAAGGTCTGTTAACGCTTTGACCGCTTTAAGACCGTCTGTTGTCATTGGGATTTTAACTGTAATATTTGGTGCAATAGCAGCAAGCTCTTTTCCTTCTTCGATCATTTCTTCTGCTTTGAGGGAAATGACTTCCGCACTAACTGAACCTGATACCACGTCAGTGATTTCACGAAGGCGGTCGTGGAACGATACGTCCTTTTCTTTCGCTACTAAACTAGGGTTTGTTGTCACGCCTGCTAAAATGCCAAGCTCGTGTGCCTCTTTGATGTCTGCGATATTCGCTGTGTCTACGAAAAATAACATAACTGTGCCACTCTCCTATCAATAAATTGTCTGAAATGTAAATTTGATTGCGCTTTCTCAAGATATGGAGAAAACCGCCTGTGACTCAGGCGGCTTTCGGTTCTCATCAAATTATGCTTGGTTAGAAGAACCAAATTCACGCATTTTGCCGATAACAGTCGCTTTAATTGCGTCACGAGCTGGTCCAAGATATTTACGTGGATCATACTCTTCTGTTTTTGCAGCAAGTGTTTCGCGAACTGCTTTCGCAGAAGCAATTTGGTTTTCAGTGTTTACATTGATTTTTGCTGTACCAAGTGAAATCGCACGCTTGATGTCAGCAGTTGGGATACCTGTTCCGCCGTGAAGAACAAGTGGAAGTCCAGTTGTTTTACCGATTTCTTCCATTTCAGCGAAACCAAGGTTTGGTTCACCTTTGTATGGACCATGAACTGAACCTAGTGCAGGCGCAAGGCAGTCAATACCAGTACGTTCTACAAGCTCTTGGCACTCTTTTGGATCAGCATAAATAACGCCCTCAGCGATGACGTCGTCTTCTTGTCCACCAACAGTTCCAAGCTCAGCTTCTACAGATACACCATGGAAATGTGCAAGCTCAACCACTTTTGCAGTTGTCGCTACGTTCTCATCAAATGGATGGTGAGAAGCATCAATCATCACAGAAGTAAATCCTGCATGAATGGCTTTTGCACAAGATTCAAAGCTTGAACCGTGATCTAAATGAATCGCAACAGGAACTGTTACATTATATTCTTCGATTAACGCTTTTACCATTGCGACAACTGTTTTGAAGCCGCCCATGTAGCGTCCTGCTCCTTCAGATACTCCTAAGATAACTGGAGATTTCTCTTCTTCAGCAGCTTGTAAAATCGCTTGCGTGAATTCTAAGTTATTTAAGTTAAACTGTCCAACAGCGTAACCTTTTTCCTTTGCGTCTTTCAACATTTCTGTCATTGAAACTAAAGGCATGATGAAAAATCCTCCCTATGTAGCTAATTTGCTTACTAAAAAAAGCTCTCCACCCTAGCATGACCAGAATTTCTCGCCATATGTAAACTTTCAAAGTCAGATCGCTTTCTTCTTCTTATCTAGAATACCAATTATTCGACAAATCGGCAACAGAATGACTTGATTCAATCATTTCCATCTAGCCATTTGTTTCGAGCGGCAAGTATTCTTTGACCGCATCACGGATTTCATCAATATCAAATGGTTTAGCAAAATGCGTTAATGCACCGAGCTCTTTAGACTCTTGAATCATATCTAGTTCGCCATAAGCTGTCATAATGATCACGCGAATGTCTTCATCAATTAATTTCATGCGTTTTAAAATCTCAATGCCATCCATTCCGGGAATTTTCATATCAAGCAGGACAAGGTTTGGTCTATGGTTTTTCACAATATCTAATGCCTGTAGTCCATTAGCGGCTTGAAAGGTTTGATAGCCTTCTTTATGAAACACTTCATTCAGCAATATTCTAATACCGTACTGATCATCGACAATTAAAATTTTCTCATTCATCTGTTACACCCCATTGCTTTCATTTTTCGCCATAAAAAGAGCTGTTGTTAAATAATTCTGTTTGATTTTCACATTTCCTTTAATTATAATAGTTTACTTTACGACATTTTCTGAGCATTTTTCCTAATATTCTCTTTATATTCTATTATAAAATGATCTGACAGAAGGAGGAAATGAGTCTTGTTAAAAATTTTCACTACCCAATTATCAGGTATTTTTTCACGTATTGGAGATAAGCAGGCCGAAGCGATCGAAGACGGTGCACGCCTTCTTGCTCAGGCCGTTGTCAGTGGACATGCCGTGTATTTTCATGGCAAGAATGAACTGGCGGCTGTAGCCTTAGAGGCATCTGAGAGCAAGGAACCGTTTCCGGGTGCGAAGGTTCTGCCGCTGGATCAAAAGGAGCGCAGCTTACTTCATCCAAGTGACAGGGTGCTTTTATTTTATTCAGATCCAGAAGATCAAGAGATTCAATCCCTTGTCAAAGAGCTGCACGAACAAGGTACACCTATTGTCGGGGTCGGTCCTGCACAAAAGGAGACATCATTTATTGAAGAGCATTGTGATGTCCACATTGATTTTCAGCTCAAAAAACCACTTGTGCCTGCAGAAGATGGAACAAGGTTCGGCTATCCTGCACTGATGACCTGCTTATATGTCTACCATGCTCTATCGTTTACTGTGAAAGAAATCGTTGAGGAATATGAATAAAAAAACTGCCGAGAAGATGATATTCTCGGCAGTTTTTTGTTTTATTTTGATTCAGATGCCTGTAGTGAAGCACCAACGAAATCTCTAAATAACGGCTGTGGTCTTGTCGGTCTTGAAATGAATTCTGGGTGGAACTGAGAAGCAAGGAACCATGGGTGATCCTTCAGTTCAATGATTTCAACAAGGCGTCCGTCTGGGCTTGTACCAGAGAAGACAAAACCTGCTGCTTCCATTTGCTGTCTGAATTCGTTATTAAACTCATAGCGATGACGGTGGCGTTCGTACACGACTTCGTCATTGTATGCAGCAAATGCTTTTGAGTCTTCGTTTAATTTACAAGGGTATAGGCCGAGGCGAAGTGTTCCACCTAAGTCATCAACATCCTTCTGTTCTGGAAGAAGGTCGATGATTGGGAATGCTGTTTCTGGATCAATTTCAGCGGAATGTGCTCCCTCTAAACCTAGTACGTTTCTCGCATATTCGATAGATGCGACTTGCATACCTAAGCAGATTCCGAAGAATGGCACTTTGTTTTCGCGCGCATATTGTGTTGCAATGATTTTCCCTTCTACTCCGCGGTCTCCGAAGCCTCCAGGAACAATAATGCCGTCTACATCTTGAGCGAAATCAGCCATATTTTCTGCTGTGACTTCTTCTGCGTTGATCCATTTGATTTGAACATCCGCATCAAATGCATAGCCCGCATGACGAAGTGATTCAACGACAGAAATGTATGCATCTTGCAGCTCAACATATTTCCCTACTAGACCAATCGTAACTTGTTTTGAAAGGTTTTGCACTTTATCAACAAGCGCCGTCCACTCCGTCATGTCCGCATCTTGACAGTCAAGCTTCATGTGCTCACATACAAGCTTGTCTAATCCTTGTTTTTGTAAATCAAGCGGAATCGAATAAAGGGTATCTGCATCCTGACATTCGATGACTGCTTTCGTATCAATATCACAGAATAGCGCAATTTTGTCCTTCATGTCTTGTGCCAATGGCATTTCAGTTCTGACCACAATGACGTTTGGCTGAATACCAAGACTGCGAAGTTCTTTTACACTATGCTGTGTTGGTTTTGTTTTCAGTTCGCCTGCTGCACGGATGTAAGGAACAAGGGTACAATGAATGTACATCACGTTTTCACGGCCGATGTCACTCTTCATTTGACGAATCGCTTCAAGGAATGGAAGGGATTCGATGTCTCCTACTGTTCCACCGATTTCTGTAATGACCACATCTGCACCCGTTTCTTTTCCGGCACGGTACACACGGTCTTTGATTTCATTTGTAATGTGGGGAATAACCTGTACTGTTCCACCTAAGTAGTCGCCGCGACGCTCTTTCTTCAAAACAGTAGAGTAGATTTTACCTGTTGTAACGTTGCTGTACTTATTTAAGTTAATGTCAATGAAACGCTCGTAGTGACCTAAGTCAAGGTCTGTTTCAGCACCGTCGTCTGTAACAAATACCTCACCGTGCTGGTATGGACTCATTGTCCCTGGGTCTACGTTGATATATGGATCAAATTTTTGAATGGTGACATCCATCCCTCTATTTTTCAGAAGGCGGCCTAACGATGCAGCCGTGATCCCTTTTCCAAGTGAGGAAACAACTCCTCCTGTTACAAAAATATACTTTGTCATTTCGTATGCTCCTCTCTTTTTTACCCTTGCATGACTAGACATGCACAGCTTCATCCTTTTAGAGTGTATCCCTAAATCTCTTGAAAAATAAGAAAGCTCCCTTTCAAATAAATGAAAGGGAGCGTAAATGAACGTATCTTTACGTACTCTTTTTTAGAGAGCCCAAAATACATACTACATAGTTCGCTCTGGAAAGTCAAGACGGTTTTGTCCTGTTTTCAGGACCGGTTTGTGAGGGTTATTTGTCTTCCTCATCATCGTCTAAATCGTCTTCATCAATTTCCGTTAAGCCGTCATCATCTTCATCATCATCTTCGTCGAAGTCTTCTATCTCTTCATCGATTTCTTCATCATCTAGGTCAAGGTCCTCGTCGTCTTCAACAAGATCAAGATCTTCTTCAAGCTCGTCGATTTCTTCTTCCTCTTCAATATCATCGAAGTCTTCTTCAACGACAGCAGCTTTTGTTTTTTTCTTTTTCGCTTTTGTTTTCACAGCTGGCTGAACTTCTTCTTCGATTTGATCAACTGGATACCAGCTGCGAAGTCCCCATCTCTGATCACCTAACGAAATAAAGCGGCCATCTATATTTAAGTCTGTATAAAATTGAGCAAGTCGATCATCAAGATCAGATTTTTGTATCCCTTGCAAACGGACCATTTCATCTATTAACTCGGAAAACGTAATCGGCGTTTTGCTGTCTCTGAAAATTTCATAAGCAAGTTCAACTAAAGACATTTGTTTGAGCTGTTCCTGTGAGTATTCTTTCAAACTCAAGGTCAGACACTCCCTTTCTATTACATGTATGTATCCATTTATCAGTGAAATAATAAGTATTTATACCTTATTCTTACGACAAACCATACCTCTCATTATAAACAAATTAGGGGAGTTTATGCCACCTTTATTGATGTTAATTTTTGATTTTTTCACAAGAGGAGTCTCTAGCGGTCAATCATTTGTGCCGAATTGGCACAATTCATGTGTGAAGCACACGTTTTGCATGCTTTTTTGTCTTCTCTTTTGATGAATACAAAGTCATTTACTCTTCTTAAAAAAGGGGAATTATTCCTTCACAAAATGTTCACTTACGACGAATTGAAACAGAAATCTATAATAAATAGACTAATTTTGAGAGGTTGATCGAATTGCCAATGACAAAAAAAGAAGATATACAATTTGGTGTCTTGATGTGTTTTTGTATGTTTTCAGTGATGTTCTTTTATAACCTATTTCTAAATGGACGGCTTGGACATATGACATGGTTAGAAGGTGTACTCACCTATGTGATCGGTTTTGCCATCACGTTGTTGATTGAGATGTGTATTGTTGGGCCTTCAGCAAAAAAAGCAGCCATCCGTTTTGCACCAAAAGGCAAGAAAATCTATTTTATTCTCACTCTTTCTATCTTTATCGTGTTTGGGATGGTGTGTCTCATGTCTTTATGCGGATATGTCGTTCAAAGCATCAGCACAGGATTTCAAACACAATCGATTCTATCTGATTACTTAACGATTTTTGGTCATAATGTCATGTTGGCGTTCCCTTTGCAGATGTTGATTATGGGACCACTTGTCCGTTTAGTTTTTTTCAAATGGGTGAAATTAAAACAGACAGCAGCGGTTTAGTCGAATGGATAGGTTACAGCTGGATATTCTGAATGAGTGAAAAAACCAAAGGTACGGTGAATAAAGTGCCCGCAGACACGAGTACAATGAGTTTTCTGTGGCTGTTTTCTTTTTCTTCCTTCTTTTTTGGAGACTTTGAAAGCTCTGTGGAGACCATAATCCATATGATCATCGTGACGATTCCTAAAATGCCAATAAATGTTGTGTTCATCATGATAACCTCCATTTTGGTTCTTTTCCCAATTTTACCATAGTGATCAAGTGATATGAGATCACATTGGAGAGGATTTCACATTTGAGACAAAAACAGACCACCTCACATCAGGTGGTCTTTGCTTCGTTTCTACATATCTAGCAGTTTCCGTGAGATGACCAGCCGCTGGATTTCTTGTGTACCTTCATAGATTTGAGTGATTTTCGCATCACGCATGTAGCGTTCGACTGGGTAATCCTTTGTATAGCCGTATCCGCCGAAGATTTGTACAGCTTCTGTCGTCACCTTCATGGCTGTATCACCGGCAAAGAGCTTGGACATAGCTGATTCTTTCCCATACGGAAGCCCTTTCGTTTCAAGCCATGCTGCCTGATAGGTGAGCAGTCTTGAGGCCTCAATTGCCGTTGCCATATCCGCTAACTTAAAAGCAATGCCTTGCTGCTGAATGATTGGTTTACCAAATTGTTTGCGCTCCTTTGCGTAATTGACTGCTGCATTTAGAGCACCTTGAGCAATACCAACAGCTTGTGCGGCAATACCGTTTCTGCCGCCGTCAAGTGTCATCATCGCTATCTTAAAACCTTCGCCTTCTTGACCAAGCCGGTTCCTTTCGGGTATACGACAGTCTTCAAAGATGATTTCTGTCGTTGGCGATGAGCGGATGCCCAGTTTGCTTTCTTTTTTGCCTATTGAAAAGCCTTGCGTCTCTTTTTCTACAATAAAAGCGGTTGTATTGCGCGATGAAGCATTCTGGTCAGTAACAGCAAACACAATATAATAATCCGCAATGCCACCATTTGTAATAAAAATCTTTGCCCCGTTCAAAACGTATTCATTCCCTGCTTTTACTGCTGTTGTTTTCATTCCGCCGGCATCTGAGCCCGAGCCGCTCTCGGTCAGTGCGTATGCGCCGATCTTCTGTCCCTCTGCAAGCGGCTTTAAATATGTCTCCTTTTGCTCATCTGTTCCGAATGTATAGATCGGCCATGAGGCGAGTGATGTGTGAGCAGATAGGGTGACGCCTGTTGAGGCGCACACTCGTGAGAGCTCTTCAACCGCTATGACATAGGCCAAATAATCACTACCAATCCCCCCATTTTCTTCTGGCCAAGGGATTCCCGTTAAACCAAGCTCTGCCATTTGACGAAAAATAGCGGGATCATACGATTCTGTTTCATCTCGCTCTGCTGCTGTTGGCTCCACTTCATTTTTCGCAAAATCTCTCACCATTTTTTGTATCATTTCGTGTTCGTCACTTAATTGGAACTGCATCATGAGTCACCTCACTTCATATTAGCTGTTTACAAATAACCAGCCTTTGTATTTCACTTGTTCCTTCATAAATCTCACAAATTTTCGCATCACGAAAGTACCGCTCTGCTCGGTATTGCTTCGTGTAACCGGCTAGACCAAGCAAATGGATGACTTCTGTACTAATATCAACCGCTGTTTTAGATGCAAATAACTTCGCCATCGACGCTTCCTTCGTGACAGGGCGATTGGCTTCTTTATAAGAGGCGGCTTGATAGACAAGAAGTTTTGCCGCTTCCAGCTTGGTGCCCAGATCGCCCAACCGAATGGTCGTTTCAAGGCCAGCTGGATGCTGCTTTAAATACGTGACCGCCTCAGCTAAAGCGGCTTCTGCAATACCAAGGCTTTGAGCCGCAATGCCAATTCTCCCCGCATTTAAGCTAGACATGGCAATCCTAAAGCCTTCTCCTTCTGCACCGAGCAGCTGTTTTTTTGGAATTCGAACACCGTCAAAATGAAGTGTGACTGTTTTTGATCCATGCAGGCCCATCTTCTTCTCATCTTTTCCGATCGTAAATCCTGGTGTCCCTTTCTCCACAATAAACGCTGATATATTTTTCTTAGCAGAAGTAGGGTCTGTCACGGCAAATACAAGATAGACTTCCGCTTCACCGCCGCTTGTGATAAAAATTTTCGTTCCATTTAACACATAGTGATCGTCTGAGCGCTCTGCTTTCAACTGAATACTAGAGGCATCTGATCCTGCCTTCGGTTCAGTTAGACAAAAGGCGCCCAGCTTCTGCCCGGACGCAAGCTTGGGAACGTAGGATTCTTTTTGTTCAGTCGTTCCAAACGCCAAAATCGGCATCGTCACAACAGATGTATGAACGGATACAATGACACCGATGGTTGCACTTACTTTGGATAATTCATGAATCGCCAAGATATAGGTTGTGAAATCTGCCCCTAATCCATGATACTTATCTGGGATTGGAATGCCTAAAAAGCCTTGCCGACCCATTTCAGCTAAAAGCGTTTTCGGGAACACGCCCTGTTCCATCGCTTCTATTTCAGGGAATACATGCTGGCGTGCAAATTCTGCTACTCGTTTTCTCCAAAGACGTTGTTTTTCTGTCAGCAACACATCCATCTTGACTCCCCCTATGAGTGGTCGTGGTAAGTGTAAAAACCTCTCTTTGTCTTTTTGCCCAGCCAGCCTGCGTTCACGTATTTTTTCAAAAGAGGACAAGGTCGATATTTGCTATCTCCAAGACCCTCGTGAAGGGTATTCATAATAAATAAACAAGTATCGAGCCCGATGAGGTCGGCGAGACGAAGAGGGCCCATTGGATGGTTCATTCCAAGCGTCATGATGCCGTCAATACTTTCTACATCTGCCACGCCTTCATAAAGGGTATAAATGGCTTCATTGATCATCGGCATCAAAATGCGATTTGACACAAACCCAGGGAAGTCTTCCACTTCAATTGGGGTTTTGTCTAATGTCTTTGCGGTGTCAAAAACAAATTGGTACGTGGCATCATCCGTTTGTAGCGCACGGATTACTTCCACAAGTTTCATCACGGGAACTGGATTCATAAAATGCATGCCAATCACTTTCTCAGGCCGTTTCGTCACGGCTGCTAATTCTGTGATCGACAAGGAAGACGTATTTGTCGCAAATATCGTGTCATCAGGTGCAAATTGATCGAGGGTTTCAAAGATTTGTTTTTTGATCTTCATTTGTTCAGATGCGGCTTCAATCACTAAATGCGTCTGCTGTACATCCTTTAAATCTGTTGAAACAGCCAGTCGCTGTGTAATATCACGGACTGCCTGATGTGCCAGCTTTCCTTTTTCTGCTCGTTTCGTCAGTTGTTTGGTCATAGAGGAAATGGCTCGATGAATCTGCTCCTCTTCCGTATCATGGAGCAGGACGGTATAACCTGACTGTGCAAATACTTGGGCAATACCCGAGCCCATTTGACCAGCCCCAACGACCATGACGGTCTCTTCTATACTCATGACAATGAACGCCTCCCTTTTAATCCACCTTGATCATGATCGCATCACCTTGACCCCCGCCGCTGCAAATCGCCGCAATGCCGATCCCGCCGCCTCTTTGTCTGAGTGCATGGATCAAGGTCAATATAATACGTGTTCCGCTTGCTCCAATCGGGTGACCAATCGCGACTGCCCCTCCGTTCACATTCATTTTCCGCCGATCCAGTCCAAGCATTTTTTCGCATGCCAATGCAACCGCTGAAAAAGCCTCATTGATTTCAAACAAATCAATATCCTCTACTCGCTTCCCTGTTTTCTTTAACACTTTTTCGATGGCATAGGCTGGTGTTTTCGGAAAGTCCTTTGCCTCTACTGCTACTTGCGCATGCCCAAGCACAACTGCCAGAGGTTTTTCACCTTGCTGCATGGCGTATGTGTCTTTCATTAATAGAAGCGCACTTGCACCATCATTGACACCCGGTGCATTGCCAGCGGTAATCGTACCTGCCTGATCGAAAACGGGCATCAGTTTTGACAAACGTTCATATGACGTATCACGCCGCGGGGCTTCATCTTCTGAAATCAGCTGATCACCTTTTTTATTCTTGACGGTAACGGGGATGATCTCATTTTTAAAAAAGCCGCTTTTTTGCGCCTCAATGGCTCGTTCATGACTTCTTAACGCCCAAAGGTCTTGTTCTTCTCGTGTAATGTCAAGCTCTTTCGCCGCCATGCTTCCATACTCACCCATATGAACACCTGTAAACGAACAGGTTAATCCATCTAAAATCATGGCATCTTGTACAGCACCATCTCCCATTTTGTAACCCCATCGTGCTTTTTTCAGAAGATAAGGAGCATGAGACATGGATTCCATGCCACCTGCCACGATCACATTGGCATCTCCCGCTCGAATGATTTGATCGGCTGTCGTGACACTGCGCATTCCTGAAGCACAGACTTTGTTGATGGTTTGCGTCGGAACCGACCAAGGAAGATCTGCATGTCTAGCTGCCTGTCTTGAAGGAATTTGACCTTGTCCTCCTTGAAGGACACTGCCCATGATGACTTCATCCACTTCATGGACATTTGAGGCTCTTTCCAGCGCAGCTTTTATCGTCATCCCGCCTAATTCTGCAGCAGTCAAACGACTTAAAGTTCCACCTAGTTTTCCAAATGGTGTTCTCGCTCCAGATACAATGACCGTCGTGCTCATTTCTTTCCCCTCCTTTTTGTTACCGCTTACATAAATGCTAGACAGTTCATAAAATATCGGTGTCCACTGGCCGATGAACAGTCGATCCATCGGCCTGACACCTTTATGAAGCCTGCGTTCTCGTTTCGCCAAACACTGATTTTTCAAGAAGTTCTGCGACATCAAATGTGCCGACCTGCTCTTCTACTTCCTTCGCTTTCGTCCCATCCCCAAGCATGGTTAAACAATATGGGCATCCTGAGCTGATGATGGACGGCTGTACCTGTAAGGCCTGCTCCGTTCTCGCTGTGTTAATCCGAGTACCTGTCTCTTCTTCCATCCACATTAAACCGCCGCCGGCACCGCAGCACATCCCGGATTCACGATTCCGTTCCATTTCTTTCAGTGTCACACCCGGAATGGATTTTAATATATCTCTTGGCGGATCATAGACCTCGTTATATCTGCCTAGATAGCAAGAATCGTGGAAAGTAATGACTTCGTTCACTTCATGAATAGGCGTTAATTTCCCCTCTTTTACTAGCTCTGCCAGTAATTCTGTATGATGGTACACCTCTGCCTCGAGCCCAAAGTCTGGGTATTCATTTTTAAATAAATTGTAAGCATGCGGATCGATCGTGACGATTTTGGTTACGTCATTTTTTTGAAATTCTTCGATGTTCTTTGCAGCAAGTTCTTGGAACAAAAATTCATTCCCAAGTCTTCTCGGTGTATCGCCTGAGTTTTTCTCTTTATTGCCTAGGATGGCAAAAGAAACCCCTGCTTCATTGAGCAGTTTTGCGAAGGCAAGAGCAATCTTTTGGCTTCTATTGTCATATGCACCCATCGATCCAACCCAGAATAAATAGTCGAAGGTCTGATCTGCTTTTTTCAGCTCTTTCACCGTCGGTACGTGCACATCTTCTCTTAGTTCACGCCAGTTTTCTCTTTCTTTTCGGTTCAATCCCCATGGGTTCCCTTGTCGCTCGATGCTTGTCATCGCACGCTGTGCATCTGCATCCATTTTTCCTTCTGTCAGCACTAAGTATCTGCGCATATCAATGATTTTGTCGACGTGTTCGTTCATGACAGGACACTGATCTTCACAGTTTCGGCATGTCGTGCATGCCCAGATTTCTTCTTCTGTAATGACCTCACCAATGAGAGAAGGATGATACATTGCGCTCGCCGCAGATTCTTCCGCTCCAGCTCCTCTTGCCTGCATCGCCAGCTGATTTCCTGTCGTCTGCTTGAAAGCAAGCTGCGGAACCCACGGTGTCTTTGAAGTAATGGCAGCCCCTTTATTTGTTAAATGATCTCTTAATCGTAAAATCAAATCCATTGGAGACAGCATTTTCCCCGTCCCTGTCGCCGGGCACATATTCGTACAGCGCCCGCACTCCACACAAGCGTAAAGATCGATCAGCTGAGATTGACGGAAATCTTCAATTTTCCCAACGCCGAACGTTTCTTGTGTCTCATCTTCAAAATCAATTTTTTGCAGTTTGCCTGGCGGGTCCAATCTGCTGACAAATACGTTGACCGGGCCAGCGATGAGATGGGCGTGCTTAGACTGCGGGACGTACACTAAGAACGTCAGTAAAATAAGAAGATGCACCCACCATGCGACATAGAACACAATTGTTGCTGCAAGTGGTGAAAGCCAGCCCAGCAAGAAAGCAATGCCGGAAGCCATTGGCTCAGTTGCTGATAGTGAGTGCCCATGCCAAATGATGTTCATTCCGTTTCCCAGTAATACGGTCAGCATCAATCCGCCAATAAACAAAAGGACAAGCCCTGATTTAAAGCCCCTTTTTAAACGGACTAACTTCTCGACATATCTTCTATGGAACGCCCAAACCACCGCCACTAAAATGAGAAGTGTGACTACCTCTTGGAAGAACGTAAAGACACCGTAAAGCGGACCTAATGGTAGCCCGCTGTCTGGAACAAGTCCCTTCATAATAAAATCAAGGGCTCCGAACTGCACTAAAATAAATCCATAGAAAAACAGCACATGAATGATGCCGCTCTTCTTGTCCTTCAGCAGTTTCTTTTGCCCAAACACATTCACCCAAACACGTTCTAAGCGTTTTTTCATGTCTTTTTGAAATTCTTCTTTTTTGCCAAGACGAATATACGCCGCTCGTGTTCGAATGAGATAAATAAACAAATACACAGCGTAAGCGGTCACTGCCGCAAATGCAATCAAGTTAACAATTAAAAGGCTATTCATCTTGCTCCCCCTTTCATTCCCCAAGACCCACTTTGTTCCGTTTCCATGTTGTACCTCTATCATAAATAATGAATGAGTATTCAGTCAATATTTTTTGCCCATTTGGGTACACTATCGTCATATGTAAAAAAGGAGGAACCTTCATGATCGCATGGATCATTTTACTCGTCGTCTTCGTCATTGTTCTACTCGTCAGGCTAGATCTTTATATAGGGAGAAAATATTTTTCTACCCATGCTTTTGAACGGTCTTTTGACCAAACAAGCGGCGATGCAGCCTTTTATCATGATGGCGAACCACTGTTTGATCAGCTTCTTACGGATATACAGCAAGCCTCTTCTTCTATTCATATGATGTTCTTTATTGTAAAGAACGACAAGATTGGGCAAAGGATTCTGCAAGCACTTAAAGCGAAAGCAGAGCAAGGTGTTTCGGTTTTTTTGCTCACTGATCGGTTAGGCTCCTATTCATTTGATCAAACATCCATTCAGATGCTAGAAAAAAGCGGCATTCAATTTTACTTTTTAAATAAACCACGTTTTCCTTTTTTCATTTATCGTTTGAACATGAGAAATCACCGGAAGATCACGGTCATCGATGGGAAGATCGGCTACATTGGCGGGTTTAATATCGGCGATGAATATGTAGGGAAAAACGGTAGGTTTGGCATTTGGAAGGACTATCACCTGCGCATGACAGGACAGGTTGTCGCAGACCTCCAGCATGTGTTTCTGAATGATTTGTACCGCTCATCTGGTATTCAACAGCTGCAATACGAGGTTTTTCCTACACTGGAACCGGGAACATTACAGTGCACAACACGTGCGACGGCAGGTTTTTCTTTAGAAGCCTTATTTCTTCACGATATTCAACAGGCGAAAAAGCAAATCACCATCTGCACGCCCTATTTTATTCCATCTGCTCCTCTTCTAAGCGCCCTTCTTGACGCACGGAAGCGAGGCGTGACTGTCGACATCATCATCCCAATGAAGGCGGATCACCCGCTTGTGAAAGAAGCTGGATTTCATTATTTGAAGGATCTGATCGCTGCTGGATGTCTTGTGTATCGTTTTTATAAAGGGTTTTATCATGCGAAAGCCATTCTCATCGATCATAGCCGTTGTATGATCAGTACGGCGAACTTTGATAAACGAAGTTTGTTTTTCAACGAAGAAGTGGATGTGGCCATTGATGATCCCGCCTTCACCTCACATGTAGAGGAAAAGATTCGTGAACACATGGAAGTGTCAGAACTGATGACTGAAGAAAAATACAAACAGCGCCCACTTCTCACGCGTCCAATTGAGTGGATAGGCGCCCTGTTCTCGTATTTTTTATAAAGGAGTTGACCTATGCGTTATCGATTTGGTTATGTATCCAACGCCGTCACTTTATGGGAAGCTTCACCTGCCAAGTCGCTGACCTTTGCAAGATACAGTAAACTCTCAAAGAAAGAGAGGACAGAGGCTCTATTGCGAACGACGAAAGCCAACCTCGTCAATACATTAAGAACACTTTATTTTGCGATTGCCCATGATATTCCGCTTTACCGTTTTTCAAGCTCGATTGTCCCGCTCGCCACCCATCCTGAGGTGCGGTGGGACTTTGTGACACCCTTTCGCAAAGAATTTCTAGAGATTGGTCAACTCGTAAAGCGGCACGGATTACGAGTGAGCTTTCACCCCAATCAATTTACTTTGTTCACAAGTCCAAAGCCATCTATTACAGAAAACGCCGTCATTGATATGACCTATCATTATGAAATGCTTGAGGCCATGAAGCTTGAAAAGGAAGGCTATATGAACATTCATGTCGGAGGTGCATATGGCGACAAAGCATCCGCTTTACAGCGTTTTGATGACAATATAAAGCAGCTGCCTGCACATATCAAAGCGAGAATGACGCTTGAAAATGATGACAAAACCTATACGTCATTAGAAACGCTTAATGTTTGTGAAAAGCATGGCATCCCGTTTGTATTTGATTACCACCATCACATGGCAAACAAAGATGATGATGCGGCACTTGATGACATTCTGCCAAGAGTGTTTGACACGTGGGCAAACACTGGCATACCGCCTAAAATTCACTTATCCTCACCAAAATCAGAAAAGGCGATACGAAGCCATGCGGATGGAGTGGAGATGTCCTTTGTATTGCCACTTTTTCAAGCTTTAAAGCCGTATGGTCGTGATGTGGATTTTATGATTGAGGCAAAGAAAAAGGATCAGGCTTTGCTCCGTCTTGTTGAGGAGCTGTCAGCGATCAGAGGCAATCGGCGGACGGGCGGAGGCACCATTGAGTGGAAATCGTAGAGAAAGGTTTACCTCTATCACAACGGGGGTAACAAAGCTATTGTGAGAAAGTATTTAACAGGAGGATATGAAGATGTCACAAATCTATTCAATCCGAATTGCTGCGAAAGCATTGAATTTACATAAGCTTATTTCTCTATACGAAAAGTGCCAGCACGCTCAGCATCGTTTATATGTATATTCTAAAAAAACAATGTGCAACATTAAGAACATCGTAGAGCTAGAAACCTTTAGGCTCACTCATTTAGAATCAGACTATTTAATCGTGGTAGAAGGAAAAGAGGCACAAGACCTTCTACAGCCATTTGAAAAAGAACATGCTTCGTAAAGAAGAGCAGCATTAGGGCTGCTCTTTTTTCTATATCCACGCTTCTGTCAGCCAAACCTCTCCTGACGTTGCATTCATTTTTACTTGTGTACCGATTGGCATCGTGAGCATCGGATGCGTATGGGCACTGTCAAATTCTGCAATGAGCGGCCTCTTTGTATCTCCCAGTACTTCAAGTAAGAGATCGTGCGGCCTTTTGCCCGTCCCTTCATCATCAAACAGCTCATGTTTCCCTAAGAGGATACCAGATACCCGTTCAAACACACCATTTATCTTTAACAGAGAGAAGTTCTTTTCGACGGTGGAGGCGGTTTTCATACAATCTTCAATGAGAAGGATATCGCCTTTTTGGATTTGAGGCATGAATTCACTTCCCCATATGCCATACATGGCATTTAGGTTCCCGCCGATCAGTCTACCTTCTGCCTGCCCTTCAATGACGCACATCCACTCGTTTGGACGTTTTTCTTTGTCTCTTATTTTCTCTTCCCAGTTGATCCGTTCGTCCGTCCAGAAGGGCGGTTTTTTCACCTGATATGGGATGGGCTGCGGATGAATGAGAATATCCTCGAAAGATTGATATGTATGATCGACAAATGGTTCAAACTCTCCAAAAGACGGCACAAGTGCAGGCCCGTAAAAAACAGGCAGGCCCGTTTTTTCATAAGCCGCTAAAAGAATTGCCGTCGCATCTGAATAACCAATCATGATTTTCGGATGCTTTATCAGCAGCTCAAAATCAAGATAAGGCAGCAAACTATTCGAGTTCGTCCCCCCAATCATCGACATGATACAGGACAAATCTTCTCTCGCCATCAGCTCATTCAGCTCAGCTGCTCGTTCTTGAATCGTTCCCGAACGATAGTGATCCTCTTTCCCTGTTAATGATCCTGGTACCACAATGAATTCTTTTTTTTCAAGCCATTCCTTCGCCCGCTCATACCTAAGAGGCGAGGTGGAAGATGCTGGACTTGAGGGAGAATAAATACCTATTTTATCGCCCTTCTGTAAACGCCGAAGCCCCTTCATTCCATCAGATCCTTCCTACACGAGTTTTTACTATCCTAGCAAAAAAAGCCCTTTTTCAAAAGGGCTCAGATTTAATATAAGAGCTTAAACAGCCCAAACAATATGACAGCAAAACTGATGGCCAGCATCACAAATATCTTTTTTCTGCTCAGAGAACTATCTATGACGTTCACTCCAGTATTGATGCCAAACAAAATCATTCCCACATAAAAAAAGACTGGATTGAGTCCAGCGGGAATGATTAAGATAAATAAGCCAACGAGCGTCACGTAGTGAATGCTTTTGATCATGACTGTTTTTGCCGTTTCACTCAAGCCATCCTCTCCTTTTGAATCCAATTGCCTTATAGTATATCAACATTCCATTTAAATGGAAAAGAAGATTTTATCCTATCAAAAAGAGCCCAGCTTAATAACTGGACTCATTCAATCACTTCTCTTCAATGACCAAACTGCGCTTCGTGCAGTCTGCTGTATACACCGCCCATTTGAATTAAATCTTGGTGACGGCCTTGTTCTTGGGTGCCTTCCTCTGTCACGACGATGATTCGGTCTGCATGTTTAATTGTCGCAAGGCGGTGAGCAATGACGAGTGTCGTCCGGCCGACTGCCAGTTCGCTTAGTGCGTCTTGGATTGCTTTTTCTGTTTCTGTATCAAGTGCTGACGTCGCTTCATCCAAAATAAGAATAGATGGGTTTTTCAAAAACATCCGTGCAATTGACAGACGTTGCTTTTGACCGCCGGATAGCTTAACACCGCGTTCACCAATGACCGTATTCAACCCTTCTGGGAAACGCTGAACGAGCTCCTCTAAATGGGCACGTCGCACCGCCTCCCAAATGTCTGCATCACTCGCTTCTAGGTTACCGTACGCAATGTTTTCACGAATGGTGCCTGAGAATAAAAAGACATCCTGCTGCACAATGCCAATCTGCTGTCTTAAAGAGGACAAGGTCATCGATTTTGTGCTCACACCATCTATGGTGATGTCTCCTTCGTCCACATCATAAAAACGAGGCAGCAGACTACAAATGGTCGATTTCCCCGCTCCTGATGGCCCGACAAACGCAACAGTTTCCCCTTGTTTGATCTTCAAGTTGATATCCTTCAATACATGACTGTGCTCATCGTAGCCAAATGTCACGTTTCGATACTCAATTTCACCTTTCAAGCCGTAAATATCACGTGCTCCTTCTGTATCCTTCACATCTGGCTCTGTTTCAAGCAAATCGACATAGCTTTTAAAACCGGCAATGCCTTTTGGATACATTTCAATCACCGTGTTGATCTTATCAATTGGTCTGAATAACACATTTGTGATCAAGACAAAGGCGATAAATCCGCCTGCCGTTAATTGACCTTGAAGGACAAACCATGTACCTGCCAGAAGGACAAACAACGTCACAAGCCTTGTGAGAATATAGCTGATTGATCCGTTAACCGACATAATTTTATAGGAAAGAAGTTTCGCTTTTCGAAAGCGGTTGTTGTTTTCAGCAAAGCGCTTTTTCTCAAAATGTTCATTTGCAAAGGCTTGAACAAGACGAATACCGCCAATATTGTTCTCAACCCTTGCATGAAAATCTCCAATGTCATTGTTGAGTTGTGTAATTGCCTGTGTCATTTTTTTATTAAAATGAAGGGCTAACCAGATGATGACTGGCATAATCAAGAAGGTTAAAATGGCAAGCTGCCAGTTAATCATGAGCATGACGGCAAAGGCGCCAAGAATGGTCATAATCGCAATAAACAAATCCTCAGGTCCGTGATGCGCCACCTCACCAATATACATGAGGTCATTTGTCATCCGTGACATGAGTTTGCCTGTTTTGTTATTATCGAAAAATTTGAAGGACAGACGCTGAAAATGATCAAACAGCTTTTTTCTCATATCTGTCTCAATATTAATGCCAAGCATGTGCCCCCAATACGACACGATAAATTGCATCACTGAACTGAGCGCATAAATAAAAAACAACGCAAGTGCGGTCCAGGCAATGACCGCCCAGTTCCCTGTCGGCAGTAATGTATCAATGAAGTAATTCACGATGAGCGGGAAGCCCAGTTCCATGAGTCCAACGGCAACAGCGCAAAAGAAATCTAAAAAGAACAGACCGCGATAGGGCCTGTAATAGGCAAAAAAGCGTTTTAGCATATGTAAAAGAACCTCACTTCCTCTATAATTGATAATCATTTTCAATTATAGAGGAATCGTCATAGAAATACTAGATCAGGAAATGATTTCTTTCCCTGGAAACCCTCATAATACACCTGAAAACAATCGCGCAAACGATTCCTTTAAACGTTCCTTTAAGCCCCTTTTATAAAAATGAACCGGCCCCATTTGCTCACATTCTTTCATATCTTCCTCATAATGAGCCATCAATTGCTCGATCGGTTTCTTTGCCGCTGTAAAGACATTGACCTCAAAATTGAGTTGGAAGCTTCTCATATCAACATTGGCCGTTCCGACAGAGGCAAGCTCTCCGTCTGCAATCATGACCTTTTGATGCATGAACCCTTTTTGATAGTGATACACCTTGATGCCCTCTTTCAAAAGCTCAGAAAAATAAGATCGTGTGGCGTATTGCGTGAGAAATCCATCATTAATCTCAGGTACCATCACCCGCACATCCACCCCTCTTGTCGCCGCAATTTTTAACGCTGTGCGAATGGATTCATTTGGGACAAAATAAGGCGTCGCAATCCAAACAAATTGCTGTGCATTCGAAATGAGTGCGTCATATAAATCACTCATACTTTCCTTCATATCAGGTCCAGTCGGCACGACCTGAATGACATCTTCTCCTGTCACAGGATGCGGGGTGTGATACTTCGGATCATCAATTAACACTTCATCTGATACATACTCCCAGTCCAGCATAAAAATGGAGTGAAGTGTCTGAACGGCTTCACCCTTTAACATCGCATGTGTATCACGCCAAAAGCCGATGTTTTCATCGCGTCCTACATATTCCTTCCCGACATTGAGCCCGCCAACAAATCCTGTTTCACCATCAATAATCACGATTTTTCGGTGATTTCGGAAATTGAACTTTTGATTAAAGAATCCGTATTTTAATGGCAGAAAAGGAGCGACCTTTATCCCCGCCTGCTTCAATCGTTTAATATCTTTTCGTGAGAAGCGAATGCTGCCAGCCGCATCATAGATGAATCGAACCTCTACTCCTTCTTTCACTTTTTCAATCAAGATCTCCATCATCCGGTGACCGAGAAAATCAGATTTGAACATGTAATATTCTATATGGATGAACGTTTTTGCCTTTTTTAATTCTTCAAAAATACGTGGAAAGGTTTCCTCTCCATTCTTTAAAATCTCCATATCACTATTTGTATTTACATGCATCCCTGTCGCTTTTTCTGTGTAATGAAAAAAAGCACGCTGATTATCGGTTAAACGCGTCTCATCCGGCTTACTCTCAAGCTCTGATATTCTGCGTAATTTTTCTCGGTTATACATTCTCTTTGATTTAAACAAATGTCCTTTGACATAAAGCTGCCCCGAGAACAAATAAAACATATAGCCGATGATCGGGAAAAAGATCAGTACATACATCCATAACAGCGTGTGCTGTGATGTCCGGTTCTCTAGCATAAGCGAAATAATACTAAATAAAATGATGGCGATATAACTAGCTGCGTAAAGCTGAAAACCCCACGCCGGCACTGGCCACCAAAACACCACATATGCCCCGAATATCATGAAATATAAAAATAGAAATTCCAGTCTCCTCTTTTTCACATTCTCCGCCCTCATTCTGTCTTTTTCTCTTCCATACCCTTTGCACAGCTCGTCTGAAACGCACGGTTTGCTGCTTTCTTTTAGCTTTTACAGACTGCAGCGTTTTGATCCGATATAATGGAAAATATGTGAAGGAAGGGACGAATGACTTATGCGTACACCACCTGCTTTAACAAAGGGAAGCCACATTCGGGTAATTGCCCCAAGCCGAAGTGCCAGCATTTTATCAGAAGAAGGAATGGCTCAGGCCAAAAAACGTTTAGAGGCATTAGGATTTACTATTTCTTTCGGACAACACGTGTTTGAATGTGATCTGCATTCCTCTTCTTCTATTGAACACCGTTTAACTGATCTACATGAGGCATTCTCAGATGATGAAGTCGATGGCATTTTGACAGCAATCGGCGGCTTTAACTGCAATGAGCTTTTGCCTTATATAGATTATGATTTGATTCGTCAGCACCCAAAAGTTCTTTGCGGCTACAGTGATGTTACCGCACTTGCAAACGCCATTACCGCCAAATGTGACATGGTGACGTACTCAGGTCCTCATTTCTCCAGTTTTCAAATGGAACAGGGACAAGAAGAGCAGACAGCCATGTTTCAAGCGTGCGTGATGAGCAGCGAGCCATTTGATTTTACCCCTTCTACAAAGTGGAGTGATGATGCGTGGTACCTTGATCAAGCAAATAGGCAGTTTCATCCGACAACATGGGGAATTTATCAGGAAGGAACAGCTAAAGGCACCTTGTATGGCGGAAATCTTTGTACACTGAACCTATTGCAAGGGACATCCTTTATGCCTCACATCAAGGATGCCATCTTATTTGTGGAGGATGATGACTTGGTCTTTCCTGAAATGTTCGCCAGAGACCTTGCCTCGCTCTTGCAGCATGCCGACTCCATTAAAGGGTTAATCATCGGACGTTTTCAAAAGAAATCCAAGATGACAGAGGAACATTTGAGGTTCATTCTAGATAAACATCCAATGCTCAAACACATCCCGGTGATCTATGATGTAGACATAGGACATACACAGCCAGTCTTCACCTTACCGATTGGCGGGAGTGCCGAGCTATCCTGCTACGGCGGACAAATTCAATGGCGTGTTCATGCATAAATAAAACCTAAAAAGCACCCTCATATGTGGGTGCTTTTTCTATGCCATCGATTCTTTTTTTAAAATTTTTTAGAAAAAGTGATCCAACCCTTCATCCCCTTCGTTAAGTAGATGTAAAAAGAAAAGAGAGGAGGCAAAAACATGTTCTCTGATGTACTTAGCCAATTATTTGATTCTATTTCTAACATCATTAACACACTTGGGTAATTCCAATGACACGCACATACTACATGCTTTCTGAAAGGAGGATACGCTCATGTTCTCTGATGTACTTAGTCAATTATTCGATTCTATTTCTAACATTATTAATACGCTTGGTTAATTTTCAAAACCCGCTATCTCTCGAGAATAGCGGGTTTTTTTATATAAAGAAGCCCCGCTCATAAAATAGAGCGGGGCTTTTTGCATTACATTTTTTCCGGTGCAGATACGCCAATGAGTTTTAATGCGTTGGCTAGTGTAATTTGTGTCGCCTTCATCAGTGATAGGCGTGCTGTTGTTTTTGTTTCATTTTCAACATCAATGACCTTTTCGGCGTTGTAGAAGCTGTGAAGGGCTGATGCTAGATCATAGATATAGTTTGTGACGCGGTGCGGAATACGTTTTTCTGCTGCTTCTGCTACAACTTCTGGGAAGCTGCCGATGATTTTCAGAAGATCGTATTCTTTATCGGACTGAATGTGAGAGAAATCAGCTTTTTCAAGGTTTGGCTCGTAGCCTTTTTCTTCCCCTTGACGGAGCATGCTGCAAATTCTCGCATGTGCATATTGCGCATAGTACACAGGGTTTTCGTTAGACGTAGAAATCGCTAAGTCTAGGTCAAAGTCCATATGTGTCGCCGCACTTCTCATCGCAAAGAAATAACGAGTAGCATCTAAGCCTACTTCTTCAATCAAGTCACGCATTGTGACGGCTTTACCTGTACGTTTACTCATTTTCATCTTTTCACCGTTTTTGTAAAGGTGAACGAGCTGAATGATTTCGACTTCCAGTTTGTCCGCTGGATATCCGAGTGCTTGGATCGCCGCTTTCATTCGAGGAATGTAGCCGTGATGGTCCGCTCCCCAAATGTTGATGAGCTGGTCAAAACCTCTGTCCAATTTGTCCTTGTGATATGCGATATCTGGAAGCAAGTACGTGAAGCTGCCGTCTTTTTTAATCAGGACACGGTCCTTGTCATCACCAAAATCAGTTGAACGTAACCATGTTGCGCCGTCCTCTTCAAAGACATAGCCTTTAGCGCGAAGTGTTTCTAGCGCTGGTTCGATTTTTCCGTTTTCATATAAAGACGTTTCAGAATACCACACATCAAATGGGACACGGAAATTCTCTAGGTCGACACGTAGTTTTTCTAGTTCATATTTTAAACCGTACTCACGGAAGAATTTCATACGCTCTTCTTCTGATTCATGCACGAAACGGTCACCAAATTCATCCGCAAGTTTCTGCCCGATGCCTTTGATGTCTTCTCCTCTGTAACCGTCCTCTGGCATTTCTTTTTCAAGACCGAGCGCCTCAAAGTAACGTACTTCTACAGATAGAGCAAGGTTATTGATCTGATTGCCTGCATCGTTGATATAGTATTCACGGCTCACGTCGAAGCCTGCTTTATCAAGGATGTTGCAAAGAGAATCTCCTACAGCTGCGCCGCGGGCATGTCCAAGGTGTAAATCCCCTGTTGGGTTTGCCGATACGAACTCAACTTGAACCTTTTGGCCTTTGCCTGTATTTGTTTCTCCATATGCCTCTTTTGCTTCAAGGACTGCGGGAATCAGTTTTGTTAAGTATTGATTGTTCATATAAAAGTTGATGAATCCTGGACCTGCAATATCCAGTTTTTCAATTGAAGCTTTGCCTTTGTCAAAAGCTTTCACAATGTCCTCGGCGATTTGACGAGGTGCTTTTTTCGCAATGCGAGCAAGCTGCATCGCCATATTGGTGGAATAATCACCGTGAGTTTTGTCTTTTGGCACTTCCAAAAGAACATCCGGCACCTGGCTTTCATCAGCAAGTCCTGCTTTGACGACTGCCGCAATGATTTCTTCTTTTAACGCATCTTTGACCTGTTCTGCGATATTCATGAACGTAAATCCTCCTTATATGAAATCGATAATGTATGTAAATGCTTTTGATCTTCACCTGTCAGCATATCGTACGTAATGTGTAGAAGCCCATTGTCTACATCAAGATCAATACCATGTGTGTGCACATCGAGCTGAAGTGTGCCAAATGGCATCGTGTAATGTGTCACGGTCGTTTCTCCAATGAGAAAGCGCTGCTTCATTTGAATCGCACCTGATCTCATGACAAAAATTTCTTTTTCACTTATTTTGACAACAGTTTTTACTTGACCCATTTCATGTTCTTCATGGTAAGTGAGATACGTTTTGTCATTCTTCTCTTGATACGTTCCAGTTGTTCGGAATTCGATCGTTTCAGCCGGTTCCGTCTCTGGTTTCATCACTGACTTTACATGAATTGAAATTTGGTTTTGTGTCATTTTGCACTTCCTTTGCTAAGACCCGTTTAACTAAAATAGTATACCATAATCCCGATTGCCTATCATCCCATCATTTCTCTTCTTCGTGTGGATGAAACCCCATTTTTGATCTTCACATGTCTCTTTAGAAAAAAAGAAAAATGAAGCTCACCCCTATCACGAATCCAGTCTTGAGCCCTGCGCTTTTTCGATTGATGAGATAAAACAGTGCTTGGATACCTGAACTTGCCAAAAATGCCTGAAACAAATCAAATGGGAGAAGGTGCCCTTGCTTATAAACAAACTGCATCAACAGCGCGATGCCAGTGAGATAGAAAAAGCCTCGATCCTGAAACAGATGAACCATCTCATCCTTTGCCTCTTTTTTCGAGGTGAACGTCGGCGGACTCGCTGCAAGCTCTCTTTTCAGCGTAAGAAAGCCTGCCGCTAACACACATAAAGCGAGTAATACCATCAATACAGAAGAAAACATACCTGCCTCCTTTATCATGTCACCGATGTAAAAAAAAGAGCTTGTCCATATGAGATGACAAGCTCCTCTATCAAGATGTTATTTCACAAAACCAAGCAGCATTTCTCGTAAAAGTTTGCTTGCTGTGTTCGCTGTTTGATCGGAATGATCGTATACAGGCGCTACTTCCACAAGGTCTGCACCGACGACATGCACATCAGAACCAGCAATAGCATGAATAGATGCCAGCAGTTCTTTTGACGTAATACCGCCAGCATCCACCGTTCCAGTACCAGGCGCATGTGCCGGGTCAAGTACATCAATGTCAATTGTCACATAAACTGGGCGGCCTTTCAGCTTTGGTAATACTTGTTTCAATGGCTCCAGCACTTCAAATTTAGAAATGTGCATACCTGCTTCTTTTGCCCATTCAAATTCTTCTTTCATCCCTGAACGGATGCCGAAAGAGTATACATTTTCAGGTCCAATAAGTCCTGCCACTTTACGAATCGGTGTCGAATGTGAAAGCGGCTCACCCTCATATTCCTCACGAAGATCTGTATGTGCGTCCATATGGATGATGGCCAAATCAGGGTATTTCTTATACATCGCACGGAAAACCGGCCAAGACACAAGATGCTCGCCGCCCATTCCTAATGGAAACTTCCCTTTTTCTAAAATGCTGTCAACATACTCTTCAATTAAATCTAAGCTTTTCTGTGCATTACCAAATGGAAGCGGGATGTCGCCAGCATCAAAGAATGGCACCTCGTGCAGTTCACGATCTAAATAAGGGCTGTATTCCTCTAATCCAATGGATACTTCACGAATACGGTTCGGGCCAAAACGTGAGCCTGGACGGTAACTGACGGTCCAATCCATCGGCATCCCGTATAAAATGACTTTCGCATCTTCCCATGTTGGATGACTTCCAATAAACACTTTTCCTGAATAAGCCTCGTCGAATCTCATACAAGATTCCTCCTTTTACGCTTCAAAAAATGCGCAAACTTTCATTTGCGCATTTCCATTTCGCTTGATTTATTTGATTAAGTCGCTCACAAATTTCGGCAGAACGAATGCCGCTTTGTGCAATTCTTTTGTGTAATATTTCGTATCAATATCAAAGAAACGGCTGTCTTCTACAGCAAGTGGATCATACTTCTTAGAACCGATAGTAAATGTCCAAAGACCGCTTGGATATGTTGGGATATTCGCTGTGTAAAGCTTGGTAATCGGGAAAATTTCTTTCACATCACGCTGTACATTTGTAATTAACTCAGGTGTGAACCAAGGGTTGTCCGTCTGTGCAACGAAAATACCGTCTTCTTTGAGTGCTTTTGAGATTCCTGCATAGAAACCTTTAGAGAACAAGTTCACAGCTGGTCCAACTGGCTCAGTTGAGTCAACCATGATCACGTCATATTCGTTGTCGGCTTCCGCAATGTGCATAAAGCCGTCTCCCACTTTCACCTCTACACGAGGATCGTCTAGTTTCCCAGCAATTGAAGGAAGGAACTTCTTCGAGTATTCAATGACCTTGCCATCAATATCAACAAGTGTTGCTTTTTTCACACTTGGATGCTTCAGGATTTCACGAATGACACCACCGTCTCCTCCGCCTACAACAAGAACATTTTCCGGGTTTGGATGAGTGAAAAGAGGAACATGTGCCACCATTTCGTGGTATACAAACTCATCTTTCTCTGATGTCATCACCATACCGTCTAAAAACAGCATATTGCCAAACTCTTCTGTTTCCACCATTTCTAAATGCTGAAAATCTGTTTGTTCTGTGTGAAGGGTTTTGTTCACCTTCAATGTAATGCCAAAATTCTTCGTTTGCTTCTCTGTATACCAAAGTTCGCTCATCGTTCATCTTCCTCTCATCCAATAATAAACAAGCATCTATTGTTAGCGCCTTTTATCGGCTATGACTATATCGATTGTCCAAGAAAAAAGTATAGTGGATTCGTATCAAATTGTAAAGAACCGCATGAGATAACTTCATTTTTAAAGCGCACCCTTGCAGTCGCCTGTTTAAAACGGTTTTCTTTGTCCCATACTGATAAAAAACCGTCAAAATGGGGGCTTTGCATGGACACAATCATGAGTAATAAAAAAATCCGCATGACCGTGAAAACGATTCGGGCCTGTTTTTTTATCGGCTTGCTCGCTTTTCTATTTGCAGGCACAGTCTTTTTGACGATTCTTTTACTTGCTAAGTGGCAAGGCGCTCCCTCTGTTCAAGTTCCCCAATCTACGACCATTTATGCAGCCGATGGGTCTAAACTTGGCGAATCAAGCTTTGGAGAAAAGAGATACTGGGTTCCGTTAAAGGACATGTCCCCTCATATACAGCAGGCGGTGGTCGCAGTTGAGGATAAAACCTTTTATCAGCATCACGGCTTTGACGTGAAACGAATGGCAGGTGCTGCGGTGGCAGATATTCGTGCAATGGCAAAGGTACAAGGCGCCAGCACGATCACCCAGCAATACGCACGAAATTTATATTTAGATCATGATAAAACATGGAAGCGAAAGTGGAATGAAGCCTTTTACACCATCCGCTTAGAACAAAACTATACAAAAGATGAGATATTAGAAGGATACTTGAACACCATTTATTATGGCCACGGCGCATACGGCGTGGAAGCGGCATCCCGCCTTTACTTTGGGAAAAAAGCGAAGAACTTAACTTTAGCTGAGTCTGCCTTGCTTGCCGGTATTCCAAAGGGGCCTTCTCTCTACTCCCCTTATGTGAACGAAGAAAGAGCCGAAGCAAGAAAAAAGATGATCCTACAGCAAATGCAAGAGGATGGCATGATTACGAAAAAAGCGGCTGCTGATGCCAGCAAGGAAAAGCTGTCCTATCGCCCGCTCAAACAAAAGCAGCTACAAGCAAAGCAGGCCCCGTATTTTTATGATGATGTGATTCGCGAACTGAAACAAACGCTGGGTTTAACCGAGGAACAAATTGAAACGTATGGTCTTCATATCGAAACGACCTTACAACCTGAATTACAAAAAATCGCTGAAAAGACTTTAACCAACATCATGGATTCTGAATCAGATATCCAAATCGGCTTTGCTGCCATCCATCCCCAAACAGGGCATGTACTCGCCCTCATAGGCGGGAGAGATTACGAGAAAAGCCCATTCAATCGTGTCACACAAGCAAAAAGACAGCCGGGTTCAACAATGAAACCACTCCTCTATTACATGGCTTTGCAAAATGGGTTTACACCAGCAACCGTGATGCGCAGTGAAGAAACTGTTTTTGAACTGGATGATCAAGGAAGCGGCGCCGCTTATTCACCAAGCAACTATCACGGCTATTACGCCAATGACGGTATTACGATGCTTCAGGCTTTGGCTCTATCTGATAACATTTATGCGGTCAAAACCCATCTATTTTTAGGAATGGAACAGCTTGTACGTGCAGGTAAGACGTTCGGGATTCACGAAAAACTAGATCAAGTGCCTTCACTTGCGCTAGGTACTTCACCTGTCAAACCAATCGAAATGACCAATGCTTACGCGATGCTTGTCAATGGAGGAAAACGCGTCAAGCCAACCTTTATTACGAAAGTAACGGACGCAAAGGGCAACGTGCTCTTTGAGGAGAAACAAAAACGAGAGCAAGTACTAGATGAAAAAGCAGCATTTGTCACCACTGACATGATGTCAGGGATGTTCAATCATCAATTAAATGGCTATACAAGTGTCACAGGTCGTACCATTTCAAAAGATCTTACCAGAACGTATGGAGGGAAATCGGGGACGACAGGCGCTGACAGCTGGATGATCGGCTTCTCTCCCCAGCTCGTCACAGGTGTGTGGACCGGCTACGATAAAGGACGCACCATTGACTCGGTCAAAGAAACCGCCTATGCGAAAAAGATATGGGCTTCCTTTATGGAATCAGCTCTCTCAAACCAGCCAGCCTCCTCCTTCATGCCGCCAGACGGTGTAAAAGGCGTATATATCAATCCAAAAACCGGTGATCTCGCAGGCCCAGGATGCGAATCAAAGGTATTTACCTATTTTATAGAAGGAACGGAGCCGACCGGTGTCTGCTATGGTGCCGAGAACAAAGCTTCTGAGCAAGACAAAGCTCAAGATCAACAGCCTAAAAAATGGTGGGAAAAGTGGCTGAAACGTTAAAAATGGACATGAAAAACCCCGAGATCTGCATCTCGGGATTCTCCATGTCCTAGCTTTAACACCAGTTTACTGAAAAAACGCTTGGAATTGGTATCCATTCATCATTCTTCACAAAAATTTCACAATTACTCAGGAACAGCCAATCCTTCTTTTAATTCATCTGTAGATGCTTCCCATAACGCTTCATTGTGACTCTTCAAGAAATCAGCGAGCACCTTTTTCGAACCATCATCCATATGACTGACAACGATTTTACGCTTCATGGATTTATCCATTAAATTCACATGTTCAGGAAGTGACTTATATCCTCTGCGGATCGAGCGGTCAACTGTCATTTCACAAGCTGTGACTCCTGCATAATATGGCCCCTCTTCTCTGCGGTCAATCGTCACCCATACGAGCCAATACGGTTTTCCGTTAGGTACCTCTTCTTTGGTTTTTAAAAATTTAATTCCTTTTTCGACGGCACTTCTTGCATGCATCGCACCAATATCAATGACGGCTTCCTTTTCCTCCACATCAATGATCACCGGCGAGATATTATCAAGGCTGAGGGCACCTGCCCCAAAACCTCCATGCCCATCCGTTGCATCTGTTTTTTTAATGATATTAAAACCAATTGGTTTCTTCTTTTTACCTTCCATTCATTAGACCTCCTAAAGCAGCGGCTTAAAAATAAGATTGAACCAGTCAATAATTTGATTACGCATTCCGATCAACGGACCAAAAACAAACTGACCTAGCGGTGTGATGACGAAGATGAGGAAAATGATGATCCCATACTGTTCAAATTGCGTCATCTTTGCACGGATGCCGGGACTGACAACATCCTCAATAATACGATATCCGTCCAGCGGCGGAATCGGTAATAAGTTAAATAGGAACAAAATCACGTTCAAGTTAATAAAGATTTGGAAGAAATAATCGACCCCCGGCTCAAAGCGCATCAGCGACTCCCCGCCAAATTTCTGAAGAAGCACGTACACAAAAAAGCCCAGAAACGCCAACACCAAGTTACTTAATGGGCCAGCAATCGAGACGCAGATTCCTGCTAAGCGCGGGTTTTTAAAATGGTACCGATTCACAGGTACAGGCCTCGCCCAGCCAAACCCAGCCACAAAGATCAAGATCGTCCCGAAAATATCAAGGTGCTTCAATGGATTGAGCGTCAGTCTCCCTTGATTTTTAGCTGTCGGATCTCCAAAACGATACGCAACATATGCATGCGCCAGCTCGTGCATCGTAAAAGCCACAACAAGCGTAATGGCGACATATGGAATCAGTTCTAATGGATAAACAAGAAATTGGTCCAAAGGCATGAATCCCTCTTTCTTTCTATACAATGATTTACTTCATTCAGTATACTATAAGAAGTCCCTTAAACTAAAGGGAAGCGTAGCACTACAGGAAAAAGGAGGTTGCCATCATGCCGATTATCACCGTTCAAATGCTTGAAGGAAGAACAGATGAGCAGAAAAGAGCTCTTGTGGAGAAAGTCACAGATGCCGTTGTTGAAACAACAGGCGCAGGTGCAGAAAAAGTCTCTGTCATTATTGAAGAAATGAAAAAAGAACATTATGCTGTAGCAGGAAAGCGAATGAGCGACCTGTAAGCATATAAAAAGGACAAACACTTTTTCGGTGTTTGTCCTTTTGTCTCTTACCTTATCTGTACCAAGCTTTATTACGGTTCACTTGATTTTTATGAGCCGCATCGAAGTAATCGACAGTGTAAGAATAATCATAATTCATTAAGCAGACAATTCCGCTGCCTTGAGGGTCATGCGGCAAACCAAAGTTATGGCCGTATTCATGTGTAGCCGCTTTTGCTGTATTCGCTGTTCCTTGATCAAGGTTGACGCTGAATGCACTTCCGCTCGGTGCACTATTGTAAACATAAGCGATTCCGCCAGCATCAAAGTTTGGATTTGCTGTAAATCCTGTGACAAAATCGTATCCTCTGCCATCAAAGCTGCGCTGAAGGTTAGACAAAATTTGTGATGCATTTGATCCTGAAGACGTCCAAGACCCTACGGCTTGTACGACAAAGTCCACATCATGATCACGGTTAAATGTCACATCCGCTTGCTCAATGATGCTGACAATGCGCGTCTGCCAATCACTATATTTCGCACGATACTGCGCATCAGCTACTGCATAGACGGTCACTTTCTGACTGCCTGTACTAGCTTTTGTTGAAATCGAATCTCCTGTATTTGCTTTAAAGGTTCTAGACCCTACCTGTTTACCAGACTCATCTAAAATCTTTGTTGTCACATCTCTTTCAATAGGAGGTGCCTTTGTCAAATCTTTAAAATCGTTTGCCTTTGGCAACCCTTCACTAATATGTGTTTCAAACGGCGCATGACCATGATCATGCCCATGACCTGCACTTGCAACTGGTGCAGAAGCTGAACTTACCCCCGGTAACAAACTACCTACCAATAAAAATGACAAAAAGACTGAACGCTTTTTCATTCCTATCCCTCCTTTGTTTTTCACAAGGTTATATATTCACTGAAAATTCACCATTTTCCTTCTATTCAGTCAAAAACAGGAAATTGGATATACAGGAAGAAAGTCGAAACATGTCATTTTCACTAATTTTTCGGATATTTTGACACACATTTTATCAAAAAACAGAACTTTTGATCTGGGACATTCGCTTAGCAAACATCCATCTTTTTCTAAAGTGCTGTTATAGACCCAGCCACACCATATAAAGAAGCAAAAATTGATATTAGAAAAGATAAATTCAGACTTTACTGATACGAATTATACTTCTTTGCGATTCTCCCTTATGATGAAGAACATAAAAACAATGCTATTTCAAAACAGAAGGGACGATCCACATGTCTGAAAACAAGCACATACAATTTGGATTGATGTTACATGGTCCAGGAGGTCATATGAATGCATGGAAGGATGAATCCGTTCCAGCAGATGCAAGTGTGAACATTGATTATTATCAAGCAATGACAAAAAAGGCAGAAGCAGCGGGTTTCCGTTTTGTCTTTGTCGCAGATGGCTTATATATTCATGAACATTCAATTCCTCATTTCTTGAACCGATTTGAACCATTAACCATCTTATCCGCTCTTGCAGCGGTCACGAAACAGATTGGACTTGTGGGCACCGTATCCACTTCTTACAGTGAGCCCTTTACCATTGCACGGCAATTCGCATCCCTAGATAAATTAAGTAAAGGCCGGGCCGGATGGAATGTTGTGACTTCCCCACTTGAAGGCTCTGCTGAAAATCACATCATTCGTCCGCATCCAAGCCATTCACTTCGATATGAAATTGCAGAAGAATACTTAAAAGTAGTGAACGGCCTATGGAGCTCATGGGAAGAAGATGCTTTTATAAGAGATCGATCAACAGGGGTTTTCTTCGATCGGGATAAACTGCACACATTAAACCATCATGGCAAACACTTTTCTGTCAAAGGTCCTTTGAATATCGAACGATCTGAACAAGGTCAGCCCGTGATTTTTCAGGCAGGTGCGTCAGAGGCAGGAAAGGATCTAGCCGCAAAAGAAGCGGACGCAGTATTTACGAATGCAGACTCACTTGAGAAGGCGAAAGCATATTACCGCGACGTGAAAAATAGAGCCGCAGCGCTGGGCAGAAATCCAGCTGATATCAAAATTTTCCCTGGCATCCACCCGATTACAGGGAGAACAGTCGAAGAAGCAGAAGAAAAATATGAAGCCATTCAACATCTGGTTTCTATTGAAGAAGCCCTTCATTACCTGGGCAGGTTCTTTGATCACTTGGACTTCAGTCAATTTCCACTTGATGAGCCATTTCCTGATATCGGTGATGCCGGTTCAAACAGCTTTCAATCCACAACAGAATCGATTAAAAAAATGGCGAAAGAACAAAACTTGACCTTAAGAGAAGTCGCTCTACGAGTGACCACTCCCAAAAGTGCTTTTTTCGGAACTTATGAACAAGTGGCAGACCAGCTGATCCAATGGATCGAAGAAGATGCCGCAGATGGATTTATTTTTGGCGCGCCTATTCTAGCAAGCGGTTTATCTGAATGGACGGAACACGTCATTCCGATATTAGTAGAAAGAGGATATTACGACCCGAATTATCCAGCTCATACCCTTCGTGAAAATTTGGGTCTGCCTATTAAGAAAAATCAGTTTCTTAAACAAACCGTGAAATAAACATGAAAAGAGGGGTTAGCTCAAAGGCTACCCCTCTTTTCATGTTGGTTGATGAAGTCGATTTTCGATGAGATCAATGAATTGAAGTACGGCTCTTCCTGGCGAATCATTTGTTTTCCTCAATAGACCAACTGGCGGGGAAACATGAATGCCCTTTATTTCTAATACCTTGGTGCCTGGAAGGGTAAAGGAATGAGCAGTTCGTGTAAAAAGAGAGACACCTAATCCAGCCTGAACATAATGTTTATGGGACATGCTGCTCGTAATCTCTAACTTATTGTAATTGGTCCCAATGACATCGACGATTTGTTGTTCAATTTGAATACGGATGGGGCAATTGTGTGGCGTGAATAAAATGGTCTCATCCTTTAAATCTGTCACCTCCACTACCCCTTTTTCCGCTAATCGATGGGAAGACGGGACGAGCAGCACGATATCATCTTGAAAAAGAGGCTTATAGCTATTCTCCATCGAAGCTTCTGGTGCTCCGCAAATCGCAAAATCAATCTCATCATGAGAAAGTAAGGAACTCAACGTATTCGCATCCGCTACTTGCACAGAAAATTCTACATTAGGAAACCTTTCCTTGAATTCTGCAATAAGTGCAGGAAATTCTAAGCTGGCTGTAGGCTCAGAAACACCGATGCGAATGAACCCCGCAATGCCCACTTCTAAATCTTGGAGTGTTTTCGTCAATTTCTCATATTCATTGAGTAAAGAATTGGCTCTTTCATAAAAAAGCTGTCCTGATGCTGTTAACTTTAAGGTCTTCCCTCTTTCTAGAAGCTTCTCTCCAATTTCCTCTTCTAAATGTTTGATGTGCAAAGTGATGGTTGGCTGAGAATAATTCAGCGCTTCTGCTGCTTTTAAAAAATTTCCGTATTTCACGATCGTGGCAAAGGTGCGTATCGCTCGAATCTCCATGAAAACCCCTCTTCTCCCTATATTTTAAATATCTGAATCGTGTATTTATGATTACTAATTATACTTTTCTATTGGTTTGCCTTATTATAATTTATATTATCAACTATTCCAAGTTGTTTAGAAGGAATTATCAGAAATGGAGGAGACGAATTGGCAAAAGTAACGATTATAGCAGGCGGGCATTCCGTCCAATCTCGGTTAACCGGTGTCCTGCAACATATCCATCATCGTTTGGCGTTACATGGGATTGATGTTCATGTCATTCAAGTCCACCAGCTTCCTAGCGGCGCCTTAATAGGAGCAGATTTTTCAAACGAAGACATTGTGAAAGCCATTGAGCTTGTGAATGAGAGCGACGGTGTCATTGTGTTAACACCTGTCTACAAAGCGTCTTTTTCCGGTATTTTAAAAACTTTTTTAGATCTACTCCCCCAGAAAGCGTTACAAGGGAAACCCGTTCTTCCCTGTGTTTTAGGAGGAACATACGGACATTTACTCGTCATTGAATATGCACTTAAACCTATTATTCATCAACTCGGTGCAACCGTCGTTCAATCTGGCGTGTATGTTGTCGATCAACAGGTCTCAAAGCAGGATTCAGATAGCTATGTGCTTGATCCAGATGCCACAAACAGATTAAACCTCGCACTATCTCAATATCAAAGTCTAATAGGAGGAACAGCCAATGTCGCTCATCCTTAGTATTCTTGATCAAAGCCTCGTCAGTGAAAACGAGAAAGCAGAGACGGGTATTCAGCATACTGTCAGATTGGCTGAAGCAGCAGATCAGCTTGGTTATCACAGGTTTTGGGTGTCTGAACATCACAATAATTCTCAAGTGGCAGGATCATCCCCTGAAGCCCTCGCTGGTTATCTTTTAGCAAAAACGAACCATTTGCGAATTGGGTCTGGCGGTGTCATGCTTCAGCATTACAGCCCGTTTAAGGTGGCTGAAACATTTCATGTACTGGCATCACTAGCGCCTGGCAGAGTCGATTTAGGCGTTGGGAAAGCACCGGGAGGGTTGAACCTCTCGACACAAGCGCTTCAGGAAGATTATCAAGCGTCACGGAAAGACTTTTCTCAAAAATTAGTGGATCTCAAAACGTATCTTACTGAACAAGCAAATGAATTAAATGCTCAGCCGATTCCTAGCGTATCACCCGACATGTTCCTTCTAGGCGGCAGTATTGAGAGCGCGGAATTCGCAGCAAAACTTGGGATATCCTTTGTGTTTGCCTATTTTATTAACGGGGATGACGCATTATTAAAAGAAGCAAGAGAGACTTTTCAAAAATTCAAGACACAGAACACGCACCAGCAATTTCTTCTCGCCATCACCGTATCTGTAGCAGAAGACCACGAACAAGCCCTCTCGTACATCAAGCAAAAGGAAACAGTAAAGGTCTCCTTTTCCGATGGAAGAAAGCTTAATGTGACGTCACTAGAAGATGCTGAAAAGCTGGTGAAAGGAACAAACAAGGAACACTACAACATTCACGTTCAAAAAACCGGTTATACCGCTGGCACAAAAGAAACCGTTCATCACCGGCTGACTGAACTAGCCGAGACATATGAGATCAACGAGTTCATTGTGCTATCTCCGATTGTAGACATTGAGGCAAGAATAGCGTCTATCACATTATTAAAAGAAGCATTTGATCATGAACTAACAGCCAAAAACCAAATAAACCAAGAGGTGAGCGTCTAATGTCAAATAATCAAAAAATCATTTTATGGAGCAAAAATGGATGCAGCTATTGTCAGGACATTCAGTCCTATTTCAACGAACAGCACATTACTTATTCAACCATTGATGTAACAGAACATGATCATTACAGAAATATTTTAGAAGAAAAATACGGCGTCCGTTACGTGCCAGTAGTAGAAATCAGCCGTGATCCCCACGTGTATCAAGCATTGCTGAATCCAGATATCGATGCTTTACGAAAAGCGTTGAGCTGACATTACACACTACCCTTTTGATTGGAGGTTTGTCATGAGTCGAGATATTTTTCGCATCGCTACCGAAGAAGATGCACCGGCTTTTCTAGAATTGCTGTCCAGTGCATTTAAACCGCTTGGAGAAATGGGCATTGATTGGCCATCCACGAACGCCACACTTGAAATGGTCACAGAAAACATCAAACAATCTGTTGCTGTTGTGTTAGAACGAGACGGGCGTCTCATATCAACCATCACCATACGTTTTCCATGGGAGAGCACTCAACCGGTTTCAGGCTATCCATTTGTTTGGTGGTTTGCCACAGCTCCTGATTTAGCCGGTCAAGGGATTGGAAATAAGCTGCTCGATTATGTAGAAAACACCTTGCTCCGGCAGACATTTAAAGCACCAGCATACACACTGGGCACTTCTGGCCGAAAGCACCCCTGGCTTCTAGAGATGTACGAACGAAAAGGCTATACAGCATATATTGAACGTGAAGCCGATAATGGCGACTTAGGTGTATTAATGTATAAAGTCCTCATCCCTGAACGGTTCGATGCCGCCATATTAGGCGCACCGCCCTCAGAAGAAAAAGTCCAAACGACTTCAACATAGGAGGTGATTCAACATGGGGGAGTTTTTCAAATGGGAGTATGTCGTCACACTCTTCCCTAAAGTATTGTCAGCCCTTCCAACAACCTTACTGATCGTTTTATTTGCCACTTTGATTGGCAGTTTTCTTGGATTCATTCTTGCTTATTTTCGAATTGAGCGTATTCCCATCCTGCATCAGCTCAGTGCAATTTATGTCTCATTTATTCGCGGAACACCTATCCTTGTTCAAATGTTTATTGTGTTTTATGGCCTGCCTGGTGTGCTTGCAACAATTGGGCTTGATATCTCCATGTGGAACAAATTGATCTTTCTGTATATTACATATGGACTCAATACAGCTGGGTATTTTTCAGAAATATTCCGATCTGCCCTATCGAGTGTCCCAGCATCTCAATATGAAGCGGCCGCCTCGATTGGACTGACGAAATGGCAGATTTATAGAAGAACGCTTATTCCTCAAGCAGGGAGAATCGCCCTACCTAATATCGGCGTGGCCATTGTCAACTTATTACAAAATACCTCCCTCGCCTTTACATTAGGTGTGATGGACATGATCGGAAAGGTTCAAACATTAGGGGCTTTATACTATCGCGTATTAGAAGGATACTTTATTGCTGCCGTTATATTTATCATTTTAAGTATGGTGTTAGAAAAATCATTTGACCTATTGGAAAAACGGATCAATACACCGAAAACAAAAAAACAGCGTCAGACGGCATTGCTTCCCTTAAAAAGAGCCGAAGCGGCCTTTACTGTAGAAAAACGTGCAAAATAAACTGAGGAGGAATTTACATGAAAAATAACAGAATATTCAGTAATCATTACATCATCGGCCTGCTTCTACTTGGTTCATTGCTCCTTGCCGCCTGCGGAAATAATGAGCAATCGGATGAAATCAAAGCAGAAGCAAACAATAATGACCCGGATGCAAAAGAAATCGTCATTGGGACAGGGAACGCCTATCAACCCTTCGTTTACTTAGATGAAAACGGCAAATTAACAGGCTACGAGAAGGCTGTATTAGATGAAGTGGATCAGCTGCTACCACAATATAAATTTAAATATGAATCCTTTGAGTTTAAAAATATTCTGCCTGCTTTAGATGCCGGTAAAGTTGATCTCGCTGCACACCAATATGAAATCAATGACGAGCGTCAGAAGAAATATCTATTTGGAAAAGTTGGCTATACAGATTATACAAGTTATGTGGTGGTGAATAAAGCATCCGGTCATGACTTTCAAAGCCTGGACGATTTAGCTGGACACAAAGTGCACACCTCTACAGGAAGTAATTTCGCTTATCTGCTAGAGCAATATAACGCAAAGCATGATCGGAAAATTGACATTGTCTACGGGGATGGCGGGAACGAAATTTTAGTCAAAAACCTGCAGAATGGCACGGTCGATGCTGCCTTACTCACAAAGTATGACGTCAATAAGCTAAACAAACAGTTCAATGCTCATCTTGTGACATCCGGAAAGCCTGTAAACGTATCTAAAACGTATTATTTATACCAAAAAAACAATACAAAACTTCAAAAGGACATTGATCAAGCCCTGCAAAAACTGATTGATAACGGCAAGCTCGCTGAATTGTCTAAAAAAATATTGGGCGGAGACTTTACTACATCATAAGAAAGGAGCGATCTGAGTGGATTTTGACGTTGCTTTTATGTTTCAGGCCTTTGTAGCCGCACTTCATTATTTGCCAACGACGCTGCTATTAGGCTTTCTTCCGCTAGTATTCGGCTCCATCTTTGGCTTTGGTATTGCCCTTATCCGTTTTTATCAAGTGCCTGTATTGTCTCCATTGTTCAAATGGTTTGTGGCGATTTTTAAAGCCATTCCTGTTGTATTAATCTTGCTCGTATCTTATCTTATTTTTTCCGATTCGCTCGATCAATTGGCTGCATTTCTTTCGCTGCCCATCCGTTTTAGCGATTTAGATAGACGATGGGTTGCCATTTTCGCCCTTTCTTTATATGCCGTCAGCGGGTTATCAGAGATATTTCGAAGCTCTCTTGCGTCCATCCCAAAGGGTCAATTTGATGCCGCTCTATCCGTTGGTTTCACAGGCAGGCAGGTGTTGCGAAGAGTGATCATTCCACAAGTCTTTCCCATCTCTCTTCCTTTACTGAACAACATGCTCATCAGTTTAATCAAAGCCTCTTCTCTCGTCTCTATGGTGTCTGTGGTCGATATTTTAAACGGCGCTTTAATCAAAGCCAATGTGAATTACCGTTATCTTGAAGCATACATTGCTGTTGCCCTTATTTACTGGGCTTTGTGTGCCTCTATTGAAGCCATCACTGCTGGATATGAGAAATATGTACACAAAAGTAAAAGGGGGCGGTTCGCATGATTCACATCAAACAAGTGCATAAAGCATTCGGTCAAAACCAGATTCTAAAGGGAATTGATTTAACGGTGGAAAAAGGCGAAGTCGTTGTCATTTTAGGTCCGAGCGGCTCTGGGAAATCAACATTTCTCAGATGCTTAAATTTTCTTGAGCGTGCGGATCAAGGTGAAATCAGCATTGATCAGACCACTGTCACATTCAATCAAGCAAAACCGAAAGACATTCTAGCAATTCGCAGAAAAACAGCCATGGTCTTTCAGCAATACGACCTGTTTATTCATAAGACAGCACTTGAGAATGTCATGGAAGGCTTAGTCATTGCCCGTAAACAACCGAAAGACCAAGCCTATGACACAGCACTCCAATTGCTCAAAAAAGTAGGGTTACTAGAGAAAAAAGATGCCTATCCGCATCAATTATCTGGCGGACAGCAGCAGCGAGTAGGTATTGCAAGAGCACTTGCATTGAATCCGGAAGTCATTTTGTTTGATGAGCCGACCTCCGCTTTAGATCCCGAGCTTGTAGGTGAAACACTTGACGTCATTAAACAAGTGGCACAAACCGGGGTCACCATGATCATCGTCACGCATGAGATGAGCTTTGCCTATGATATTGCCGACAGGGTCATTTTCATGGAAGATGGTGTGATTGTCGAATCAGGCACACCAGAAGAAGTCTTTGAACAGACGAAAGAAGAACGGACGAAACAATTTTTAGCAAGATTTTCTTATCATCATTCCTAAAAAACAAGTCGATCCATGAGGTCGACTTGTTTCTGTTTCTATATGCGTGCAAAATAAAAACCAGCCTGTTCTAGCCATTGGCTATCACAAACTGGTTCTTGTCGTTAGTTCAATTCCTTCAACTGATCAATATAAGCAAGGGCTGCCTCAAATTCTTCGTCCGTATAGCGCTGCTTGCTTTTAATGGTGAAGACCTTTTCCTTTACCTCATCTTTTGGCAGATCATCAAAGTATAAAATCGTTGAGACAAGCTCTAGAAAACGAGACGATTGCTCATTCATCTGCTGCGTCAGCACTTTGAGGTCAGGCATGTCCACTTCACACTGATCGAGAAACTCTTTCCCATTGTCCGTCAGCGAATAACGATATTGATAGTATCCGCCCTTTTTTTCCTTCATTTCGTCCAAGAATCCAAGGTTGCACAGCTCTTCAATTCTGAGCGTCAACTCCTCTGAATAGGGGCCATAAAAATGAAAATCGTATTTCTCGTAAAAAGGCAAATCTAGCTTTTTTGCTATGTAAATCATTTTTTGCAGCTTCTTCCGTCCAACGATTTCCCCAGATTCAGAGAACACCTTCATCAACTTTGCATGCTCTTTCAACAAATTCCCGACATCTCCTTTTTCAGTACTTCCTTATCCCAATCCAAGCAGCTTCATGATCGCCTTCTTTTCTTCAGCTTTTTCCGACATATCTACAATTAAGTCCATCGGGAAATAAAGTTTATGATCGGTTCTTCGTTTACCGGAAATGGCGTCAACAATATCTGACTGTCTCGACAGTTCTTTAATATGACCACTTTGCGTCAAAAGGTGGATCGGCAGCCGCTCTTCTTCTTCGCCCGGTCTATAAAAGTCATAAGGCAAATCAGAGGAAGAATCGACCACTAAATAATAGTCAGGATCAATTCCTGCTTCTTTGAACAAAGCAGTCAGCTTGAAATATTTCGTCATTTCTTCGTTAGGATTAAACTCTGTATATTGGAATAAACGGCGGTTCATAAAACGGCGGCACAAATCAGCCAGCACGTGATCTTCTTCATCTTCCCACGCCTGAAAATAAAATAAGACAATGGATTCATCCAGCTTAATATAGTCCTCTGTGGTGACATTTCCTTCAAAAATTGAATAAAAATGAACCGGGGCATGTGTAAAAATGTAGCCAGTTTCATGCAGCTCTTTTGCACGATGGAGGATTTTTGTTAAAATGACCTCCGCGCTGCGGGTCACTGGGTGGAAATACACTTGCCAGTACATTTGATAGCGGCTCATAATATAATCCTCTACGGCATGCATCCCGCTCTGTTTCATCACAATCTGATCTTCTCTTGGACGCATCACGCGTAAAATACGTTCCATATCAAAGTGACCATAGCTGACGCCTGTATAGTAAGCATCACGCTGCAAGTAATCCATTCGGTCGGCATCAATTTGACTTGAAATCAAACTGACCACCTGTTTGTTTTGATACGTTTTGGCAATGACTTCTGCTACATGCTTTGGAAAATCGTCACTGACCCGGCGCAGCACTTCATTTACTTCCGTCTGCCCTAAAATGATATCTCTTGTAAACGATTCATGATCTAAATGAAAGACCTTTTCAAAGGAATGAGAAAACGGACCATGTCCAAGGTCATGAAGCAGGGCGGCACTCAGTACAAGCTCACGCTCCCCTTCATCCCATTCGGGTCTTCCTTTAAACACATCATCCACAATTCGTCTGACAATCTCGTATACACCGAGTGAATGATTAAATCGGCTGTGTTCTGCCCCATGAAACGTTAAATAAGTGGTGCCTAGCTGTTTAATTCGTCTAAGGCGCTGGAACTCTCTCGTTCCGATTAAATCCCATATCAATGCATCCCGTACGTGAACATAGCGGTGCACAGGATCTTTAAATACCTTTTCTTCGGATAATTTCCCTTTTGGATACGCCATCGTTTCGTCCCTCTTTTTTTAAGACGTGTTTCTATTATATCGGGTAACTTTTCCCGAAAACATCCTTGAATTTGCTGGCGAATGTGTTCTCATAGATTGAACGGACGTAAAAAGCCCGACCTGACAGGGACGGACCTCTTTTTAGGTCGACTGAACACATTCAGTGACATTTATTTGACTTTTTTTTGAACCTTTTCGAGTAACTCATCTTCTGTTGGTGCGGATAATGGGCGATTGTTCACAAACGCAAAAGCCTTTTTTCGTCCTGGACCGCAATACGATTGACAGCCAATCTCAATTTTTGCATCAGGGTCAACCGATTTAAGTCGAGGCAATAACGTTTTTAGGTTCGTCGCATCACAATCGTCACATACGCGAAACTCATTAGCCATGTTCTTACGCTTCCTTTCAATGATGAAACTTCATTCTATATGAAACAGTTGGACAACTAAGAGTGAATAATATACCACCCAACATTGTACATCGAAGCGACTGGAGTTGCAAGAAGCATTGTCAGCACAGAGACGTATTCACATAAAAGCTAGTATTTTCCACTATCCTTTTAGCAAACTTGTATAAACCTTCTTCAACTTGGCTAATCTAATACCATCAAATCTTATGGGGGTTTAAACACATGTCAAAACAAAGACAAGATGCTTGGTCAGAGGAAAATGATCTCCTTCTGGCAGAAACCGTCTTACGTCACGTCAGAGAGGGCAGTACACAGCTTAACGCATTTGAAGAAGTTGGAGACAAGCTAAACCGTACCTCAGCGGCATGCGGATTTAGATGGAATGCTGTCGTGAGGCATCAATATGAAAAAGCATTGGCACTTGCCAAAAAACAGCGTAAACAACGCATGCGTGCTCTCGGCAATGGACAGCCTGCGAAAAAACGTTTGCTCTATCAGCCGCAAGTTGAAGAAACGATCACACAGGAAGAGTTCTCTCAAGAACTGGAACCTGCGCAAGAAGAAACGTTTGCACCTGCAGCCGAAACAGCCGACCAGCTTCAGTTTGTGGATCAAAGCTACAATGAAGAGTTAGCTAGTTTATCACATTTATTGTCACAGGCTTCTCAAGTGACAGAGAAAAAGCCAGAAGCCAATCCATTTGGGCAGCGCCAAGAGTTAACCATTGAGGATATCATTGATTTCTTACGCCGCTATGAAGGCGATGGACAGCAATCATCTGCCTTACGGATGGAAAACAGCCGGTTAAAACGAGAAAACAACGAACTTTCACATAAAGTCACGCAGCTAGAAGCTGAAGTGAAAAAGCTTGAAAAGGATCAGCTCACCATTCAAGAAGATTATGAAACACTCGTCAAAATCATGAACCGTGCAAGAAAACTAGTTTTGTTTGAAGAGGACGACAGTGCCGCACCAACCTTTAAAATGGACCGGAACGGCAACCTTGAAAAAATGGCAGAATAAGCAAAAAGTGCTCCCCACCTGCGGGAAGCACTTTTTTAAATATCCAAAAATAGCATCACACTAAAAAGGACATTGATCAAGAAGACGAACATAAAAATATACCTAACTTGCCTCACCTGAAAATCACCAAAGATAAAAATATAAAGCCCTGCGATACCAAGCGTCAGTACAGGTTGAAGAAACGGCACGAAAAGCGAAATGCCGTAACCGGCTCCTATGATGACAGGAAGCCATAGTAAATAGAGGTAACCGCCATTTTTGGATTTCAAGAAACCACTCCCTCTCTTTCTTCTATCTGCTTGATTTCAGGCTGAACAAACTTGAGTCCGGCCATTGTACGTCTACGTTTTTGTGATGTCCAAATCGCAATCGCCGGCTGATCCGTTAGAGATTCTGTGTCAATGGTGAGCAGCACTTTCCCATTTAATTCAATTGAATCTTCAAACTCAATTTTGCACCCAGATAAACTGATATCATGTATGATCACCGGCATCTTCTCTTCTAGTCTGTCCTCATAGGCGATCGTGCCTGTCACACCTTGCAATGGCCTTCTCATCCATTTGCGACGCAGAGCCTTTGGTACCTTCTCCGTTTCTCTTAAAAAGCGGAGAAACGTCCGAACAGCATACGATTTTTTCTCACGATCCGTCATCGCTACATGCTCTCGTGTGAATAAGAAACGGATCAGTGATAAATACTCTGATTTTTGTGTGTCAGTAAAAGCAACACCAACCATCAGCTTGTCTCCCTCTGGATAGCTCCAAACCACATCACACGACACACTTTCATTCTCTGAAAAAAATAATTGCGTTTGTCCTTGATAAAGAGAAGACGCTTGGTCCAATGGAATGGATAGACGCGCACCTGAATCACTCATATCTAGTAGAAAACAAGCAATAGACTGATCTTGATGATCAGAACGAAGATGCCCCTCTTTTTCAATGACAAATCGCTCTGATTTCCGATAACGCGGTCGATCAAACGCCACAAGCAGTGCCATGAATAAGCCTGCACCGTTATAAAGCACCCAAAAAATATTAATCAACATGAGATCAGCGTTCATCGTCCCATTTACCTTCACATCGTAACCTATTTTCACAAGGGCAAGCAATGAGAGCAGCAAGAAGAGCAGATGGGGAATCATCGTTTTCAAATGAAAATGCCTTTTGTCCGTTTGAATTCCCTTCGGTGTCACCAGAAATTCAACACGTTTCTTCAAGAACAGTTCACTGAGTGCCACACCAGCTAAGTGGAATGCCATTGAACTTTCATAAATATGACTCCAAAACATACTTCTTTTTTGATTCGACACAAGTTTAAATGCTAAATACGAGCTAAAGAACGCCGGCAGCCAAAACATGAAAACGGACTGGAAATCTGCCCAGAAACTTTGAATACCAAACAATAAAAACAAAATCGGTGTGAGAATATAAATCATTTTAAACAAACCGTTAAACCAATACACAATGCCATCTAAATAAAGAACACGCTGCATAATCGTTAAGCCGCGCACCTTCAAAGGATTAAACTTACGGGCACACTGAATGTTCCCTCTCGACCAGCGATCTCTCTGCTTTAACAGATCAAGCCAGCTTTCAGGTGCCAGACCGACGGCTAATACTTCTCCGACAGACACAGATTTGAATTTCCCCTGGAGAAGCATTCCTGTTGCCATGTCTTCTGTAATCACTCCAGTAGCAAATCCGCCAATTTCATCTAATGCCGTTCTTCTAAATACCGTATTACTCCCAACATACATGACGGCATTAAACCGATCCTTACCAGCTTGGAGAGTTTGCATGAAGAAGTCCTGCTCATTTGGAATTCGATCTTTCGAGAACATATTATATTGGAAAGGATCTTCGTTATAAAACGCCTGTGGAACTTGAACAAACGCAGTTGCTCCATCATGAAAATAGGGCACTGTTTTTTCTAAAAAGGAAGGAAGAGGGACCATATCTGCATCAAGTGTCAGAATCAGCTCTCCATCCGTTTGAGACATCGCATGATTTAAATTACCTGCCTTAGCAAATCTGTTATCTGTTCTTGTCAGATAATGAACACCAAACTCAGAAGCAAGCTGCTCTACAGCTTCCCTATTGCCATCATCACATAAATAAATTTGAACGCTTTCCTTCGGATAAGAGAGATTCAAACAACCTGCAACAGTGCGTTTCAGCACCTCAATCGGTTCATTATATGTAGCTATGAAAATATCAACTGTTGGCAGCCTTTCAAGATCACTGATCATGACTTGTTTCCGATTTGAAGGCTTCCAAACAAGTGTATAAAACACAAGCAGCTGGATAAACCCAATGCATTCACAGGCAACAAGCAAAATGCCCATGACAATATTAAAAGTACCTTCATGCGGCAATGTAAAGAAGAGACGCCAGCAAATATAGGCAGCATTTGTTAACACACATAGCACAATGATGATTTTTTTCACAGTAGAAGCCATTGGCTGGATACGATATATCATATACAAAAGAGACAAAATACAAAGCATAAACAGCGGGTAATACGTGGTGATGAATGACAAAACATTTTCCTTCTTTCTTATGTCATAAAGGACTATCACATATAAAATGTCATAGCAAAGGAGGGGATTCTTTCATAACATTGCCCCTCCATGTCTATATAAATCATTTCCACAATCGATCTAACTGATTTGAATAAAAATCAATGGCCTTTCGATAACTCAAAATAGCAGGATCGTTTGTCGTCTCAGTTAAACAGTTCAGTAATATTTCCATTGCTTTGCTATGTTCATTTAAATTATACAAAGTCATGGCATAAAACGTTTGAATGGCTTTATTATGCGGATAAGCTTCCATCGCATGGAGGAATATCTGTTTTGACTTTTCATATTCCCCTAAGGTTCTGTATGTACTTCCTAATCCTAAGAAAGCATCTTCTCTTTCTTCTGAAGACAAACCTAGCTCAAGGGCCCTCTCATAAAAAAAGACAGCTTGTTTTTCCTTCCCTAACACATCATAGCTCCAAGCACATTGATAGTGAATGGAGGCATGATCTGGATACTCTTCTACAAGACGGATGAGCATGTCATTGGATTCTTGAAGATGGCCATTTTCTCGAAGTTCAATCGCTTTCAGAAGTTTCGTTTCCATTACATCACCTCTATTTTTAAGATGGCTGGAAAGATATGTTTACGAGAACACTTTCTCATTCCGCTCAATCATCCGTGTCATGTTCTTCTCAAACTCCAGCTGTTCCTCGGTGGTCAGCCCTGAAGCGGTCAGTTGCTCGCTCAGCTTTTGAAGTTCTTCTAGTAAAAGACGCATGAGAAGCGCACAATCAATGGGTTCTCCAGTTAATTCTGATAGGGATGCCATCGTATCAGGCTGTATATCAGGGAATACCGCTTTCACCTCATGCCTTCTATCCTTTAAGGCCGCCTCATAAAAACGGCGAATCAAATCAGCTCGTTCCCGGCCGCTTCCATCTGCACACAAATAGATTTGCACAGCGACTCCTCCGCGTAATCTACGCTGAGAAATGCCGGCAAATTTCTTTCCATTGATGCTCAAATCGTAGCTACCTGGACAGTAAGAGCCGACAATTTCATAGGCTTCAATGTCCACCTCATACATCGACAGCATCCGGCGGATCAATTCCACCATCGCATCATATCCTCGGTCAATATCAATGCCCTTCTTTTGTTCCGCAAAGATTAAAGACACATTCAGTACGCCTTCATCCAGCACAACAGCAAGACCGCCTGAATTGCGCACAATGACGCGATATCCCTCTTCCTCAAGAAGCTTTACACCATCTTGGAGAAATGGAAGTCTTGTATCCTGAATCCCAAGAACGATCGTATTGTGGTGCACCCAAGAACGTGCTGTCGCTGGTGAGAGTCCTTTCCCGACCGACGCACAAAGCGTATCATCCATCGCAAAAGATTGCTTTGGGTCTACATAGAGACCAAGGCTCGATTGATCTATGATTCGCCATGTCGGCTGTGTCAGTAACTCAATAGGTTCATTTTTCATGTCCTGCATATCCTCTCGTTCATAAACTGTGTTTATTATAACATGGGGGGAGAATGAGAGAGAAAAAAGCTCTATGACAAGGAACGTCACAGAGCTTTTCAACTGGATTTGGTTTTCTTGTTCTTCCTTTTCGAAATGAAATAAACAGCTGCAATCAAAACGACAGGACCCCCAACCACGAGGCATGCAGCGATCAATGTGTTCCACGGCAAATCGATCATCTCCTTAATAGACTAAACTTCTATGAAACAGCCGTGACTTACCCAGCTTAACAAGTCTTCAGCCACCAATTCCGCATGCTGAGGGTCCATCACACCAGCATCGACAATCCACACTTTTTTCTCCTCTTCTGCCTGCCGCATAAGAAATACTCGCCCGCCGCCATCATCACCAATGGCTACATAGCCGCTTGCATAATGATGGACTTCCCATGTTTTATTGCGTTCTACTATGTCCTCAGTTCCGTATAGAAGAACATCGCCTTCGACGGAACATCCATTTGTCTGTTTCAGCAATGTCTTATAAGCATGGGGTAGCACTATGTTTAGCTGGGATTCTGCCTTTTTGATATGTATATCACTTGCTGGTTTGTTTATGACCAGGTTGGGAATCTGAGAAAAATGAATCATTTTGAAAGCCTCCTAAAAGGATGTACAAGCGTTTATTCAGCTGATTTTGGCATAATTCTTTTATACACCCGCAGGAGCACTTTTAATAGAAAATAGAAAATGATGACATCGAGTATAAAACCAAAAAATAGAAATTCAACACCATAATTTGAATGCAGGACTAGCCAATCAATGGGAAAACCCCGATAAACCGAACCGGCATGTGGGACATAAACCCCTCTCATAAAAGCTGTCCCAATGACGAGAAGAACACTGATGCTTAATAGCCAATTGACTGTTTTTTTGTTGATGTGTTTTTTCTGATTCATACGAATTCCTTTCTGTGTTTTTGTATCGCTTTTTAATAAAAAGACTTCTACATATCACTATATAATCAATACAACAATTCTTTTAGTAGACTTTCCGCTTTATGTAATTCATCTAAAAATGGATTTAGATAATCATTATGACTATCCAAGTAAGCCCTAACTCCGCCAATGATAAAGACTTTTTGGAGATCATCATTGGCTTGCATGATTCTTTGGGCATTCTTGTATCTTCTATATATTAATTCAAGTACACCTTGATTGATCTCTTGCGAATATTCTTTTTCTAGGATGTTGATGACCGTTTGGATTTGTTTTGTTAGTTCTTGTTTTTTGTGCATTTAATGCTCCTTAAGACTTTGGCTCATACTAATAAATATCTAACCGTTGACAATTAAAACTTATAAAATCGCCTTCATTTATATCTCCCGGTATATTGTAATCTAATTCTAATAAAAGTCCGCCTACCTTCACTTTTTCATCACGCTTATCAATTAATTGTCCTAAAAAACTATAACTGAAATTATCATCTAATTTTTCAATTCTATACTCTGACAATTCAGCTTTCACTAAGTCTGACACGTCTAAACAATAAATAGGTTCTAATAGTTCATTTTCTTCAAGGTAATTTAATGGTTGAGCAAAACACATTATTTCCAGTTCGCCATCTGTTACAATCACTTCAGCTTCTGAGGCTTCTTGTGAAATCCAGTTTATTTTTTTTATTTTCAATACGGTCACCTTTTCTATCACTTATTCTCATTTTTTTCGAAAAGAACCTGGTCTTTCCCACTCCTATTAGAGGTTCAGTTAACGATACATTCAGGTGAAAATTTCACAAAAACAGAGTTTGTACCATCATCCATCATTCTTTTTAATTCCTTACCTAATGAATAATTAGAATCTGGTTCTGTTTGCAATACACAAACAATATTTCCACCCTCACCTTGAGTAAGACAGGTTAATTGTAAATATTCATTGTTATCATAAATAAAAGAAACGATGTAATCATAGAAATTACCTTCTAGGTTATCCTTATTTAATTCCTCCGTAAAAACTCTAACTACGGTTCCGGCCCATATTTGAGTATCATCTTCAACTTCCTGAACAGTTATCCAATCATTATTCATCATTCTATTACATCCCTACTTTAATCCTACTTTCACTTCACCATCATGAAATATTTCAATAACATAACCAGAAGATGGTGAAAAAATCCATGTATCAAAACTGACTGCAGTAACATCATCTATAGCTTCAAAAACTTTATCTAAAGTAGATTGAATAATTGGTAACGTCCCTTCATCCCAAATGATATAAACAACATCATTATACTCATCCATTTTTTGATTTAAAAAGGATTGTATCTCATCAAACGTATTCACTTCAGCATAAGAAGATAAATTTTTCCATTCAATTTGCCCCCAATCAGAAAATGGAAATGAACTTTCAAAATGGCTTAATATTTTCTCCCTACTATTATCATATAAAACGTGTACATTCTCACCAAGTGCCTCAATACATTCTTCAAATAAACTCATATAAAATCTCCTTATCTATTCAGATGTTTTAATAAAGATTTAAAAGTACCTTCGTTACCTTCAAATGGTATAGCGATTTTCTTTGCATTAGCTCCTTTGCCATTACGAAAATCTTCAATATTTATATGTGGTCCCTTATTAGGATCATAATCTAATCTCCATCTTACTTTTCCGTCAGCAGACTGCCTACCGACAACTTTACCATACCCAGCACTCGACTTAAGCGTACCTGTATATGGTTGTGCATTGGGTCCTAGGTCTCCAACTAAGTCTACTGTCTTATTTCTGGCTTGTTCATAGGTTTTAACTTTATCTAATATTTGTTCTCCTCTTCCAATACCCTTTGCACTCTTCTCAACCCTCTTAGCTACCTTCTCCCCTTTAATAATCTTAAAAACATATTTCCCCACTTTAACAATGTTAGCGCTTGGAACCATGTACACCCCTGATACCAAACGATCCATACCTGCGACTTTATCACCTGTTATTGGATCTCTTCCTGTAATAACCCGAATCGCGTCGTTTATTCCTGTAAATTCAACTGCTGCATTTAAAATATTTTGGAGTTGATCGCCTGTTTTCACATCAGAAATCGGTTTAACGCTCTCAATCGTTACTTTGTTTTTTTCTGATATCCGTAACCGATACAGCATTCCATCTCTCATGACTTCAACCGTCTTTGCATTTTCGAAGTTAATCTTTTTGTACTCATTTAACTTGTATACTTTTCCATTTAAGGTTACGGTGGTTTGATTAATTTTACTAGACGACATTTCTCGAACCACCGTATCCACATTCGCCTGTTCTTTCTCATTCAATTTCTTCAACATGATCATCATCGGGTTTTCTTTCATGTTGTCTATTTTGTCATTCAATCCGCTGATCGTGCTGCTTATTTTTTCTTCTTTTCCATTTTTGAAAATAGACCCTTTTTGATAGCTCGTGATGTCGATTTTTGGACCGGTGAACATGGTGCTTAACGTGTTGATGTATTGCTTCATTGTTTGCAATGCACTTGTTGTTTCATTCATAGCACTTGTTTGTTCTCTGTCAAAGGCATGGAGCAGTCCAATGGTTCTGGATGTCTCAAGCCACGCTTTTTGATAGCTCTGTTGAAAAGCAGACTCGTCTACATGAGGCAAGTGAACGATATGACTGACCCTGCCGATCGCCTGGCTCACATCTGAAACAATGTCAGAAATCGCTCGCTCTGCTTTTTTTAAACCTGAATCAAGTTCGTGTTCGATGAATGTTTGTGAAATAAAACCGTGTTGATTTGATTCAAGGGCATGAAGTGCCTGTTTTGTTTGTTTGAGCGCAGAACTGTATTCCTCAATGACAACCTGAAAGAATTGCAGGAAGGGAATATGGCATTCTGTATAAAAGGAGCGGATGGCTTGTCCTGCCTCTCCCTTTAGTGCGCCATCAAGTGAGATGATCTGTTGGATTTGTTTTTCTATGGAGCTAATCTGTTCTGATTGCTGCTTCAATGTATTCAGCGTTTGGTCAATTCCGTTTATTAGCGCAAAAGCATCAAGGGTTTTCATTGCGTTCTCCTTTATTTTCTTTTACTGCTGGAAGCAAGCGCCTTGTCCGTTTCGATCATGGTGTTCACCGCTTGTTCTGTTTGTACAAGTTGTTTCTGAAGAATGTCTATATAGGATGTACTTAATTCGTTCAGCTGCTGATTGATTTTTTCTAATGTGACTGCCGTCAGGAGCTGATTTCTTCCTTTGATGGTTGTTGGAAGTGTTGCATTCATTTGAGCGCCTGATTGTTTTGCATGCTGCAATACTCGTTTGACCTGACTGGCATCTATTTTAATTTCTCTGCTCATGTGACTACCCTCTTTTTTCTTCCAGTTGTTTCTGCTTTTCTTTCTCTATTTTTCTTTCAACCGAATGAATTTCATGTTCTAATGAATGGATCTCTGATTTTAAGTCGCTGATTTTCTCATCAATTCGGTTCACTAGATTGGTCAGCTGTATACTTTTTATCTCTTGACTGGCGGATGCCATCTCGTCTCGAATGTCATCAAACGTATCTGCGAGATGGCCAAACCATGTATGTGATGTCAGATCTGGATGAGTCATTTTCTTGGTAGCATCTGCCAGAGCAGACTTTGCTTCTTTTATTTCTTTTCGACTCATGCTCAGTTCTGTGATTTGTTCTTTTTTTATGGATATGTCTGCCTTTAACGAATACAAGGCTGTTGTATAACCGATGATAGCTCCAGACATCGTCAAACACCTCTATTCCTCAAATAGTCCTCCGTTATGTTACCATTTACTAGCACAAGAGGCATATGATTGAAAACGAATTCACTAAAAAATGAATCGTATGTATTGGGTTTTTATACCTAATTCACACGCACAAAAAAGCTGAATTCATCAACTGAATCCAGCTTTTCATGCTTATTTGAGCGAATCACCTGCTGATGCTGATGGATGATCGCTAAATGAGGTGTCTTTCTTCTCAGGGATATAATGGAGTGAAAACCCGACAAGGCTAAAAAAGGCACTTAACACCAGTGTTGGGTTTTTAAATAGGTTCGTACTTGCAATGATCATATCTCCCTTTTGCAAGAGAATTCCTAGTATTTGACCGAATACCAACAACGTTCCTGACGTTAGGAATAGGACAAGCAGCACTTTAAATAAGAATTCCATCAATACTCTCATCTGTTTCTCCTTTCTATACGGGAAGTATCTCCATTCCAATGAGCCAGCCAATGCCAACGATCGGAAGCATATAATAGAGGATCAGTGGGATAAAGGTTTTTTCTGGTCTGGCCCCTGCAAGACCAGAAGCGATAAATATGGATCCTGATGCAGGCGGGGAAGCGCCTTCAGTTGATGAAAAAGCAAGAATGGCAACTACAGCCACAACTGGGTCCACTCCAACTGAGATTAAAGCTGAAAATGAGACAAGCCCAACTGCTGTTAATGTCGCTGTTGAAGATAGAGGGCCAGCCACCAGTGTGACAAGAACACCCACAATGAGCACCATGAGCCATTTCGGAATGGCAAGTACTGATGTGATTTGCGTCAAATCATCTGCGAGCCCTAATTCTGCAAGTACTTGACTAGCAGCCACTGCAAACAGCATCAAGGCTCCGATCGTTGTAAACTTAGGAATAGCCGACTTGAAAAACTGAGACCAATCAAGTGCAGACGCCTTTTTTCTTCTAATTGTTAGACTAATTAATATCATGAGAATCGGAATCCACGTAATTAAAGAAATTTGATCCATTGCCTCCGGTCCGATGTTTGGATTACTTTTTAAGTAGCTTGCAAACGGACCAATGGTGATCATGATAGGAATCAAGGCACCGAAAAAAATAAAGATCGACTTCCACCCTTGTTTTACTGCTTCCCAGAAAGGAAGAATATCATCTGGCGGCATGGCCTGAATTTTATTCTTTTTCACCAGAAGATACACCAAAATAAATCGGTATACGACTTGATACAGTCCTCCTATTAGAAGAGCAATATATAAATCTCCCTCAGATACAAGGGCCGCAACCGGGGCAAACCCAAGCATGATAAACATGGAAGAGTTCGGAGGCAGTGCCGCTCCAAGTCCGCCATTCCCTGCTAGAATCGTGGCCGTATGGGTCCGGCTCCACCCGGATTTAATCATCCAAGAGGCGGTGATAGAGCCAGTCGCAGCTGTGTTTGCAGAATTTGAACCTGAAAGAGCGCCTAACACTGCTGAACCTAACGTACTCATATAAGCCGCTCCACCAGGAAGTTTGCCTACAACCGAATTTAGGATTCGTAAGAGTGCATGAATTAATTCCAACTTTTCGATTAAATAGGCCATGAATACAAATGCGACAGCTGCATAAAGCACCTCATATGTGGATGCAAAGATTAAACCATCCCAGAAAAGTCTTAACGCATCCAATCCGCCAAATAATGTGGTTGCAATAAAGCCTAGTAGCATGGCTTCTCCCATATTCCGTTTCACCATAACATTCCATATAATGATGACAGCTATGAACACAATCAACGCAATAAAACCCATATCGTTTCTTCGCCTCCCCTTTATTAAATAAAACGCTTACAATTTATTCCCCTTGCTGCATCACGTCAATGACTTCTTCCCAGCTAGCAGGTTTTACCCCGTCAAATCGTTCAGCAAAGTGAAAGTCTGCTAATCTCTCAAGCTTCTGTTGTGCTGCCCGAGACATGCTGGCATCAATCTCTGCTTCATCTAGCATTTCAATAGAGCCAAGCAGCTCAACCGCCCGTCTTTTTGCATGCAATGCACTCCCTGTCACAAGACGGTTCATGGTCTCTTCAAAACTTTTGCTATCGATTGTATCGCTTAGTGAAGAAATCACTTGATGTTCCACATTATATTTTTTGGAAATTTCCAAAAATTCAATCAAGAGACCGACAATCCCCTTCATATAAATGCTTCTGATTAGCTTTAGTGCCGAAGCATCTCCTGGCTGGTCACTAATTTTTTTGATATTCATGCCATAAGCATTCATCACTTTCATGAATTGGTCAACTCCACTGCCGCTTGCCGTGATCGGAACCTTGTGTTTGTTGATTGGAAGAGGCCCTAGCATGGCGGCATCTACAAATAGCGCTTCTTGCTTTTCAATTTCGTTTGCTACTTGTTTTTTGATGTCTGGTGTTGATGCCGATACATCTACATATAATTGATTCTTTTTCAAACTTCCCGATACGGATTGTGCCACTTCTAAGGTTTTATTCGCTGGCACAGCTGCAATCACAAGATCAGATTTCTCAATGACTTCGCTAATACTGCTCGTTAATTGAACGCCTGTTTGCGATGCTTTTTCTTTCAATGAGCCAGCTAATTTCTCACTTTGTAATAGGACATCATACGCATAAAATTGATTTAATCCTTCTGTTTTCAATCCCGTTGACAGCTCATATGCTGCTTCACCATATCCGATAAAGCCTATTTTCATCACCGATTCCCCTATCCTTGAAATTTTCTCATTCTGCCTTCCAGCCATGCCGGTGCTAAGAGACTGATGTCTTGCTTTCCTTCGTCCACATACTGTTGAATCGTTTTTAATCTCTGATGTTCATACGCTTGTTTCTCTTCCGCTAGTGTCAGCAGGTGTTCCGCCTTTTCCTTTGGAACGATGACGACTCCATCATCGTCAGCAATGACTAGATCACCTGGGGCTACTTTGACACCGCCGCACGAGATGGTTTGATTCAATTCCCCAGGACCATCTTTAAAAGGTCCGTTTGGCATAAATCCCTTACTGTAGATTGGAAAAGCCAGCTCCTCTAAAGAGAGTTTGTCGCGAACAAGCCCGTCAATCACGATTCCTTCTATTCCTACAGCCTTTGCTGAATGTGCCATCAATTCCCCTAAATAGGCATGACCCTTATGGTCTTTCCCATCCACAATCAGTACATCTCCTTCTTTAGCAGAGTAGATCGCTTGATGAAGAAATAAATTATCCCCTGGCCGTAAGCTAACAGTAAAAGCTGTGCCGACTACATTCATGCCTTTCGCAACTGGTTTGATCTGATGATCCATCGCGCCGGTGCATCCCATTACGTCTGACAGCAAGGTCGAGTTAAGCTTTTTTGCCCTAGCGATAAGATCATTTGACACGAAATGAACAGTACTCATTGTTTCCATCATCCCCTTTGAGTTATATTCATTACACTTATTTTTATTAAAGTAATATTTATTACTTTCGTGCTATGATCATACCACCTCATTTTCAATTAGTAAAGCGCTTTCAAAAAATAAAAAAATGAGTTCCACACGACTAATGTGTTGTGTGGTAACTCATTTTCGTTAACATATGATTGATTTGATCTAAACGTGGTTTTGTTCTTTCAGGATCATTCATCGCTAAGGCACTTAAAATGTAATCGACGATAAAGATAGCAGATACGACAGAGTTATGAGAGCCTACACTTGCTGAGGAACATGGTAATACATATTGTGCATATTTGGTTAATGGAGAGCTGTAGCTGTCTGTGATTAAAAGCACTTCCACCCCATAAGACTTCGCTACTTCGAGCAAGTCCTTCATGCGTTTTGCATACCGCGGATAGCTGACCGCTATAATGAAATCATCAGAATGAAAATGAACGAGATCATCCACCCAGTCGCTTTTGTCTGCATCAATGTATTGGCAATTCCCCAATAACCGATTGATTCCGAGTGACAGATACTCACCAACAGGTCTTCCACTTCGAACACTTGTACACAAAACGTGGCGTGCACTGGCTATTTTCCCAACAATCTGCTGAAAAGTTTCTTCCGTGATATTGTCTAGCGCATACTGGATATTTTGAAATTGCAGTTCTACATGGTCATGCAGGAGCTTATTCTTATTTGAATGCTTGAGATTCGCTTCAAGTCTCGTTTGAGGGTCGGCTTTATGCTTCATAGCTGACTGAAGCTCTTTTTGGAACTCAGAAAAACCGGAATACCCCATCGCAGCAGAGAATCGCATGATCGTTGCTGTACTCGTCCCGACTTTTGACGCCAATTTATCGACAGTTAAAAAAGCGACTTCCATTGGATTTTGTACGATATAATCTGCAATTCTCCTCTGCGCATCGGTTAAAAATGCGACCTTATGCTGAAGTTTATATATTAAATCCTCCATTATAGCACCTGCCTATCCTATCGGCTTTATCTACGATTCGTGTTTTCTTTTCACTCTTTATTGTACACATTTGGACAAAATAAAAAAACAGCCAGCACGAATCTATCGTACTGACTGCTCTAGTCGAGATGCTATTTTATAGTGCTTGAGCTGCTGTAATCAGCGCAAGATTGTAAACGTCTTCGGCATTACAGCCTCTTGAAAGATCGTTTACTGGCTGATTTAGACCTTGCAGGATTGGACCTACAGCTTCAAAGTTACCTAAGCGCTGGGCAATTTTGTAGCCAATGTTTCCAGCTTCAAGGCTAGGGAAAACAAATACGCTAGCATCGCCTTTGATGACGGAATCTGGTGCTTTTTTCGCTGCCACTGAAGGAACGAAAGCTGCATCGAATTGGAACTCTCCATCAAGAACAAGCTCAGGTGCTTTTTCTTTTGCAATGCGAACCGCTTCAGATACTTTGTCTGTTTCGTCTGATTTTGCTGAACCTTTTGTAGAGAAGCTAAGCATTGCTACACGTGGTTCGATGTCAAACATTTTTGCTGTGTTTGCACTTTCGATCGCAATTTCAGCAAGATCTTGGCTGTCTGGTGCAATGTTGATCGCACAATCAGCAAACACATATTGCTCTTCGCCGCGAGCCATAATGAAGACACCAGAAGTTTTCTTTACGCCTTCTTTTGTTTTAATGATTTGAAGTGCTGGGCGCACTGTGTCAGCAGTTGAGTGTGCTGCTCCGCTTACAAGGCCGTCTGCAAGACCTTTATAAACAAGCATTGTACCGAAGTAGTTTTCATCCAGTAATGCTTTTCTCGCTTGCTCTTCTGTCGCTTTGCCTTTACGTCTTTCGACGAAAGCTTGTACAAGATCGTCAAAACCTTCATATGTATGAGGATCATACACGTCAACACCATCAAGTGTAAGACCTAATTCTTTTGCTTTTGCTTCTACTTCTTCCTTCTTACCTACAACAATTGGCTGCAATACTTTGCCATCTGCTAGTTTTTGAACGGCTGTTAGAATGCGTTCGTCCATTCCCTCAGGAAAAACGATCTTAACTCCTTTACCTGCAACCTTTTCCTGAACTGTTGAAAAAATATCTGCCACTTCAATACCCTCCTTGATTTTACAAAAAAAGCGTTCTCTTTTAAGCATACTCTTCTTCTACATAAATTCAAACTACCAACTTACATTATAGCGCTTACAATTTAAATTCTTATTTTTCAAACTAATTAAATCAATTTCTAGAAAAGCGTTTTCGTCGTTCAAGTTTTGATCACATCTTCATTTGGACAAACTATGTTATAGTTGGAACAGATGGAAAACTGTAAATAGGAGTGAAAGAAATGAGCGAACAACATACAACAAATGAAGCAGCTCAAACACTAGATGGCTGGTATGCGCTGCATGATTTTAGAACGATCGACTGGACAGCTTGGAAGCTGCTGACAAGCGATGAGCGTCAAGCCATCATTCATGAGTTCACAGGTCTATTAGAAAAATGGAAAACAGCCGAGCACCATCAGGCTGGAAGCCAAACAATCTATAGTATTGTCGGCCAAAAAGCAGATATTATGCTCATGATTTTACGTCCGACCATGGAAGAACTAGGTGAAATTGAACTTGAATTCAACAAGACACGACTAGCCGAGTTTACGATTCCAGCTTATTCTTACGTGTCAGTTGTTGAACTCAGCAACTACTTAGCAGGAGGCGGAGATGGCGGAGACCCTTACGAGAACCCGCACGTACGTGCGCGCCTCTATCCTGAGCTTCCTTCTTCTCAATATGTCTGTTTCTATCCAATGGATAAAAGACGTTCTGGCAATGACAACTGGTACATGCTTTCAATGGATGAACGTAAATCCCTTATGAGAAGCCATGGCTTAATTGGCAGAAGCTATGCTGGGAAAGTAAAACAGATCATTACAGGTTCTGTTGGCTTTGATGATTATGAGTGGGGCGTCACTCTTTTCGCTGACGATGTGCTTCAATTTAAAAAATTGGTTTACGAAATGCGATTTGATGAAGTGAGTGCACGTTACGGCGAGTTTGGTTCCTTCTTTGTTGGAAACCGATTAGCAAACGAGCAGCTAGCGTCTTATTTCCATGTATGATAAACTCTTAAGGCTTCGGATCTCTCCGAAGCCTTTTTATGTATTTGTTTAGAAAGGTGATCTCATCATGAAAAACTTCCCCATCGCTATTTTTGCGTTAACGCTCGGTGCGTTTTCGATTGGCATGACTGAATTTGTGATCATGGGTCTTTTGCCAAATGTCGCAAATGATCTCCATGTATCTATTTCTGCTTCAGGTCAACTGATTACCGGATATGCACTCGGTGTCGCAGTTGGCGGCCCTATTTTAACGTTATCAACTGGAAAAATGTCGAGAAAACGTCTCCTCATCCTATTAATGATTCTTTTCGTGGCGGGAAATGCTGTCGCCGCTGTATCGACTTCTTATGGTCTGTTGATGGCTGCACGTATTTTAACGTCATTTGCTCATGGTACCTTCTTTGGTGTCGGCGCCATTATGGCTGCACGGCTTGTACCTAAGGAGCGAAGCGCAAGTGCGATCAGCTTCATGTTTACAGGACTGACAGTAGCCAATGTACTGGGTGTGCCATTTGGTACCTTTATAGGAAATCAATTCGGCTGGCGCATGTCATTTCTCGTCATTGCCGTCATTGGTCTCATTTCCTTAATCGGTATTATCAGTTTAGTACCAAATCAATCGAAAGAAGAAGTATTAGATATTCGAAATGAAATATCGGTGTTGAAAAAGCCGCAGGTCCTCGTCTCCTTTGCGATGACGATTTTTGGTTTTGCGGGTGTGTTTACCGCCTTTACGTATATCAGCCCGATCCTGCTGCAAGTGACTGGCTTTCAGGAAAACGGGGTCACCCTCATTCTTGTCCTCTTTGGGCTTGGGGTCACCATTGGGAATTTAGTCGGCGGAAAGCTTGCCGACTGGAAGCTGATGCCGAGTATTATCATCACATTGATCTTGCTGATGGCTGTTCTGTTGTTATTCACATATACATCTGCCTTTAAAGTGCCTGCCGTGCTGACGATTTTTGTGTGGGGAATTATTTCATTTATTCTCGTTCCTACCTTGCAATTCCGCACGATGAACATGGCACATGAAGCCCCGACACTCGCATCAACGCTCAGTCATTCTGCCTTTAATATTGGAAATGCCGGCGGTGCAGCGCTTGGCGGTCTTGCTATTGAAATCACACATTTACAGCTTGTCCCGCTCTTTGCGGCAGGTGTGACATTCATTGGATTGATCATTACGATCATGAGCTATCAGTCAGATAAACGAATCAAAAGGACCTGAGGGCAGGTCCTTTTTCTATTTCACCACGGTCATTTCTGGCTCTTCTATTTGTTTCACACGTTCCTGAATGGGATGGGTAAAGGAATGCTCTGATAAGACAATATGGGAGACCGTTTTTGTAAAGCCAGACACATCTTGAATAAACGCTTCAATTTCTTCAAGAGAAGAAACAGACAGCTTAATGAAAAAACAGGACTGTCCTGCCACTCGATAAGCAAAGAATGCACGTGGATGCTGGTTCATAAATGTCACAAAACGCTGATACTCCCCATTTAATACGGTGACTTCCAGTAAACAGTCTATCATCAGACCCAGCTTTTTATAATTGACTTGAACAGAATACCCTTCGATAATCCCTGCATCCTCTAGTTTTCGCACTCTTTCTGCTACCGCAGGCGCCGATAAATTCACTCGTTTGGACAATTCCCTCATTGATAAGCGGGCATCTTCTCTCAATTCGTTTAAAATATGCACATCCACATCGGTGATTTTCATTCGTTACGCTCCTATCCCAAAATCGTTCCATTTGAAAAGTATTTTATGATGATACTTATGATACGAAATGTAAAATAAAACTAAATAATGGTAGAATTTATTTTAACGGAATTGAATGAAAAAGCAAGTATGGAGGGATCACTTGATGAAAGAATCTTTAGACAGCCAGGCTTCTAAAACATTTCCCATCACACTTGCCATTGCACTCACACTTGGCGTTTTTGCGGCGGGATCGGAGGAACTGGTGATTTCACCACTGCTGCCTGATTTATCAAACTCCTTTCAGCACTCTCTTGATGTTCTCGCTCTTTCCATCAGCATTTATGGGTTAGCTGTGCTGGTTGGAGCTCCGCTACTCGTTCCTTTAGGGGACCGATATTCAAGAGAGCTGTGTTTGATAATTGGGCTGTCCTTCTTTTTAATTGGAACAGTGATGTGTGCTGCTGCCCCAAATTTGGCAGTGTTTTTTGCAGGCCGTGCTATTTCAGGGCTGGCGACAGGTGTATTTGTGCCAACAGCCTATGCTCTTGTGGGCGACCGGGTTCCATACGAATACCGCGGCAAAGTGATGGGACTCATTGTATCGAGCTGGTCTCTTTCTCTTGTCCTTGGTGTGCCCATTGGCGCCTTTATCGGCCAGAGTTTAAACTGGCGCTGGACGTTTTGGATCTTCGCTATGATGAGTCTCATTGTCCTGCTGCTCGTCATCCTTGAATCAAGAAAACAAGTCAGAGCAGCTGATCCGAAGGCACCTCAAGCTAGAGAGACAACAGGCTCTTTATGGGGAGCTTTGAAAATTGATCGTGTGCCTGCCTATTTGACTGTGACGTTTTGCAATATGCTTGGATTTTACGGCATGTACTCGTTTTTAGGTGCTTATTTGCAAAGTCTGTTTGATGGCGGACAATCAACAGCTGGACTTCTTATTATGGCTTATGGCGTCGGCTTTTCTATGAGTATGTTTACTGGAAAATTAGCAGACTGGTTCGGTAAAACCCGTTCCCTTGTCTTCGTGCTGGGTGGAATTGCGCTTGTTCTAGCCTTGCTTCCTTATGCGCCATTCTCGTGGATGTTGCTGATTTTCGCCCTATTTATTTGGGGTGCAATGCAAAGCTTATCTGTCACGCTTCTAAGCACCGTTCTAAGCGACTGCTCTCAAACCCATCGCGGGAAAGTGATGGCTTTTTACAGCCTGGCCTCCAACCTTGCTGTTATGCTCGGTTCCGCACTGATGGGACCCGTTTATGTCCATTTCGGATATCATACGGTAGGTCTTGTCTGTGCATTGATCACACTTGTTGGTTTTATCATCAGCTTCGGCAGCTATAAACGAGAACGTGCCTTACAGAAAAAACAGCCAACTACACTTGAAACGTAAGCACATTTCACTGCACATCTCGATATGTGCAGTTTTTTAGATCAATTTTTAATATCATTGTATATTACATTTTTTATAAAATTTGTTGACAATTGCCAATTTTAAATTTTATAATCTAGTAAAAATTTGAAAAAGATTGGATGGTAAACATGATCCTAAAGAATGATGTGTTTCATTTCAAAGAAGAGCCTAGCCCTTCACCCAAGATGTTTACAGTCAACACACTAGGTCCTAAGGGGACAAGCAGTGAATACGCAGCAAAACATTTCATCTCTCAATCCACCACTACACTCGGCACTCATACGAAACTATCCCTTTATGACACATTCGAAACTTGCATTGAACATACTCTCTCTCAACCACTTCAATTTACTCTCGTTCCACACGCATATGAAGGCATCAAACACTTCTACATGAGACCAGATCTACAGCTTTTACAAATTTTCAGATGTGACACGCCCATGTATGGTTTGGCTGTCAGACCTGATTTCCCATTCAATGAACAAATGCTCCACCATTTAAAAATTGTCTCACATCCTGCACCTGTCAATTTAATTCAATATTTCATTCACCAAAATGCTGAATTTGAACTTGTTAATTCTACAAGTACTGCCGCGCAGAAAGTAAGGGACGGCGAATTTGATTTTGCTTTAACGAATGAGGTGGCAAGAGCCACATATGGCCTCATCTTCATTCGAACGTTTAAAAGTATACCCATGAGTTGGTCCATATTCGGAAAAGGAGAGATATAAGATGCAAACTGAACAAAAGACGCAAGAACGATATTTTCCTCAAGCGAAAAAATTAGAATGGGATAATGGCGTTATCCAATATTCCACTGTAAGAGGCGGTACGGAAGTGTTAATTTCATACGTCCCTCCCCACACAATCATTGAACCTCACGAACATCCCGAAGCACAAATCGGCATTGTATTAAAAGGCGAGCTTCAAATGACTGTCGGCCAATCGACTCAACTGCTCACCCCATTAGAATCAGCCTATATCGCACCACCGTTTGTCCCTCACGGCGCTTCAAATCTGACAGATGAAGAAGTGATCGCCATTGATATTAAGAGATTAAAGGATGACGAAGAATATACAGCTCCCCCCACTTATTTCTTAGACATTTTCAAAACACGGGATTTACTCCCTGGCATGGAAGTGACTTTTTTTGTGGAGGATTGGATGGAGCTGATGATTGCCAATATCCCTGGAAACGGTGGAGAAATGCCTTTTCATAAACATAGAAATGAACAAATCGGTATTTGCATCAGCGGAGGGTATGATATGACAATCGAAGGCTTTACAGAAAAGATGGAATTTGGCACCACCTATTTCTGTGACCCACGGGAAGATCACGGGGCCATCAATCCAAAGCCAGAAGCTTCAAAGTCTATTAATCTCTTCTTCCCTCCCCGCTATAATCGCTTAAAACCAAAAGCATCTAAGGTGAAGAAATGAAGTTAGACGGAAAAGTTGTCCTTATTACAGGAGGTGCGTCGGGGATTGGGCTTGCTGCTGTCAAGCTCTTCCTCGAGCATGGAGCAAAAGTAGCTGTCGCTGACATCAATGAAAGCAGCGGCAACCAACTCATTGAATCATTGCCGCATGAGCACCTTGCATTTTTTAAAACAGATATTACGAAGGAGTCTGACTGTCACCAAACCGTTCAGAGCGTGCTGAGCCGATTCGGTGCCATTGATGTCCTCATTAACAATGCAGGCATCGAAATTGTCTCACCTATTCATGAGATGGCACTGGAGGATTGGCATCGTATTCTTCAGGTCAACCTGACCGGCGTCTTTCTCATGAGTAAGCATACATTGCCGCATATGCTTGAAAAGAAGAGTGGAAGTATTATCAATACCGGATCTGTCGGAGGTCTTGTGGGTTGGCCTGACATTCCTGCATACAACGCAACAAAAGGCGGTGTCATTCAGCTCACCAAATCAATGGCCATCGACTATGCCGCTCATCAAATCAGGGTGAATTGTATTGCCCCTGGCATCATTGATACACCATTAAACGAGAAGTCCTTTTTAGACAATCACACAGAAAGTCTCGAGATCGTCAAAAAGGAAAAAGCAAAGGTGAATCCTATGCTACGGCTTGGAAAACCTGAAGAAATTGCTGGCGTGATGCTGTTTCTCGCCTCTGACCTATCCAGCTATATGACTGGAAGTGTCGTCACTGCAGATGGTGGTTACACCGCTAGATAAAAAGGAGTGCTTTCATTGAGTAAAAAAACTGTACTTGTCATTGCTGACTTAGGAGGATGCCCGCCTCATATGTTTTATGAAAGCGTGGCGGCATCATACCATATCGTTTCTTATATCCCAAGACCCTTTGCGATTACAAAGGGACATGCCGAGCTAATCGAAAAATACTCCATTGCCGTCATCAAAGACCGTGATTATTTTGAGACACACCCTTCTTTTGAACACCCTGATTCTATTTACTGGGCACATGATGATTATCCAAAATCAGAAGAAGAAGTTGTGGAAGACTTCATTCGAGTAGCTTCCTTTTTCAAAGCAGATGCAATCACGACCAATAATGAATTATTCATTGCACCGATGGCAAAGGCCGCTGAACGTCTTGGGCTACGAGGTGCCGGTGTCAAGGCAGCCGAAATGGCGCGTGATAAAAGCCAAATGAGGGCTGCATTCAATGCCTCTGGCGTCAAAGCGGTGAAAACTCAGCCTGTCACGACTTTATCTGATTTCCAAAAAGCCATTGAGTCTATCGGAACACCGCTCATTTTAAAGCCTACATATTTAGCCAGTTCTATTGGCGTCACCTTGTTTCATGACAAGGCTGGAAGTGATGATCTGTTTTTACAAGTACAATCGTATTTGGAAACCATACCAGTCCCAGACGCTGTCACGTATGAAACACCGTTTGTCGCTGAAACGTATTTAGAGGGTGCTTACGAAGATTGGTATGAAGATGATGGATATGCTGATTATGTCAGTGTAGAAGGGCTGGTCGTAGAGGGCGAATATCTCCCTTTTGTCATACATGATAAAACCCCTCAAATCGGCTTTACAGAAACGGCTCATATCACTCCGACGATCTTAGACAATGAAGCCAAGCAAATCATCATTGAAGCAGCAAGGAAGGCAAATGAAGGGCTAGGTCTTGAACATTGTGCAACCCATACAGAAATCAAACTCATGAAAAATCGAGAAACTGGACTGATCGAATCAGCCGCTCGATTCGCTGGCTGGAATATGATTCCGAATATTAAAAAGGTCTTTGGCGTCGATATGGCCAAGCTATTGATTGATGTATTAGTTGATGGTAAAAAGGCTGTACTGCCAAAACAGCTGCTTTCTGGACATACATTTTATGTAGCGGACTGCCACCTGTACCCTCAGCATTTTAAAGAGAGTGGGCACATACCACCTGAATCCACACATATCACCATTGATCATGTGTCTATTCCGCAGGAAGCATTCGTTGGAGATACTGCGATTGTCAGTCAATCATTCCCTGCCAAAGGGACTATGGTGGATCTTGATTTATTTGAAGCTTTTAATGGAGTCGTATCTCTTGAATTAAAAGGATCATCCTCACAAGATGTTGCCGCGTCCATCCGCAACATTCAGAAACAGGCAACGATTCAGTTAATGGATGAATTAGTGAAGGGATAGAAAGAGAGGCTGCTGTGGTGAAAATGTTAGCATCTAAAATGATTGAACGGCTGCCTGAACAGAAATTCGGCACCGTCTTTGAAAAAATAGCTCAAAAGACAAAAAACGGAGCAAACATCATGAATCTAGGTCAGGGAAACCCTGATCTACCAACTCCTCCCCATATCGTGAGTGCCCTACAGGAGTCAGCGGGTGTTTTGCCATTTCAACAATATGCCCCTTTTAGAGGCTTTGACTTTTTCAAACAAGCCATTGCAGATTTTTATAGATCGGAATTCGGTGCTGAGATTGATCCGCAGAAGGAAATTGCTCTTTTCACTGGCGGAAAAACGGGGCTGTATGTCATGAGTCAGTGTCTGCTTGATCCAGGAGATATCGCACTCGTTCCCGATCCAGGATACCCTGAATATCATTCAGGCATTTTGATGGCGGACGCCAAGCCATACAGTATCAAACTTGAAGAGAAAAATGGCTATTTACCAGATCTCTCCTCAATTGATCCTGACATAGTCAAAAAAGCAAAAGTACTGTTCTTGAATTATCCGAATAACCCCACGGGTGCTGTTGCAAATGAGGCATTCTTTGAAGAGGCTGCTGCCTTTGCGGCCGCTCACGAGCTGTATGTTATTCATGATTTTGCCTATGGTTCATTTCATTATGAACAAACACCCGTGAGCTTCATGAATACTCCTCTCGGGAAAAGTGTAGGAGTCGAATTATATTCTCTATCAAAGACATTTAATATGGCAGGATGGAGAGTCGCTTTTGCTGTTGGAAATGAGGAGATCATCCAAGCCATCAACACCTTCCAAGACCACGTGTTTGTTAGTATGTATGGCGGATTTCAACACGCTGCGACTGCTGCCTTGCAAAGTGATGACTGCCATATTCAATCATTAAAGGCGATATACCTTGAACGAATCAATTTCTTCATCCGGCAAGCGGCGAAAAAGCTTGGCTGGACAATCGAACGTCCACCCGGCGCCTTTTATTTATGGGCTCCGATTCCTGATGACTTTGAACATTCTCATGCCTTTGCTGACTATTTACTCGAACATGCCGATGTTGTTGTCACGCCTGGAGGAGTATTTGGAGCCAATGGAAGCCGTCATGTACGCATTTCAATGGTTGCCCCGATTGAGGAGCTTGCTCTCTTTATCGATCGCCTGTCCATCCTCCCCATTCGATTTCATCAAAAAACCCGCCTATAGCGGGTTTTTTTCAGTTTATATACTTTTCATCGTTCCACCGTCTACGGAGATTTGTTGACCTGTGATATAAGAAGCTTCCTCTGATGCCATAAAAGCTGCCAATGACGCCATCTCACTCGCTGAGCCCACTCTTTGCATTGGGATACCTGATGCGACAGCTTGTACAGCCTGCTCTCGTGACACTCCCTGCTTCGTCATCATATTGCCGATAAATTGTTCATACCGATCGGTTGCAATAAAACCTGGATTTAAACAATTTACCGTAATTCTAGACGACGCAAGCTGTGTGGCTGCATTTTTACTGGCATTAATAATCGCTGCATTCATCATACTATTCGTAAACATTTGTTCACCAGGTTCCTTCCACAGGTTCCCGACAATTTGAATGATCCGTCCATATTCATGTCTTTTCATCAATGCGGCTGCACGCTTCATTGTATCGACGTAAGCGATGGCTTTTTGGGAGAAAGCAGCCAGCATCTGGTCAGTTTCACATGAATCAAATGTATCTGGCTTTCCTCCTGGAATGTTATTGATCAGCACATCGAGTCTGCCAAACTCCTTTTCTATTTGTTCAAAGGCTTCCGACCTCACTGCTTCAAGAGACATATCTCCACAGAATAGAGACAGCGGTTCCTTTGTTTCTGTCATATCTTGAATGTGCTGTTTCGTCTGTTCAAGTGAGGCCATATTTCTAGAGTTGATGATCACCTTCATATCGCTCTGAGCGGCAAGTTTTATTGCGATTGCCTTTCCAATGCCTGTACTTGCCCCTGTTACAAATGCAATTCTTTTCGACAAACTCATCCACATCCCTTTTCATCAATATACATAAAATGACACATATAGAATGTATTTCAACAAAAAAAGACCTTTCTCCTGCGAAAGGCCTCTCTTCTCTATTTAAATGTCGTTTCCCAGTTAAATCCGATCGCCTCATCATTCCACGCAATTCTCTTCTCATCTGGGTTTTTTGGGTCGTACGATTCTGTTGTAAAATAAACAATCTGCAGCGGCGTCTCCCCTAATACGCGGTAGCCATGTGCAACTCCCTTTGGGATGAGGAGCAGCATCGGATTATCTTCTCCCATATAATACACATCGGTTTGATCCTTTGTCGGAGAATCTTCTCTCAAATCGTATAAAACGACCTGTGCATGACCTGCTGGGAAAAACCAAACATCGTCTTGTTTTTCATGATAATGAAAGGCTTTGATCACGCCCGGAAAGCTTTTCGACCACGACGCCTGCCCAAAGCGCTTCAGCATCGGTTCGTCATCTCGAATAAGCTCTGCGAAAAAGCCGCGATCATCACAATGTTTCATGAGTTTTTTCGTTTGTACACCATCAATCATGCTGCTCGAATCTCCCTTCTTTCTGCAAGTATTCGTGAAGTGCATCCTTCCAATGTCTTGGCTTCCAGCCTGTCGCTTCAATCGCTTGCAGATCTAAAACAGAGTAGGCGGGCCGAGGTGTTTGGAAACCATACTCTTCAGTGGAAATGGGTTCAATTGTCGTAGACAGACCGCTTGCTGCCACAATTTCTGTCGCAAAGTCAAACCATGAACAGCTTGCTCGGTTACTGACATGATAAATACCTGCTTTCTGGTCAAACAAGTGAATCAAAGCTTCTGCGGCATCCTTTGTATAAGTAGGAGACCCTAACTGATCATTGACGATGCGCAAATGATCCTTCGTTTCAGCCAGTCGAAGAATGGTATTCACAAAATTATGTCCCTCATGTCCATAGAGCCACGATGTCCGAATGATCTTCACTTCATCTGACACAAGATGAATCAATTCTTCTCCAAGTTTTTTACTCTTTCCATAAATGGTTTGTGGATCTGCTTGTGCGTCGATTTGATAAGGGGTATCCGCTTGCCCATCAAATACATAATCTGTGCTGACATGTAACACATCAGCCCCTACGTTCTTAGCCTCAAGCGCTGTATAGTAGGCGCCAATCCCATTCACAAGATAGGCTTTTTCCGTTTCTATTTCGCATTGATCCACAGACGTATAAGCAGCCGCACTGACAACAATATCCGGTCGGAAATGTCTCATTGCATGTCTGACTGCCTGTTGATCTGCGATATTCAGCATACTCCTTGTTAAAGCAATGACGGTGATGTCTTTTTCTTTCAGCTGTTTCGTCAATTCTTTCCCTAATTGGCCGCCTGCACCGGTGATTAAAACTTTCATCGGTCACCCTTCTTCACTTTGATCATATTTGGCACGATACCAATCGATCGTTTTTTCGATACCTTTTTCGAATGAAGTTGCCTGCATCCAGCCGAGCTCTTCTTTTAGCTTACTGGCATCAATGGCATACCGCCTGTCATGCCCTTTCCGGTCTTGAATAAACTCGATTTGGTCATGAGAGATGCCTAGATGTGTGAGAATGGTTTTGGTTAAATCAAGATTTGTTTTCTCGTTGCCTCCGCCAATATTGTACACCTGACCGGCTGTTCCGTTTTCTACTACTTGTTTTACGGCTCTCGCATGATCCTCTACATAGAGCCAATCGCGAATCTGCTGGCCGTCTCCGTAAATCGGAATCTTTTCACCATTGACCGCTTTTCTAATAATGGTTGGGATTAATTTTTCTTCATGCTGATAAGGTCCGTAGTTGTTGCTGCATCTTGTGATCATGGCGGGTAATTGGTGGGTGTGGATATAAGATTTCACAAGCAGGTCTGAACTTGCCTTGCTTGCTGAATAAGGATTATTCGGTGAGAGTGGTGTTTGTTCTGTGAAAGCAGGATCATCCGGCTCCAAATCTCCATATACTTCATCTGTGGAAATATGAATGAGTTTATTCGCCTTTCCCTTTAAGACCGCTTCAAGCATACGATAGGTACCAAGGACATTTGTTTGGATAAAGGGTTCTGCTGACTCAATACTGCGATCGACATGTGATTCTGCTGCGAAATGAATGATGGCATCATAGGCTTCATCAAATACTTGATCTAGTTCGTCTTGTAGCGTGATATCTCCTTGGACAAAACGGACATGAGGCAGCTTTGATAAATATTCCATCTCCTCTGGATGACTGGCATATGTTAATTTATCAAATACGGTCAGCCGGACATCGGATTCTTGAAGCAGCAGCTTCACAAAATTCAGTCCAATAAACCCTGCTCCACCTGTAATTAAATAAGACTTCGTCATTCGTATCCCTCTTTTTCCTTCATCGTTTCAAACATTTTTGTTGATGCTTCGTGGAGAGATTCATGAGTTCCTGCATCAATCCACCACCCTTTTAACATATCATAGGTCAGCTGGCTATTTGAGATGTAGAGATTATTCACATCAGTAATCTCTAGTTCACCTCGATCTGACGGCGAGATTTCCTCGATATATTGAAAGACGTCTTGATCATAAAAATAGATGCCCGTGACGCAGTAAGATGACGTCGGATGCTCTGGCTTTTCTTCAATTGATAAAATTCGGTGATGAGCAGGATCAATTTCTGCAATGCCAAACCGTTTTGGATCTGCCACCTCTTTCAATAAAACCTTGGCTCCGCTTTCTTGTTGCCTAAAGGCGTCGACAAAAGGGCGTAATGAATCTTCAAATACATTATCACCAAGCATCAGCACAAATTTTTCCCCTTGAGCAAAGGACTTTGCATAGGATAAACCATCGGAAATACCAGACGCTTCTGGCTGTACTTGATACACAATGTTCATCCCAAGTTCACGATCATCTTCCAGTAACTTTTGAAACAGCGGAATTTGTTCTTCCTGTGAAATCAGCATCACATCTACAATTCCTGCTTCTTTCAGTTTGAATAATGACCAATAAATCATCGGGTATGGACCAACTGGCAGCAAGTGTTTGTTGAAAATCTTCGTTAATGGTGCCAGCCGTGATCCCTTTCCTCCTGCTAAAATAACTCCCTTCACATCTACACATCCTTATGTTCTTTTTGGTGTGAATTCATGAGGTGTATAAGAATGTTTTTCACTCGTTCGATTCCTTTTCCATCAATGAGTGAACGTCCATTAAGATGAATGCTTCTGCGGAGAAAATAGCTGTCAGACAGTTTTTGAACAGCTTGCAACAGGTCTTTTTCTTCCACAAGGTCACCTAATCCAAGGTGAAAACAAGCGCCCTTTTGCGCAAACATGCTCGCTGTCACTGCTTGGTGGTCTACTTGCGATAGGACAATGCTGGGCACCCCGATACAAATTACCTCATATAACGTCATACCGCCTGCTACGATAGCCACATCAGCTTCTGATAAAAGAACCGGTAGTTGATCTGTATGTTGAATGAATTGGATATGTTCCGCCTCTACTTGCTCTTTGATGTGAGAGGCTTTTCCTGCGACCGCTAAAATGTCTAGGTGATTTGTTTGAAGAAGCGCCGATACAGCCTTTGATAACAGGCCGCACGGATCACTGCCGCCAAGGCTGATAACCACCTTTTTACATTCTTTCCGAACCTCATATGTGTCTTTGAATCGTTTAAACTCGTGATCTAACAATAAATAGGGCGTTCCATGATAATAAGCCGTGCCATTAAGCTGCTCGTGCTTCCCGTCCAGACCGCCATAAATGCCGTTTATGACCGTGTCTGCAAGTTGACAGGCTTCCTCTCTTTTTTCCTCAAATAAGACCAGCCTCGCACTATCGCAGGAGTCTTTGATCATTTGAAGAAACTGAAGATCACAATCAAGGACATCTATGACTAAAAGGTCAGGCTTTAGCTTTTTGATGTCTTGTTGGACCTGGAGAAGCGCATTCGACTCATACACCATGTGAACGTGCCACACTGGGTGCGAAAGCATTTCTACACAAATCTGATCATTTGTATAGAAATATAAGTCGTTCCCTTCCTGAAGCAGTTCTTTTGCCAAACGTTTCATTCTGACGACATGACCCATTCCTCTTAAAAAACCACCATAAACAACAATCATGATTTTTTTGTTCATTCAGCATCCTTCTGTCTCACAGATTGATTCAAACGAACAATGTCTGGATGTTGTTCACAGATGGAAATGAGCTCAGCTGTCGGCACAGCAATAGAACCACCAGCTTTCTCTAATAAACGGGTAGCAAACACATAATCTTCTTCTGTATCAATCGTGAATCGATAAGCAGGATATGCAAGTTCTTTGGGCGGTGTGAATAATTGAAGGTGAAATTGCTCGGGATGCTTTCTAATATACAGCGTGACATGCTCACGTTCTGAATAAGTGAGGGGAAATTTGTCGATTTCACATAAAATAGATGCCTCAATCATTTCCCCGGAAATACCGAGTGGTGTTCCGTTCGTATATGTGTAATCAGCCTTTTCCTGTCTATGTTTTTCAAGCATTTTCGACAAAAGCGAAGGATCTATAAATGGATTGTCTCCCGTTAAACGCACAACCGTTTTAGGTTCAAATTGGCGAGCAATCTGCGCAAACCGCTCAAGCACATCTGCCTCACTACCTCGAAACACCTTATAACCCTTTGACATACAGTATTGAGCCAAATAGTCATCCTCTGGCTCGACCGTTGTGGCAATCATAAGGTTTTGCATGTTGTGATGGTAATCATCTGATTGCTTCACCCGCTCCACAATCAAATCAATCAGCGCCATGCCGCCGATCGGTTTCATCACTTTTTTGGGCAGTCTTGTTGACCCCATCCTAGCCTGAATGACAAAAAGCACATCATGCATCATCATGAGACTCCTGCGTGAGTACGTCTTTCCACGAAACGCCTGTATGAGCTGGGATGTCTCTCACAGCCTTTGTGCCAAGTAAAATTGGCATATATCGCGGATGCAATCCCTGATTTTTTTGTCCGGGGCGCAGCACGGCTACATTTTCTGACGTGAGGGTCTCACCCTTTGCAATGCCTTTTGTCGTAAAAATTCCTCGATACGCAAATTCTCGAATCTGTCCTTCAATGGCTGTTGTCGTTTTATAAGAACTGCCAAGAAGCTCCTCTGGTAATGAATGAACGTCTATTTCTGCTTGATTCCGCTGCTTTTCTGCCGCTCGAATGTGCTGAACCATTTCCTTTAATTCTTCAGGATCAAGAGCAAAGGAATGATCCGCTCCGGGTAATGTTTTATCTATTGTAAAATGTTTTTCAATCATTGCTGCCCCGAGCTTCACAGCGGCTACTGGCGCTTCCGTCGGGTGTTCACTATGATCTGAGAAGCCAATGACTGCTTCAGGGAAAGCGGATCTTAAGGTTTGAATCACCCGCAGGTTCGTATATGCTCTAGGCGCTGGATACTTTGCCACACAATGCATGATGGCGACTTGCTTATTTTGCTGGCTCGTAATCGTTTCGTATGCTTCATGAACATCTGCAATGGTGGCTCCAGCTGTTGAAAAAATGATCGGCTTTTGAAAAGAAGCCGTATGACGCAAAAGAGGCAAATGGTTGATTTCATAGGATGCCAGTTTAAAAGCAGGCGGATTCGTTTGATTCAATAAATCAGCCGATTCTTCGTCACACACGGTGCTTAAAAACATCAGTCCTTTTTCCTTACAACGTGTCAATAAGACAGGCAGCCATTCTGGCGGCAGCTCCATTTGTTCCACTAAAGAAAAAATAGACACTTCTTCTCCTTTGGCCGTTTCGTATAACCCCGGTTCCTTTTGATACATCCGATCCGCTTGAAACATTTGAAACTTCACCGCATCAGCCCCTGCTTCTTTTGCCACATCAATTAAAGCAAGTGCCTGATCCAGCTTGCCATCATGGTTAATGCCTGCCTCTGCAATGATAAAGACAGGCGCACCATCACCCACTTTGCGATCTCCGATATAGAAATGCGCCATCTTACCTCTCTCCTTTTTTCGGCCACACATGGTAATACAAAAAGGCATTTGTTGTCCTAAACCCCATCTTTTCGTACAGCTGGATGGCTGTCGTATTATGAAGCTGTGTCCCCGCAGAAATGAAGTGATGCCCTCTGTCATGAGACACTTTCATCATCTCAATAAACAGCTTTTTTCCGATCCCTTTTCCTTGAACATCCGGTCTAATCGCAAAAAGCTCAAGCCCCATCTCATGCCCCTTTGTCATACCTTGAATCAAACCAACCACTTCATCATTCACCTTGGCAACGAGGTTGATATCTGCGCGTCCAAGTAGGTTGTTTCTCATCCATTCTTGATAAAAATGCTGAACAACACGCTGGTCTAAATATGGGTCAAGGGCATAACGGCTTTTCACAAAAGCCTGATCACCTAGTAAGACCGCCTCATCGTAATCCTTCTTATCTGGCACACCCATCACCACATCTTGATCTGATAATGGCATCTCCATGAGGGCAGGCGGTGCCTCAAGCCTAGTCAGACCACCGACATAATACACATGTGATAGTTTTTGAACAATGCGGTTTTTTTCAAGATCAGCCGCCTCAAGCCGTAAAAAGAAAAAATCACATTTTTCTGTTCTCATCCAATTGATGAATCTCTCCATCAATTCTTTAAAGAGCAGCGCTGATTCAGCTTCCACAAACTTCACATGAAAAATATGCTTGTCAAAAATGCCGCTCTCCCATTTGGACCATTCGTATAACAGCACTGCTTTGAGCTTAGCGCCGCTGACAAGAGCAAACTGCTTGAATCCTGCCATGCGTTCCGATTCATGACCATATGTTTGCAGCCAAGATGCGAGCACCTGATCGTCTATTGCATGAACGACTTTCATGAAGAGGCCTTCTTGTCTTTTAAAATAGACACGACTGCCGTGATGACATCCTGCACATCTTCATCTGTCATACTTGGATAGAGCGGAAGCGAGAGCGTTCGTTTGTAATAAGTGAGTGCCTCAGGGAAATCCTCTGGTGAATAGTTGTAGGTCTTCTCATAATATGGATGCAAGTGAACGGGAATAAAATGAACACTCGTTCCGATTTTATATTCCTTTTGCAGCTGATCAATCATGTCATCGCGTGTGATCAATGCTTCTTTTGGATCAACTTGTAGCACATATAAATGCCACGCATGTCTTCCCTCATCATGTACAGGCGGCAAGATGAGACCAGCTTCATGTTGAAATGCCTGATTGTATGTCTTCGCAATCTGTTCTCTGCGTGTCTGCATCTCCTTCAATCGGCTTAGCTGAACGAGCCCTAACGATGCTTGCACGTCAAACATGTTCATTTTATAGCCCGGTTCCTCGACCTCGTAATACCATGTTCCCTTTTCTCCATAACGATTCCACGCTCCCTTACTCATGCCATGGAGCGCCAGCCTTCTGATTCTAGCTGCAAGTGCATCATCATTTGTCGTCAGCATGCCGCCTTCACCAGTCGCTATGTTTTTCGTTGCATAAAAGCTAAAAGCGGTCGCATCACCAATTGATCCAATCGGTTGATCGTGATAGGTCGTATAAAGGGCATGAGCGGCATCCTCCAGCACGAACAAATCATACTTTTTGGCAATCGCTAAAATTCGGTCCATATCACACGATTGACCAGCAAAATGTACAGGGACAACCGCTTTTGTATGTGGTGTGATGGCCGCTTCTAATTTCTCCGCATCTAGATTGAGTGTCGCCGGATCAATATCCACGAAAATAGGGGCTGCCCCCGTATGGATGATTGTATTGGCTGTTGCGCAGAACGTCAGAGGCGTTGTGATGACCTCATCACCAGCTCCAATACCTCTCGCCTTTAACGCTAAAAATAGAGCAGCTGTACATGAATTAACTGCTATCGCGTGCTTCACTCCAGTCAGCTGCCTAAACTCTTCTTCAAACTGTCTCACTTTTGGTCCGGTGGACAACCAGCCGGACTTTAATGTTCCAATGACTTCATCAATTTCTTCCTGTTCAATAAAAGGCAGTGCATAAGGAAGAAATTGTGCTCTCTTTTGTCCCATATCGCTTGCACACCCCTATCTTCATCTCTGAAAATCCACGCCTGTTTTTGTTTTGAGCAGAGAAAGCAGAACATCGGTCGATTGTGCATGCGGATAATGTTCTTGAATGAAACGAGCCCCTTGCTGTTTCGCCAGCTTCATTTCTTGTTCATCCGATAAAATACGGATCGCTTTCTCGGCCAGCTCAATAGGGTTTTCCATGTGGCAGCTGCCAAGCGACTCGTAATAAGGGTATCTTCTGCCTTCTGTCATTTTTCCAATCAGTACACTCTTTTTAAAGAGCATTGCTTCCAGACCAACTGTTGATGTGAGCGTAATGACCATATCCATATACGGCAGGAGGTCATACAAGTCGATCTCTTTTTTAATTAATCTCACATGGTTCCCCGCACGCTCAATCGCTGTATAGTCATTTAAACGATTTCGAGCGATTTCCCACGGATGCGGCTTCATAATCAGCTGAATATCTTTCCGTTTTGCAATTGTTTTAAGAACATCACCGTAAAAGGCTTCTGAAAACGGCTGTGTCGCCACGAGCACAGTCTTTTTGGCAGGATTGAAGTTCAATTTACGAAAGACCATTTCCTGTTGAAGCGGTGTTCGCTCCTGCACCAAATCAAATCTCGGGTGACCTGTGATCTCCACCTGCTCAGGCTGACAGCCTTTATCTACATACCAGTCCTTTTCATATTTTCCAAACACCCCGTGGCAGGTGGTGAAAATCGGCAAAAAGGCTTCGTCTCCCATGAGCGCACCGTGCTGAAGACAAATACTTGTGAGATGGCGTTTCACAGTTTGCAAGGCGAGCACACGGCTGTAGGCGTCCTCCGTCGTACCAACAACGACAGCTGTGATCGGCTGCATCTCAAATAGCGTTTCTATTTGGTCAATCACATCAATAAAGTGCACAATGTCCTTCCGAAGCTTTTCTCTAAAAAAGACATTGCCAAAGACAGGATGCTGGGCGTAAGGTTTCAATAGAGCATTTGCTTTTTCAATATATTCAACATGGGCTTCTTTATTAACCTCTCCGGCTAATTCCGGCTTGCTGATCACCGGTAACCCGAAATAATCAGCCTTCTTCCAGCGTGCAAGCACCACTGTTTGGTTCGGATGAAACCGCGTGTAATTTTGTTCAGTAAAACGCAGGTGTTCAAAGTGAAGCAGCACCTTTCCATGACTCGGACGATAAGGGGTACGCTTGATTTGCTGTTTATGCTGATCAAAAAAGGGCTGAATGTCTTGCGGCTTTGGACAAGTCGTTGTCAGCTCTTCACCAAACGCCTCATCTTCCATACGTTCCCTCACTTCAGGACTGATGTATTGATAAAAATTACTGATTAACCCAAGGGGTATGTGGCGATAGGATAAGTCTTTCATCAGATTCACATACTCAAAGTACACTTGCCAATAATGATGAATATAATGCGACACTTAAGGTCACCTCCCATGTCTTTGTTTTAATATATGGCGGAGCTCCCTGCAGGTAGACTGCGGAGGAAGTGCTTGAATAAAATCGCTTTTCTCTTCTTCTGCCAACTGATAATGAATAGACTGTTCTGTGATGTAGTTTGTATCCAATACCTCATCAAAAGGGTAGAACGGATAAAAGTGATTTAATCTAAAAAAGAACCGGGCATCTCCTATTCGATAAAAATGCGGACTCTCGTCCCAGTAGGATCCAAACTCAGCACGAATCTTTGTTAAAATGGATGCACGATGTACAACCGAGCAGTGATCAATGGCACAAGGTGCATTCCACTGCACCGTTTGCGCAGGTCGAATCGTTTCCTTTACTGGCTCTTTTTCGCTATTTAAATAGATAACTTTTGAACTAGAATAGACAATTTCTTCATTCGGACGAGCATCTAAATATTTCGTGAGCTTCTCTAAACGGTCTGGTGCATAGACATTGTCATCTGTGGCATAGGAAATATACTCGCCCTTTGCCTGTTCTAATGCTTGATTAATGAGGACGGCATAGCGGGTTTTCGCCGTTCTTTCCTCCAGCGTTTTCACCCCGCTTTGGATAAAATGGACGCGTGGATCTTTACGGAAAGGCTCAATAGCAGCAAGAGTTTGTTCGTTTGATCCATCATCCATGATAAAAAGTTCAAGGTCTGACAAGGTCTGCTGCAGCACCGCTTCAATTGATCTGCCAACGTAGGCCGCTTTGTTGTAGCTCGTCATAATGACCGTTACTTTCGTCAATGTTTTCACCTCGGTCTCTTTTAAACTATGGTTATCATATGTGTCTCCTCTTAAAGAGACTGTAGAGTGACCTATTTTTTATAAAATTGGATTTTTTTCATGATCTATCTTTGAAAAACGTAAAAATTTTGGTAATATAAGTAATCATTTATGTGTATTAAAGGAGTAAAGAACATTGGAGTATATGAAGAGTGATCTCTCCCAAGAAGAGGAAGCAAAAGGTTTTTTTCGATTCTTTAAAATTTTTGTCGCGACAAAAACGATTATTCGCTCATATGAACATACCTCTATTCCCATGTGGCTGATGATACTCCTTGCAAGTATCGCTGGTACAAGCTGGATGTACGAAGGGTATTTTAGTGAGTATATGGGCAATCATATTCCATATCCTTTTATTCTGTTACACGGAGCAGGTTTTGGTATTTTAGTAGGCAATTTTCTTCTATTTTTCGGTTCATTCATTTTACAGTGGTTAGGACGACTGTTTTTTGGCAGTAAAGCGCCGTATCGAGATGTGCTCAAAGCTTGCACACTGACGGTCATTTTTCCTTCCACCTTATTTGCTCTTACTTGGATTATTACTGTGGGGTTGCTTGGTCCGTATACATTTGTGAAAATCTCACCCTATTTAGACCAGCACTATGAAGTATGGTATTATCTCAGCGTTTTACCACTGGTTGATGCGTATACCAAGGCATGGATATTTGGGATGGCTGTTTTAGGCCTTGTTGCTGTGATGAAGCTGAGAATATGGCAGGCCTTTATCATTGCCATCGCACCGATCGCCTTATTTTTTCTCACGATGACCCTTCTCTATGACGTCCAGCGGGCTATGAATTGGTTGATGTAAACAGGCATTCCTTAGATTGTTGGAAACCTTTGCAGTCTAGGCAGTACGAATACGGGGTTTGTCTGAATACCGAGGAACTGCACAAAGCAGTTCCTTTTTTTCGTTCAATGTACATATTCTCTCTTCCTGTCTCATAGTGTGAAAGAGAAAAAGAATGCTATGGAAACAACAGGCGCTTTTCTGCCTTCTGTTTAGAACACCATGAGGAAAGAGGAGGAACGTTATGAAATTGAAAAATCAATTTGGGCAAGGTTCGGGTTTCGAAGGTCAAGATTTTCGCCAGCAACAATATGGAGCAAATCCGTATCCTGCGCAGCAGATGGGTTATTCAGTCCCTCCCCAAACGCAGGGTCAAATGCAAGGTCAAATGCAGCAGGGGTATTCGCCAATGCCGTCTACTGGTACTTCACAAGGAGGCCAAGGTGGGCAAAGTGGCGGGCAGCCCTATCAAATTCCTTCGGGACCGATTTATCAGCAGAACGTCACCGGTCAGCTGCCGCTTGAGCAGTCCTATATTGAAAATATTTTACGATTAAACCGCGGCAAAGTAGCCACGATCTATATGACGTTTGAGGCAAGTAAAGAATGGAACTCTAAGATTTTTAGAGGGGTCATTGAGGCCGCAGGACGTGATCACATTATCATCAGTGATAACAAAACAGGGACACGATACTTATTGTTAACAATCTACCTTGATTACATTACGTTTGATGGGGAAATTCAATATGACTATCCATACTCGATGTCTACGTATTCTCCGAGATAACCTCAAGTTCATATCAGCAGCAAGGTGCAGACGCCCTTGCTTTTTTCTTTTGTCTAGGTTTTTGACACACCTTCGGGGGAAGGCTCATAAGATGCCTAGTAGTTTTTATTAAACGCCTAGAGGTGACATCAATGACTGTTGAGCTGGATTATACATCGCCGAATGTCAAATATTCATTTGATTTGAATCAAAGCCCCCTTGTGAAATATGACCAACACAACCTGATTAATGTTTTAGGAAAAAAACAATTAAATTCGCTCGATCAAGTATCTCTGCTGGATATATATTTGAGTAAAAGCAAAGTAGTAGAGCCTCATTATCATCAAAATGCTGCCGAGCTTGTTTATTGTATCGCCGGCTCTGCTGCTGTATCCATGCTGAACCCTTTTACAAAAAAGCTGTCCACCTACACCATTACCCCCGGGCAGGTAGCCAATGTGCCACAAGGCTGGTGGCATTACGAAGTCGCCTTACAGGACAAAACCCATTTGTTAGCCATTTTTAACGCATCGACACCAGAAGTCATCTTAGGTTCAGACCTTCTAACCCTCACGCCTTCTCACATCATGGCACATACTTATTGCATGAACGAAACGCAGTGGAAACAGGCGACGCAGCCTGTGAAGCCTGGTGTGTTTATCGGACCTTTCTGCCACCGGGAGGAAGAGGCACAAACTCACCCTGTCCCCCCTTCCCACTATGTACCTTATTATCAAGCACCTCCGAACTATTCTCCTTATTGGAGTTAAGAAAAAAACCGATGCCCCTATGAGAGCATCGGTTTTCCTAGCTTATAAATTTTTTGCTGCTGCAATCACTAGCATGATCCAAGAAGCGATAAATGCCACTCCGCCAATTGGTGTAATGGCACCTAATATCTTCACCTGAGTCAAGGCAAGCACATAAAGGCTTCCTGAGAAGAAAAGAATGCCTGCCAGCATCACCCAGCCAGCGGTCGGCACTAGGGAAACACCTGACAGCTTATCTGCCAGAAAGGCGACAATAAACAGGCCAATGGCATGGAACATCTGATATTGAACCCCTTTATTCCATATCTCAATATACTTTTCAGGAATTTTCCCTTCCAGTCCATGTGCACCGAAGGCTCCAAGACCAACCGCAAGCATGGCGTTAATGGCACCTAATATGAAAAATAGTTTCATTCGTCATTCTCCTTATCTCGTCAATTATGTTTATCATAGCGCGGGTCTTATCCAACATTCAACTTTCCTATGATGCTGACACGAGATTGTCGGATTTCTTCTTCTTTCGCAGCAGCACTTGATCGACCACAATTGCAATCAGCGTGCCAAGCACAAGACCATTGCTCAATAAAGAAATCAGCACAGGATGCATGCCTTTCAATGCCCCCTGCGGCACAAACATTGCGCCCACGCCTGCTAAAACAGCGATGCCAAGCACAAATCGAATGCGCGGGATGTCTTCTTTTTCATACTGATCGAATTCAGACATAGCAATCCCAATCATAGAAGAGAACACCACAAAGTTCACAGCCAGCCCCACAGGTGAAGGCAATGCAGAGAAAAAGCTCATCAATAATGGAAATAAACTAATGAGGACAATGAGCAGACTGCCAAGGAAAAATGGCTTTCTCGATGGAATTTTGGTTGTTTGTATAAAACCCGCTGCCCCTGAAATAGGGACAGGCGCAATCGCACCAATCAGTCCGCTCAGCAAATGACCAAATGCGGCGACAAAACCAGCCGGTCTGGCTCGTTTCCGCTCACGCAGTTCACCAAATGCCTTGACGGAACTTTCCACAATTCGAATACTTGCCAACATATTCACAATGAGTAAGATCGTAATAAAAAAGGACGTGACAAGCAGTCCACTGTCAAAGACCGGCATGCCAAACGGAAACAGTTTTGGAAACTCAATGATCTGCTCAGGAATGCGAACAGGCTTCGCTAGTCCGAGTAAAGCAAATAACAGCCAGCCGCCTGCAAGTGCAAATAACACAGAAAACTGTCTTAAATAATGCCATTTTGAGCGGCTGATCATGAAGGTGATGACAATAATCAAGATCGATAGACAAAAGACAAGCCCATCTACCTGATTTCCCCGATAACCGATCCCCATCAGCCCTTTCATGATTGGCTGACTTAACTGCACAACAAGCAGCAGCAAATAAATACCTGTGACAACCGGCGTAAATAAAGACGCAAGCCAATTAATGATTTTAAAAAGACTAAAAATAAAAAAGAACGCAGCACTAAAAATTAAAGCCCCTTGTAATGCTTGCAAGGTTTCAGGATATGTGGCAAAAATTGTCCCTGTCATGCCTGCATAAAGGGTATATACCCCCCACCACAGTCCTGCTGGACTTTCATTGATTGGCAGCATATGACCGCATAAACACTGCACCATCGCCACAAGTCCAAGTGAAAAGAATGTACTCTGAATCAGTTCCGCCGACTGCACTTGATTTAATTCAAATGCTTGTGCAATCGCAATCGGCACAGCAATAGAAGCTGCGATAAAAAATGCCATCCACTGAATGGCGCCCAAAAATAGTTTCAACCCGATCACCTTCCCTTTGTCGTGACAAGACCATTAAAAATCAAAAATAGAGTCACCGTTGCCATCTTTCTCTTGTTGACCCTCTTCTTTATGCTGAAATTTCTTTGCACCGCTAGTGCCCATCAATTTCTCTAGCATGGCTTGATCCGTAGACACAGCCGGTGCAGATGGTGTCTGTATAGATGGAGGTGGTGAAATAACCGAAGACTGCGGCATTTGCACCTGTGATGATGTGTCGAGAATGACATCACATAGTGAAGAAATGACCGCCGCTTGACGTTTCACCTCTTCATCATTTCCACTTTGTTTTGCTTTTTGAATGGCTTCCTCCATTTTTTGAAGCAGACTTGATATATGAATATTCAAGGGTAGACCCTCCAATCTAAAAAATTCGTTTTCCAACATTATTTTACCAAATGAACAAACCGAATGGGCTCATTTTTTCAAAGCTGTGTGCTTCTGTTCATCTGATTTGACCCTTACCCAAGATTCACACATAATAAAAAAGAAACAATATCGTCTTTGAAAGGACTGAAAGATGAGCAAACTCACTGAACTCATTCACAAACAAAAAAACGTGCAAACACCAGCGGTTCAAGATCGAATCCGTCTTCTTAACGATTTAAAAAAAGCCATTAAACATCATGAAAAGGACATATTACAAGCCTTAGCCCATGATTTACATAAATCCGAACAGGAAGCCTATACAACAGAAATTGGCATGGTATATGAAGAGATCAATCATACCGTCAAACATCTTCACAAATGGGCCAAACCATCTCGCGCGAAAACACCTCTGACCCATATCGGATCAAAAAGTATGATCATTAAGGAACCGTACGGAAGCGTTCTAATTATTGCCCCTTGGAACTATCCTTTCCAATTGGCCCTTTCGCCATTAGTTGGAGCCATTTCTGCGGGAAATGCCGTTACTTTAAAACCGTCAGAATTAACGCCGCACGTCTCAAACGTGATTGGCACGATTGTGGAAAGCGTGTTTCAAGAAGATCTTGCAGCGGTCGTTGAAGGCGGTGTGGATGTCAGCACAGAGCTTCTGAAACTGCCTTTTGATTATATTTTCTTTACTGGGAGTGTAGCCGTCGGCAAAGTCGTCATGGAAGCGGCCGCAAAACATCTCACACCTGTCACACTTGAGCTCGGCGGAAAAAGTCCATGCATTGTCATGCCTGATGCAGACATCAAACTCGCTGCGAAACGAATCACCTTTGGTAAATTCACAAATGCTGGTCAAACATGTATTGCACCAGACTATTTACTTGTTCATGAATCGATCAAAGAGGACCTATTGCGTGAAATGACGACCTGTATCCGTGACTTTTACGGGGACCAACCTGAAACAAATCCGCATTTCGGAAAAAATGTCAGCCAGCGTCATTTTGATCGACTTTCACAATTTCTCTCAAATGGCACGATTGTGACAGGCGGACAGCGCAATGAACAAGAGCACAAAATCGCACCGACCATTCTAGATCATATTACATGGGAAGATCCTGTGATGCAGGAGGAAATTTTCGGACCTATTTTGCCTGTCATCACATTTGACTCTCTTCAAGAGGCAGCTGACATGATTAAGGCAAGACCGAAGCCCCTCGCTCTTTACTTATTTACAACAAATAATGAAACAGAAGCTTATATTCTAGACAACCTCTCATTTGGCGGGGGCTGCATTAATGATACGCTGATGCATGTCGCCACTCCATACTTACCATTTGGTGGCGTTGGCGAAAGCGGTATCGGACGATATCATGGAAAAGAAAGCTTTTTCACCTTTACGCATGAAAAAAGCGTCCTGCGCCAGACCAATCGCTTTGATTTTTCTTTCCGCTATCCAAATGCGAAAAACGGACTCGACATTGTCCGTAAATTTTTAAAATAAACAGGACGAAGGGATTTCCCCTCGTCCTATTTTGATTCGATGTCCTTGATACACCAGTTGATTTCATCGATCCCCATTTGCTTTAAATAGGCGTTTACTTTTGAGAACGGACGGCTGCCAAAAAAGCCGTTTCTTGCAGAAAAAGGACTTGGATGGGGTGATTCAATGATGTAATGCTTGCTTTGATCAATACGTTCTTTTTTATTTTGCGCATGTCTGCCCCAAAGCACAAAAACGACTGGCTGATCTCGGTCATTCAGGACGTCGATGACGCGGTCTGTCACACGTTCCCAGCCTTTGCCTTTATGCGAGTTCGCTTCTCCTTTTCTTACAGTGAGCACAGTGTTTAACAGCAAGACACCCTGCTCTGCCCAGCTGACAAGCGAGCCATGGTTAGGGACCGGACAGCCGAGGTCATCCTTTAGCTCCTGAAAAATATTTCTCAAAGATGGCGGATGTTTGACACCAGGCTGAACAGAAAAGCTTAATCCGTGTGCCTGTCCTGGGCCATGATAAGGGTCTTGTCCCAAAATCACGACCTTCACATCTTCATACGACGTCAAATGGAGGGCACGATAAATGTCATCTGGCTTTGGAAACACGATCTGCGTACGATATTCTTCCTTTACCCACTCACGTAATTCCTGATAATATGGCTGTTCAAATTCACTTTTCATCACAGCCCACCAGCTATCATTTAAAAATGGCTTCATTGCGGTTGTCCTCCTTCTGTCTGCTGTGCCAATCTTGAGATCATCGGTTTTCCATCCCATACAATCTCACTCTCTGATTCTCGATTTTTCATCGCTGGTTCTTCTAATAGGACAGCAAAATTCGCTGTTGGCAAATCACCGAGCCCATGCTTTTCACTCAGGTCATCTAAATAGTTCTTCCTTGTTTCACCAAGATCACTCGACTGATTGCCCCCACCATCAAAGAACGCATAGATCACACTGGCAGCTGGCACTCGTTTGGCTCGTGCATGCTGCGTAACACGCAGGAAAAAGTCCCAGTCCCAGTAGTGATGCATCGCTGGATCAAAATAGCCGATCTCATCATGTATGCGTCGTTTGTACATACTGCCAGAAGGAACATATGTAGAAAAAACACGCATGTCCTCAATGTCCGCTGTATAAGCAAACAAACGTCTTGATACTGGAAAACGAGTCGCACCTCGTTCTTCAAACGAAACAATTTCCGCATCCGAAAAGACAAAATCAGCGTCTTCCAGCGCCTTGCTCATACGTTCAATATGACAAGGTGTAAAATAATCATCGTCATCACTCAGCATAATGACGTCACCTGTCAGCTCACGCACGCCAACATTTCTTGCGTTCACATGCTGGACATTCTCATCTAAATGAATCAAGCGAATTGGCAGCTCTGGATAGAGTTCCTGAATCACGTCCACTCGCTCTCCTGCATCATTTACGACCACAATTTCAAAAGGCTGTACGCTTTGTCTCGAGATGGATTCAAGCAGTTCACACAATGCGCTCAGCCGGTTATGTGTCACAATTAGTAAAGAAATCTTCATATCGGCCTAACTCCTTTAATAGATTCGTCTTTTTCATTAAAACATAAATCGGCTTTCTTCTCATGATATAAAAGGCGGTTTGATTGATCGAGAAAATGGGAATTTTTGATGAAAAGGAGTGATGATGATGGAATTTTTCACAGTTGAGAATAGTAAAGAAGCCAAACAGACGATCGAACAGATACAATCCACAAAGGACGATGTGTTTGTGTTTGCGTATGACCCCGAACGCTCTGATACCGTTACTGAGTACACGGAAGCAAAGAGCATGACAGCTGTCGATCAAGGGATTTTAGATCAGATCGCCAATGTCATTCGCACCAGGGATGATGAACTGATGGCCAAAATCATGTCGACCGGCGCCGATCAAGAATTAGCCTTAACGCTTTTAGAGGAGCTGAAAAAAGGGAAATTGGTGATTTGTAAAAGATAAAGAATGAGGCGTTCCATGAAGAGTGGAACGCTTTTTTATGCCGTTTCATTGTGATAAATGGAAAAGCTGATTATAATAAGGGATAGAACAGTAACTGTTACACATCACATTGGAGGTTCAGCAACTATGTCTATGAATAAAGCACTCACCATCGCAGGTTCGGATTCAAGCGGCGGTGCAGGTATCCAAGCAGATTTAAAAACGTTTCAAGAAAAAAACGTCTACGGGATGACAGCTTTAACCGTTGTCGTTGCAATGGATCCTCATAACAACTGGGATCATCAAGTGTTTCCAATCGATACATCAACCATCCGCGCACAGCTCTCAACGATCGTGGAAGGCATCGGTGTAGATGCGTTAAAAACAGGTATGCTACCAACAGTTGACGTCATTGAACTCGCAGCTGAAACGATCAAAACATATGAGCTGAAAAATGTCGTCATTGATCCCGTTATGGTATGTAAAGGTGCGAACGAAGTCCTTTACCCAGAGCACGCTGAAGCATTGCGCGAAAAGCTCACACCACTAGCAACAGTTATCACACCTAACCTTTTCGAAGCAGGTCAATTAAGCGGCATTGGCGAAATCAAAACGATGGAACAAATGGAAGAAGCCGCAAAACGCATCCATGAACTTGGTGCAAAATATGTGGTCATCACTGGCGGCGGTAAGCTAAGCCCAGATAAAGCGATTGACTTGCTTTATGATGGACAAACCTTCGAACGCCTTGAAACAGATAAGATCGACACAGAGTACACACACGGCGCAGGCTGCACATTCTCAGCCGCAGTCACAGCTGAACTAGCCAACGGCTCAGACGTGAAAGAAGCCATTTATGCAGCAAAAGAATTCATCACAGCTGCCATTAAAGGCTCTTTCCAACTAAACGAATACATCGGACCAACGAAACATTCCGCACATCGTTTGGACAAATAAAACAATAAAAACCGATCCGCCGCTTGGGTGAATCGGTTTTTTGTTTATCGTAAGCTGAATCTCTGTGCGAATAACCAATCTGTTAAGCCTGGCGTCTCATAAGCAGGCGTCCATGATGCATGATCATACCCATACTTGCTTGCATACTCGGTATAAATCGGTCTTCCACCAGCTTTTTGAATCGCTTGAATTGTATTTCTCGCATAACTGATAGGAATAATGGAATCATCCTCTGCATGAAATGCCCATATTGGCTTGTTCGCTAAAATTCCTGCCTTACTTGGATCTGCACCCCCCGCAATAGGAATCATCGCTGCAAACAAACGAGGATATGTGATGTTCAACTGATACGAGCCAAATCCGCCTTGAGATAAACCAGTCGCATAAATCCTTTTCTGATCAATCTTATAAGAAGTTAACACATGCTGAAGCACTTCATACGCTTTGTGTAAATCTGGTGAAAATTGAAACACATTTGTCAGGTCGATCTCATTTTGCGCGTTTCTTGTTAAAGCAAAACCCCCATCCACAGCATTTCGAGCCTGAGGTGCTAGTACGTATGCAGGATGTTTCTTTTGAACTTCAGGAGAAGCCCATAAAACTGCACCATCATTTGCAAGTAACTGCTTTTGATTATCAGTCCCCCGCTCCCCTCCTCCATGTAAGAACAAGACGAGAGGATAAGCTTTACCCCTCTTATGATTTTTCGGAATGTATAACCGATAAGGCATTCCTTGATATTCAAAAGATAAAAATGATGAGGCAATGTCCTCTCGTGTGACAAAACGATAATTGTATGTAGACGTAGCTAAGCGATGTCTATTTTTGTAAACGCTTACTTTTAAAGTCGTATCGGTATCAATTTGAACAGGCTTTGTATATCGCTGACTTTGAGTTGTCGGCTGGCTGCCATCTGTTGTGTAATAAAGAGAAGCTTTTGGCACCTGGGAATGGAGTGCCACCTCTTGTGAGCGATAATATTGACCAGATGGTACGGAGGCAGTAGGTGTAAAAAATGATGTGTGTTGCGTTCGGGCAGATGAAACGGAAGGATGAAGAAAACTCATAGAAAATAGCACAATGATAAAGGTGATCAGACATTTCTTGGTTGCATGGTTCATATCGTTCCTCCTGTATATGCTCAGATGAATTTTTATTTATTTTGTATCATGACAAAAGAAATGTCAACGCTTTCATTTAAATTTCTGAATGATCTGACTAAAATAAAAAAATTCACAAGTAGATATAAAAAAGACCTGACTGAGTTTCAGCCAGATTCATGAAGGGGTCAATCTAATTCTATCAATACACAAAGTATAAAGTTACCCAACTATCTATCGTTGCTAAATCAAATAGTTTCACCGATTTTGTTAAGCGTAAGTCTTACATAATCTGTTGTAATAGCCTGCCCACTAGTATTCGTTAATCGAATTGTCTGTCCTGCAAAAATTGCACCTGTAAAACCGATAGCTGTTACTTCTTGACCAGCTGTGGTTCCCCTAACTCTACCACCAGCGATTGATGTAATACCATCGATTACTACATCAATTCCAAGAGGACCAGCTTGCCCAGCGACAGCAGAAACAATTGCATTTATATCATAATTACCACTTTGTTGTATGGTAAAAGTATCTGGTGCAGTAAAAGTTACATTATTCAAGAATTGATTCCCTACTAGTGAGAAATTACCATCATTAGCAACAGTTTGAGTATCAGTATTAACAGTAGAAGCAGCGGCAGTTACTAATAGTATTGTAACTCCTGTGGCTCCTGTGGCTCCCGTATCTCCTGTGGCGCCGGTCGCTCCGGTAGTACCTGTATCTCCTGTAGCACCGGTTGCTCCTGTAGCACCGGTCGCTCCTGTTCCTGTTGCTCCTGTGGCACCCGTATCTCCTGTGGCTCCTGTCGCTCCGGTTGCTCCTGTATCTCCTGTAGCACCGGTCGCTCCTGTTCCTGTTGCTCCTGTAGCACCCGTATCTCCTGTAGCACCGGCCGCTCCTGTTCCTGTTGCTCCAGTTGCGCCCGTATCTCCTGTGGCTCCTGTCGCTCCGGTTGCTCCTGTATCTCCTGTAGCACCGGTCGCTCCTGTTCCTGTTGCTCCAGTTGCGCCCGTATCTCCTGTGGCTCCTGTCGCTCCGGTTGCGCCTGTATCTCCTGTAGCACCGGTCGCTCCTGTTCCTGTTGCTCCTGTGGCACCCGTGGCGCCCGTATCTCCCGCAGCTGCTAACAATGTATAATCTGGAGACGTACCTGGCGTACCTGTTGGTGAAGCTGTATTCGCCGCATACGTACTTCCATCAAATGTCACCACTTGACCTACTGGATAGGATGGGGCATCTGCTGGATCAAATGCTACGATACCAGTTAAGCCTAAACCGGTCGCTCCTGTTGGACCTGTTGGACCTGCTGCACCCGCTGGACCTGCTGGACCTCTCCTACCTGTCCGACCTTGAATAACACACACACACGGATCCTTTCCACAACATGGGTTTTTCCTTACTCTCTTACAGGTATCACACTCCCAACCGTAATCTTCATGCGAGTCATACCAACTTCCTCTTTTATTAGATGGACATGATTTTCTACAATGTCTACATCTTTTCATAAGATCACCTCAAGATCATACTATTAAGTAATATGATTTTGGTTCTGATCAATTAACCGCAAATACGTGATGTCCGTGACTGTTTTTCAAGAGGGCAATCAGACTGAAAATTCCGATCCAGTATATTACCAGCCACTGCATAGGGCTGCCCATTCTTCTTACGGCTTTTCATTTTAACCCAGCATTGCCACTGGTTTTTCTGCATGATACGTTGAACAGTTTTATGGTTAATACGCATTCCCATTTTTAGTATGGCTGTGATTTTCCGATAACCATATCGATATTTGTGCTTTCGGCACAACGTGCCGACCTGTTTCTCTAGTTGTCTTTTAGAATGATTCTGAGTCAGATTCTTTTTCCATCTATCATACGAAGTGCGCGAGATGCCTAAATGGAAACAGATGTCCTGTACCGTCATCGTTTTGCACAATTCATCTACCAGTTTGATTGACGTTTCCTTATCAACTTCCTTTCCAATTCGTTGTACTTTTTTAAAACTTCATTCTGTTGACTCAAATAGCGATTTTCTGCCCGCAGTCTCTCTAATTCGGAAGAGTACTCGGGGCCCTTTACATACATAGGAATATTGTTTTCCAACAGGTTGTTCGAACCGGTGTGTATCCCCAGCTTTATGCCATCTCACCCATGTCTGAACCTGCGTCTTATTCTTGATATTCAATTCCTGCATGATCTCTTTCATAGGTACGCCTGCCAATCTCATTTCCACAGCCTTCTTTTTGACTTCAACCGGATAACTCACTCTTGTCCCCATAGAAAAAACACCTCCATGTTTTATTTCGGATCACAACGATCCGTTTTCAAACTTGAAGGTGTTTTTTATTTGTCTCATCTTATGGGGTCAGTCCCGCTCCCAGGTACACTCTTTCACCATAATTTTTCACCTACTTTTGCTGATCGGATTCCTTCGCCATTTTTCGAATAAAGGCTTCAATAGATTCAACAAATAAGGCATATTCTTTCATTTGTTTATACGTATCTGACAGCTTCTCTTTTAATTCTTCCTGCTCTAGAGAAGGTTCACCGAGAATAGATTGGACTTGAATCAGCAATTCTTTATATTCTTCACGTTTATCTTCAACATGATCTGCCATTGTCTCCAAGCGTTTTCTAGTCGTCGGCTGCTGTTTTGAATTCAAGTAAACAACCCCTTTTTGTCCTACCGCATTTGGATAAACGTCAGCCTCAGCTGTATATATTTTAAAATGATACCATAATTGAACCTGTTATCATATATGTAAAACGTCATTAAACCGCTTCAGGCCAACCTTGTATATACATGATATAGGCTTTAAGATACAGGCTGATCTCACTAGAAAAAGCAGATCATTGATCTGCTCAGATTGTAGAGAAAGCCATGTTTTTATACAATTTTTTGCGTAAGTATGATGAAGTGCTTTAATGAAAAAAAGTCTCCCATAAACCGAACATTTTTTCACAAGCAACATTTATTTTTTGCAAAAATGAACGACAGTTCTGATTGAGTTTATCCTCTTTCTATTGACAACTGTAAGACTAAGTATAATCATATGAAAATGGTTGATGTGATAAATGTGATCATTAGAACCACATAAACCTTCTTAAAAATTAAATAGCCAATAACTCCCCAAGCTAAATACAACAACGGCAATGTGAATAACACAAGACCCATGGGTTGAAGATCATGTAAGTAAATATACTCCACTCTCCTATACAGCTATCTTATAACTTCCATGCTTGTCATTTCCCAATCTTTATCAGATTTTAGTGATATCTCTTTAGATTCCTTGCTTTCAATATTATATTCAATAATTCTGCCAATAGTCCCATTTTTATCCCTGTCAGACATCTTTACCAATGCAAAAACCTTGTCATCTAAAATCTTAACATCTTCTAAATGCTCGTTATCTGATTTTAAATTAAGTGGAATCTTTTCAGAAGATATCTCTTTGAGGTCTTTGTTGAATGTCTTGACTTCTCCTTCATAGGAGGCTATCGTGACTCTATCCTTGTCTACATTAGTCTTGTAGATAGTGAAGCCTTCATCCATGACAATCTTTCTTTTCGTATCTAGAGTTCTATTGTCGAGTATAACCAACATAGAATTTTGCTTACTGTCAACGGCATCATTTACGGCAACCAACAATTCTTTATTGTTTAATGACTTCAAAGATTCATTGTTGTCAGGGAAGAAGACCGAGTCCATGTTTATCTCTTTTCGTTTTTCTTTATGATTTTTTGGGTCTATGGAAGACGCTATAACACTATCGTTATTATTATTAATAACGGCATATATTTTCCCATCTTCAAATACTGCCGAAGTCAACGACCCTTCAAGTTCAACCTGTTTCTTATCGTCACCATCTTCTTTCCAGTAGACTAATTCTCCTACTAAGCCATCCTCTGTAAAACCAACGTTAATGTCGTGTAAAACATACCCATTAGAGTAGTTAATAAAGAATGCGCCCTCGTCATCTGTAGATTTTGAAAGTGATTTTGTACTCAAAGCCTTTACCTTTCCAGTCTTCTTATTTAAAGACACATGATAGTTAGACCTGTTGGATGAAAAGTAGATATTATGATTGCTCTGAGTAGATGAGGTAAATCCCACGCAGTCTTTCATTATTATACTCGACAATTTCTTTCCTTCATCGTTGTAGTTAACCATCTCGCATCCTCTGTCCATTGCCTGCGAATATATGATAGCAAATTTACTATCTTTCATATGGCTCAATTCTTCCTTAGGAGAGTCCCCCGCAGCCTCCTCTTTTTTTGAACATGCTGAACAAACAAGTGCTATGGCGCAAGCAAATAAAAATAACTTAAAGTATTTCATTCAATCATCTCCTTTCGATTTTAAACAAGCAAAGCAATCGGGGAAAATCCCCGACTGCTTAATAACTTACTTTTTATGATAAAAAACCTTCGTGTTGTTAGAGTTTACTAATTCCATTGGCGACACGATTAAATCGTTTTTATAATGGTCAATATCGTGACCTTGATTTTTCCAGGCTCTCCAAGCTAATTGAGAGCAATAGAATTTTTTTGTAGTTTTCTTGTCAAACCAGTTCAGATTGTATGGCTTCTTTTGATTAGCTTGTTTTTCAGCATACTTAGCTGCATTTACATATTTGGTATTATTAGACTTCTTTACCCACAGCCCATATACCTTCTTTCTTTTTCCCCAAGTATTATTATAGAATCTAACTCCATGCTGTTTAATTGGACTCCAACTTTTGTGCCAAGACTCTACGGTATTTGTCTTAGTTCTCGACACAACAGCCGCATGTCCAAAGCCAAACGCCGAACTACCTGAATTCAAGTCGTAGCTAACCAATACATCGCCTTTAGTCCCTAATGCAGTAGCATTTGTATTCATCTTTTCTTTTTCTTCATTGTACTTAGGTAGATACTCATCAATCACACCATCTTTGATATATTGTTCGATATCTTTCTGCGACTCTTCGAATATCTCTTCTGCTTTTGCTTCCGTAGATACAGAATCATATTCCTTTTTGCTCATCTCTTGAAGTTCTTTAATCTGTTCAGAGGTCATTCCCTCTGCCTTCATTTCTTCTATTTCTTCTTTGACTCTTTCATCGTTCATAGAAGGAAATACATCTTTCGCTTGCGCATTTCCCTCCAATCCAAATCCAGTGAATAATACAGATGCCGACAACAAGGATGTGACAATAACATTATGTTTTTTCATATTACTACCTCCAATTACTTTTTAGTGTGGTCCACATTTACCATATTATTAGTTAATATGGATTATGTAAACATAAATAGAATTTTAAGGATATTTTAATATGTAATGAATTGACATGTTAATTTTGAGTGAATTTTTAAATTAAAAAAGAGACTATTCGTAATAGTCTCTTTTTCACTCAGGTACATTTTCTTATTGCCTACTCGATCCAACATCTTGATGACTCTCTCATAATGACAACCTGTTTCCTCTAATTCTCTCTTGAAACATCAATGTCTAGGAGTGGCTTCTTTTTTCTTTAGAATTAACCAAGGCGTAGCAGACGTAGACATTTTCTCTACTTGTTTAGCAGATCAATGATCTGCTTCTTTTTGCAAATGCCACGTCTTCAATTTAAGCTTCGTTTCATTTCTACCACTGATGGAGATTGATTTATTTCCCGGGGAAGGAAAGTAACGTGCAGTAAATACTTCCCGGCCTCCGTTGACAAAAATCTCAATCGATGATGCATCAATAAAGATATGCAAATCCTGTAATTCCTCAATTTCTACTTCACGAACTTCCTTTGTTCGATCTTCAAATCGATCTCGCTCTAACGTTAGTTTGCCTTCATCTTTATCATAAATGATACGAGCAGCAGCACGGATACAGCATTCAAACCCTTTTTGTGTTTCAATTTGATCAATGAATACCTCTGCGCTCGTCAAATCTTCAACAGGAATGGAATGAACAGATCGTTTAACGTGAAAAACATGCTCCTGCTCATTTGTCCGCATAGATCGAAGTTCACTTACCGGCTGTTGAATAAGACGTCCTTCATCATCTAAACGAAGCTCTCTCGGAATCGTCAAGCAATGGATCCATTGATAAGAGATGGTTGGATGATGCTCTTCCCCTTGATCTGGTACACCCATCCATCCCATTAAAATGCGTCTACCCGATTCATCTTGGAAAGTCTGCTGTGCATAAAAGTCAAAGCCACGATCTAGCTCCTCAAACGCTCCATGCGTATATTGGTAGGTACGATCATCCAATGTACCAACAAAATAACCAGATTGATGTGTATTGTTGTATTTGAATCCATCAGGCTTCAGCCCCTGTGGTGACACGATCAATACATCCTGACCGTCTAATTCAAACAGATCTGGACATTCCCACATGTATCCGAAATGATCTAAACCATTCTTTCCACTGCCTGCAATAATGCCTTGAAACGTCCAATTGTCTAATGTATCAGATGTGAATAAGACAAGATGTCCTTTGAGATCTTCACTTTGTGCTCCAAGGACCATGTACCACTTTCCATTCCGCTTCCACACCTTCGGGTCACGAAAATGTGCAGTGAATCCCGCTGGCAAAGTCGCCACGACACCTTTTTTCTCAAAATGAATCCCATCCTCTGACACAGCTAAACATTGATATGTCTCACGATTTCCTTGCTCATCACGGACATTTCCGGTATACATCACATACATACGACCATCATCAATGACTGCACTGCCAGAATAACATCCATTCTGATCAAACCAATCACTTGGCGTGAGGGCAGCCTCTTCATGCTGCCAATTCACTAGATCGGTTGATGTGTAGTGACCCCAGAATTTTGCCCCATGTCCTGTTTTAAATGGCTGCCATTGATAAAACACATGGTAGACTCCCTTCCACTGAATCAATCCATTCGGGTCATTTAAAAGACCGACTGGCGGCATTAAATGGAAGTTCTGACGGTACACATCTTTTTTCACCAAATGCTCATAGTTTCGAATACGATCTGTTACCTTTTGACGAAGTGCTGCGTCCGTTGTTGTCATCACTGTGACCACTCCTTGATTATTTTTCGACTTCTTTGACTTTAAAGATGATGGTAAGAATAAATGAAACAGCAACAGCTATTAACATACCAATAACATAATTTACCACATTTTGTAAACCAAATGGGGCTGCAATGGCAATCATCGGAATCCCTGTTAAACCATAAGCGTTGGCGGCTACCTTCGTGAAGACGACAAACGCCCCGCCTAATGCGCCTCCGATCATTGCAGCAATAAATGGCTTACGATAACGAAGATTCACACCGAATATGACCGGCTCTGTAATACCTAAGAAAGCAGAAAATGCTGCTGGTAATGCAATTTCTTTTGTTTTTGCACGCTTTGCTAAGAAAAAGACCGCTAGCCCAGCTCCGCCTTGAGCGACGTTAGACATGGCCCAGATCGGCAGCAAATAATTCCGTCCAATATCATTCAGAAGTCCTGCCTCAATCGCATGGAAGCTATGATGAACACCTGTCAGTACAATTAAAGAATAAGCGCCTCCGAAAATCAGTCCAGCTAAGAATCCTGCATGGTCATAAACATAAGTGAGTGCATTCGAGATCCCTGTACCAAGCATTCTCCCTAGCGGTCCTACAGCAATAAACGTCACAAATCCAGTCACAATCACCGTCACAAACGGCGTCACAAGTAAATCAATACTGTTCGGCACAACTTTTCTTAAATTCTTTTCAATCACGCACATGATATACACAGTTAATAACACGGGAATGACCGTTCCTTGGTAACCAAGAAGCGCAATATCAAAGTTGAATAGATGCATATATTCTGGTTTTGCGTCTGTCAGTCCCCATGGATTCAGCAAGCTCGGGTGAATCATAATGCCCCCAATGACGGCTCCTAAATATGGATTTCCACCAAACTCTTTGGCTGCACTAACCCCAATTAAAATCGGTAAAATGATAAAGGCAGCACTTGAGAACATATCTAGCATTTGGAAGATGGCAGAGCTTGGATCAGCCCATTTGAAGGCTTTCATCATGCCTAATAGGCCCATTAATAAACCGCTTGCTACAATCGCTGGAATAATTGGTACAAAAATATTCGATAGCGTCTTGGCAAAACGTGCAAGTGGATTCATTTTTTGCTTCACGGCTTCATCATGGCTGGCAGGTTTTTGATTCTCGTCGTTTGCCTCAAGACCCGTCTCACGCGCAAAAGGCTCATATACTTTGTTGACAGAACCTGTTCCAAATATGATCTGGAATTGACCCGAGCTTGAGAAGGCACCCTTCACACCCTCAAGTTCTTCAATGGCATCTTTGTCAATCAACGCCTCATCTTTCATCACCAATCGGAGTCGTGTGGCACAATGTGTTGCGCTAATGACATTTTCTTTGCCGCCTAATAATGTTGTTAATTCTTTGGCTGTTTTTTGATAATCCATGTTGTCTCCCCCTTTTTTAAAACAAAAAAGACCTAAAATTCACCAACGATGAAAGGACATACACGTCCCCTCGTTACGCAAATTTTAGGTCTTGCCTGCCTGACAGTCACAATCCCACAATATTAGTTTTTGATTACGCTTTCATCATAGTATAAGAGCGTGACCTGCGTCAACCTATTTTTTCGAATCAAATGACCCATATACACTAATTAGAGTAGTGTGCATAAAAAAAAGCCTGCGGACAGGCACAACCTTTACACCAATTCGGCATCCTGCAGACGCTGGACATGCAGCGTGATGTAGCCGATCTCCGATTCAGGGAGATGAAGTCCATATTCTTTTTTCAGCAAATCAGCCAGTCCAAGTGCACACCGGTAAGCCGAATCATACTTTGTTTGGATAAAAGTCAGCATGTCATCGTCCATGATTTGAAATGCTTCATTCGATTCCAACCTGCCTAATGCATACCTCAAATGTGTCACAAGCCGCTGATATGAAATACTATCCTCATCAATCGAGCGCTCAAAAACGCTTTCGATATGCTCGATCATTTCTTTGATCATCGTTGTGTATTTGACCGTCTTCTTCATGGACTCCGTATTCATTTTGGCCGTATGAATATGAAGTGCCACATACCCTGCCTCATCGTCCGGCAGGTCAACCCCAAGCCGCTCCTTTACATAACGAATGGCATACTTTCCAATATCATATTCCTGCTTATATAAGACTTTGATCTCACCAAGCAATTTATTATATAAGACAATGCCTTTTTGAACGCGTTCAATGGCAAAGGATAAATGATCTGTCAGTGAAATGTGGATATGATCACTGAGCGGCATCATGAGTTCACCCTCTGCATAACTAATAATATGCTCTGCCACCTCAATATGCGCTTCTGGCAATGTCGCAAGAATTTGTTTGAATTTCTCATTTTCTTCACGCACAACAAAAATCTTCTCTATTTTTTGAACGGGAACGACGTCATTTTTCCCCTTCTGAAAAGCAATTCCGGGCCCCATCACAATTTTCTCCTGATCACCCTCCTTTACAACCACTGCATTGTTATTCAATATTTTATATATCTTCAAGGGGCATCCTCTCCCACAGATAACGTGTCTTATGTGGGATTTTACCCTGTTTCAACTTTTCTGTAAAGATAAGAACGGACCGGCACGAGCCTCTCTCGTTGTCTTTTCATAAAGCATCATCAGACTTTCTTGAAACGGCTTTTCTATCCTGCGCTTCTTCTTCTTTTCATCTGCCAGTTTCTCTAGCTTTCTCTCATTCACCGCAAGAAAGAATCCTCCATCCACTGCTGCCACTTTCACCCCTTGCTTCTTCAGCAGCTCACCAGGATTCACAAGCACATTCATCACAAAACCAAACCATACACTCAACCAGTTCTTCCATTTCTTCACTGAACATCCCTCCGATTTACTTAGAATCTAGCAGTTCTAGCAAATTAACTGTTCCTATCATATCCCGAGAAAAAAGAGAGGTTTGTCACAATCTGGGTGAAAAAACGAACTAGTTTTCAGAAGTTTTGTTGAAAAGTGCAGAAGATGATCATGTTCCACAATGTTTCTATGAAAATTTTATACACACACTATCCCAAAGATAAGCACATCTTATCAACAGGGTTTATCCACATATCAACACCCTCTTACTAGATTTTGTGTATGAGATTTTTTTATTTTCCATATATATATCTGAATAATCGAGTTATCAACAGATTATTGTGCATAAGTGTGACTTTATAAACAAAATAGTTCTTTATGACTATGTAAAATAAGACCATTTTAGTAAAGGAATTGGTTTCATCGTATGGAATACTTAATAACGGGCAGTGAATCTTTCCTATTTATCCACAAAAAGAAAGGCTATCTCCCTAAATACACAGCTAGAAAGGGGAAAATTAATTGAAAAAAGTAATCTCTCGTTCTTCTGTTCTATTGTTCTCCACTATTTTTACCTTATCCACATTCTTTTCAGGTCAGGCTGCTGCCGCTCCATCGAACAAACAGGTGGAACTGGAAAAAGCAGAAATCTTCGGCGAAATCAATGTTAAGTCTAGAAAACACACCACTGTCATTGTTGAATTAAAGGAAAAATCCTTAGTTGAAGCCAAGCAAGAAGGCGAAGCACAAACAAAGGCCTCCCTCAAAAAATCTCGAACGAAAGTAAAGAATGCAGCACTCAAAAAGCTAGATAAAGCGAGTGTTCATCAAGAATATGAAAAAGTCTTCTCTGGTTTCTCTATGAAACTTCCTGCAAACGAAATCCCGAAACTACTCGCAGTTGACGGAGTAAAAGCCGTTTATCCGGATGTTACATATCAAACAGATGAAGTGAAAAAGAAAAGCGTCCAGCTTCCAAATGAGGATGTCTCTCCACTCATGGATAAAAGCGCCCCATTTATCGGTGCACCAAAAGCTTGGGATGCCGGCTACTCTGGAAAAGGAGTAAAAGTCGCTGTCATTGATACTGGAGTAGATTATACCCACCCTGATTTAAAAGGAAACTTCGGATTATACAAAGGCTATGACTTTGTTGATAATGACTATTCTCCACAAGAAACACCAAAAGGAGATCCTAGAGGCGAATCGACAGATCATGGTACACACGTCGCAGGAACAATTGCGGCAAATGGACAAATTAAAGGTGTCGCAAAAGATGCTACCCTTCTCGCCTACCGTGTCCTTGGACCAGGCGGATCAGGAACAACTGAAAATGTCCTAGCAGGCATCGACCGGGCTGTCACTGACGGAGCCGATGTCATGAACCTCTCTCTTGGAAACAGTGTGAATAACCCTGATTATGCAACAAGCATCGCACTTGATTGGGCTATGTCAGAAGGGGTTGTCGCTGTCACATCAAATGGAAACAGCGGGCCAAACAGCTGGACCGTTGGATCTCCTGGGACATCAAGAGATGCTATTTCTGTCGGAGCCACTCAGCTTCCGTACAGTCTATACAACGTGAAATTCCCGAACTATTCAACAGCAAAAGTGATGGGCTACTATCAAGAAAATGATTTAAAAGCACTTGACCAAAAACAAGTCACACTCGTCCAAGCAGGCATCGGTGACGAAAAAGCTTTTGAAAACATCGATGTCAAAGGAAAGGTGGCAGTGATTGAACGTGGAGCCATTGCCTTTGTTGATAAAGTGGACAATGCGAAAGCTGCTGGTGCGATTGGCGTTGTCATGTACAACAATACCGATGGAGAAATCCCTGTGGATGTACCAGGTCTGGCCCTTCCGACGATTAAGCTTTCAAAAGCGGAAGGAACAGCGCTTGTTAAAGCCATTGAGGCTGGTAACAATACAACGACTTTCTCGATTCAATTTGTGAAAGAGTTAAGTGAACAAGTCGCTGACTTCTCATCTCGCGGACCTGTTGTCGATACGTGGATGATCAAACCAGATCTTTCAGCACCTGGCGTGAGTATTGTCAGCACCATTCCGACACACGATCCTTCTCAGCCATACGGCTATGGATCGAAGCAAGGAACAAGCATGGCATCTCCTCATGTAGCCGGAGTAGCAGCGATTATTAAACAAGCAAAACCATCGTATTCTACAGAGCAAATTAAAGCGCTGATGATGAATACAGCAGAAACATTGTATGACCCAAATGGCAGCCCGTTCCCTCACAATACGCAGGGCACAGGCAGCGTTCGAATCATCGAATCACTTCAAGCGTCTTCTATTGTGTCTGATGCAAGCTATTCGTACGGCACTTTCTTAAAAGAAAAGGGCGTTCAAATCAAAACGAAGAAGTTCAAAGTAGAAAACCTGTCAAAAGCACCGAAAACCTATACCATTGATTACAAGTTCGATGGCAACGGCATTAGCACAAACGGCACGAAAAAAATCACAGTAAAAGGGAATTCCACAGGGTCCTTTACTTCCGCAGTACAAGTGAATTATGGAAAAACGAAAAAAGGAACGTACCAAGGCAGTATCACCATTCGCGAAAATGGCAGAAAGGTCACTGAAATCCCTACTTTATTGATTGTAAAAGAGCCTGATTACCCGCGCGTCACTTCGGTTTCCGTAGAGCCGGATAACCGTGCTGGAAGCTATGTCATTAGCAGCTATCTCCCAGGCGGTGCTGAAAATCTTGCATTCCTCGTCTACTCGACAGATGGAGAGTATTTAGGTGAAGCAGGAGTTTATCAACATGTTGATAAAGGAGAGCATCGTGTGAAATGGAATGGCACGATCAATAAAGGACAGAAGTTAGAAGCAGGTGAGTATACAATGCTTGCGTATGCGAGCCTGAAAGGCAAATCAGATACGGTTCAAACGAAAGAACCATTCGATATTTATCCTGAATAAACAAGAATCACATAAAAAGCCTTGTATGAGCCCATCAGCTCAACAAGGCTTTTCTATCATGTATGGAGGAAAGAGAAATTCATGTTGATATTGCTATGGATCGTTTCTTTTATGACGGCTTTTTTTCTCACGATCACCTTGGTTTATTTTTTTACCTTTTTACATGCAAAACAGCCTCGTCCTTTTCATCAAGCATGTGAACTGACTGTCTATACCACCTGCATTTATCCGCTTAGCTTGGCGGTGACAGCTGCCTTTATTCTCACCATGATGCTCCTCTATCCCTTTTATTGGCTGCGCAGACGGTAAATTTACATACGTTATGCGTCAAAAGCTTCTTTTAATAAACGATACGATGTGAGACGGTCTTGCATGTGATGTGTGATGGTCACAGCGATCACTTCATCTGTACGATACACCTTTGCGAGTGCTGTCAGCTGCTGCTTCACAGAAGATGGTGTGCCAACAACCATTCTCTGTCGATTGGCTGCTACTCGTTTTTGTTCATATGGACTGTAGGAATAGTCCTTTGCCTGTTCAAATGAAGGAAAGCCGCCAAGGTTCTGTCCTTGTTCGTTAGCTAATAATGATAAATCTAAGCTAACAGCCAATTTTTCTGCCTGTTCCTCTGTTTCTGCACATAAAACGAAGACCGCAAGACTGACACGCGGCTCAGCACCAAATTCTGAAGGTTCAAATCGGTTGATATACTGCGACACAGAGTCTTCTCCGCCTTCTCCATTAATGAAAAGAGCAAACGTATAGCCTGCACCTGCTTTTGCGGCAAGCCGTGCACTTCCTCCAGAGGAACCTAACATCCATACCTCTGGGGCAGTATCTACTTTCGGAGAAGCGGTCAGGTGAGGCAGCGGATAAAATTCATCGGCTAAATCATGTAAATACACCCTTAATTCTTCTACCTGCTCAGGGTATTGATCACCAAGTCGCTTCCGTTCTCCATGATGAAGGGCAATGGAGGAGATCGGCATACCTCCAGGAGCACGTCCAATGCCAAGATCAATTCTGCCCGGAGCCAAGGCTTCGAGCACTCTGAAGTTCTCTGCTACTTTATAGGCACTGTAGTGGGGCAGCATGACGCCACCTGAACCAATACGGATATGTGACGTCACAGCTGATAAATGACCGAGAAGCACCTCTGGACTCGATCCTGCGAGCCGGTTTGAAAAGTGATGCTCTGATACCCAAAATCGATGATAACCCCATTTCTCTGCCTGCTTCGCCAGCTCGACTGTTTGCTTCAGCGCCTCAGCAGGGGTCGCATCTCCAATCAAAGGAGATTGATCCAGTATACTTAATTTCATGATGTCGCACCTCTTACAGAAATCCCCCTCTCTCACTCGAAAGGGGGATTTCCTGATTTATTTTCGATTAAAGCCCTTCTCTTTCACAAAATCTCCGAGGAAGGCACGTTTTGGCTGGCTAAAGCCTCGAAGCATTTGCTCAGACCATGTATCTTTTCTCTCACCGTTTGTTCGTTCTTCATAATATGATGAAATACGATCATCGTATTCTTTTAAATAACGATCCACATGAGCTTCGTCTTGCTGATATGTGTTTTCATGGTAGATCAGCTCAACGGGCAGCCGTTTCTTTTGAGATGATGGATTGGCAGGATGTCCTATGGCCAGGCCGAATAGCGGCAGCACATAGGAAGGCGTTTCAAGTAATTCTGATACTTCCTTCAGCTGATTACGCAGTCCGCCGATATAGCAGATGCCAAGTCCCATAGATTCTGCTGCGACACTGACATTTTGCGCAGCGAGCGCCGCATCAATCACACTGATAAGAAAGGCTTCAGTATTCTCAAGCGCTTCTTGATGGTTTTTCCCTGCTTTTTTTGCGATATAGTCGTGGCGTTTCAAGTCTGCACAAAAAACAAAAAAATGCCCATTCTTCTCAACGTATGGCTGATTTCCAGCCAGTTCAGCAAGCTTCGCCTTCTTCTTCTGATCTGTTACACCAATGATACTATACGCCTGTACATAGCTTGATGTCGAAGCAGCCTGCGCACTTTTGATAAGTGTCAGCACTTCTTCGTCTGTCAGACGCTCATCTGTAAACGAACGGATGGACCGATGATTTAAGATGGTTTCTATCGTTTTATTCAATTCGAAGACCTCCTTCACTCCTACTATCATAAGTCAAATGAACATTGCTTTTCAAAAGTTAGAACTCACGACAAAAAGGCAGCCTACGCTTAGACTGCCCTTTACCCGTTTTATTTAAATAAATAACTTTGATATTTCGTTAACTGAACACTTGCATTATAGGCGATACCAAATCCAATCAGAACTGATAAAACAGAGCTTCCCCCGAAGCTGATGAATAAGAGTGGTATCCCCGTTACAGGCATGACGCCTATGTTCATGCCAATGTTCTGGAATGTATGGATGACAATCAATGCTGTATATCCTACACAGAAAAATGACGCAAACCGGCTATAAGGATGGATACGGTCAATCAACACAACAAGCCTGTAAATCAGGAAGAAGAACATGATCACCACAAATGCGCAGCCGACAAAACCAAAGGCTTCCCCTATGATAGAGAAAATCATATCTGTCTGTGCTTCTGGAACATAAACTTTTAAGTTTTTAACACCGTTCCCGAAAATTTGTCCTGCCCCAATTGCCATAATGGCTTGCTCGACTTGATATTTATCCGATCCAGACGCATCCTGTGTCTGGGCTTGGTTGGCTGTCGAAGAACTATCAGGCAGCCAAGCGGTAATCCGGTTGATCTGATACTGCTGAATCCCGATCTTTTGTGCGAAATCAGGGAATAGAATAATCACGGCTAACACAGCGGCAACTAAGAGCACAACCACTGAACCGATGAGAGAGATCAATTTCCAGTTGACCCCTGATAAAAAGACCATGACAACGACAATAAACATACATACCGCAGCCGTACCTGCATCTTGCAAAAAGATGAGTCCGACTGGTACAGCAGCCACGCCGGCAATTTTTAATAGTAGGAAAATATCATCTTCTAATGTTCGTTTTCCTCTTGGGGTTGCCTTCCCAATGACAGAGGCGAGCATCATAATCAAACCAATTTTCATGAACTCTGAAGGCTGAAATGTTCCAATTCCCGGTAACACAAACCAACTTTTTGCACCATTTTTAATTGGAGCAAAATCATGACCTGCAATTTGTGCAGGAGCAATTTTTAAAAGAATTAAGAGCATAATGCCGCCTATAAAAATATATAGGCTTAACTTTTCTAATTGTTCCAGATCGAAGTAATTAATAGCCACAATACAGATGACCCCGACCATGTAGTAAATGATCTGTCTGGTCCATGCATTAGATCCATATTGCCCAAACTGTCCCGCAGCATAAATAGCGATGACACTGATGGCAAAGAAGGCTAAAAATATAAAAATCAAATCTCCTTGATAGTAAGGAGATGTATTCTGCTTGTTCATGAACTAACCACCCTTATTACAAAACATAAAAGCCCTTATTTATATTAGATTGAAATTTTCACAAAAGCAACTCACCTTAAATATGACGGAAGTGACACCTGAAAGGTTCCATTCTAATTTCAAAAAATGAAATACTTTTCATCCTAACAATAGGAAAAAATTCCTTTCCACTCTATCATGACAACCGATCATAAGTCCTTTAAAAAGATTATTTTACAGATTTTAAGGGGAAAATTCAATGACTTATGTGGCGATATGAAAGGTGCACATCTTGCCAGCATAAGCTTAACTGAGGTATAAGAAAAAAAAACAATTTCTGCGGAATAAGGCCCATTTTCCAATTATTGAGTTTACTTCAAAGTCAATTGTGGTATAATATTTGTAACAAAATGTTCACAATATCTCCTAAAAACAGACACAATTACATCCTGACCTCTCATTTGAATTGAACATCAACTTACAAAGGAGTTGGATACGATGGATATGTTCTTTGCGTACCTATGTATTGCAACAGCTACACCCCTGTTTTTATGGTTGGAAAACAGAAAGATTGCATTAGCATCTATTCCACCCATCATGATTATGTGGATTTTCTTCGGTCTTTACATGACAAGTAGTTTATCTCCAGCAGGACATACCTTCATGATCGCATTCTTTGCCATTAACGTGATTCTGGCTCACATTGCAGCTTTCCTCATCTATGGACTTCCATTCATTCGCAAAAGATTCAGCAGCAGATAGATATCTCATCATCAATTGGAAGCGTTATCACAATCAGCATAAAAACCACTCACCTATGAAAGATGAGTGGTTTTTTATTATTTCTCTGAATGCTCAGACTGCTTTGGCGCAGATGGTGAATAACCGTCTTTGCTGTTCTCTCCGTGGCTGTAGTGAGCCGCGAAGATCCAAACAGACCCGATGACGAAAATGATCGCACAGAATAGACCAAACAAAGTATTTCCGACTTGAACAGTCCCGTTCTCACTCTCTGTCATGTGCATGAACATGAACAGCTGCAAGAATGCTTGAATGAAGGCAAAACCAAAGATAATCCATAGTTTTGCAGAACTGCCAATTTCAGCTCCGATGGCAATCCAGAATGCTAAGATGGTTAGCACAATGGAGAGAATGAAGCCGACTACGTGTTTCCAAGGGAAGTGTTCGTGCTCTGCTGAGGAATGTGTTTTTCCAGCCATATCACAAAAGCCCCCCTAATCCGATCAAGTACACAGCTGTGAAGATGAAAATCCATACAACATCAAGGAAATGCCAGTATAGACTTGAGATAAAGATCTTCGCTGCTGTTTGTGGTGTTAATCCACGTTTTTTAATTTGGAACAAGACGCCCGTAATCCAGAAGATACCGATGGATACGTGTAATCCGTGAGTTCCTAAAAGAACAAAGAATGCAGACCAGTATGCACTTGTATGGATGCTCGCACCCTCATGTACATAATGGAAGAATTCGAAAATCTCAAAACCAACGAAGCCTGCACCTAGAAGCAGTGTCAGAATCGTCCAAATGACAACCCCTTTTGTACTTCCACGGCGCATTTCATGAACGGCAATCCCACATGTAAATGAACTCACCAATAGCAGGAATGTCATGATCAATACAAGCTTCATATCAAATAGCTCAGCTGGCAAAACGCCGCCAGCTGTTCTGCCATGAAGAACAAAGTAGGTCGCAAAAAGTGTTGAGAATAACACGATTTCCGCGCCAAGGAATATCCAGAAACCAAGGATGTTTAAACGTCCTGTTTCAGACTGATATTCAAGCGGTGCATTTGCATAGCTGCTATCATTATGTCCCATTACTTCTGCGCCTCCTTATTCTTTTTCTCTGTTTCAATCACTTCTTCAACAGGAATATAGTAGCCATCGTCATATTCAAATGAACGTAAAATCATTGTTGCGAATACACCGATTAAGCCGATAACGCCAATCCAGTACCATTCAAATACAAGACCGAATGCACCAAGTCCGAAGAATGCAGACATGATCAGCGGTCTGCCTGAATTGTGCGGCATGTGAATTTTCTTGAATTCTTTTTCAGGATGAACGTCTACATTGTTTTGCTTCCAATGATGGAATGCATCTGGTGACGTCACTTCTGGAAGTGCTGCAAAGTTATAATGCGGCGGAATTGCAGAAGATGTCGCCCAGTCAAGCGTACGTCCTTCTCCCCAGCTGTCTCCAGACACTTCACGTTTCGCGTGTCTCCAGCTGTAGTAAATGTTATAGCAAAGGATGATGAATCCGATACCCATCATAAATGCACCAATTGTTGAAATAAAGTTTAGTGCAGTCCAGCCATCTTCTGGTCCATACGTATAAATACGTCTTGGCATTCCTTGCAGTCCTAAGAAGTACTGCGGGAAGAAACAGATGTTAAATCCGATCATGAATACCCAGAAGAACCATTTGCCGATTCGCTCGTTTAACTTGTAACCAAACATTTTCGGATACCAGAAAACAAGACCTGCAAAACAAGCAAATACAGTACCTGCGATTAATACATAGTGGAAGTGGGATACTAAGAAGTACGTGTTATGGTACTGGTAATCCGCAGCTGCCATCGCAAGCATAACCCCAGTCACACCACCGATTACGAAGTTCGGGATGAAACCAAGTGCCCAAAGCATTGGGGATGTAAAACTGATACGGCCTCGATACATTGTAAAGAGCCAGTTAAAGATTTTCACACCTGTTGGTACAGAAATGGCCATTGTTGTGATCGAGAAGAATGAGTTAACCGCTGCACTGTTCCCCATTGTAAAGAAGTGGTGAACCCACACAAGGAAACTAAGAACAGAGATTGCCACAATCGATACAACCATCGCTTTGTAACCAAACAACTGCTTTCTTGAGAACGTCGCAAAGATTTCTGAGAAAATACCGAAAGCCGGCAGGATAACGATATATACCTCAGGATGTCCCCAAATCCAGAAAAGGTTCGCCCAAAGCATTGGCATACCGCCCGCTTCGAGTGTAAAGAATGCTGAACCGAATAAACGATCGAATGTCATAAGTGCTAAAGCAACTGTTAAAACAGGGAATGCGAAAACGATAATGACAGACGTGATCAATGTTGTCCATGTAAACATCGGCATACGCATAAGCGTCATACCTTTTGTACGCATTTTTAAGATGGTCACCATGAAGTTAATACCTGTCATTAGTGTACCAATACCTGCAATTTGGAGCCCGAGCAAGTAGTAGTTCTGTCCAGGTCCTGGTGAGAAATCATTTCCGGCGAGCGGCATGTAACTCGTCCAGCCTGCACTTGGTGATCCTCCAATAACGAAGGAAATGTTGAACAGCATTGCTCCGACCATAAATGTCCAGAAGCTCAAGTTGTTCAAATACGGGAATGCAACGTCACGTGCACCAATTTGAAGAGGAACCACGACGTTGATTAAACCAATTAAGAATGGCATCGCCATGAATAAAATCATGATCGTACCATGCGTTGTGAAAATTTCATTATAGTGGTTTGAATCTAAAAACGTATTATTAGGAAGCGCCAGCTGCGCGCGCATCATCAGTCCGTCTACCCCACCGCGGAAGAACATAATCACAGCAGCAAGGATATACATGATTCCAAGCTTTTTATGATCAACTGATGTCAGCCATTCTTTCCAGAGCCATTTCCACTTTTTGAAGTAGGTTAAAACAAACACAATGGCAATGGAAGTAAGAGCGATAGAAATTTGCGCACCAAGAATTAATGGGTCTCCAGTTACAAAAAACTCATCCCATTTTAAATGCATAACGGCCTCCTCCTTTCCTTAGTCAGTTTATTCGTTTTCTAGTTTTCTTTTATAGTTCTTCACATTCTCGAAAGGATCTGTCTTGGAATGCGGAGAAACTGATTGGTAACCTAAACGTTTGCGTGCTTGGAGTGCATATTCAGAATCCTCTCCGTGCTTCGCAAAAGATAAATGTGTTGATGAGAATGTCTGCACATCTGCAGCATCAGGAAGCATCAAGTAGTCATACGTTTTCTTCGTTAACTTTGGTGCTTCTTTTTTCGTTTTATTTACCCATTTATCATAGTCAGACTGCGTCATCGCATTGACTTTGAATTTTTGCTGAGCAAAGCCTTCGCCTGTGAAGTTGGCGTTTCTTCCTTCATATGTGCCTACTTCATCAGCTTGAAGATATTGTTCCATTTCCATTCCAGCCATCGCATACTTCTCCCCGCCTAGCTGAGGAATCCATAGAGATGCCATTGTATCAGCGGAAGTGATTTTGAATAAAACCGGCTGATCTTTTGGAATGTTTAAGTAGTTCACTGTTTCAATATTTTCCTCTGGATAGCTGAAGATCCATTTCCAATCAACTGCTGTAGCATAAACGACAAGTGGATCTTTATGACTTGTTGCTTGAGGCGCCTCTTCCAAAGAGTAAATGGTTTTTACAGTTGGAACTGAAAGGGCAGCAACGATTAATATTGGGATCACTGTCCAGACAACTTCTAGAAGCGTATTCCCGTGTAGTTCTGGGTTATAAGAGGCGTTTCCAACGTCCTTACGCTCACGGTATTTAACCAATATGATGGTAAACAGTACAAATACCGCACCAACGATAAAGAGCATGAATCCAATAGATAAAAGGATTAAGTCTTTTTGTTGTGCTGCGACTGGTCCTTTAGGATCTAAAACAGCGATATTGCTGCAACCTCCTAATACAAAAACACTCACGAGCATCGCTAATAAAAGCATAGGTTTAATGGCTCTGAACAAGAAGATCACCATCCTTCCTTAAATAATGTATAAATTGCTGAATAATTGTGAAAAGCCATCTGCCTTCGAAAACTTTTCTTCCCTTTGTAATGCTATCAAAATCTGTTGGAGTTAGCTCCCCTTTTTTCAAAAGTTCATTTATTTTTCAACAGATTTCTATTGAAATGTCATAAATTCGCCATAAATTTATATTATTGCACACACAATAAATTTCTAGGAATTTGAAAAGTTGAGAGTTGAAGGCAAAGGACAAACAATCAAGAACTTTGTCAAATTTAGGTTTACCACAATAAAAAAGTTTGGTCAAATTTCAATTTAACTTTATGAAATTTTATCTAGGTAAACAATTCTAAAACAGGTATCCCCATATTTAACAAAAACCTTACTCATTTTAACGCAAGTCGACAAGAAAAGAAAGTATCGATCCTCCCCCTATGCGCTGTAATGATTGGTAATGGTGATAAATGAGTGGAAACTCACTAAAGACTTCCAGCAAAAAACCGGCTCATCGCCGGCTTCTCATTATTCGTCTCTCACCAAAATGTCTGGTCGTCTATAGATGCTTCCTTCATGTTCTATGTCTATATACGTCCACTTGCCTGTATAGGTTAAAAAGCGATTCCCCTCTTTCTCGACGACCATCGTATCTTCTGATTTCAATCCTGGTAAGGAAGGATTCCAAGTGAATACTTGATGAAGCTGGATCTCTTCCACCGATGTAGGAACTGCAATGATCTCTCTAGACACAAATCCAGTCTTGCCACCTTGGTGAAGCTTTTTCCAGCTATCAGGAAATCCTTCTTTTTCATATTGAGCAATGCCGGCCTTCATTACATCTCCAATGGTGTTCCCTGGACGAGTAGCCGCATTCATGACCGTGTCGATTCGCGCAAGCCTTTCCTTGTTTTCTTCAAGCTCCTTTGGTAGCTGTCCAAAGTAAACGGATCTTGTGACATTTGCCACGAGTCCATGCCGTTCAGCACAAAGGACAACCAGTGCATGCTTTTGAAGTGCTTTTTCTGTTGGGATCGGGTGGCGATATTGATGAATCCGGTCATCTGTTGCCACAAGCAGCACTTCTATCGTCATTCCCTGCCCGATCGCTCTTTGAGCAACAAGCGAAGCAATTTCATGCTCCGTCTGTCCTGGAACGATTTCTTGACAGACACTTTCTACAATAACCGCAGTGTCATGACAAAGGGTTTCGTATTGGCTGAGCTGTGGCGCTGAAAGGATCGATCGAACACGAGACAAATCGGGTTCGATCCATTCCACTCCTTCCATTTGAATGTCCGCACCAATTCGTTTGTCTTTTATGAGTGTTTGAATGTAAGGAGTCTCATCCTCAAACCAATCCATTGTGACGACTTGAAAGGGATGGTCAAAATACGCCATTTCTTCTTCAATGATTCGTTTTTCTTCCATTTGATTCACAACTAGGACAATATCGTCTTTCAACACAAGTAGCTGACAAACGCCCTCTGGCGTGTTTAACACAATGTGGTTTCTTCTTCCTCCTGTAAGCCAAGAAAAGTTATTACGCTTTTGAATCAGAACACCGTCGAGTTGCTTTTCTTCCATTAAAGTTCTTACCTGTTCAATCATCAACTCATCACCTGCCTGTATGGAGTGTTTGAATGAAACGTTTAAATGCTGTTTTCCCTTGCTCTGTTCTTTTAAACACACCCGCCTGCGCGAGTATACGAGAAAAAATGAGGCCGATTTCTTTTTGTAAAATGGCTTCTACGTTGTCCTTCGTAAAGGTATTCTCTTCGATCAGACGCTCTGCCCATGACTCGTGCTTCATGATAGACGGGCAGGCTTTGATTTCTTCAAGAGGGTGTTTGGATAGCAACGCCGCTTTTAGCAGGCTTAATTCCGCTGCTAATCTTCCAGGAAGCACGGCGAGACCCATAACCTCAATTAAACCGATATTCTCTTTTTTAATATGATGAACTTCTTTGTGCGGGTGGAAGATTCCGCCTGGGTGCTGCTTGTCTGTACGGTTATTTCGTAGCACGAGATCTAATTCGTACTCATCCCCATGACGGCGTGCAATTGGTGTAATGGTATTGTGCGGGGTCTCTCCTGTATGAGAGAACAGCCCCGCTTCTGGATCTGAATACATTTTCCACTCATGTAATATAAAATCCGCTGCCTCCGCAAGCGTCTGCTGGTCGCTACTTTGAAGCCTGATCACTGACATCGGCCATTTCACAATACCCGCCTTCACCCTCGGAAACTTTTCGAGAGAAAACACTTCTTCCATCTTTGCTTTCGCCATCGGAAATTCATGAGCACCACCTTGAAAGTGGTCATGACTTAATATGCTGCCTCCAACAATGGGAAGATCAGCATTTGATCCTATGAAATAGTGCGGATATATAGATATGAAGGAAAGCAGACGCTCGAAGGTCTTTTTAGATATCTGCATTGGTTCATGCTCGCCCTTGAACACAATACAATGTTCGTTGTAATACACATACGGCGAGAATTGCATAAACCACGACTCATTTGTAAGTGTCACCGGAATAATCCGGTGATTCTGTCTTGCTGGGTGATTGATGCGTCCCCCAAACCCAACGTTTTCTTTACAAAGGAGGCAAAGAGGATATTGCTTTTGACTAAGCTTTTTGGCTTCAGCGATCGCTTTTGGGTCCTTTTCCGGTTTCGATAGATTAATCGTGATCTCAAGCTCACCATCTTCTGTCGGTGTAAACCACTGCACATTTTTGGCGATTCTGCCTGTATGAATATAGTGGGCATGCTGCTGCATTTCATAAAACCAGCTTGTCGCTGCCTTTGGTCCGCAATGCTTGCGTTTCTCTTCAAACTTTGCATAGATGACACTCGGAGGCGCCACCAAGCAGCCCATGATTTTGGCATCTAATAAATCACGATACGTATCTGTCCCGTCAGGAATAAGACCTGTTTCAACTGCCCAATCGAGCATCGGCATTAAAATATCTTCAAGGTCGCTGTCTCCTGAGACTGTTCTTGCCTCAGCATCATCGAGACCAAGCACCTCTAGCAGCCGGTTCCTTGTATAATCCATATCTAGTGGTGATATCAGCTCTTTATTAACCCCATATTGAATCAGCTGTTCTAGCTTTTCAAAAATATCAATCGCCATTCCCTTTGTCTCCTCCCCTGCCTGCTACACGTTACTCACTTTGATAGCCATCTGGATGTTTCTGAAACCAATCCCATGCACTTTGAATGATGGTGTGGAGATCTGCATATTGCGGCTTCCATCCTAGTTCTTTCAGCGCTTTTTCTGATGAAGCAATCAGCTTAGCTGGATCACCCGCACGTCTTTCTGCCACCTGTGCAGGAATGGCATGACCTGTCACTTCTCTTGCAGCTTCTACGACCTGCTTCACAGAGAATCCTGTGCCGTTCCCTAAGTTGTACGTCGCACTTCCTTTTCCTTCACGCAGACGCTCAACCGCTAGAATGTGCGCCTCTACTAAATCCATGACATGAATGTAGTCTCTAATGCATGTGCCATCCTCTGTTTCATAATCATCACCGTAAATCATGATTTGATCACGCTTTCCTAAAGCCACTTGTAGAATAATCGGGATTAAATGCGTTTCTGGCTGATGATCTTCACCGACAATCCCTTCTGTATGAGCACCGGCTACATTAAAATAGCGAAGCACAACATATTCAATACCATATGCCTGCTCAGACCACTTCAGCATTTTCTCAATCGCGAGCTTTGTTTCCCCATAAGGATTTGTTGGGTTCGTCTCATCCGTTTCAACGATCGGTACACGCTTTGGTTCACCATATGTCGCAGCAGTTGAAGAGAATACAATGCGTTTCACATCAAATTCATTCATCACCTGAAGTAAAGCCGTTGCCCCTCCGACGTTGTTGTCATAGTACTTCAGTGGGTCTGTTACACTTTCTCCAACAAGTGAATCTGCCGCAAAGTGCATGACTGCTTCAATGTCATGTGTTTGAAAAACACGTCTTAAAAAAGCGTGATCCCTTAAATCCCCCTCTTCTAATACGGCACCCTTTACGACTGCCTCTTTATGACCTGTCTGCAAATTATCCACAATCACCACTTGTTCTCCTTTAGCCAAAAGAGCCGCTACCGCATGACTGCCAATAAAACCTGCTCCTCCACATACTAAAATTGCCATCAAAATTCCTCCTTCGTTAATTCTCTAGCGCCGCCTCCAATTCCAGCTGTGTAAAAAGAGGCTTGAATGCCTGTTTTTTCTTGATAAATCGCACCTGTTTCTTCTATAAATGAGTCCAGCAGCTCTTCTTTCACAATGCTGACGGTACAGCCCCCAAAGCCAGCACCTGTCATACGCGAACCAATCGTCCCTGGATGTTGCCATGCGGCTTCAGCCAGTGCATCTAGCTCAAGCCCAGTGACTTCATAATCATTCTTTAAAGAAAGGTGAGATGCCTTCATGAGTGCACCTAGTTCTTCCATTTTATCATCTTTCAGAAAATTTACTGCTTTCATGGTCCTCTCGTTTTCCGTGATGGCATGTCTTGCACGTTTTCTACACGTTTCATCTTGTATCAAATGTTCATGCTTAGCGAATTCATCCTCCGTGAGCTCACATAAATGACCGATATCTAATTCTTTTCTAAGATCGTTTAAAGCAGATTGACATTCTAAACGGCGTTCATTGTATTTGGAATCTGCAAGTGTTCGTTTTTTATTTGTATTGGCAATGACAAGTGCCAGACCCTCTTGCCGAAATGGGCTGTATTCAAAGGAAAGTGTGTCACAATTGAGCAAAATAGCGTGACCATCTTTTCCAAGACTAATTGAAAATTGATCCATAATGCCGCAGTTCACGCCAATAAACTCATTTTCAGCACGCTGCGCAAGAAGGGCTAGGTCGATTTGCGTTACGCCGAATGATGACCATTCATTGATCAAGACAGCCGTGACGAGCTCAATAGAGGCAGAGGATGACAGACCTGCGCCATTTGGAATATTGCCAGCATACACAATATCAAAACCTTCTTTCACATCCATGCCTGCTTCGATAAACTGTTGGAATACTCCCTTCGGATAGTTCGCCCAGCCGTCCGATTCTGAGAAAGCGATTTCAAAAAGGTCGAACTCTTTCACACCTTCTTCTTCAAAATTCAAGGAATACATTCTGACGCGTCCATCTGATCGTCTTGCTCCCGCAGCATATGTACCAAGGGTGAGTGCACATGGAAAGACATGGCCCCCATTATAATCTGTGTGTTCACCAATCAGATTGACTCTGCCTGGGGCGAAAAAATAGCGGAGTTCTTCCTGATCTCCAAATTGCTGGTGAAATGCTGCTCTTAATGTGTCGATCATATCCATTCCCCTTTTCTCTTCTGATAATCTTATTTTAGTTGCCCCGTCAGCTGAAGTTCAATGGTAAAAAAATCGTTAAAAAATACCCTTTTTTTGCTGTGAATGGTACGATGTGATATGAGGTGTAACATGATTCAAAATAGAAAAAGGTTGTTTTTTGCTGTGAAGGAGGGTTTCCAATTTGAAGAAGGAAGCATTTGCATTTCGTTTTCACCATTCTGATGTGACATTGCCGGCCCAAATCTGGTCTGTTGGCTGGGAAGTTCAATCATCCTCGTTATACAGCTGGAATGGCGTAGAGCGGAAGGATCAGGGCAAGTGCATCTTTCAGCTCACACTGTCTGGACACGGCATGATTGAAATCGGACAGAAACGATTCAAAGTATTGCCTGGACAGGCCTTTCTGGTGAAAAGCCCCAGTGCTTATCAATACTATTTTCCAGAAGACAGTGAACATTGGGAATTTCTCTATTTAACACTTTATGGGGAAGCCTGTAACCTTTGCTTTGATCAATTTATCGATCAAGGAAAGCAGGTCATGCGTTTTCATCCGAATTCCAAACCGATCCGCCTGCTAAAGAAGATTTATGATGAAGCCAGTGAAAGACGGATTACCAATCCATTTGAGGGGTCTAGCCTTGCTTATCAATTTGTCATGGAACTGTATTCATATTTGCCAAAGCTTGAGGGACAAATGGAGAAATGGCCTGAGCCCATCGTCCAAGCGGCCTTATTTGCAAGCCACCATTTTCACGAGGAGATTGGGCCTGACGATATGGCAGCTGCGGCACGTTTATCCAAAAGTCATTTTACGAGGGAATTCAAAAAGGCAACTGGCTTCACACCGATTCATTATTTAACCAATATTCGTTTAGAAAAGGCGGAAACGTTACTGAAAACAACGAAATACTCGATTGAAGAAATCGCCATACAGTGCGGCTACCGAAACGCGAATTACTTGAATAAAGTCTTTCGAAAGAAAATCGGCATGTCTCCAAAGCAACTCCGGGAAACAAGCGATGCATAATAAAAAGCAGCCGCTTTTCAATTGGCTGCTTCTTTTACGCTTTCGTCAGGTCAACACGAATTCTCCCTTGTCTTAAAACAATGGTCATTTGCGTATCAGGGGTCATTAAATTTTCTAAAATGTCCGATGCCGTTTGAAGCGCAATGTCCATTCGGTTGATCTTTTCCTTTTCTTGTTCAGAAAATGCTTCTGGATGTGCGGTCATTTCTTTGACTAGCCTCAACACTTGTTCATGCTGCTTTTCTGTTTGTTGATATATGGCATCATATAATTCGTCTGGCCTGCTGCTCATTTCACATCACCTATCTTTTTCATGTGTTAAATCGCATCTTCTTTTGTTTTCTTGAAGACGAACCATTTACTGGCGACATAATTGACCACGACAATCACAAAGTTAACAAGAATTTTTGCGACGGTTTCGTTGAGCGCCATTTGGCTCACAAATAAAATCATCAGCCCCAGATCTACACCTAGAGACATGAGACGGACACTAAAAAATGAAGAAAGCTCACGCATCAGGCTTTTTGTGTCACGAGCCTTTTGCTTGAAGACATACTTCTTATTGGTGATATAAGCAAAGAGCACAGCAAATACCCATGAAACAACCGTTGCTGTTTTGTAATCCATAAAAAACATCTCAACGAATAAATAGAAGCTGACTATGTTGACAATGGTTGTACACACACCCATGATCAGATACATGACAACTTCTTGATACTTTTGAAAAAGGCTATACATGTCTTTCTTCATTCCTTCTTGGTGAATTCTGTTTCTTTTAGAATACCATCTTAAGAAGAACTTCCCAAACGAACAATATGTGCGTCCTGTAAAGATGAAATTTGTTCTCGCTGATGGCATATGTCAACCTTATGGGTTTATATGAGTCAAATGATTTAGGTCTTTATCATTATTTTAATTTATAATCTTTTAACTGACTTTACAATTGTTTATTATGAGAAGTAAGAATTCAATATTTATGGGTTTTTTAGTCATTTTTTTAGGGACGTGGTAGGTGATAGATTTTACAAAATAGGTTAAATGTCATCATTTTTCGACAAAAATCTATTTTTGTACTCCATTCACATACACGTACAGTTACTAGACGGTTTGTTCAAGTCATTGGTTGCAGATGAATATGTCTTATTGAACTGGAGGATATTATGGATACGCAAGTGAAAAGAAGAGTTGACGAAGAGTGGGTTTATTTGATTCAAGAAGCGAAAAAAATTGGACTAGGCATCGAGGAAATACAAGCTTTTTTAACATCCAACGGTGATCAGAAGATGATAAACAAACCGTAATCAACGCCGTTATCCTTTGTCTTTCAGATTGCTTTGGCTAAAGTTCTAACCTGTCAATTGACCTTTTAAACATCCTTTCATGACGATACGCTACAATAATTGAACACCTCATCATACCAATCCCTTCCACTCAATGGGGTTCTGTCTTTCTATTTTTAGGAGGACAGTCCGTTCCCTGTTCTTTATATGACCCCTTTTTAGCTATCATTCATGAAAATTGCCCATTTCGTTATAAAACCAAGCTCCCCACCCATATATTAAGCATAAGACATAAGAAAGAAGAAAGGTGGGTGGCGCGTGAGTTCAGATTCCCTATCTTATTATCATCAAAAGAAGGATCAATATTATCACGGTGTGAACCCTGTGATTGTCCATCGTATTCGCAAGGAATGGACGTCTATCTTGGATATCGGATGCGGCACAGGCCAGCTTGGCAAAGTCTTAAAACAACAAGACCGTACTGTATATGGAATTGAATCTTTTGAAGATGCGGCAAAGCAGGCTGAGAAAGCGCTGGATCATGTTTTATGCGGCAATATTGAACAGATGGCGCTGCCTTATCAGCATGAACAATTTGACTGCATCATTTTCGGAGATGTTCTTGAACATTTATTGGACCCTTGGGCCGTTTTAAAAAAGGTCAAACCCTTTCTAAAAAGGGAAGGGGCCATCTTGTCTTCCATTCCGAATATTGGTCATATTTCAACGGTTTTAGAATTACTGGCTGGGAGATTTTCTTATACAGATGCAGGATTAATGGATCAAACACATTTACGCTTCTTTACCCTTCACGAAATTCATGCCCTCTTTCAGTCAGCCGGGTTTCATGTTCGTGAGCTTGAAACCATTCGTGTACAACACCCTTCCTATACGGGCGTCATGAATGATCTACATGAATTACTCGTAAAACATGGCATCCGTTTTGATTTTAACGAGGCAGCGACAGCCTATCAATACGTGGTTGAGGCGGTTCAACTCAATGAGTAGCCCCACCATCTTATTTGTTTTATGTGTAAATGATGAGTCGATGTTTCAAGCTTGCTTCCGGCAGCTCGCTTCACTTCCTGCTCCGCACGGGTATCATGTAGAGGTTTTGCCCATTAGACATGCATCAAGTATGGCCTCTGGATACAATGAAGCTCTCACTCATCCTGCACAGTTTAAAATTTATCTTCATCAAGATACACTCATCGTCAAACAGCATATGCTTCTCGAGCTGATTCCACTTTTCTTGCAAAATCCGTCACTTGGCATACTTGGGGTAATAGGTGCAGAAAGTGTGCCAGACAATGGGATCTGGTGGGAGAGCCATGATTGCAGAGGGAAAGTCATTGAATATCGGCACGACACCTATCAGCTGCTAACGTTTGAATCTGGTCATCCACAGACAGAAACCCAAGGTTATATCAAAGCTTCTGCTATTGACGGTCTTTTTATGGCAACACAATATGATATCAAGTGGCGTGAGGATCTTTTAGACGGCTTTCATTTTTATGATGTGTCACAGTCTTTTGAGTTTGCACAGCAGGGATATGAGGTTGGGATTGCAAGGCAAGTGGAGCCCTGGTGTATTCACAAATGCGGAGATCATTTTGATGCAGAAGCATATGAAAAAGCAAGACAAACATTTCTTGCGCATTATCGGTAGAAAGCACCCTTTTCGGGTGCCTTTTTTATGATATACTGTCATAAACAACCAGATCGTCTCATATGCATTGGAGTACCTTGTCCCTAATTCGTACAAAGGAGGAAACAATGGCAGACAAAAACGTTCATTATAAGAAGGTTGCCGCTTCAAAGGATTTTCGAAAACTTCTTGAGGAAAAACGCAGATTTATCGTACCGATGACGATTTTCTTTTTTCTCTTTTACTTTTCACTTCCGGTTGCTACATCCTACTTCACCTTTTTGAACACGCCAGCAATTGGAGCGATCACGTGGGCTTGGTTATTTGCCCTCACGCAATTTGTGATGACATGGGTTTTATGTGGGCTTTATGCAAAAAAAGCAGCTCAGTTCGACAAATATGTAAGCGCTTTAAAAACCGAATCTAGAGGTGATGACGAATGAGTATGACCGCTTTTATTTTATTCATAGCGATCGTAGGGCTCACATTGGTCATCACGTATTTTGCTGCGAAAAAAACAAGCAATGCGAGTGATTTTTACACCGCAGGCGGCGGTCTGACTGGGTTTCAGAACGGCCTTGCCATTGCCGGGGACTATATGTCTGCTGCTTCATTTTTAGGGATCGCCGGCATGATCGCCTTAAATGGATTTGACGGCTTTTTCTATAGTATTGGTTTTCTTGTAGCGTATCTTGTCGTCCTTTATGTCGTGGCTGAACCGCTTCGAAATCTAGGAAAATATACGATGGCTGATATGATTGCTGCACGATTCAAACGCCCTGCTATTCGAGGCGTGGCTGCTTTTAACACCATCACGGTTTCCACTTTTTATATGATTGCACAGCTTGTTGGGGCAGGTGCATTAATCAAACTGCTTCTTGGCATTGATTACTGGATTGCGGTGCTGATCGTAGGTGTCTTGATGACCATTTATGTCGTGTTTGGCGGCATGATCGCAACCAGCTGGGTACAGATCACGAAAGCTGTGCTTCTCATGCTGGGCACGCTGATTATTTCGCTGCTTGTGTTTGCCAAGTTTGATTTTAGCCTGCTGAAGATGTTTGAACAGATGAAAACAGCGACCCCGCTTGGTGAAGCTTTTCTTCACCCGGGAAATAAATATGATGTGCCTTTAGAGACCTTGTCTCTGAACCTTGCACTTGTGCTTGGAACAGCAGGTTTGCCGCACATTTTGATCCGTTTTTATACAGTAAAGGATGCCATTTCTGCGCGTAAATCTGTTCTATCTGCTACGTGGATCATCGGGATTTTTTATTTAATGACGGTTTTCCTCGGCTTCGGTGCCGCTGCTTTTGTCGGAACAGATGCAATTACGGCAGCCGATGCAGCAGGAAACATGGCAGCGCCACTGCTTGCACAGGCACTGGGGGGAGATTTATTATTTGCCTTTGTTTCCGCTATTGCCTTTGCGACTATACTGGCAGTGGTCACCGGTCTCGTTTTATCCGCCGCGTCTGCCTTTGCTCATGACTTTTATAGCCAGATTATCCGCAAAGGAAAAGCGAGTGAACGTGAACAGGTGAAGGCGGCACGCTTTGCTTCTATCGGCGTGGCCATTCTTTCTATTATTCTAGCATTATTCGCCCAATCGTTAAACGTCGCTTTCCTTGTGTCACTTGCCTTCGCAGTGGCAGCAAGTGCAAATTTACCATTGATTATCTTCACTGTCTTTTGGAAACGATTTAATTCTACGGGTGCCATTGCAGGGAGCTTAGTAGGTCTGCTGAGCGCACTGATCATCGTCTCGCTCAGCCCAAGCGTCTGGGACCCATCGGGAGCAGCCATCTTTACAGGAGATCCGCTCATCCCTCTGTCGAACCCTGGCATTATCTCGATTCCGCTCGGATTCCTTGCCGCCTACTTAGGCACGATCTTCTCTTCTGAAAAAGCAGATGAAGACACCTTTACGGAAATTCAAGTAAAGGCACATACAGGGATGCATATGGATACTGATTCATAAGAAAAAGCTGGCTTCAAATCGTTGACAAAGGGCTAAAAATGATCTTGATTTTAGCCCTTTGTCTACACGCTGGAGCCGGCTTTTTTGCGTTCTTCTTTTCCTTAGTAAGGTATAAATTGACCCTTCAACTTATCTTTATACTTTTCTAATCTGGCAAATTTTCTACACGTGATAAGAGAGCATAAGGTGACGATGATCAACAAAATTTCATGCGTTTCTCCTCTATTATCAATCACTTTCTTCATGCCTATCCCCCCGTTATAGATCTATTTCTCCTACACTACGTCATTCATATGATATCATTTTAGACACATACTGGAAATCATTTCACGTTTGTACAATGAAAAGCTGCACGAAAGAAGTGACCTTACTTATGCGTCAGATATATTCTGCCAAATTATTATTTGAATCCATCTCATCACCAAGTAGTATGCCCGATAAAATATTTGAAGAACGAATCATTTTGGTGCGAGCAAAAAACCATCGCAAAGTAAAGGATATCGTCAAAAAAAGCTTTCCAGAAGAAACCTTTGAGAATGCTGCAGGTGGACAAACGACCATAAAATTAGCAGCCATATTAGATGTCTTTGAGCTTGTAGATCACTTAGATCAAGAACCACTGCATTTAAGTGAGGTGTACAGCCGCCACCTTATTTTTGATAAAGAAACATCAGCGAAAGAAGCCATCGAGGCTTATTCTTTAGACAAATAAAAGAAGCCGGCTGATGAGCCGGCTTTTTAATAGATCTGTAATACCTCTGGTTTTTTCCGAACGTTTTCGAAATAAACGATCTTCCCTTGGTCGTCCAGCTCTGCAATATCAATTCCTTCTGCTGTATAGACACGGCCATCAGAAAGCTTTCCACAAACAGCCCAGTTTGTTTCATACTTTCCGTCTTCTTTTTTGATCCACCCATCCCACATATGCTTAATCTCTTCATGTACATGGAAAAATTTTTCTAAAATTTGTGTGAATCCTTGGATACCAGGCTTTTTGTCACCATTAATGACAACTATGACATCGTCAGAAAACAATGCCAGCAATTCTTCCAATTGCTCCTCTCCTCTTCCCACTTCATCATACCGGCGAAAATACGTATCGAGTACATTCATGTTCATTCTCCTTTATTTACCTGTCATTTCGAAAATAATCGAACTATTTGATTGTACACAATTAATTCTCCCGTGTCTATTTTCCACGACAACAGAAAAGACATGAATTGAGTCAATCCATGTCTCCTACAGATTAAAGAGATGCTTTTTCTGATGTAACAAGTGCTTTCAATTCTTCTGCTGCTTTTTTAGAATCAGCACTCTGGCTAATGGCGCTGATGATGCTGATACCATCTGCCCCTGCTTGTATGACTGGTGCAGCATTATCGTATGTGATACCCCCGATGCCAACAATCGGAATATGGGGACCATGATGACGCACTTCAGTGATCAATGATACTCCTTGGACACTGCGTGTATCCTTTTTCGTTTCTGTTGGATAAACTGGGCCCATGCCGACATAATCTGCGCCGTCCTTCATGGCTTGTTTTACTTCATCTAGGTTATGCGTAGACACACCTAATATTTTATTCCCAATTTTTTGTCTGACGTCTTCTGCATTTGTATCTTCCTGGCCAACATGTACGCCATCTGCATCAAGATCTATCGCTAGCTGCACATCATCATTTACAATAAAAGGAACATTCGCTTCTTGGCAAAGTACTTGAAGTTGACGAGCCAATTGTTTCTTCTCTTCTCCTTGCAAGGCTCCCTCGCCCTTTTCTCGAAATTGAAACATGGTGATTCCGCCTTGAATCGCCTCTTTCAAAACATCAAGCGGTTGCCTGCTTGTATTCGCTGTTCCCATAATAAAATAAACCGATAATTGCTGTTTGATTTGCTGTTGATCAGCCTTTGTCATGTGACATTCCCCCTATTTTCCCAAGCGTTAACACATCATCGCCAGTCGTGTGTGAGAGTGCATTGAGCAATTCCATTTGAAACGTACCTGGCCCTTTATTCTGGGTGTACTGAGCTGCCTTTTCAGCTGCGACACCATAAAACAATAGAGCAGCTGCCGACGCGTGAAGCGGGCTTTCACCTACTGCACAAAATGCCCCGATGACAGACGTCAGTAAACAGCCGGTTCCCGTCACCTTGGTGAGCCATTCATGTCCATTATGAATAGACAACACGTCCTCTGCATCTGACACTACATCGACTTTCCCTGTGATCACCACAACGGTTTGAAGTGTCCTTGCCGCTTGTTTGACTAGTGCCGATACATCTCCGTTCGCTGCTTTCGCATCCACGCCTTTTGACTCCCAGCCATCCACTTCAAGTAAATGAGCCATTTCAGCAGCATTCCCTCTAACAACAGTGATGTCCACTTGCTGTAACAGCTGTTTCGCCGCACTCGTCCGAAACGTTGTCGCACCAACACCAACAGGATCTAATAGAACCGGTACACCATTTTCATTGGCCGCTTGTCCAGCAATGACCATTGCCTCCACTGTATCCTTTGTTAGTGTGCCGATATTCAGCACAAGTGCATCCGCTAATTGCACCATTTCTGCCACTTCTTCTTTGGCGTTTGCCATGACTGGAGAAGCACCTAAAGCAAGCAGTCCATTCGCTGTAAAGTTCGTCACAACTTGGTTGGTGATATTATGGACAAGCGGATTTTCCGCTCGAACCTTTTCCAAAAGATGAGACACGCAGCTTAATTTCATCTGTATCGTCCTCCCTTTTACTCTGCATCCCACACATAGGATTTTGTATGCTTTAACCATTCTCTTGCAGCAAAAGACAAGTAGCGGTCCTTTCGCCAAATGACACCCAAATGCCACGGAATAGACGGATTTAAGGAAATGATCCTCACTTTATCAGGATCTAGATCACGGCAGATCCGTTCAGGCAGAAGCCCGATTCCAAGGTTCTCAGCAACCATTTCACTGATGAAATCCCATTGTGACGTTTCATAAATAACGTTCGGCCTGAATCCCGCATTCATACATTCATTTAAGATTCGGCTGTGCAGAACGAAATCTTCTCGAAAGAAAATAAAAGACTCTTCCTTTAAATCAGCCAAATGAACCTCATCACGTCCTGCCATCGGATGTGATGGATGGGTGACAAGCTTCATATTCTCTTTAATGATGGTGTATGTATGAAAAATTTTATCATTTGCAGGCAGAACAATGACACCAATATCTAATGATCCATCCTCTACCCCTTCCTCTACTTTAATGGAGCCGTGCTCCACCAATTGAAAGGTGACATCTGGATACTGCTGGCGGAATTCCCCCATCACATTTGGGAAAAAGCTTGATCCAATCATGGGAGGCAGTCCTATTCGGATATGTCCTTTTTTCACATTCATTAAATCATTTAATTCACTCGTTAAATTCTGAAAGGATTGTGTGATTTCACTCGCCTGTGTATACATGGTTTGTCCAGCATCTGTCATTTCAACCTGTCTGCCATTACGGTAAAACAACTGTACACCTAGCTCATCCTCCAGATTTTTGACCATCTTGGAAATGGTCGGCTGCGACACATAGAGCGATTGCGATGCTTTCGTAAAACTCTTTAACCGTGCCACTTCTAAGAAATATGTTAAATGTCTGATGTCCACATGGTTCACCCTTTCTATAGACAAAAGGAATACTAACTATTCGATATATGTATTTTACCTATAATAGAACGTGCTGTACACTTTAAAGTAAGCTCACCGATTAGAACGTTGTGTTGTTTTTGTGAAACAGTGAACAATTTATATAGAAAAAGGAGTGAACAGAAAGTGCAATTGCTCAAAACGTCGCTGATTGCTACCCTTCAGATTATGGCTTTATTTGCTTTTGCGAAATTGATGAATGTGCTAGCGGCCTTTTTGCATTTAAGAATTCCGGGCACGATCTTAGGCATTCTTGTCATTTTCTTATTACTTCATTTTAACATCATTAAATTAAAATGGATTGAACTTGGCGCCGTATGGCTGCTCGGAGAACTGCTGCTCTTCTTTATCCCTTCAGCAGTAGGTGTGATTGATTACGGAACATTACTTTCTCAATCTGGCACAAGTATTGTCCTTGTGGTTTTACTTAGTACCTTTGTGGTCATGCTCTCGACTGGCATGATGACACAGATGATTGCGAAAAGAAAGGAGCGAAAAAAGCTATGTTAGTTGGCGGACTATTCTTGATCCTAACCATTCTGATCTATCTCGGATCAAAAGCGGTTTATAAACGTCATCCGAAAGTCTATGTCTCCCCTTTACTTGTGACACCGGTTGTTCTTGTGGTCTTGCTGTTAATCGTGAACATTCCTTACGATGCTTACAATCAAGGCGGAAAATGGCTGACAAATATGCTTCAACCTGCGACTGTGGCATTTGCCATTCCTTTATATAAGTATTTTCACATTCTGAAGAAGCATGCAGTAGAAATTATTTTAAATGTGGCTTGCGGTTCTATCGTTGCGATTTTATCAACAGCGTTTATCGCCAAATTGTTTCATTTGGATACGAGTCTGATCGAGAGCCTCGTCCCAAGATCCGTCACAACACCCGTTGCGATGAGTGTGTCTGAAATGATTGGCGGGATGCCGTCCGTTACGGCTGTATTCGTCATTTTAACAGCATTATTTGGCTCAATCATTGGACCATTGGTTATCCGTTATTTCCGTATTGATAATGACATTGCAATGGGCGTTCTGCTTGGTACAGGAGCACATGGTGCAGGCACATCGAAGGCCTTTGAACTGAGCTCGGTCTCAGGCACGATCTCAAGTGTGTCCATGATCATTTCGGCCATTATTACATTATGTGCAGCGCCTATCCTGATGTCGTTTGCCCTATAGAAAAAGCCATTTCCCCTTATCGGAAAATGGCTTTTTCTTATGCTTGGATGAAGACAACCTTTAAATAGTTCCCCTCAGGATAATTTTTCATTGTACGGAAGTCCTCAGGAAGTGTATATTCCTCAAGAATACGATACGTTTTCCCAGATTCTTTAAAGGCCTGTGCAATAAATCCTTTAAACTTTTTCATCCCAAATGCACTGCTATTGGTTGACGCCACAATGACGCCGTTCTCAGCTGTGATCTGGATGGCTTCTTTTAATAGTTTCTTATAATCCTTCGCTGCACTGAATGTGTGTTTCTTCGTTCGTGCAAAGGATGGTGGGTCCAAGATCACAACATCATAGCTCCAGCCTTTTTTCGCCGCAAACGGGAAATATTTAAAGACATCCATGACTTTGATATCCTGCCCGTCTACATCAATGCCATTCACTTCAAACTGCTCAGATGTTTTTTTCAAACTGCGGTTTGCAACATCTACACTTGTCGTACGGCTTGCCCCGCCAAGCGCTGCTGCTACAGAGAAAGCGCCGGTATAAGAGAACGTATTAAGGACGGTCTTTCCTTTTGCATAGCGATCTCGAATTGCTTTTCGCACATGACGCTGATCAAGGAAAATACCTGTCATCGCACCATCATTTAGATAAACCGCCACGTTCATCCCATTTTCTTTGACGATAAGAGGAAATTCACCTTTCTCCCCTTTTACAAAATCGTCATCTTCGATATATTGTCCAGACGTATCAAACCGCTTCTTTTCATAAATGCCTTTATAGTCAGGATACACCTGCTCAATCGCAGCCAATACATCTTCTTTTAATGTATAAACACCTTCGCTATACCATTGGATGAGATAGAATCCATCATAATAATCAATCGTGATTCCACCAATTCCATCCCCTTCCCCATTGAACACACGGAAAGCCGTCGTCTGTGCATCACGAAATAGATGCGTTCTGCTTTTGGATGCCTGTTCAAGTTTAGAAACAAAAAAGGCCTGATCTATTTTTTCGTTAGCGTCAAAGGAAAGTACCCAACCGATGCCTTTATTTTGCACACCATAATATCCTTTCCCTAAAAAAGAGCCTCTTTCATCTACCCATTCAATAAGTTCGCCTTCCTGTACACCGTTCACACGCGACACAGCATCTTTTGAAATAAGCGGATATCCCTTTTTCACTTGTTCTGCAAATGTTTGTTTTAATGAGATTTTTTTCATTTGTGTCATCCTTATCCTAAATTGACTCTCTCTATCCTACCATATGAATGTATACGATACTTCTATTATGATAAGATGAGGAGAAAAATATCAACTCGACATAGAGGAGGCTCTTTTTTGACAACATTACGCTTAGATCATACAGGGATTATGGTGACAAATATTGATCAGTCCATTGATTTTTATGAAAAAGTGGTGGGCATGAAATTAAAGGATCGCATCACTCATACAAACGGAGTCATTGAACTTGCCTTTCTTGGCTTTAAAGACGAAGCGGAAACGGAAATTGAACTCATTCAAGGGTATAGCAGTGACCTTCCATCTGAAGGAAAGGTCCACCATCTCGCCTTCACAACAGATAATATCCACGCGGAATTCAACCGTATTCAAAAGCTGCAAATTGAGCTAATAGATGAAGAAATCACAACATTGCCCAATGGCTATTGCTACTTCTTTTTCCGAGGGCCAGACCAAGAGTGGATTGAGTTCTTCCAGCGATAATATTTCCTAGGAAATGCATGCGAATCGGTATATTCATTCTCGTCACAAAAGAAAAAGAGTAAGAGCATACCTGCTCTTACTCTTTTTTTATAGCACCTTACTAAGAAACAATTTGGTACGCTCATGCTGCGGGTTTCCAAAGAGTGCTTCTGGTTTGTCTTCTTCAACGATATATCCACCATCCATAAAGATCACGCGGTCTCCCACTTCTCTTGCAAAGCCCATTTCATGTGTGACGACAATCATCGTCATTCCTTCGACTGCTAATTGTTTCATAACAGCTAAAACATCCCCAACGACCTCAGGGTCAAGAGCAGATGTCGGCTCATCGAATAAGAGCACTTTCGGGTCCATCGCCAAGGCTCTTGCAATGGCAACACGCTGTTTTTGTCCACCAGATAATTGGTTAGGGTAACTTTTGGCCTTGTCTTTCAAGCCGACCTTTTCAAGCAAGTCTAATGCTTTATCGACTGCCGCTTTCTTCTCCATCCCTTTTACTTTCACCGGTGCGATCGTGATATTTTCTAACACAGTTTTATGAGGAAATAAATTAAAGTGCTGAAACACCATACCAACTTCTTGTCGTACTTTATTGATATTCACTTTTGGGTCTGTAATCGTATGTCCGTGGACAACAACTTCCCCAGCCGTAATATCCTCTAATTTATTGAGACATCTTAGAAATGTGCTTTTCCCTGACCCTGAAGGACCAATGACACATACAACCTCTTTTTCCTCGATGACTGCATTAATATCCTTTAAAACTTCGTTGTCACCAAAGGATTTCTTTAGGTTTTTCACCGTAATCATACTCATTTCACATCAAATCTCCTTTCTGCGTAGCTAGCCAGTAGAGAAAGTAAATAAATGATCACGAAATAAATGACACCGACAATGAGCCAGACATTCAAAGGATCAAATGTAGCCGATGCTTGAACTTGTCCCCGCTGCATAATATCAGCAATACCGATAATCGATAAGAGAGAGGTGTCCTTCAAACTGATGATGGCTTGGTTCGTAATGGCTGGAAGCATACGGCGGAATGCCTGTGGAAGGACGATAAAACGCATGTTTTGTCCACCTGTGAATCCTAAAGAACGTGCGGCTTCTGTTTGTCCTTTATCAATGGACTGAATCCCTGCACGAATAATTTCTGAGAAATAAGCTCCTGCGTTAATCGCTACTGTAATAATCCCTGCCGGTACTCGGTCAAGTGAAATGAATTCAAGTGTATTAAGCCCAAAATAAATGAAGAATAGCTGTACGATAAATGGCGTACCTCGAATGGCATTGACAAAAACGAGTGAAATAAAGTTCAAGATTTTAAATGGTGACAGGCGGAATAGCGCCACAATCAACCCGATGATAAAACCTAAAATGATAGCAACAACAAAGATATATAAAGTGGTTTGCAAACCATCCATTAAATACGGAAATGCATTAACAATCGTATCCATGTTTCTCCCTCCCTAATTCACATACGGTTGACACATAAAGAAAGCGCGCTCTGAGCGCGCCTCGCTTGTGTTATGACTTCAAATATTTCTCAATAATTTTGTCATATTCACCGTTTTTCTTTAGGTTTTCCAGCCCTTTATTGATTTTCTTCAATAAGTCCTGGTTTTTCCCCTTCATCACTGAGATCCCGTATTGGTCTCCATTCAAGCGATCTCCAACTGTTTTCAATTTCAAGTCTTGCTGTGCGATCGCATACGTAATGACAGGATAATCCTCAATTAAAGCATCTGCATTTCCGTTAGATACTTCTTGGAACATAGATGGACTGTCATTGAATTGAACTACTTCATACCCATATTTGTCTGCGTTATCTGTTGCAAATTTTGCACCTGTTGTCCCATTTTTAACAGCTAGCTTTTTCCCCTTTAAATCATCAATCGATTTGATGCTGCTGTCCTTTTTCACAACAACTGTCAGACCAGCGTCGAAGTATGGATCTGAGAAATCCACTTTCTTTTTACGCTCATCTGTAATACTCATACCACCCATTCCAACATCAAGCTGACCTGCTTGCATCGCTGGAATGATCCCTGAGAAATCCATTGCTTCAAGCTTCACTTTGAAGTCTTGGTCTTTTGCAATGGCGTTAATTAAATCAACGTCTATTCCCTCATATTTACCGCCCTTTTCAAATTCAAATGGCGGATATGTTGTATCTATCCCGATTTTATATGTGCCTTTGCCTTCTCCCGAACCGCTGTCCGATTTTGAACCACAGGCTGCCATGACGAGCACAACAATTAGTCCCATGATCAGTAACATCGATTTCTTCATAAAACACGACCCCCAATTGTCAGTTTTGTCTAAATATTCGCAACAACAATCTTACTATACCACGCTAAAGCTATACTGTGTGATATTTTTTATCAATACCAAAGATCCATACAATTCTAGATCGATAGTCTCTTTAAATTTTACTTTTTTGCGAATAACTCATTTTATTCTGAAAGAAGCATGTTTCACAATATTCATGTGATATAATCTCACAAAAAACCGCGAACACTCCTTTATCAATACCACTTCTTTCTCACCTATGAAAAAACCCTCTTTCACTGTCTCTCTTCCTCTATTGATATCCTGATATATTTTTTTCAACATCCTCTTTTTACCTAAAAAAATGTAAGCGTATACAATTCGATCCCTACTCCCTAATTTTTTCACTACTGGTTGAATTTACATCAAAAAACATGTTTTACAAATTGAGATAGACCGCTTAAAATATAAGAAGATACTTAATATGGAAAGATGATTCAGACAAATAAGAATCAGCAGAAATGAATAGGTGAAGAAAGGAGGATACCAATTGGCAGAAACAGGTGTTTTGTCATCCGTTGATGTAGCAAATATGCTAAATGACTGGTATGTCTTGATGAAAAAAAGAGACATACAAGAAGCAATACAGCTAAAAGAAGAGATTCTTCAAGCATTTGATCGAATGGAAGAGAATCAAGATGTCTTACTCTACTATCAACTTTTAGAATACCGTTTCAAAGATTTAGTCGAAGATACAGCTTCGTTAGATCACAGTCTTTTTGTGGATGAAAATGCGATTCGTACAGATGATATGCTCAGCTACTATTTCTATTTCTTTAAAGGCATGTATGAAATGCGCAGAGGGAATCAAGATACAGCATTTCACCATTTGAAATTGGCCGAGGATAAATTAGATCTCGTACATGATGACATTGAAAAGGCAGAATTCCATTATAAAACAGGATGTCTATACTATAATATAAGATCCACACTTCTCTCCATCCACCACTTAAAAAAGGCTTCGTCTATTTACGACGCAGATCCATGTTATGTGAAAAAATCAATCAGCTGTCAAATGATGCTTGCTCTGAATTATGCGGATCAATCTAAATATGATGAGGCAGAAACTTTGTTTCAACAGGTGATTTACTCACTAGAACAGATGGAGGATCCGGATTTACTTGGCCACGCATATTGCAATGCAGCTTTTATTAAAAGTCTAAGAAATGAATACAGTGAAGCTGTGCCGCTCCTAGAAAAAGCTTTATTGATTGAGTCATTCGAAACTTCTTCCCCAGGCGGCTATTTACTGGCCTTGTATGCCTACACAAAAGCGCTGTTTAAGCTGAAAAAGCCTGGTTTGTTCCACTATTATGTACAGCTTTCACTTCAAAAAGCAGAAAATTTAAAACAACGAAACATTTCACTTAAATTATCCATTTTAGAAACATTGATGCTCCAGCCCAACAACATGATTGAGCAGATCATTTCTTATTGTGATCAATTGGAATCTATGAATTTCCTTGTTGATCTTGAGGCTATCTGTCAGGATGTAGCCGCCTACTTAACTGAAAATGGTCTTCCGAAAGAAGCAATTTATTTTCAGAACAAGGCATTGTCATTCAAAACTTGTTAAGAAGATGGAGTGATGTATGATGAAAAAATGGCTGATCTCAAGTGCGATTTTTACGTTCTTGATTACAGGTGTTTTGATTGGCACTTCTACTCAAAAAGAGAGCCAGTCTGCACAATCGCAAGATGACGGTACGATCATTCAAAAGAGAGATCGAGGCACCAACCCTTAATAAGACTAAAAAGAGTAGCTGTCATTCAAAACAGCTACTCTTTTTTATTGGTTAATCAATTTCTCGTTTGATATTTTGCATTTTTTCATCTAAGTAGTGAGCGATATCTGCCGCTTCCTTTAGTTCATCGGTGAGCTGATGAGGAACATCGTTTTGCAGTTTATAATAGATTTTATGTTCGAGACTCGCCCAGAAATCCATCGCAATGGTCCGCACCTGAATTTCAACCTTCACATGCTCCACACGATTCGTTAAGTAAACAGGAATTTCAACAATTAAATGAAGACTTCGATAGCCATTTGGTTTCGGATGCTGAATGTAATCTTTCACTTCAAGGATCTTTAAATCCTCTCTTTGCCTCAGAACATCAATAATGTTATAGATATCTTGAATAAACGAGCAGATGATGCGGACACCAGCGATATCATGTATGTACTCCTTGGCACATTGTGTGGTGATGTCACATCCTTTTCTCGCTAGTTTATTCACGATGCTTTCAAAGGATTTGATCCGTGATTTTGTATGCTCTATTGGGTTGTGTCCATGGATTAAATTATATTCCTGACTAATAATCGAAAACTTTGTATCCATTTCATCTAATGCAAATTTATATACTAATAATTCATTTTTCCAGTCTTCCATGACACTTTTCAAATCTTCTACATGAGTTGCTGACATATTCATTTCTTTTTGTCATCTCCTTTTGGCAAACAGCTGTTACACTGCTTTCCGTTTACTAGACGGAGAGAGAACGCAAATGGTTTTAAAAAAGTACATCTTACCCCCGTTGTTTGTAATAAGTCAGCGCGAGTGCCAGTGCAAGCACAGATCCTTTCACGATATCCATTGCATAATACGGGACAGACATCATCACAAGTCCATTTTGCAAAATACCGATGAGCACCGCACCAATAAACGTACCGAATGCGTTTGGTTTACCTGCTCCCATGACTGAAAACCCAATAAAAGCAGCAGCTACCCCATCCATTAAATATGGCGTTCCTGCGTTAATTTCTGCTGTCATCACCCTTGATGCCAGCACGATACCACCGATCGCCGCAAATAAGGCAGACAACAGATATGCTGCGATTTTGTATTTGTTCACATGAATACCAGATAATCGAGCGGCTTCTTTATTTCCACCAATGATATACATCAATCGCCCATGCTTTGTGTAAGTCATAAAAACATGTGCAAAAAGCACAATGGCCGCCATAATCAAAATGATATAGGGTACCTGCCCAATCTTGCTGAAAAAGGCAGGGATGGTGCCAGTTGAAAAAGTGCCATCAGGCAGCACCATATTTTCAGAAATGGTCGCACCTTTCGTATAGGTTTGTGCCAGCCCTTGAATGATAAACATCATGGCTAGTGTCATGAGCATATCTGGAATCTTCATTTTGACAATCATCCAAGCATTCAGCAAACCGACAATAAGAGAAGCCGCCAGCGCAGAAAGGATCGCAATGAGTGGGTTTTGCGAGAACCATACAAACATGGAGATCACAATTGCATTTGATAACGTAGCAACTGAGCCTACAGATAAATCAAAGCCGTTCACTGCTAGGGAGATCGTCAGCCCTACCGCAATGATGGTTACAATCGAGATCGATCGTAAAATATTGATGATATTTCCTGACTGTAAAAATGCCGGATTGGCTGCCGCAAAGACAACAATCAATACGACAATCGTTAAGATGGTGCCATATTGATAAAAGAAATCAAACAGATGAAAGGATGGCCGCTGTTTCTTGATTTGTTGAATTGGGGCTGAAACTTGTCGTTCACTCATGATTGTCCTCCTGTTGAATGATATAAAAGCTCTTCTTCAGTCATTGGTGCCGTCATTTCCCGGGCAATGCTGCCATCATATAAGACGTATACTCGGTCGGCGATTCCTGCAATTTCTGAAAGCTCACTTGAAGCATAAATAACCGCTTTTCCTCTTTCAGCTAGTTCTGCAATGAGAGAGAAAATGTCCTTTTTTGCTCCAACGTCTACACCTTTGGTTGGTTCATCAAAGAGATAGACATCCGCCTCAGCCAACAGCCATTTTCCAATCGCAATCTTTTGCTGATTTCCACCAGATAGATGCTTCACCTTCGCTTCAAGAGAAGGTGTCTTGACGCCAAGCCGCTTGACGATTCCATCTGCTGCCTTCCGTTCCTTAGAACGATGTAAGAAGCTGAACGGCCGTGTAAACGAACGTAGACTTGCAGCTGTTACGTTCCATCCAACAGTTTCTTCTGTTAGAATCCCTTCTTTTCTCCGTTCTTCAGGCACAAGGGCAATACCCGCTCTCACAGCGTGATGAGGCGACTTGATATGAATGGTTTGACCATGCAGCTGCACAGTGCCTGACTTTTTTTCTGAGGCGCCGAATAGGGCTTTGCACAATTCTGTTTTACCAGCACCGACTAGTCCTGCAATCCCGAGAATTTCTCCTTTTTTCACATGAAGATGAATGTTGTTTAATTTATGCTGGTCATGCAACTCTTTCACGTCAAGCACAATCGGTGCATCCTCAAGCGGTGTACGGGATGGGAATTGATCCTCTAATGGCGCGCCAAGCATTTCTTCAATGACCTGCTTTGGATCGGTTTCTTTAATGAGATGCGCCGCCACATCGGTTCCATTCTTCATCACAGTCAGTTCATCACAGATGTTGAAAATTTCTGGCATGCGATGCGAAATAAAAATGATGCCTGTGCCGTTCTTTTTCAATTGATGAATCATTGAGAATAGCTTGCTTGTTTCTGCATGACTAAGTGGAGCGGTTGGTTCATCTAAAATTAAAATGCTGCATTTGATCGACACAGCCTTGGCAATGAGCACCATTTGTTTTTCTGCCAGTGTCAAATCACTCACAAGACGCTTCGTCGAGATGTCAATATTCATCTCTTGTAACAGCTGTGCTGCCTTGCGGTGAATCTCTTTCCAACGGACGAAGGTTTTTTTCTCCATTTCATGAATCATCATATTTTCGCCAACACTTAAATAAGGCACTAGAGCTGTATCCACTTCTTGATGGACGGTCTGCACACCGTATGAGGCCGCATCCTTTGGTGTATGAATGGTCGCCGCCTCGCCATTGATGTGGATGGTTCCTTCAAAATGTGAATGAGCACCAGAGAGAACTTTCATTAACGTTGACTTCCCAGCACCGTTAGCCCCAATCAGGGCATGGACTGTGCCTTTTTTTAATGTGAAATTTGCTTGATCTAACGCTTTGACTCCTGGGAATTCAATCGAGATGTTTTTCATATGAACAAGCGGCGTTGTCATAGGTGTCCTCCTTCTCTCCTGATCGTCAATTGAAAAACGAAACACCCTCTATGAAAAGAGAGTGCACGTGGTTTATTTTGCATAATGCTTCTTCAAGGTCTTCATCCAGTCTTCTTCAAAAGCAGTCGAAGAACCGAATCCTTTTACTTCATCTGCAAGATTGACCATATTGATGGCCTTTCCTGCATCCTGAAGCTGCTTTTGTGAAATGAGAGAGGCCTCAAGGTCATAGGAAGATGGCGTTTTCTCGCCAGCTAGTTTCTTCGCAAGAATCCTTACGTCAATTGCGCCAATGAGCTTCGGATCGACAGCGGCAGTGTACTTCCAAGGACTGTCTTTCGCAGTCATTTCTTGGAGATCGGCATTAGACACATCAATACCGTATATTTTCACTTCGGTTCTTCCTGCTTCTTTTAAAGCTCTTGCGGCACCAATCGCAAATGCATCCCACGTGGCAAAAATCGCATCCAGTTTACCCTTTGGATATTTATTCAGCATAGCCGCAACCGCATTTTGTGTTTGAACTGATGTATCAGAGGCCGCAACGCCAAATCGGTCAAGTTCCTTGATCCCTGTATGCTGTTTGAGCGTTTCTTGGTACACCTTGTTTCGTCTCACCATTGGAGGGAATCCGTCTACCCAAAGATACGCAATATTTGCTTTCCCTTTAAAATCAGCCACGAGTGCATCTAATGATTTTTTCGCTAATTGCTCGTCATCTTGAGACGTCACTGTGACCCCTTTGATATCCTTCAGCTTCGGATTTGAATCAAACGCCACAACTGGAATACCTTTCGCTGTGATCTTTTTCACATCAGCGACTGTCGCCTCATCATCCCCATGAGAGATGATAAAGCCATCATAGTTTTCTTCTAGTGCTTGAGAAATAGCATCATGAAACTTCGCCGTATCACCATTTGCCGTGTAGACATCTACTGTAAAGCCTAGCGCTTCCCCTTCTGCCTTCGTTCCTGCTAAAAACTGAGCAGTATGATCGTCCCCGCCAATTTTACGGATGACTTTAATTTTTGCTCCCTGTCCTTTTGCAAATCGCTTCGGGACATTGTCAAAGGAGACCTTTTCGTTTGCATTAGCCTTTGAGCCTGCGCTTGATCCCGTACCGCAACCAGATAATAGCACGGTCAGGACCGTCAATAATACAAGAGATGATGTCCAATATTTACGTTTCATTGCTGTTCCTCCTCAAGTTGTTTTATTTTTCACATCGGAAAACTAGGTAAAGAAGTGGAAATATGCCTGTGAACCCCGTCGTTTGATTCTCAAAAAAGAGATCAAAAAAAGCCTCTCTTGATAAAGAGAGGCTTGATCACCGTTGCATGAAACATGTATCGGGAAGTCTTCCTCTCTTATCTGTCAAAGCTGTAACAGCTTTGCAGGAATTAGCACCAATTTCTTAAATAGAAACGGTTGCTGGGCGTCATAGGGCCAGTCCCTCTGCCTCTCTTGATAAGAGATCCGTTATGAAATTTGTTTTAGTTGAAATGTCTTCTTTACTTTAATGTGATGTCTCATCAATGTCAATGACTTTTTTGAAAATTTCTAAAATGATCATTTGCACCGAATGCCTTGTTTAACTGCCGATGATTTTCTTAGCAGGTGATGATTCCTTAAGACGGAAATCATACTTTTTCTCATTCACAAATTGGGGATTGAGGTGTGCTGATCCTTTATCTTGACCGCTTTTCGAGCGATACGTTTTGTAGCCTTCCAGCCATTTCCCGCGCCATACCCACTGTGAGGCTTTTGCACCTTTGCGGTCATCGTAGACATTCTTTTGGAATGTATTTTTCTTGTTCACTTCGTAGAGATTCACGACTAAGTAATGCGAAGCACTGGCTGTCATAATATTATTCGTGATTCGATTGTTCACCGATTGATATTGCATGAGCAATTGACCGCCTTCTAAGCCGGCTGTGTCATTTTTGTACAAAATGTTATGGGAGATGGTTGTGTTTGTGGTTCCGCCGCGCTTCTTGTCATATCCGCCAATGGAGATGCCTGTATAACGATTTAAATATACTTGATTGTGCTCAATGCGAATGCGTTCGGCCATCTTCCCTTTATGTTCACTTGTGACCTCAATCCCAAGGTCATTATGATGGCTGATGTTATGATCGATCACGATGTCTTTCCCGCCATCCACATAGATTCCTCCTGCGGAGATGTCCTTGCCGTACGCTGGATTCCCAACACTCGTAATCTCATAAACTTTGTTTCTAGATACGACACCATTTCTCACTTGATCATACTTTTTAGAAGGTGCGACATTTTCAAAACCAATTAAATCAATCCCGATATTGTCCGTATGCCGGACTGTATTATGTGTCACGCGGAATTTTTTAACGTTTCCGTTTAGCACAAGGGCTTCACTAAAACCTAGCTTTAACTTTTCCACAGTGTTTCCTTTGATTTCAATGTCTTCAATGGCTGCAGGTGCTTTCGTTCCATAGACCGCAATGCCATGAGCATTCCCATTTTGATGTGTCGTCTGAATGTCGTACACACGGTTGTTAAGCAGTTTGACGCCTTTGCCGCTTCCTGTGATGAATATACCGATGGGTGTCACATCTTCTTGATTCGTTTTAATATGACCGACTGTCAGCCCTTTCAGGGTGATATAGCTTTTTTGATCAATCTTCACAAGACCACCGTCTGCTTGATTTCCTTTAAGAGATGCTCCGCTAATGACAGGCTTCTCTTTTCCATACGCTTGAAAAACAACTGGTGCTTTCTTTGTTCCAGAATGGCGGACAATCAATTTCTCTTTGTATGTACCGCCTCTCATATAAACTGTTGTTCCAGCTTTCGCGATACTTGCCGCTTTTTTCAGCGTACGGAAAGGCTTTTGCTTTGTCCCTGGATGTTTGTCGTTCCCATTTGCTGCGACGTAATAGGCAGTACCTTGCTTCGCACCAGCCTCCTCCGTCATCGCTTGACAGCCAAAACTAATGGCGGTCATCAATAAAATCAATAAGGCGCCTGATATCATTCGTTTCATCTCGTTGTTTGCTCCCTTCCACTCTCTTCTACCTTTATCGGTTAAAAAAAAGAGGATTAAAATATGGCAATGCCCCTTGCAATGTACTAGTCAAAAGGTGTATGGTTGAAAGAATATCTTACAGGAAAACAAATCGCTTTTAAATTGTCAGATTAATCAGTTAATAATGAAATTGGATTTTATTTCTAAGGGGAAACTTCAGTAAAACCACGACAGAGAGGAGGAAAGCGCTTTAACAGATTTTTCTTGTTTGAATTCCAGAAAACCTATTGCTAATATTTTGTGAAGGTATAGAATAGAATCATAATTATTTCATATTATTAGAATTTTCAAATAATCAAACAGCAAGGAGATTTACGATGCCAAAACAACCCATCCGCGTTGAACTTAGTTCAACAAAAAAACCAAAACCTCAATCTGATCAACTTGAATTCGGAAAAATCTTCACAGACCACATGTTTGTGATGGATTATTCAATTGATAAAGGCTGGTATGATCCGAGAATTATTCCTTATCAGGCGATTCCAATGGACCCAGCTTCTATGGTTTATCATTATGGCCAATCTGTTTTTGAAGGCTTGAAGGCGTATGTGTCTGAGGATCAAAAGATTCTCTTATTCCGTCCCGAAAAAAATATGGAACGCTTAAACAGATCAAATGACCGCCTATGTATCCCACAAATTGATACAGAAACGGTTTTAGAAGGCTTAAATGAACTCATTCGCATTGACAAGGATTGGGTACCTGATGCAGAGGGCACTTCTTTGTATATTCGACCATTCATTATTTCTACTGAGCCCTATTTAGGTGTTGCACCGTCAAGCACCTACAAGCTGATCATCATTTTATCTCCAGTAGGTTCTTATTATAAAGAAGGCATCCATCCGGTCAAAATTGCGGTGGAAAACGAATTTGTCCGCGCTGTTAAAGGCGGAACAGGAAATGCCAAAACAGCTGGAAACTATGCATCGAGCTTGAAAGCACAGCAAGTTGCTGAAACAAAAGGATTTTCACAAGTCCTGTGGCTTGATGGCATCGAGAAAAAGTACATTGAAGAAGTCGGCAGTATGAATATCTTCTTTAAAATCAACGGAGAAATCGTGACGCCTGAACTGAACGGCAGCATTTTAGAAGGGATCACACGGAATTCTGTGCTTGAGCTGTTAAAGCATTGGGAAATCCCTGTGACAGAACGTAAAATTTCAATTGATGAGTTAATTGAAGCACATCAGTCAGGTGAACTTGAAGAAATCTTCGGAACAGGAACGGCAGCCGTCATTTCTCCTGTCGGTGAATTAATTTATCACGATCAGCCATACGTCATTCAAAATGGTCAAACAGGCGAAGTATCGAAGAAATTGTACGAAGCGATTACCGGAATCCAAAAAGGAACTCAGCCAGATATCTTCGGCTGGACAGTAGAAGTCGATTCGGTCGTCAAGCAGGCATAAGCAAGCGAAAGAACCTTTCATTTGATGAAGGGTTCTTTTTTTGTTTCTTTATCTCCTTCACTACCTCATAATGGAAAATATGGATCTATTCCACGCTTAAGGAGTGATGATATGTTTTTTACTTATTTACTAGCGTTCTTTGGGATTTGCATCGGATCAATCATCATCGCTACAGGTTTCGATGATTCATCGTTCTTCACCCGTTTTCTATTTAAGTTTCTCGGAATTTCTATCTTTGTTCTTTCCATTACTTTTGTAAAAGTGAGGCGAAAGAGGTTACGCAACAAAAAGGCGAAAAAGACTTAGATGTCCATCAGCCTCTCATCAAAGCGTGCACCAAAACAAGACCGATATCCCCACAATGGCCCCTGCATATATCCACTGTTTCCCTTTGATACTCCGCTTTCTCTCGATCAGTAAAAAGATCTCTGGTAAAAAGACGATGATGATTTCTAGGATAAAAACAAGATGATAAACTGGCGGCATCGGCTGGAAATCAAAGTCTCTTTCATCTCCACCGATGGTTGCGAAATACATTAACAGATTGGTTACTGGAATGGTAAAACAAACGAGCAAGCGGAGAACATACATCCACACATCCTGTCTATGCCGAATCAGGCCAATAAATGAAGCGATGATTCCATACAAAAACAAAACCACTGTGCCGTAACTAAGTAGAGGTTGAACGATAAAGCCGTAAAGCATTAACCCAATTGCCACCATATTCTAACCGTCCTTTCTGTGAAACAGTACATGTTGTTTTTTCTATCATACACTGATTTCTCCGGTTTCCATATGAAAAAATCATAAAAAACGACCCCATAAAGGGGCCATTTTATTTTAAGCATTCACTGATTTGAAGAACTGCGGTAAATATTCACGGTGCGCTTCAAGCATTTCATCTAAGATTTGCTTTGCAATTTCATCAGATGGAACGAGTGGATTGATGGTCATGGCGACAAGAGCCGTCTCGTAATCTCCTGTCACAGCTGCTTCAGCTGCCACACGCTCGAAGGACTTGATTTGTTGAACGAGTCCTCTTACAGCCACAGGCAGATCACCTGTCGCGATTGGTTTTGGTCCGTCCTTTGTAATGATACAGTTCACTTCAACCGCTGATTCGGCCGGAATGCTGGCAATCGCTCCTCTGTTCACTGTATTTACCGGTTGAATGTCATGTTTATCATTATAGATGGAGCTGATCAAATTACATGCTGCATCGCTGTAATAAGCCCCGCCTCTTTTTTCGAGCTGCGGCGGTTTAATCGATAAATCTGGGTCTTTATATAACTCAAATAGTTCATGCTCGACTTGCTGCACAACCTCTGCTCTTGTTCCTTTTTCTTGAGCCGCTTTTTGTTCTTCCTCTAGCATATCTTTCGTTTTATAGTAATAACGATGATACGGACATGGAATGACCCCTAAGCCTTTGACGAAAGAAGGCTCCCAGTTTTTCGCTTCAATATTCCTCATGGACCACTGGCTATTTGGATTTCCTAATTCATCGAGCACTTGATCCATAATGCTGACCCCGTCTAAATACACATCTAAGCCATAGACCATGTGATTGAGGCCTGCAAATTGTACTTCAATGCGTTCGACATCGACATCCAGCGCTTTCGCAATGCCCATTTTGATTCCAATCGGCACATTGCATAGACCGACTACTTTTTTCAGATTCGTGTAGCGTAACACCGCCTCTGTGACCATGCCTGCTGGATTTGTAAAGTTCACCAGCCAGGCATCTGGGCAAAGCTCTTCCATATCCTTCACGATGTCTAGAATGACTGGAATGGTGCGTAGACCTTTAAATAAACCGCCTGGACCATTCGTTTCCTGTCCAATGACGCCATATTTAAGCGGGATTCTCTCATCCTTGGCTCTGGCTTCGAGCAGTCCTACACGAAATTGTGTCGTGACAAAGTCCGCATCTTTCAGAGCTGCTCGGCGGTCAAGGGTGAGGTGCACTTCAATCGGCAAACCTGCTTTTTCGACCATACGTTTTGCAAGGGCACCCACGATGTTCAACTTTTCCTGACCTGCTTCAATATCCACAAGCCATAATTCCTTTACAGGCAATTCTTGATATCGTTTAATAAACCCTTCGACGAGCTCAGGCGTATAGCTTGATCCACCGCCTATTGTGACAATTTTGATTCCGTCTTTCATGAATTGACACCTCCGAATTGCTTCATTTTTTCATGGAGCTCAATGATTTCAGCTGCAAGCTCCTTGACAGTCATAGCGTTCATCAGATGATCCTGTGCATGAATCATCAAGAGACTGACGTCGGTTTTCTCTCCTCTGATTTCTCCTTGGATCAGCTCTGTCTGTGCGTGATGCGCCTCATTTAACGCGTCTTGTGCTTCCTGCAATTTTTGCTTCGCCTCATCAAAATTGCCTTGCTTTGCACATGTAATGGCCTCCATGGCCGAGCTTCTGCCATTACCACCGTGCAAGATGAGTTGAAACACAATTTGTTCCATTTCCATCGGCCGCATCCCCCTTGTTCCCTCTATTACATGCTGACGACATTTTCATCTGTTGATGCTTTTGCTTCAAGCTCATTTTCTTCTTTCAATTTCTGCTTATCCCACATTCTAAAGAATGGATAGTATAGCGCAAATGACAAGGCAAGGTTAATCAGCTGCATGACCGCGCCAGAGATTTTCCCGCCTGTTGCGAGATAGCCTGAAATGATTGGCGGCATTGTCCACGGGACAGCGATCCCTGCCGGTTTTGCTACAAGTCCTGTGCTCATTCCGATATATGTGGTGATGATCATCATAATTGGCGTAAGGATAAACGGAATGAGAAGCATTGGGTTCATCACAATCGGCATTCCAAAAATGATCGGTTCGTTGATGTTAAAGATGGCTGGCCCAATCGCAAGACGGCCAAGCTGTTTCATTTGTTTACTTCTCGCACGCAAGATCATGGTCAGTACCAAAGCAAGCGTCGCGCCGCTTCCGCCGACATTGATAAAGATTTCAAAGAACTGCGCTGTGAAAATATTCGGCAGCACTTCTCCTGCTTGGAAGGCAAGACGGTTTTCATCCATCGCACCGAGCCAAATCGGACCCATGACTCCTCCGACAATGGTGGCTCCGTGAATACCACATGCCCAGAGGAGCATTTGCACACCGATGGCAACGATACTTCCGCCTAAGCTTCCACCAAGAATGGATAGTGGTGTGCCGATTAAGACCGTGATGATATTATGAATACTCTCAAAAGGTGTCATCTCAATCAGAAGCCTAGCGACCCAGATCAGCGTGATGACCACAAAACCTGGAATAAGTGCGATAAACGATTTACTAACTGCTGGCGGTACACCATCAGGCATTTTGATGACGATATTCCGCTGTACAATAAAGCGATAAATTTCGGTGGAAAGCATGGCAATAATCATGGCAACGAATAGCCCTTTACTGCCCATCAGTGTGACGGGAATACCGCCATTCACTAGGATAGCTTCTGTTGATCCTTCAGGTGTGAACGGTACTTGATAAGGTGTGGCTAGGAGGAAAGCTGCGACAGCAATTGCACCAGATGACAGTGCATCGACTGCATACTTTTCAGCTAACCTGTACGCGATCCCAAAGGTCGCAACAAGTGCCATAATGTCAAAGGTGGCATTCACAGGATAGGATAGTTTCGTGGCCCATTCGGCTCCGAAGACACTTGCCATAAAATCGCTGTATCCTGGAATCGGAAGGTTGGCTAAAATAAGAAACAGTGAACCGACGATAATGAGAGGCATGGTTAAAACAATTCCGTCACGCAATGCTTGTAAATGTCTTTGAGCGGCAATCTTCCCTGCAAACGGCATAACCTTCTCTTCTAGAAATCGGTTGAATCCATTCATCCCTTCCGCCCCCTTTATCCGTTCACTAACTGTTCAGCAGATTTTAAAACCTCAGCGCCATTACATACGCCATAATGCACGGTATTAATCACATCTACTGGAATTCCTTTGTCTTCTCCGAGTTTTTTCATTTGCGGTAATAAATAACGAACTTGAGGTCCTAATAAAAGCACATCGGCTTGATCAATATGATTTTTAGCAGCATCTCCAGATACTGCCCAAATACGATAGTCTTTTCCTTGTTCTTGTGCACTCTTCTCCATTTTTGTGACAAGTAAGCTTGTTGACATACCTGCTGCACAAACTAATAAAATGTTCATTGTAAACGCCCCCTTTTTGAAGTATGAAGCTTTTCTTTACACATTCATCATATTATGAAACCGCTTTCATAAACACCCATACTTTTTCCTTTAGGAAGCGGAAAAAGTTAATATCACACCATTAGTTCTTGTACGAAGGCGCTTTTTTATCCATGACATCCAGCATGTCTTCAAAGGTGTCACAGGTGATGAGGTGCTGAATAAATTTCACATGATGGACAAGCTCTCCAAGCAGACGGTACATGCCTTTTAAGTCTTTGGCGTTCTCCTTTTCGACACAAAGCAAGCACACAAATTGAACTTTTTTCTCTCCCCAAATGATCGGTTTTTCTAATGTACAGATCGCCCAAAACGTCTCTTCTGTTAGCGGGGTCATCGGATGCGGAATCGCTGTATAATGCCCAAATGAAGTCGGTGCAGACTCTTCTCTTTCCATCACAGATTGTGTAAGTTCTGCTGGCGCTAAGCCCATGTCAATGACCTTTTGCGTGAGAAAGTGTATGACCTCTTCCTTTGTTTGAAAGGCGCGTTTTGTAAAGACCAATTCCTTTTTCATATATTGCGTGGCTAATGTCACTCTTGTTTCACTTGTCAAAGCTTCTTCTATTTTTAAAAAATCACTGCCTCCTAAAATCGTGTTCACTTGAATGACCGGAATCGGTAAATCCATATGAATGGGAATGGTTGTAATAATTAAATCCAATGCATGTAAAGAGACATGCGGAAGCGAATAAAGCTCTGCTGTGCCTAAAATGGTCAGCTTTGACCCAAATTGTGACCGCAAACGATCTTGAAGTAGCCTTGCACTCCCTGCACCAGACGCACAGACAATCAGGCATCGCTTCGGTGGTATCTCCATTTTCCTGCGCTCTAAGGCCGCACCAAAATGAAGTGCCATATAGCCGATCTCATTTTCATGAATGGACAAACCTGTCTCTTCTTCAATGACCCTGCTCGCCACAATCCCTGCTTCAAAGGCAATTGGATAGCCCGCTTTGATCTCATCAAGCATTGGATTTCTTAAATTCATTCCATACTTACACCGATTGATCGCCGGCTTTAAGTGCAAACTGAGGCCAATCAGCAATTCCGCATCTCCCGCTAAATCCAGCTGCAATTTTTGATCAATGGCTTTCAGCATCAGCTGAACAAGACGGCTCGTGTCATCATCCACAATTTGTTTTTGACCGCCCGTTGAAAAAGACTGTACCATTTTGGCTGTTCCTAGCAAATGAATGGCGATATAAACGATTTCCTCTTGAGGAAATGAGACATCTAGCAGCCCTTCAAGACGCTCAACCATTTTTTTGGCTACCTTGTATTCTTTTGCCCTTGGGATTTCGTTGATTTCTTCAGGCAGCACAGATACATAGTTTCCGTGTCTAATCCGTTTACAGGCAATAGCAATATGAACAATTAAATTATTCATGCAAATGTCTGATAGATTCATTTTTTCCTCGTTGATATAATCAATCATGGTTCTCTGAATCAATTCCAGCTCCTGTTTTGGCAAAATCGTAACCGCCGTGTTCAGCAATGTTTGATAGGAACGCCGTTCATTGAATAAATATTCTGACATGCAATAACGGATTTTCATCTCAGATCCTTTAATCCGGCAGCCTTTATTCGGCTTTGCTTCCAGCTTCAGATCAAAGGGTTCGAGCTTACGTTTGACCCATTTCATGTCATTACTCATCGTCGATTTACTAATAAACAGCTGCTCCTGTAAGTCTTCCAGCTTCACATATGATTCCGCTAGAAGCAGCTTTTTCAAAATAAATCGAACTCGCTCTTCTGGAAGAACAGCAAGCGGTTCTTCCTGTTCGACTTCTTCCTTCATAAAACGGCGAAAGGCATTCTCATCGTTGATCAACAGCTCATAGCCAGCGCCCCTAACAGCTGATACAGCTGCTTGATAAGGGGCTAGACGCTCATTCAGTTCCTTGATGTCTGTTCGGATGGTGCGGCTTGTCACTTGTAAACTGACAGAAAGCGCAGCGCTCGTGAGAGGAGTCTCAGCTGCCATCAGCTGACTTAAAATGTGCGCCAGTCTTTTACTCAGCATTAGGTCGGCCTCCTTCATTTAGGGTGGAAAATCTGCCTTGTTTGGACAGGTTGTATACGCTTACAGTTCTCTTCATTACTCATATTCTACTGAAAAGAAATAAAAATTGCCAACTCATTTATATGACAAACGCCCCTATTTATACATCCAACCATATCTAATGACCTATGAATCTTCTTCTAAGATGCTGTTGTGGAAATCATGAAAAAAAGGCGTTACACCTCCGTGTATCCGCCTTTTTCTTATGAGGAAATCAGTTGTGTAAAGACAACCAATCTTTTTTCATGTGTACCGGCTGCATGATCAAAAGTTCCCGTACATGTGATGAAATTGAGATTCCGTGTAAAGGCGTACCCGAAAAAAGCATTTGGTTTCTCTTCGCGCGGATAGCTTTTCACCTTGAGAACCTCAAAGGTTCGCTTTTCCCCTGACGAGGATGTCACAATGACTTTGTCTCCCTTTTTTAGCTCCTTTAATCGATAAAAAACAGCTGGACCCCATTTATTATCAACATGACCATTTATGACAGCATTCCCTTTATCACCAGGCTTCGGACCATCTTCAAACCAAGCCGTGTGATCTGTATTTTGCGGAACACCCATACTGCCATCCTTTGATAAAGTCGTTTTCTCCACTTTTGCTTGGACATCAATCGCTGGAATGGAGATGTCAGCGGGGACAATACCCGATGGCTCATCTTTTAACGTGTCGTGTGAATGAGATGGATTCTTGGCTTGTTTTGCTGTCATTGGCTCAGGAGATGATGCAGTTTCAGAGGATGACTTTTCATCTATTGATTGGGATGCGCAGCCCGTGATGATGAGAAGCGTAAGAATACTAAACAGCCATCTTTTCACGCAAGTCGACCTCCTTTTGAAGAAAGGAACGGCACGATTGTGCACGTTCCCTCTTGTCTTGATATTGTTTAATTTGATGGTTTACGGCGAATGAGGAAGAACGCCCCCACTGCACCTCCGGCTAAGATGAGACTTGCCATCATCCCAGCAAATGCTTCATATGACATACCTAATGGACCGGCTGTGCCTCCCATACCTGTTTTCGGCATCTCATTTGGCATGTTGGATTTGAATAATTCAGGATGCTGATCGACAATAGCTGATGCGACATCTTGACCAACCATGAACATATGGCCGTATGCTTCTCTGACAGTCGGGTACAGCTGATCATATTCGCCATTGTGATAAGACGTGTACGTTTTGATGAGCTCATCAATATGGGTTTTCAACCCGGCTTCTAAGTCAGCCGCCTTCAAGCGGCCATCTGTCGCTTGATCTAAAAATTTTGCTTGTTTCATACGGTAAGCATCTAAATCTTTAACAGCCTTCTCTTTTGCTTGCTCGTCTCCTGATGCATCCGCTTTAACATAATCAACTAAATATCCGATATGACTTGACCAGATCGTTTTAAATTGTTTTCCTGCATCTTTTCCATAAACAGAAGCGATCGCATCTGATAGATCATTCGTGTTTTCATTTAACGCTGCTGCCGCTTGGTCAAAGTCCTTGCTGCCATCATTCCCTTTTTGCATAGCCACTACCGCGAGTGCCAAATGCTCTGAGAACAAGTAGTTTAAATCCTCACGAAGATCTGCGGCTGGAGTATCGACTGATTTTTGATCAAATTTCCCAGGAAATTGATCTGTAATCGCCCATGATACACCTTTACCTACTTCAAACATATGATGAATGGATTTTCTGACCGTTTCATAGGTTGTATCAAAATCCTTTTCTGTGTAACTATCAAAAGCTTTTAGCAGTTCATTGACGTGCATTTTTAAACCTTCTTCAAGTTCACTTGCTTTCAATCTTCCATCCGTTGCTTTATCAAGCATATCAGCTTGTTTCATGCGGTATTGATCAAGCTCTTTGACCGCTTTCTTTTTACCTGCTTCATCTTTTTTCGCTGTTGCTTGTACATAATCAACAAAGTAACCGATATGGCTTGACCAAATCTCTTTGAATTGTTTCCCTGCTTTTTTTCCATACACAGAGGCGATCGCATCTGATAGATCATTCGTGTTTTCATTTAACGCTGCTGCTGCTTGGTCAAAATCTTTACTGCCATCAATTCCTTTTTGCATCGTGATCACTGCTAAATAAGCATGCTCTGAGAACAGCTGATCAAGCGCTGCGCGAAGATCCGTTGCTTTATTTGACACCTCTTGTGATGATGACGACTTTTTTGCATCCCCATGCATATGTCCTTCGTGTGCACTTGCCATTTGAGCAGTTGGTAATAATAATGCTGCACTAAGCGGGATCGTTAAAAATGCTTTTTTCATTTTCATCTGTTTTGCCTCCTCTTTCCGTTTGTTATGTACTTAACGGAGAGAGAAGTGAAATGGATCATTCCCACAGCATATTTTTTTGTTTCATTCATTTCATAAAAAAAAGCCGGATTACCCGGCTGATACGTTACGACTTTTGGATGCTTTTCGTTCTTTGTATATTTTCCTCACCACTGGATAAATCACTGGTGCCCATTTGACAATTTGTTTCAGCCACTTTTTCATTTTCTCCCGCGCCTCCTTATTGTCATTCTTACAAGACAATTCCCGATCTTGTCATGAAATAAACAGGTGCGGGAGAGCAGGAGTTAAATGACGCCTTGTGCGATCATGGCATCTGCCACTTTGCGAAATCCTGCAATATTTGCGCCTACCATTAAGTTTCCAGAGTGTCCGTATTCTTCAGCAGTCTCGGTACACTGACGATAAATCGACTGCATCATTTGTTTCAACTGACCATCTACTTCTTCAAAAGTCCAAGACATTCTCGCACTGTTTTGCGCCATTTCTAACGCCGAAACACCCACTCCGCCAGCATTTGCCGCTTTTGCTGGTGCAAACAAAATATCATGTTGTTCAAATACTTTGACGGCCCCAAGTGTGGACGGCATATTGGCCCCTTCTCCTACAGCGATGACACCGTTTGCCACTAGCTGCTGTGCTTGCGACTCTGAAATTTCATTTTGGGTCGCACATGGCAGCGCAATGTCACAAGGGAGAGACCAAATTTGTTCGCAATCTTCAATCAATTCAGCATGCGGGTGAATGTCTATGTAGGCACCAATTCGCTGGTTGTCGACTTCCTTCAGCTGCTTCACTGTCTCAAGTGAAATGCCTTGAGGGTCGTAAATGGCTCCGCTTGAATCACTACAAGCCACAACCTTTCCGCCTAATTCTAATACTTTTTCCATCGCATAAATCGATACATTTCCTGACCCAGACACAACAACAGATCGCCCTTCAAATTGCATTCCGTGGGCTTTTAACATTTCTTCCATAAAGTACACCAGTCCATAGCCTGTCGCTTCTTTTCTCGCTAAGCTGCCTCCAAAACCAGGACTTTTTCCTGTCAGGACACCTGCTTCATACGCACCACGCATTTTTTTGTACTGTCCGAACATATAGCCAATTTCGCGTGCACCTACCCCAATATCTCCTGCCGGTACATCTTGATCAGGTCCAATATAACGACTGAGTTCACTCATAAAACTTTGAACAAAACGCATGATTTCTCCATCAGATTTCCCTTTAGGGTCAAAATCTGATCCACCTTTCCCTCCGCCGATCGGCAAACCTGTCAGTGCGTTTTTAAAGATTTGTTCAAATCCTAAAAACTTGATTATGCTTGCATTGACCGATGGGTGAAACCGAATGCCCCCCTTATAAGGACCGATGGCACTATTAAATTGAACCCTGAATCCTCTGTTCACCTGTACTTTGCCTTCATCGTCTACCCACGGTACACGAAACATCACAAGCCGCTCAGGCTCAATTAAGCGTTCTAAGATCCCCTGTTTTTCATACTCTGGGTGTTTTGCAAAAACCGGGACGAGGGATTCCAGAATTTCTTTCACGGCTTGCTGGAATTCCGCCTCGCCTGGATTCCGTTTTTCTACATCCTCTAGCACACGGTGGATGTAGCTTTGTGCTGTTTGTGCTGCTCGATCTAAGGTCAACATGTCTCATCTGCCTCCTTGTCAATATCTCACTCTTTGGTTGTTAGATTTTCTAACGCATATTGAGATTAATTTAACACCATTTGTAAAAACTGATCAATATTGATAACAGATGAAAACGATGCCGAAATGAGATAGATCAAGCAGAATCACCTTCCGTCATGAAAATGACCCGTTCAAAAAATGACTATCGTGCTAGAAATGACGAACTGGACGTTCAACATCCCGCTTTCTTTGACACATTCATGAAACTTTCACTTTTTCTAGATGATGATCATTCAAAAAAAAGGTCAAAAGTTTTACAACGTCTTTCAATCTTTTCTGAGCTTTTCTCCTCTTTTCCGATCAGGTAAGACAACACACAGCCAATATAAAATAGAAGAAGATGGGAAGTTGATTAACCCAATGATACCCCAGAACCATTTATAACGCCCTCTTTTCTTGGCATCCATAAATAAGAGAAATCCCTGTGCAAACAGTAACGGTAATGCGCACAATAAGATGATCATTTCCGTCTGACTCATAAGGAAGACCCTCCTTTAATCTGTTGATATTCCTTGATGCCGACAACCACACAGAGTGGCACGCTCACCACTTGGAGAAGAATGAAGATGATGGGCAAATGAGTAATGGCAGCTGCAAAAAGTGTCATGATGGTCAGACTGACGAGGATGTACGCCAGCACTTCTTGTTTAAAACGTTTTTTCTCTTTTTCCTTTGCCTGCTTTAGCATCAACATCAAAGCTTGTTCACTCGGCTTTTCTACTTCGATTTGTTCATCGAGCTCCTGCAGCTCCTCTTTTAAACGATCGGCGAAACGATCTTCTTTCATCAGTCCCACTCCTTTCGAATTTTCTTGATCCCATGATGAACCCTCGATTTCACCGTACCTTCTCTCACCTCGAGCATCGAAGCGATTTCAGGGTAAGTAAAGCCATAATAGTAATGGAGAAGGATCGGTACTCTCTCCTGAGCCTTTAACTCATTTAAAGCATCCCACATGTCATGCCAAGTATGGCCTTTTTGCTGAACATCCCATTTGAACCGGCGGATGGCTTCTTGATTCGCCTTCCCTTCTCTCGTTTGTTCACGTTTTCTTTTCTTTTGATGATCTAAAAATTGTCTAGATGCAATGGACATGAGCCATGTTGAAAATAATGAATCTCCTCTAAAAGAAGAAAGTTTCATGTACGCTTTGAGCATCGTTTCTTGCATGATCTCCTCTGTCAGCTCTTGTTGAAGGGTCAATTTCATCAAATAACGGTAAAGAAACGAATAATGATGCCGATAAAGGGCGGTAAATGCGGCATCATCCCCCTGTTTTGCCCGCTTAATCCATAAAGTCTCCTCGGTCTGCTCCAAACACGTCCCTCCTTCCTTTCTATCTCTTATTGATTAGACGACACCAGTGATCGCATCGTTTAAAATAGACCTTCTTTTTTTTAATTGGAGCCTTGTCTACCTGTTGTTTAGCGCACGGATCTATTTGATATCCAATTTTTTCTTATGTAATGATTATGACATGTCTTTGTCTCTAACAAAATGACGCTTTCGTAATCATCTTGATTTTCCTTCAAATGGGGAACGTCCTTTTCATAATCACTAGGTTACCCCAATACCTATCGTCAATGATCCTTGTCTCATTTAGATAAATTGAAATAATCATTGCCTTAGTTTCCTTGAAAATCGTGGAATACTTCGTTTCAATTCTTAGCCGATGATACCTTTTTGCGTGCTATGCTCTTCCTACATTCCGAAAGAGGCGATGCTGGCAAAGGAAGGAGGAGCGGTTGAATCGCAGCTTATTTTGGAAACGTTCACATTAAAACAAAATAGAGAATGGAGATGTTCATGTTGAAGAAAAAAGTTCCAATGTTAGCTGGTGTGTTAGCGGTTGGTCTCGTGACTTCATTATTTGCGCCAAATGGGGAGGCAAAAGCAGCAACGAAATATCCAGAAAGCCCTTCGATTATGGCCAATTTTAATCAGCAAGGATTCTCCACATTAAATGGCGGTACAACAGGCGGTGAAGGCGGTAAAACGGTGACGGTGAAAACCGGAAATGAACTATTAGCTGCCCTCAAAAGCAAAGGAACAAATGAAAAATTGAAAATCGTGGTAGACGGAACGATTACTCCTTCTAATACTTCGGCCAATAAAATTGATGTGAAAGATACAAACAATGTCTCCATCGTCGGTAAAGGGACAAACGGCGAATTTAACGGGATTGGTATTAAAGTATGGCGCGCTAATAACGTCATCATCCGCAACCTCAAAATCCATCACAGCAAAATCGGTGATAAAGATGCCATCGGAATCGAAGGTGCCTCTAAAAACGTATGGGTCGACCATAATGAACTCTACAACACTTTGAACTCTGATAAAGATGACTATGATGGGTTATTCGATGTGAAAAATGACTCTGATTACATTACGTTCTCATGGAACTATGTCCATGACAGCTGGAAAACGATGCTGATGGGCAGCTCCGATAACGATAACTACAACAGAAAAATCACGTTCCACAACAACCGTTTTGAAAACTTGAACTCTCGTGTACCGTCTATGCGCTTCGGGGAAGGCCATGTGTATAACAACTATTACAAAAACATCCTAACAACAGCGATTAATTCACGTATGGGCGCAAAAATGAGAATTGAGCACAACGTATTTGAAAATACAAACAATGCCATTGGCAGCTGGGACAGCCGTCAAGTCGGTACATGGCATGTCATCAACAACTCATATATTAACAGCACAGGTAGCCTGCCAACGTCTTCAACAGGTACGTACAACCCTCCTTATAACTACTCTTTGCTTAACGTGAACAATGTGAAATCAGAAGTTGTATCAAATGCGGGTGTAGGAAAAGTAAATCCTTAAGCTCAAAAAAACGTTCGGGCAGAAATCTTCTGTCCGAACGTTCTTGTCATCCATTTTTTACACGACCGAAAATGGACGGTCCATTTCATACAGCTTTTGATAACGCAGGTTTTCTTTCAGCAAATCATGATGCTGCCCCTGCATCTCAATGCGTCCACCTTCAATAAACATCATACGATCGCATGCCTCACAGCCAGTGAGATGATGGGTGATCCAAATGACTGTTTTTCCTTTTAACACACGGAAGATTGTTTCAAGCAATTCACGCTCTGTGCGTGGATCAAGCCCAACGGTTGGTTCATCTAATACAACAATCGGTGTGTTTTGCAGCAAAATCCGAGCTAGAGCCATACGCTGCCTTTCTCCACCAGAGAAACGAACCCCTGTCTCTTGTACACCTGTGTGATAACCTTCTGGCAAAGACTCAATGTAATCGTGCAGCTGCACTTGCCGCGCGGCTTCTTTTACTTGCTCTTCTGTCGCTTCTGGAGAGCCTAAGCGAATGTTGTTTAAAACAGATGTATCGAATAAATAGGGCTGTTGATTGAGCACAGACACATAAGAGGATACCTCCTCTTGAATGCTTTGTACCGGTTTCCCCTGAATACTGACAACCCCTTGATTTGGCACGACTGCCCCTTCTAACAATTTTAAAATGGTCGATTTGCCTGCACCGCTTTTTCCTAAAAGAGCGAGCGATTCACCTTGCTTCAGTGAAAACGAAAAATGCTTTAGTACATGTTTATTGACTTCATATCCGAAGGTGACTTGATCAAAACAGACCGCTTCAACGCCATCAGAGACGGGTGTCTCGTCTGCTGCCTCCCTCTCCACTAATCCTTCATACGACTGCTCTTCATAATGATTTAATCTGCTGACGGCATGCTGATAAACAGGAATATCACCTGCTGCATCTGACAGCGGAAGAAAAGCTTCTGTTAATGGAAACAGCACAAGCACAAAGGCTGCGATGAGCGTGTGCGGCATAGAACCAGCCTGAACGACTGAGCCGCTCCAATACACGACAAAGACGACTGCTCCTCCAATGACTAGCTGTGCTAAAAATTGGCGCAGACGGATAAACCGATGCTTTGCCGCTTCGAGTGCTAATAGCTTTGCTTCTTTTCGTTCATAGCCTTCAACAAAATCGTTCTGTCTGCCGCTAAACAACCAGTCACTCACGCCCATGACGGCATCTGTTAAATGGCTGTACAGTTCATTTCTGCCTTTCTTCATTTGAATTTGTCGTGCCCGGTTCACAAGTACTGTGATGTATGGGAATACAAATACGAGCAGCGCCATATAAAGCAGCATCAATCCGGCAAAAGGCCATGAAAAAAGCCCAAGTGCTCCAATCGAAGCGGCATATAAAAGCAGCGCACCGATGGATGGAAAAATTGTTTTTAAATACGCATCCTGTAATCTCTCCACATCTTCTGATAACAGCCCAAGCATTTCACCTGTTCCAAGCTTCGTCTGTTTGGCACTTCGTTCAGCCATATCATAAAGACGTACCCGCATTTTTTCAATCATCGTCAAAATGAGTTGATGACTCGCCAGTCTCTCTGCATAACGAGCCGCTGAGCGTGAAATACCAAAGGTACGTACTGCCACGATTGGGACATAGACCATCAAGATATTCTCAGGTCTTGTGGCAGCTTTTGAAATGAGGAACCCTGACGTATACATGAGCATAGAAGCAGAAAACACCGCAATCGCCCCTAAAAAAAGCACCAAGGCAAACAGCTTTTGATTCTCCTTGATATAAGGTATAAACCAGCCTTTACTGACCATGTGTGACCGCCCCCATTTGTTCCTGTACCAATTGATAGTACACACCTTTTCTTTCCATTAATGATTCATGAGTCCCCATCTCTGCAATCGTCCCATGATCCATCACAATGATTTCATCCATATCCGTCATCCAATGAAGTCTGTGTGTGGCTAAAAACACAAGTTTATTTTCAAACAATGGAAGCATTGTTTTCTTTAATTCATACTCTGTCTCAATATCCAGATGAGCCGTTGGTTCATCTAACAGCATAATGGATCGCTGGCCGAGCACTGTGCGAGCGAGTGCAATCCGCTGCGCTTGTCCGCCGCTCAGTCCTCTGCCCTGTTCGCCAATGACCTCATCCAGTCCATTGGGGAGTTCCGCTACGAGCTGAGACAAACCTGCCTCTTCCACCGCTCTTTCGACGTCTTCATCGGTTGCATTCGGTTCATAAAAACGAATATTTTCTCTCAGTGTCATGTGAAATAAATAAGGATGCTGCGGCATATAAACGACTTCTTTTTGCCATGCCGCCAGCTGTAAATGAGCAAGCGGCTTTCCGTTTAGGATGATTTCACCTGCAGACGGTTCAACAAAACCGCCGAGAACATCCGTTAACGTCGATTTCCCCGAACCACTGGCACCGATGATCCCAATTTTTTTCTTTCCTTTCACAGTGAGGTCCACATCCTGAATCGAATATGGTGCATGCTCATCATGCAAGACACTGACATCTTGCAGTGTGAGCTCAGATTGCTCATTCCACTCGTTCAGCTGCACGGATTGTGTCTCCTGCTCTCGGAAGCCCTTTTCCTCTAAAATCACTTGAATCGCCTCATTCGCTTCTTTACCGTTTAACGTCGCATGATAATCATTCCCCACTTCACGGACTGGCAAAAAATATTCTGGCGCAAGCATTAGTGCGGTCAAAGCGGGCAATAACAAAAGATCTCCTTCAATTAAGCGCAAGCCGAGAAATACAGCGACAGTCGCAATGGACAGCATAGAAAAGAAATCGAGAGCAAAAGAAGAAAGAAAGGCGACTTTCAGTGTGCTCATCGTCGCCTTTCGATAACGCTTTGAGACCTCTCCAATATTGCGAGAATGCTTTTTGCTAATCCCTAAGTAGCGAAGCGTTTCAAGGCCACGGAGAGAATCAGTAAAATGATTGGATAATTTCTCATACGATCTCCATTGTTTGGCCGCTTTACGCTGAGCGACAAGTCCTAGCAAAATCATAAAAACAATTAAAATTGGCAGCGTGACAATGAGAATGACAGCAGATGTTTCATCTAATGTCCAAACATAGACAAGCACCATCACCGGAATAACTGCCATGTTCACCATTTTCGGCAAAAACAGCTGTAAATACTGACGATATTGGGCAATGCCCTCCATCGCCAATGTCACAAGCTTTCCTGTTCCTTTTTTCTTCGTGAAAGCTGGCCCTAAACGGAAAAGCTGGTCCAACAGCTGCTTTCTGACGTCTGCTCCAATTCGGGAAGAATAGGTGAACATGACCTTCTCCCGCATCAAGGTGAGACCGTGCCGCACCAGAAAGGCAGCAAGAAACAGCAAGACATAAGGTGTTGCCTGTATGAGGCTCTTCCCGTCAAACAGCGTTGTTATGGCATGTGCCAACCACTTTGCTTGAAAAATAATACTTGCTCCTTGGATGATTGACACAATACCTAAGAGGGCAAGAAGCCCCCTCATTCCTTTTAGTTGAAGCAAACGTTTATCCATTAGTAGGTCATTGGCTCCTTACCGCTTACACGTTTACGGAAGACATAGTAGCTCCAGATTTGATACCCAAGCACAAAAGGCAGCAAAGAAATGGCAACAATCGTCATGACCGTCAGTGAATAAGATCCTGATGCAGCGTTTTGAATGGTGAGGTCGAATGCATGGTTGATCGAACTAATCATGACACGCGGGAATAATGCTGTGAAAAGCATGGTCACCGTCACCATAATACCTGCACCTGTGAATAAAAATGTCCATCCATCACGCTCTTTTCTCATAAAGAATAGAGCCGCTACATAACAAACCACAATGAGTACAGTTAAAGGGATCGTAATGATCGGACGCACGGTATAAATGTCTGTTTCAAGAATAGACACACCAACAAATAGAACAAGAACTGGTAGTGCAATCAATAAAACACGCTGGCCGAGCTTTCTTGCACGATTTCTTAAATCACCCTCAGTGCGGAGTGTGACGAAAATCAATCCATGCAGGAGGCAAAGAGCCGTCACGGCTACCCCGCCGATCACTGAATAAAGATTCACAAAGTCTGTAAATCCAGCGTACATATTCATGCTCTGATCAATGGGCATTCCTCGTAAAATACTTGTGAATAGCACGCCGAGTAAAAATGGCGGAAGCAGGCTACCAAAGAAGATCACCCAGTCCCACGTTTTGATCCATGAAGCCTTCTCGACCTTCCCTCTAAATTCAAAGGCGACCCCCCGCCCAATGAGCGCTAATAAAAGAACTGCAAACGGAATATAGTATCCGCTGAACATCGTAGCGTACCAGTGAGGAAAAGCGGCGAAAATAGCCCCACCAGCTGTAATCAGCCAGACCTCATTCGCATCCCAGAAAGGGCCAATCGTATTGATTAAAATGCGGCGCTCATGTGCATCTTTTCCAAGAAGCTGCATGGACATCCCGACACCAAAATCAAATCCTTCTAAGAAGAAAAATCCAACAAACAATACTGCGACAAGAATAAACCAAATCTCGTTAAGATATGCCATGATATGCGCCTCCATCAAATGGATCTGTAGACAGGTCCGTTTCATCCTTTTGATCTGTATTCTCTTCAGAATGTGCACCTTTTTTGATTTCTCGAATGAATAAGTAGGCAAGCACGATGGCAAGAATCAGATAAATGGTCGTAAAGCTAATGACTGAGAATAGCAACATGCCGTACGATACGTTTGGTGAAATGGATTGTGCGGTTGTCATCATACCAAAGACTGTCCACGGCTGACGCCCAATTTCCGTCATGATCCAGCCCGCTGAGTTTGCAATAAACGGGAACGCAATCATCCATACCATGAAGCGTAAATACCATTTGTTTGATTCTAGTTTTTTTCTAAAGCTCAAATACAAACCAATCATACTAGCAAAAATCATCAACATGCCGGCACCTACCATGATTCTAAAGCTCCAGAAGGTTGTTTTGACTGGAGGAATGTAATCTCCAGGACCAAACTTGGCTTCATATTCTTTTTGAAGGGTCAGCATGCCTGGCACATCTCCACTAAACTTCGAATAAGCCAAGTAACTTAAAGCAAACGGAATATTGATCTCCGCAGAGTTTTCTTTTTTATCTGTGTCAATGTTAGCAAATAGTGTCCAAGCCGCTGGATCTCCACTATCCTTCCAAAGGGCTTCACTTGCTGCCATCTTCATCGGCTGTGATTCCATTAAGTGCTTCGCTTGATCATGTCCAGAGAACGCCACACCTAAGCCAGAAATGAAAGCAAGCACCATGGCAATCTGGAAAGATTTTTTGAAAAAGGTCACTTCTTGTTTTTTGATCATTTTATAGGCACTGACACCCGCGATAAAGAAAGCACCGGTTGCCAATGCACCAAACAGAACGTGCGGGAACTCCACCCAAAGTTGCGGATTTGTCACGAGCGCCCCAAAGTCATTCATTTCTGCACGGCCATTTTTAATCACAAATCCAACTGGCTCCTGCATAAATGAGTTGGCGAGTAAAATCCAAAACGCCGAAAAGATCGTACCAAGAGAAACAAGCCAAATACATAACAAATGAATTTTTTTCGGCAGACGGTCCCAGCCGAATATCCAAAGGCCAATAAAGGTCGATTCAAGGAAAAAGGCCAATAGCGCTTCAATGGCAAGCGGTGCACCAAAGACATCACCGACAAACCTTGAATAATCAGACCAGTTCATCCCAAACTGGAATTCTTGCAGAATCCCTGTCACCACACCTACTGCAAAGTTAATTAAGAAAAGGTGACCCCAAAATTTCGCCATCTTTTTATAAATCTCTTTTTTCTTGACGACATAAAGGGTTTGCATCAATGCAACGATAAATACCAAACCTATAGACATAGGAACAAAAATAAAATGAAATAATGTCGTTGAGGCAAATTGAAATCTTGCTAAAAACAGCTCACTCACAGCCTTACATCCTCCCTTACTTTCGCATGCCGAATGATTCGAGATATTTATGCTCACCATTTCACAAAAAGTTCACTATTTGTTCAATGATTCACAAGCGGAAGTCCATTTGATATAGTTCACTCGGTGAAATTTTACTCTTGATTTTCATTCGGTTAGTTATTTATACCTGTACTTTACACCCATGCGCTTCAAAAATAAAGTAAATTTTACCTAAAATTTGGATAGGATTGTGTCAGTTGTTTGAATACTTTGTCAAAAATATGTGACGGAAAGAGACAATCACAAAAAAAATAGCGCTGCTTCTTCGCTGCAGCGCTTTTGAATATTTAGGCTTTTTTCTGTAAAGCGGGTCTTGTCACTTGCACTTCATAGTACGTAATTTTGTTTTTTAACAGGCCTTCAGGTTTCGCCTTTCCATGAGCATGCGCATCACCAAATGCCTGAGATTTTGTCCAATTCACAAAGTCTTCTTTTCGATTCCAGCGGGTATGAATGGTCACTTCATCGTAATCAGTTGTCTGCTGAGTGACCCATACTTCCATTCCTAAAAAACCTTCCATAAATTCTACTTGCCCCTGCTTGTTAAACCGTTTAACAAGGTGGTCTGCACTGCCTTTTTCTACTCTTACTTGGTTGTTTACAATAATCATGTTTGGTTCATCTCCCTTTTGTTGTTGAATGGAGGCAATGGGGATAATGAGTGGATGCGGTCCGTCTAAGTGAACCTCCGCCTGAATCCCAAAAACCTCCTTGAAAAAGTCTTCTGTTAACACTTCATTTGGTGAGCCAATTTGATGCACCTGACCTCGCTTCATAGCAATGAGACGGTCACAATATTTTGCGGCCTGCTGCAAGTCATGGAGAACCATTAAAATGGTGATGCCATGTGTTTGATTCAGCTGTTTGAGCAGCTCCAGTAATTCAAGCTGATGCGCAATGTCTAAATAAGTGGTTGGCTCATCCAGAATGATAGTCTCTGTCTTCTGAGCCAGTGCCATTGCAATATATGCCTTTTGTCTTTCTCCGCCTGATAATGTATGGAGCATTCTGTTTTCATTGGTGCGGCTATTCGTCACCTCAAGCGCCCACTCAATCGCTTCATGATCTGACGTGGTGCTTTTTTTCCAGATGGAACGATGCGGACTGCGTCCAAGTGCGACCAGCTCACGTACTGTCATCGATGGAATGGCGGTTCTTGTTTGCATGAGAACTGCCACCTCCTTGGCGATCTCCTGTGCCGTCATCTCTTTTTGTGGGATGTCGTGAATGTAAATCATGCCGCTTTCGATTGAGGTCAGTCGTGCGGCCGCTTTGATAAAAGTCGACTTACCTGACCCATTCGGGCCAATGATTCCGGTCACACTCCCTTTAGGAACAGCTGCTGAAATGGAAGACAGCCGAAAGCCGCCTTGACTGAGACTCACGTCATCCATTGCAATGACATCCATCTTAACCCCTCCCTTTCTTTTTTAATAAATAGAGGAAGAAAGGTGCACCGATGCAGGCAAGCAAGATCCCTACAGGCAATTCAACCGGTGTAAACCAGACCCGTGCCGCTGTATCGGCAAAGACCACAAGCACGCCCCCTCCAAGCATTGAAATCGGTAGCAAATACCGGTAGTCATCTCCGATTAAAAGACGGATAAAATGGGGTACAACAAGCCCGACAAAACCGATTAAACCGCTGACACTGACAGCTGCTCCAGCTAAAAGAGCGGCCAGCGCAATGAGAAAAAATCGAGTCCGCTCTACTCGAAGGCCCAATAGCTGAGCCGATTCATCGCCAAGCAAAAGGAGATTGGACGGTTTAATGGCGAAAAAACAAAGACATAATCCAGCCAGCGCATATGGCGACACAAAGCTAAGATGATGCCAGCTCCGCCCGTTTAATCCCCCTGATAGAAAAGGCAAAACAGCCTGCACACGCTCACTGTAAAGCACCATAAACCCATTCATCACCGCACCGAGCAAGGCATTGACGGCAACACCTGCCAAGATCAATTTAAGCGGTGAAACCCCTTGATCAAATGACAGCATATACACGACAAGAGCTGCTAATAAGGCGCCCAGAAAAGCGGCTGCCGGAAGCAAATACGTGAATTGCGGAAGAACAATCATGCTGAGGACAGCAGCTAACCCGCCGCCCGCAGTCACACCAATGATTCCAGGGTCAGCCAGTGGATTTCGGACAACTCCTTGTAAAATCGCTCCTGATGCTGCGAGACAGGCCCCAACGAGAAAACCAATGAGCACACGCGGCAACCGTAAATCCATGACAATTTTTTCATGAACAGGCAGACCTGATCCCGTGAACACAGCCATTAAATCCGTCAGCGATAATTGGACAGAACCTACCGCAAGTCCTAGACAGACGCCCACACATAAAGTGAGAAACAATCCTGGTAACAGCCATTTTCGTCTTGACTGCCTTTTTTGAAAATCTAGTTCTGCATTCATCTTCATGATGACAATCGCTTCAATTTCTTCTCTAATTCATCGATCGCTCTGATGACTTCTGCGCCTGGATTTGTCCCAAATAGGTCACTTGGCAGAATCTCAACGTGTCCATTTTTGACAGCTGATACATCGTGCCACGCCGCATTTTGCTTCATTTCACTCATAAAGCCTGCTTTGACATCTTCAGGATTGCTGTGTGTCATCAGCAAAATGAGATCTGGATCGGCCTCGATTACCTTTTCTGCATTGATTTGTGCATATTGCGGAAACTTTTCGAGTGCTGGTTCATTTTCAGCAATATTCGCCCCACCAGCGATCCGCAGCAGATCACCGCTTAAAGATTGCGGAAGTGCCGCCATATATGTGCCGGGTGCACCATACACAACGAGCGTCTTTACTTTTTTCTCAGGCTGCTTCACTTGCTTGATCCGCTGATCGATTTGAGCATTGAGCGCTTTGGCCTTTTGCTGCTTTCCAAGTAAATCACCAAATAAAGTAACTTGACGCTGGATGTCCTTCACTGAGTTGGCACTTGTCAAAAGAAGCTGTGAACCAATTCCTTCTATAGTAGAGATATCCTTGCTGTTTAATGATTCATTCCCAAGCACCACATCGGGCTTTAAACTCGTGATCAGCTCGACATCAAATTGATGGGTTGTGCCAATTGATTGTACGGACTTTGCCTTTTGTAGATTGTCTGGCAATTCGGCAGTTGGCCGGCCGACAACCTGGCCACCTAAGGCATAAATGATGCTCATGTCGCCAGTTGACAATGAGACGATTCGTTCAGGTGATTCATGAAACGATAATGTTCTGCCGGCAAAATCCTGAATGTTGAGCGCACCTTGCTTGCTCCCATTCTCGGCCGGCGCCGCCTGGCTGCATCCGCCGAGGAGAAGCACGACGACGAGTCCTGCCCAAATCACATGTAAACATTTCAACCGTCTGTCTCTCCTTTTCTAGTAAACTTTCTTTAGCTTCGCCTGTACCACGAGACGTTTGTTTTTAGGTGCCAGCACATGATCACAGGTCGATAATGTGAGAATCAAGTCATCTGTGGATACGTCTGTTTTCGTTTGATAGATGGACTTCTTACGAACAGCTTGCAAGTAGTGTGCATATTCACCAAGATCCTGAAAATCAGTCTGAATATAATCAAAGTCGACTGTCGTTTCATACACAGCAAAAATCTCTGCTTCATAGCTTTGGTACAGCGTATCGTACTGAAATGTGCGATGATCTTGGAAGAAATCTTTTTTTAAATAGTTTGTGAGACCAGCAAACATAGACCCATCCCTCATCCGGTGACCGTACACCACTGTATTGGGACTTTCATGCAAGACGTCATTACGATAATCCATAAAGATACTGCCTGCCCGTGTGTCATCCCTTACATAATTACGAGTTAAATAGAATGCATTATCGTTTGACTGAACAATTGGATACTGAATCATCGTGTCCTTCATATCAATCCAACCGACAATGTCTTGATTCACCTTTCGCAAATCATCAAATGACTGACGGATTTCTCCAGGTTTTCGCTGTTTCATTCCATCCTCGTGTGTGTAAAGTGTCTGAGCCTTTGCAAGCACCTGACGATTTTGATAATAGCCAAAGAGCTCCAAGCCAATGGCAGTACCGCTATATAGAAAAACACCTAAACAGACGATCGTCAGCATTCGCTGCCCGATCCTTCTCCCTCGTTTCACACTGTCTCACCTGCTTTTTGCACAACTTATATGCCTACAGGCACGATATACATCCCTGTTTCTGCATCCTGCTTAATTGTGACGGACACATGATAAATGTGCCGCACCATCTCTTCTGTTAACACATCATTTGGCCGTCCTTCGCGAATAATTTGTCCATCTTTCATGGCGATGATGACATCACTATAGCGAATCGCCTGATTCATATCGTGCAGGACCATCACGATGGTTAATCCATGCTCGACATTGAGCTCTCGAATGAGCTCCAGAATGTCAAATTGATAATACATATCCAAATAAGTCGTCGGTTCATCTAAGAAAAGGATCGGTGTTTTTTGCGCTAAAGCCATGGCAATCCATACACGTTGTCGTTCTCCACCTGACAATGAGGCGAGAGGCACCTTTCGCTTATCCGTCAGCTTTGTACAGGACAGTGCCCACTCAATTGCTTTCTCATCCTCTTCCTTGTCACTGCCGCGCATCGTCTGGTAGGGCGTTCTCCCAAATGCCACGACTCGTTCGATCGTTAAATCGAGCGGCGCTTCATTTTGCTGATGTACGACTGCCAGCTTTCTCGCGAGTTCCCTTGGCTTGAACGCATTCAGCTCTTGTCCATCTAAATGAATCTGTCCTTTATGTGGACAATGGTTATGTGCCATCAAGGAAAGCAGCGTGGATTTGCCCGAGCCATTTGGACCGATAATGGTCGTAATTTTCCCTTTTTCGATCTTCGTGGTGACCGATTGAACAATGTCCCTCTGTCGATCATAGGAAAACGACACCTCACGAATGTCCATGCAGACGATCCCCCCTTCTTAATAAAAAGATCAGAAACGGCCCGCCAATGACAGCCATGATTGTAGAAGCAGGGATTTCATTTGGTGCCACAAGCGTTCTGCCGAGCGTATCAGCCGTCAAAATGAGCAAGGCCCCGCTTAACGCAGAAAATGGAATCAGTACCCGGTGGTCCGAACCGACGAGCCTTCTAGAGATATGGGGAATGAGCAAACCGACAAAGGCAATCACGCCCGCTACCGCAGCAGTCACCGCTGCTAATAACACCGCCGTGATTGAAATCAAAAGGCGCATTCTGGTCACACGCAATCCTAAGTTTTTCGCCGTCTTATCTTGAAGGGCAAGCAAGTTACACCATCTGCTAAAGAAAAGCGCAACCACAAGCCCAATGAGGCCATAGACACCGATTAAACGGACATCTCCCCACGTTTTCATCGTCAGATTCGACTGCCCCGACTGATTAATGGTGATATTGAAATAGCTGCAAATGGTCACAAACGCTTCTGCCATCCCTGTAAACATGGCATTGATGGCGATCCCCACCAGAATCATTCGAATCGGGCTTAAGCCGCCTTTCCAAGACAACACGTATACGAGGAAGCAGGCAATTGCCCCGCCTAAAACTGAAAATAAAGGAGAATAGAAATAAAATTGAGGAAGCGCTGTAATTGCCATTAAAGAAAAGAAGCTAGCTCCCGATGAAATACCAATAACACCGGCATCTGCTAATGGATTCCTCATCACAGACTGCAAGAGGACACCGGAGACAGATAAAGCCGCCCCTGTAAACATCGCAATGAGCATGCGGGGGATTCTTAAATCTTTAATGATTTCTACCTGTGCATGTTGACCGGTCATAAGCCCTTCCAATAATTCAATCGGTGTAACATGAATGCTCCCCGTAATGGCGGAATAAATAAATACGCCGGCTAGTAAGAGACTGACTATCAGAAATAAAATCCCTGTTTTTTTCATCTTGAACGTCCTTTTATCATTAAGATTCGCCGCTTATGACGGGTACAACATACGAGTCAATTCATCTAATGCCTCTGCTGCCTTTAAGTTGCCTGTTGTCCCGAATAAGCTTTCTTCGAGGTCGTACACCCGGTCTTGTTTGACCGCATTAAAATGTTTCCAAATATCATTTGTTTTAAATTCTTGATCAAACATTTTGACGACTTCATCCGGCATCCCATGTGCAGCTCGGAGAATGATATCTGGATTGGCTTTTTGTAAATACTCCGTATTGGATGCCAAATACTCCATTTTCTCACCTTTTACGATGTTCTTTCCTCCTGCAATACGCACAAGATCACCGATATAGGAATTCTCTGTTGCCACTAAATAACTGCCTGGTACACCAAGCAAAATGAGAACGGATGGCTTCGTCTTTCCCTTCGTTCTCTCTTGTACGTCTTTCTTTTTTTGTTCAAAATCATCCACAATGCGTTTCGCTTGTGTCTTTCTATCATATTTTTCTCCAAGCTTTGTGATGGCGTTCTCCATCTTGTCCAGGCTCTCAAGGTTGAGGTATGTCGCAGGGACAGAAGCTTGTTGAAAAGGCGTTTCTAAATCATATTGAAGGGTCGTGACAGACAGGACATCTGTCGGTTGAAGTGATTGGATGATTTCCATGTCCGGGCTCATTGGGTTACCGACTGCTGGGAGTCCTTTGTATCGAGCCGGCAAGGATTTTTGACTTGTTGGCACCCCGACAAGATCCACCTCTAGCGCATCCATGATCTCAGCAGCAGCTACAGTCGTTGCCACAATGCGGGCACTTGATGCTGCATTTTTTTTGCCTTTCGCTGCGCTTTCAGCTGATTGTGAGCAGCCTGCTAAGAAGACGCACACACATAGAGCCGTGATCAGGGTACATAACATTCGATGCTTCAAAAAACGGAAGCCTCCTTTCGAAAAAAAGGAAGTGGATGCGCCGAGATGAATGGCGCACCTCACTTAAAATAGATTCTTTATCTTGTACGAGTTTGATACTTTCTGACGAGCACGAATAGTGATCCGCCGAATAAAAGAATGTACACCCAAAGAAGTGAAGTATCTCCTGTTTTTGGGTTCAGCTGACCTGTCTCAGACTTGGTTTGGTCATCTGATGGCGTAAAGGTCATCTGCTCTGCACCCGTTTCCTCAGGGGCGAGATTCACAAGCTGGCTTGGTTGAGAATCGTGATCATTTGGATTTTTTACAAATCCGATGCTCTCATCGTCTCCGATCACCGTCGCAATTCCGCTTCCTTCACCACTTGCGATGCCTTTCGTATCATAAACAAGTTTGACATCATACTGCTCATGATAATTGGCAGCTGGAATGTCAATTTTCACGCGTGCTGCCTGATCACTACTCAAACTTTTTGCTTCATATTGAATCACTCGTGTATCTGCTTTTTGATCAGCCTTTGCAACTAGCGTCTCTTCAAATTTACCGCCGGTTCCTACTTGGAACGACGTGATGGCTGAGCTGTTCTTCACAGTGTATGAAACGAAATGGCGGCCATTTTTCACCACCAATGTCGCAGGGCTCACGACGTAATCGTTCATGCGAGAAAGCTCATCTTTGTCTGCTTTCTTCATTGAAAAAGGAAGCTTGTACACCCCGTCTTTTAGCTGAACTGTCTCTTGATTCGTTCCGCCGTTCGTTGTGTCTGGTGCTGGTTTATTTGGTTTTGGTGTTTCTGGTGTAGCCGGTGTTTCTTCCTCTATTTGACCGTCCTTCAGTGGAACGATACTTTTTGAATCAAATTGAAAACGAATATCGTACGTTTGATCATAGTGAGCGGCTGCTACTACAATGTGTACTTTTCCGTTAACTGCTTTTTTCAGATCAGACACTTCAAATGAAGCCACTCTTGTGTTCTTTGCTTGATCTGTGCTCACGTTTTTCACTTCTTGATAAGAACCGTTTTTCTCTATTTTCAAAGAATCAACTGACGTATGATCCTTCACCGTAAAGGAAACGGTTTGCGTTCCATTTTTAACGGTTAACGATGCTGGATGTGAGAAGTATTGGCTCATCCGAGATGCCTCATCCTCATCGCCCTTCAGCACACTGTAGTTGATACGATACACACCATCTTTTAATTGGTTCTGCGTCGAATCAACTGGTGTTGTGCCGTTTTGATCATCTGGCTTTGTTTCGCTGTCGCCTGGCGTCGTGCCACTTTGATCATCCGGCTTTGTTTCGCTGTCGCCTGGCGTCGTACCATTTTGATCATCTGGTGTTGTTTCGCTGTCGCCTGGCGTCGTACCGTTTTGATCATCAGGTGTTGTTTCACTATCGTCTGGCTTCGCAGGCGTGACAAGTGTGAGACTGCTCTGATCGAAAGCGATCTGTACGTCATACGCCTCATCATAAATAAAGCCGCCTAAGTCCCAGTAAATTTTGACCCAGCCATTTAATTTGGCTGATACATCGGCTACATCAAATTTGATCACACGCGTATTCGCTGTCTCATCTTCACTGACCGTTTCAGTGGTGACGAGAGAGCCATTTTGTTCGACCTTGAAATCTGTGATTTCTTTGCTTTGCTTCAGCGTAAGATAGGCAGTCGTCTTGCCATTTTCGATGATGAGCTTAGCTGGCTTTTCTGTATACGTATCCATCATGGATGCTTCAGTGCTGCCATTTTTTAAAATGGTGAATCCGGCCGTATATTCACCATCAACCAATGATGCCGCCTGAGCCGTTCCTTGAGGCAGCTGAAACGCAGTCAACAAACTGAATAAAACGAGCAGAATAGCTGTCTGTAGATGAAAAAGACGTTTCAAAAGATGTCACTTCCTTCCGTTAATGCTTGATGATCCACTTTCTCGCTAAAAACCCGCCTGAACATAAGACAAGCACAAGGAGCCATCCCATCTGGCTTGTATCACCAGTTTGAGGATTTTCTTCTTGTTTTGTTTTGGTGGATGAATCAGTTGTTTTGGTTGTTTCTTTTGATGATTCTTGATGTTTTGCTGCACCTGCTGTTTCTTTTGAACTGTCAGAAGAAAGTGACTTGATGCTGCTTTCATCGAATTTCAGCTGGATGGTATAGTCGTGATCATAATCAGCCGATTTGACTGTGACATGGATTTTTGACTTGATTGGTTTAGACAAACTCTGTGCTTGGAATTGAACAAGCCTTGTATTGGCTTTCTTATTCGTTGATAGAACCGTCGTATCGACATAGCCACCATTTCCCGGCACTTTAAATTCCGTTACCCAGCTGCTGTTTTTAATGGTCATTTGCACAGTCAGCTTGCCATTTTTCACGATCACTTTTGCCGGCTTCAGCCAGTAATCATTTGCCATCGAAACGGCAGTTCCTTCGGCCTTCATCACAGTGTAATTGACGGAGTATGTACCATCATTTAATGAGGCAGCCTGTGCATTTGAAAAAGGCAGTATAAGTGCCAGCAATAATGCAGCCACAAAGGCTGGCATCCTGATCCATTTTTTCATCAGATGAATTTCCTCCCTTTTTATTGAACAGTTGCTGCATCAAACTTGATGCGAATATCGTAATTGCCTGTATATCCAATGACCGGTACAGTCACACTCACTTTAGCTGGTACAACATCTGTCAGGCTGTTGACATTGAACTCTACCGTTCTCTTATTAGCAGCTGTGTTTGTACTGATCACCTTCGCATCTTTGTAGACACCTTGATCCAATGTTTTAAAGCTTGTAATCCAAGAGCTGTTCGTTAACGTGACTTGCGCTTTGATTTTTCCGTCCTTCACAACAAGCTTAGCTGGTTTTTCAAAATACGTATTTGCTGTTGACGTTGAATCACTGTCTGCTTTCCATACCACATATTGTGCTGAATATTGACCATCTGCTAAGTCTGCTGCTGAGGCAGAGCTAACCGGGGCTAGAGCAAACAATAGAACAAAGCTAAAGAATAATAAGACGTGTGATGCTGAACGAAGTGATTTCATATATATCCTCCTAAATGATATTGATAATTATTCTCAATAGACAATAAAAAAAATAACCTTTATCAGCGTATGAATCACACTCATAAATGATTATGATAATCATTATCAATTGAGTTTAAAAAATAAATCTTTGCTTTCGACAAGTCAAAGATGTCTGCTGCTACATGATGTAGTGATACACGGTTTAGGTAATCTGTCCCATTCATGATACCATGGCATAACCTCCCCATTCCATTACAGGGAAAAGAACCCTCTTCTCCTTGATATTATATGATGAATGAATTTATTGTCAACATCATTTTTCATACTATTGACTTAGATTTCTGGAAAATCACAAAAAAAAAATCGATCAGGGGCACTGATCGAAATCGATTAAGAAGGGACATGTTCACCCTTTTCACTATTTTTTCGCTCTAAAGACCAAGCATACATTTCCCGTATGACTGGTTCAATTTTCTTTCCTTGTTCTGTTAGTTCATATTCAATCCGCACGGGAATGTCGGGATATACTTTTTTCTCAACAAGACCTTCAGCTTCTAAATCTTTCAGCCTTTCTGATAATAACCGTCCGCTGATGTTCATTTCATTTTCTAGCTGACAAAAACGTTTTGGCCCTGTCAAAAGCTGATTGATGATGAGAATCACCCACTTCTTCCCTAAAATCTCCATGGCATCTGTAATTGGGCAGCCATCTACTTGAGCCATACTTTACTCCCTCCTGCTTTTCTCTACTTTTTTTCATTATAACATAATTAATTACTTGAAATAAGTCACTAACTATTATATAGTTTAGTTACTAAAAGTAACAAGGTGATCATTTTTATCAATTTTCAATAAACCATTGAACATGCAGATGCATATAACATGAAGGAGATGACCGAGCTTTGAATACAATAGAGCAGGTAAGATTAGGTGTAACAGAATTACATGTGTCCAGCTTTGAGCGTTCTTTGCCTTTTTATACAGACATTTTAGGTTTTACTTTATTAGAACAGACGGATTCTACTGTCACGCTTGGCAGCAACGCAAAGGAACCAATCCTTGTGCTGAAAGAAGATGTGCAGCTGAAAGAGAAGCCGGATCATGAGCCAGGACTTTATCATTTTGCGGTTTTATTACCTACCAGAAAAAACCTGGGCACATGGCTGGCGCATGTGATCAAAAAAGGCTATCCTTTAATTGGAGCGAGCGATCACTTTTTCAGTGAAGCCATTTATTTAAGTGATCCAGATGGCATCGGCGTTGAGATTTATGCTGATCGTCCTCAGGACATATGGGTAGGTGAGCATGGAGAGCTGAAAGGTGGCGGAAATGCTCCGCTTGATGGAGATGGTCTCCTGCAAGAAGCCGCTGATTCCACCTGGGATGGACTCCCGGCTGGTACAGTCATGGGACACTTGCATTTCCATCTCAACCCAGAAGAAGCCGATTCCTTTTATGTGAACACGCTCGGTTTTCATATCCGAATGGCTCCCCCAGCCAGCTTATTCGTTGCTGGTGGCGTCTATCATCACCACCTTGCCTTTAATGCATGGGGACGAGGGAGAAAAGGAGCCATAGATCCACGTTTTTCAGGAATTAGAAACTATACACTGGTTTTCCCAAAAGAAAGCGATAGAACGTCCGTCGTCGAACGTCTGACAAAAGCAGGCGTTCACATGAACACGACAGGAAAAAGTAACGAATTTATTGATCCATTTGGCGTTCTCGTTCGTTTACAGATTGAAGAAACAGACAAAAAAGAAGGTGCAGAATATGGACAAACACACAGAGGTTAAAACAGCCATTTTAAAAGATAAAATCAAACGAGTACAGCAAGAAGACGGATTTATATATATCACTGGACCTATTAAACTGCCAGTGAATTTAGACGGTAGAACGGTCATGTTTAACTGGTATTCATGGTTAAAAGATGACGGGAAAGAACCATTATCAGATGAAGCTTTAATCGAAAGCCTTTCCTCCCGTGAACTTGCAGATCACCAGCAATCAAGTGTCCTTGTTTACGGAGATTTCGAGCATGCTGACGAAGCGCTGATCCGCATGCATTCCATCTGCCACACCGGCGATATTTTCGGAAGCAAACGCTGCGATTGCGGGTTCCAATTGAAACAGTCTATGCGGATGATTGAGGACAATGGAGCAGGCGCACTGTTTTATTTAGCCAACCATGAAGGACGCGGGATCGGTCTTTTCAGTAAAGCCATGGCCTACATCTTGCAAGAAAACGGCTACGATACAGTAGAAGCAAACGAAGCACTGGGCTTTGAAGATGATACTCGTCAATATGAAGAAGCGATTGCTGTTCTTCAAACATTGCGTACAAAGCCAGTCAGACTTATTACCAATAATCCGAAAAAGACCGATGCTATCAGTCATGCAGGCCTTTCTCTTTCTGGACGGATTCCACTTTGGGGTGATGTCTCTGAGTTCAATGAAAAATACTTGCAGACAAAAATTAACCGCTCAGGTCATATGAAGGCGGATCAAGAGGTGCGTACGATTGCCACATCATGAGCGATATATGAAACTAGCCCTTGAAAATGCCGAAGCAATGAAAGGTCAGACATCTCCTAATCCGCTCGTCGGGGCTGTGATTGTGCGAGAAAATGAAATTGTTGGGGTCGGGGCGCACATGAAGGCCGGCGAACCACATGCAGAAATTCATGCACTTAAAATGGCTGGAGACAAGGCAAAAGGCGCCACGATCTATGTGACACTAGAGCCTTGTTCCCACCATGGCCGCACAGGCCCATGCGCTGAAGCACTTGTGAAAGCTGGCGTAGAAAAAGTCGTCGTTGCTGCACTGGATCCGAACCCGCTTGTTGCCGGGCGTGGGATTGCCATTTTACAAGATGCAGGCATTCAAGTCATCACAGGCGTCATGGAGCAAGAATCCATTCTCATGAATGAGGTGTTCAACCACTTTATTACGAAAAAAACGCCTTTCGTGACACTCAAAGCAGGCATTACGTTAGACGGAAAAATTGCATCTGCTACGTCTGACAGCAAGTGGATTACATCAGAGACGTCCCGTTATGATGCACATCACATTCGCAGTATCAACGATGCGATCTTGGTCGGTGCGCAAACCGTCATTCACGACGATCCTTCATTAACAGCACGCATTCCAAACGGTCATCATCCGATTCGAATTGTCTTAGACTCTAAACTGTCTATCCCGCTGACAGCAAAGGTGGTCACGGATCAAATGGCGCCAACATGGATCTTTACAACAAAACAAGCCGATGAAGAAAAACGAGCCGCTTTAGAAGCAGCTGGCGTCAGTGTCATCATGACGGATAGCGATATCCGGGTGCCCTTACAAGAAGTACTTCAAGTGCTCGGAGAAAGAAATATCTCCTCCCTGATGATTGAAGGCGGCGGACAAATCAATGCCTCATTTTTAGAGCAGCAGCTGGTCGATAAACTCGTCATCTACATGGCGCCCAAGCTCATTGGCGGACGACTCTCTCCTTCTTTTTTCGGAGGCGAAGGCATACGCCTCATGAGTGATGCAATTGAACTGGATCAACTCTCTCTTGAACCGCTGGGAAAAGATATAAAGATAACGGGTTATCCGGTTTATCAATAAACAACAAAGCTTGTAGATTGAGTCTGCAAGCTTTTTTCTCATCATTGAATTTGAGGTGATTAAATTGAACATCAAAGGAATAAACCATTTATTATTTTCTGTTTCTGATTTAGAGACATCTATTGATTTTTACACAAAAGTCTTTAATGCCAAATTGTTAACAAAGGGCAGAACGACAGCTTACTTTGATTTGAACGGCCTGTGGCTTGCCCTCAATGTAGAAAAAGACATTCCTCGTCAAGACATCCATCACTCTTACACACACATCGCTTTTTCTATTGATGAGGAGGATGTAGATCCAATGTATAACAAACTAAAAGATTTGAACGTCAACATCTTACCAAGCCGGCCAAGAGACGAAAGAGATCAGAAGTCGATTTATTTCACAGACCCTGATGGACATAAATTTGAATTTCATACAGGAACCTTGAAAGATCGATTGGATTATTACAAACTAGAGAAAACACATATGGAGTTTTATGAATGAAACGCAAAGAAAAACAGAGAGGAAACAACAAGGTGCTATTCGTCATTAAATAGGAAAGATGGTAAAATATACATAGAAACGTGTTGCAAACGATAGTCCTCCCCCCTTCCATACTAAAGGTGTTTTTATGCCTAGAAAGGAGGGGTCAGTTTGAGAACAAAACTTGTGCGTTCACGCGTTGAGAGACGCAAAAACAAAAAGAAAAAAGCTTGTACCTGTAAGTACAAGCTTTGGTTCCTTATCTTAAATTCAATCCGAACTCTAGTCCAGTTCATCATATGGATTTTAGATAAGAGAACGTTCTGAATGAACCCTTAAGATGATAATGAAAAATAAAGCGGCACCTTCATTACCCCTAGTCAAGGTAATGCTGGTTCTATCTCGTTTCTGTTTTTTGGAGGGCTGCTTTATTTTTTCATATTATTTCAGTGTATTCCTCACATTTTAAATTTATACATAGAAAAAGCACACGGTAGTCAGCCGAGTGCCCAAATTAAATTTCTTTTCAGTTGTATGGTGAACGTTCAAGAAATTCACCTTGAAGCTCTCGTGCTTCAGTTTGAAAACTAGTTCAACTTAGTCCGAGTTGAACAAAAAACTTGTGCAACAATATGTTACCATAAGTAACAATTTGTTACCATAGTTAAGCTTATTTTTTAATCTTACTTATTCATTTCAAATGCAGAATTTTCATTATTTCAAATAAATTATACAGCTTTTTGTTATGCAATGAATCAAATATACTGAACAACACTCAAAATAACTTTCAAGTATAATAACCTGTACTTTTCTTCTAAGCCCTCCTACTTTCTATTGGCAACTGTAAGACCTTATTAAGTTAAATAAAAAAGAATCAGTATATAAAAAACTGATTCTTTCTGCATACATTTATCTCAAACAAATCGTATTTAATCCACGAAACGTGTCGTAAAATGTTTCATGTGAAACATCTGTGATCTAATATTGATCAATTTCCCTCTATCAGCCTGCCAAAGCTTTCGGGTGAAAGTCCCGGTGAAATGCGCAGGCGGTGTAAGGACATCATGCCTTGTTCCTTTTTCGCATGTCCTGGTTCAGTGGTTACAGCCATTTCATATCCTGCTTCCTTCGCCAGCTTCAGCGTGTCTTCGTTATAGCGACCGACCGGATAGCTGACCATGACCGTTTGTTGGGAAAACCGCTGGTCAAAGAATACCTTCGATCCTTTTAATTCTTCTTCCTGCTGCTTCTGTGATAAACGATTGAGCTCTAAATGATGAATGGTGTGACTCTCTATTGAAATACCATGCGCCACCATATCATCCATTTGGGCATCGGTTAAATGATGCGGGCGGCCGATGGACTGCTCGATCATAAAAATCGTGGCTTTCATTCCATATTCCTTTAAAATCGGAAATGCCTTTGTGTAGTTATCCGTATATCCATCGTCAAATGTGATAAGAACATACTTTTCACTTGGTGTCGAATTGGTCGCGAGAACTTGATATGCCTCTTTCGGCGACAGCGTGACATAGCCGTTGTCTTTCAGCCACTTCATATGAGCCGCAAATTCGCTTTTTGGCACACGTAAAGAATTACCCCTAGAAATGCTGTGATACATCAAGATTGGAAGTGCAACGGGTTCCTTTTGCTGAATCCAGTTTTGTTTGTCTATCTCTGCCGCTTCAATTTGCTGCGTTTCTGTTGTTTCTTTCGTTTGTACTTGACCCTTTACCTCTTTGATGGCTTGCTGGTTTCCTTCTGTTTGCTGTTTCGTACCCATACAGCCCGAAATGAGCAGCATGACTAGACCAACTGCAAGCCACATACATGTTTTTTTCATTCACCAATCCTGCTTTCTCTTTATCTATCGAATGATTATAACAGAAATTGGTTAATAACTATATCTATTTTGACAGGGTATTCATTTTTTTACACATTTCGATCATTTCAATGGCAAGCAGATGGATGGTCTCTGTTGTGAGCATTTGGTCTTCTGCATGTATGAGCAGTAAAGAAAAGGGAAGCTGTTCCCCTGCCGCCTCTTTTTGTATCAGTGACAAGTGCAGGTCATGGATGCTTCGAAACGCTTCCTCCCCTTTTTCAATCAACTGCTGCGCTGCTTCAAAGTCATCCGCTCTTGCTAGACGAATGGCTTCTACATAATGGCTTCGTGCCTCACCTGCATGGGCAATGATTTGAAAGGCTGCTCCCTGCATTTCCTCTAATACCGTCATCTGCTTCTCCTCCGATTGCTCAAGATTCATTTGCTAGTTTCAGTGCATGTTCTAGAATTTTTTCTCCATTCGCTGTTCCATATAATCTTACATTTACCACATCGACAGGTATATGATAAGGTGCCGCTGTTTTTTCTGCTGCCTTTCTCATAAAGCTAACTTGCGGCCCTAGCAAAATGACCTTTACATCGTCCCCATGCTCTTCTAATTCGTCCGCAATGGCCCCTTCAGGTATCGCATAAATTTCATAATCCAGCCCTTTTCCTTCTGCGGCTGCCTTCATTTTAGATACCACAATCGACGTTGACATTCCTGCTGCACAAGCGAGAATGATTCGCTTCATATCCCATCACTCCTATTGATAAATAAAATCTGGTTCATCCCTTAATTTCCTCGTTTGGATTAATGTCTTGTACCAGTATCCTGACGCTTTCATCTGACGATTCCGTTCATTCTCCAGCTGGATCTCTACTAATCCGTAGCGATTCTTGAATGCATTCATCGGTGAGACATTATCCGTAAAAGCCCACAGCATATATCCCTTGCAGTTTGAACCTTCTTTTTTCGCTTGAAGGGCTTTTTTCAAATGCTGACTGATAAATGAAATTCGGTACTGATCATCAATGATGCCGTCTTCGTTTTTAAACCGTTCTTCCTGCTCGACCCCCATACCGTTTTCAGCCACAAACCACTCGATATTCCCGTATTCCTCTTTTATTCTCATACCCATATCATAGACAATATTCGGATAGATTTCCCAACCTCTGAATGGATTCATTTTTCTCCCTGGGAGCTCAAATAGATCGTAATAATAAGATGGATGAAACGGTGTATTTTCGTTCCAAGCCTTGCTAGGTGCCTTAACGCGATGCGGATAGTATAAATTAAGACCGACCACATCGACTGTATGATCTTTAATGATCTGAAGCTCTTCTTCCGTTGCATCGAAAAGAATGTCATGCTTTTTCAATACATCAAGCAGTTCTTCTGGATACTCGCCTTTAATGGAGGGATCTAAGAACACTCGATTAAAAAACAAATCATACATGCGGGCAGCTTCTTGATCATGTGACGCAGTCGATCTCGCATACGTCACTTCTGGATTGAGAATGACCCCGATTTTTGCACCGGCTGATTCCTTCAAGCCCATTTCCTGAAACAGCTTCACCACTTTTGCTGTCGCCAAGGCTTTATGATAGTTCCACTGCATCCACTTCTTCGTATTTTGCTCGAAAGGATAACGAATAGCATCTAGATACACACGAGTCTGAACAACAATTGGTTCATTAAAGGTAAACCAATGTTTGACCCGGTCTCCATAGCGTTCAAACACCTTTTCTGCATAGAGAACAAACAGATCGACAACATGTTTAGATGACCAGCCGCCGTACTTTTCAAGTAAAACGGCAGGAAGCTCATAATGCTCTAAGCAAAACATCGGCTCTACACCTGCTTCAAGTAATTCATTGATGAAATCATCAATATAACGAGCATAGGCCTCATCTACAATTCCATTCTCGTAATCTATGAGAAACCTCGACCAATTGATCGATGTCCGGTAATGAGATAACCCAATTTCCTTCATAAGGGCTACATCTTCAGGATAGCGCTCGTAAAAATTCGTTGCTCCCGCTGGTCCGTATCCTTCGTGCCATACGTGATACCCCTCCTTATACCAAAGGTCTATATACGAATCCTGATGCGGTTTCTTCCCTTTCCAACCCTCTGTCTGCCAAGCAGAAGCCGCAGCACCTAGAATAAAGTCATTGGGTATGTCGATTTTGTTCATGTTGCCACCTGACCTTTCTTCGTGTGAATTTGAAGTCCTTCCCACATCCCTTGTAAATACATAGCTCCAAGTGCCCGGTCGTATAATCCATAGCCAGGTCTGCCCGTCTCACCAAAGATCATTCGTCCATGATCTGGCCGGACATAGCCAGCAAATCCTTCCTTAAACAATGCGTTCACAATCGCTCCCATATCGAGGCTGCCTGCTGACGACAGGTGTGCCGACTCTTCAAAATCACCGTTTTCATACAAATTGACATTGCGTAAATGAGCAAAGTGTATACGCCCTTTTTTGGCATACTTTCTCGCAAGTGCAGGAACATCATTTTTAGCATTACAGCCTAGGGAACCGGAACAAAAGGTCAGTCCATGCTGTGAGCGTTCATCGAGCTGAAGGATACGATCTATTTGTTCTTCACAACTGACAATGCGGGATAGACCAAATATGTTCCAAGAAGGGTCATCTGGATGCAGTGCCATGTTCATGTTCTCTTCCGCTGCAACTGGAAGGATATTTCCCAAGAAATAGTCTAGGTTCTCAAACAACCCTTCCGCACCCAATGCCCTGTATGCAGCCATCAACTTTCTCATTTCTTCCTGCGTATAAGACGTATCCCATCCTGGTAAGGAAAGTCGATCTTTTTCTATATCCATCTGTTCAAGCTGATGCTGAAAATAAACAAGGGTCGTCGATTGATCAGCTAGTGGGAAATCGAGCTGTGTTCGTGTCCAATCAAGGACTGGCATGAAGTTATAACAAATGACCTTCACACCATGCCTTGCTAATCTCCGGATATTTTCTTGATAATGCTCGATATAAACATCTCGGCTAGGCTTTCCCAGCTTAATATCTTCATGGACCGGGAGACTTTCTACGACTTCAAAAGCAAGATCGTGACGTTCGATTTCCGCTTTTAAATGAGCAATACTTTCCTCCGGCCACAGATCACCAGCCGGCACATCATAGACTGCACTGACAATCCCTTTCATGCCGGGAATTTGCCGAATATATGAAAGGGAGACAGGATCTTCTTTGCCATACCATCTAAATTGCATGTTCATTCATGAGCCCTCCTTCTATTCTGAATCAGGTGCTGATTCTGGCTTCCGGTTGGATAAGAGGACAAAAGGTAAATAGATGAAAACAGCGACAACAATACAGATAAGCTGTGTGATGACAGCCCCCATACTGCCAGCGGTAGACAGCCAAGCATTCACAATCGGAGGTGTCGTCCACGGCACCATCACCACCGCTTTCCCCGCAAAACCTGTAGCGGTTGCGATATAACCAATCGTACCTGTCACGAGTGGTGTAACGATAAACGGAATTGCCATCACAGGGTTCAACATGACAGGTAATCCGAAAATAACTGGTTCATTGATGTTAAACAGTCCAGGTCCTGATGAAAGCTTGGCAATGCTCCGCATCTCTTCTCTTCTTCCTGCTATAAAAATGGCGATCAACAGACCAATCGTCACACCCGAACCACCAATGCTCATATACACATCCCAAAATGGCATCGTGATAATATTTGGAATCTCTTTGCCCTCTTGAAATGCTGTCATATTCACTGCAATTGATCCTAATAACAGCGGCTCGCGAATCGGTTTAATCATTTGGTTGCCATGAATACCGATCACCCAGAAAAATTGAGCCACAAACATTAACGTTAAAATACCAGGCAGTCCCTGCACAACACTTTCAAGCGGACGCTGCACGACGTTATACACCGCTTCATGCAAATAAATGCCTGTCACACGATGAAACGCAAACCCGAATGAACTAATGATTGTAATCGTAATAATTGATGGGAAAAGTGAAGAAAAAGACGTCGCCACATTTGATGGAACAGAATCTGGCATCTTAATTTGCAGCCACTTCACCTCGGTAAGCTTACAAAAGATCTCTACAGAGACGATGGCAATGATCATACCCAAAAATAAGCTTTTTGGATCGGAGAATTGCCTCGCCAGCACATCGACAACCTCACGCATTGATCCATCGACTTCAAGAAGAAGTGTCGTCGGAATAACGGATATAAATGAAATCAATGCCATTAATCCTGGGAACAATGATTTGTGTCCATTGATTTTCCCGAGCTCAATCCCGATAAGGAACACAGCCCCGATCGTTAAAAAGTTCAGCGTGGCATAATTGATTGCCTTCATAATTGGCTGAAGCTCTGCTAAAAACCTGAATATCTCAAAATGGGCAAGCCCCGTTTCCGGGCTCATGATCATATTTGCGACCAGTACAGCAAATGCCCCCGTAATGATAATTGGCATTAATGTGACAAATGCTTGCTTAATCGACATAATATATTTCTGATTTGTAATACGATAAGCGACATGTCCCATGACGTCGGCCGCTCTCTCTTTAAAGCTCATGATCCGTCTCCCCCTTTACAAAAACTCGTGATCATCCTCCTTTTTGATGTTATTTTAAAAGCGCTTTCATTAACATCCAATCTTTTTCCTCACAGATGCGGAAATGGGTATCCTTTTTTTTCATCTGGCTGTTCCAACACGTGCAGCGCCGCCGTCAGTTCTTCAAATGAAGCAGCTTTGATGATTTGCTCCACCACTTCCTTCTGCTCTGTCAAACGCACAAGAAATTGATAAAGTGACTGCAATTCTTTCTGATACGTCTTCTGTATACTTAACAAACAGACGACCTGTACCCGATCGTCGCCCCACAGCACTGGTTTCCTCAACGTACAGATCGCACAAAACGTATCATCTGTTGCCGGTTTGATTGGGTGAGGGATCGCGACCAAATGACCGAACGACGTAGGCGACACTTCCTCTCTTTCCAACAATAGCTGTTCAAAATCATCCGGGATTCGGTTTTGTTCCTGCAATACAGTCACGAAAAATTGAAGCACCTCTTCCCTTGTTTGTAGATCTTGCTGAAAAAAAGTCATCTTCGGACTGATATATCGCAAGACACCCATTTCTTGTGACCCCTGCACAAATCGTTTCAGCCTCGACATATCGTCTTCACTGAGGATCGTATGTACATCAATCACTGGCACAGGTAGTGTGTTCTGAAGCGGGATGGTACTAATGATCAAATCGATACTTCTCAAGTCATACGACAAAAGGTCACTGACACTTGCAGTTCCAGCAATCTCTAGCCTTTCGCTAAAGGCGGCCTTCAGCTTATGGAGAAGAAGCTGACTGCTCGCGACACCCGTTGCGCACACAATCAAGCATTTTTTTCTCACAGTCTGAGTTTTTGTCCGCTCTATGGCAGCACCAATATGCAGCGCCAAATATCCGATTTCATCTTCATGAATCTCTACATTCTCATTTTCCTTCAACCATCTTCCCATATAGACACCTGCTTCAAAAGCAATCGGATAATGCCTTTTTATGTCTGATAAATAGGGGTTACGGATGTTCATATCATATCGGAACCGATGAATCGCTGATCTCAGGTGAAGACTTAGTCCCACAATCAATTCCTTGTCCGTCTGAATATCAAGTGACATGTGCTCTTCGACATAACCAAGTAATTGGTGAGTTAAACGGAAATGCTCTTCATCAAGCATGTGAAATAGCGTGTGGCCCGTTTCTCCATACGCCATCATTTTTGCACCCATTAAATGAATCGCAATATAGGCCATTTCAGATAATGGAAAATCTATACCGAGCACGTGACGCATATCTTCTGCCATTTGCCTCGCCACTTGAAAAGCGGGCTGTGTTTGAATGTCTTTGAGTTCTCCTTCCGGCATCATCACCAATTTTTTCTCTTCAATTCGTTTGCACGCAATGGCGATATGTGTCACTAAGTTGCTTAAACCGATCTCTGACACATGAAGGCCGCTTGCCTTTGTACGTGAACGCACCATATCTTGAATCAATTGATACGTTTCTTCAGGTAAAAGGGCAGGGTTCGGATGCTCCTGCTGAAACACATGCTCAGCTAGACAATACCTTAATTTCATTTCATCTCCAGTCAGCCTCAGTCCATATTTAGGTCGGTGTGCAACAGAAAGTCCATGTAAAGAAAATAGATGCTTGACTGCTTTCAGGTCATTTTTCACAGTAGATTCACTCACAAATAATTCCTCGGCCAATTCATCTAATTTCATATAGTCTTCGGACAATAAAAGCCTTCTCAATAAATAAGAGATACGATCCTCCGGCTGATTTGGAATAACTTGATTCTTTTTTTCATTTCTTTCTCTCATTGAGTTTTTCAAAAAAGTACGAAATGCTCCATAATCTTCGACAGTCAATGTATACCCTGCTCCACGTTTCATATGAAGTGTTGCCCCGTGTACTTCTAATACTGATTTAAGCGCTTTCATATCTGTTCGAACTGTTCGTGATGTGACGCCTATCAGGCGTGCAATTTCTTCACCTGTCAGCTCCTGCTCTGCCTGCATTAACCGCCTCAACAGCTCCTCCTGACGTAGAGATAACATAGACTCCCCTCCCTTGGTCAATTACTTTTGCCTATCATCATAAACGAAAATAGAACTCTTTGCCCAGTTTTTCTTTCCGACCGGGAACTTTGTTATGGCTCAAACGTATGAATATGAAACAAGAGGAGGGATACATCATGTTTGTTATCATCATCATACTAGCTACTTTAGGCGCCATTACCGCTCACATGTTTACACCAAAAGATAAGCGTTCATCTTCTAAGCATTCTGCACATCACAGTTCAACAACCAGTAACTATACTGATTCGTATACACATCACGCTTCTGATGCCTCCTGCGGTGGTGATTCAGGTGGTAGCGGCGGATGTGACTAAACCAAAAAAACAGCCGCTTGTTCAGTCGGCTGTTTCGTTTATTTTATTAAAGAGCTTTCCAGCCCCGTTCAATTAAATGTTTGACATCCTTTGCAAAATCCTCGCCTTTTTCCATCACATCTTGGGCTCTTCCTGCAAAATTACTAGCGACAGCGAGTTCCATTTTTTTTAACTCAAAGTGCATAATTTTTTGGTCTATCTCCGTAATATAGGTTTCATACTCATTGTTCACAATGTCGTGCAGCACGTGATAGGCTTCTTTCCGGTGACGGTGAAAGTCCGTTCCTCTCTCACCTTTCCATGACGAATCTAGAGCAGGCTTCTTGATTTCCTTTATGTCAGACTGCGCAAGATCTTGTTCTGTTCGAATATTACTTTTGGCTGTCTTTAACCGAGAGATCATTTCGTCAAATTCTGCACGTTTGTTTTCAATCCCCATATGCAGATGGTGCAGCATCTCGGATAAACTCATGTCATCCACCTCTATTAGACCTCATAAGAAAGCACGGCGTCAGCGTTTTTGAAAGCGAGCAGATCATCTGCTTTTTCCAGTCCTGACATTTCTATCGTTCGCTTTCATTAAGTATAGTATAAGGTGAAAAGCCTTAGGCTTAAATAGGGAAAAGGTGTCCTTTTAACATGGTGTTTGGAAGAAAAACGGAATAATCTAAGGTCATAAATCCCGAATTATATATGAGTCTTTACGACTATATTTTACATCGTACTCAGTTAAGCTATCAATAAAACGATTGGGGCTTATGATTTTGCCGCAATCGCTTCATCCTGTTCTTTTAGCGTCTTCACATTTGAGCGTGTATCCTGAACGTTTTTGATTAAGGCTTCTTTAAAGCTTGAGACCATTTCGCCCACCTCTGCTTCACGTGCCGTCCATTTGGTTACAAATTCAAGGCTGTTTTCACCAGCTTTATCTGCTGCTTTTTTCATTGTTAAAGCTTCAACTGCTTGGGAGACTTCATCTAGTTTATCCATCACTGTTTGGTAGTTTAACTTAATTTGTCCCATTATGATATCCTCCAGATTGGTTCAGCATGAAGCTCGCTTACAAGCTGCTCCATGCTTTTGAGATCAAGCGTTTTGCGTCTTCTACTGCGTCTTCTCCTTTTTCAGCCAAACGTGCGGCATCTCCAGCTAAAGAGCTGGCAAAGGATAAGGCAGCCTGCTCTGCTTCTAGTGTACTGATTTTGAATTCGATTCGGCTCACGTAGCGTGGGTATTTATCGCTTACGATCGTTTGCAGCGCATCATGCGCTTCATTTCGCTCTGATTTGAAATCTTGGCTCCGCTCACCTTTCCAAGAGGCCCCAAGCTTTGGCTGCTTGATTTGTTTTAGGTCTGTTTCTGCGGCATCTTGTTCACGTTCAACCTTACTTTTTGCCTTTTTGAGTCGAGCAATTTTCTCTTCGATCTCTGCCTTTTTATTTGAAATGCCACCGTTAAGGGCAGACAGCATATCCGATAAGCTCATATGGGTTCCTCCTCCTGTCAAAAATAAAAACGCTGCTTAGAGTCCCTCTAAACGAGCGTAATGGTGAATCGTACTTTTTCCAATATTGTTATTATAAGGCTCAAAGACTCATGTTTGAATAGGGATTTGTGCCCTTTTTATGGTATAAATATGCTTTCGATCTGCTTCATACCACACCTTAAGCCCTCTTTTATAGGGGGTCAAAATACACAACCACCCTTCTGGAAACACACATAGTCTTATGATCCTAGGACAAACAAAAGCCGCCCGGGGGAGGGGCGGCTTTTGCAGTGGCTTATGATGCCGATTCTTCTGAGTCTTGTTGATTTTTCACGTACCAAATGAATTTCCCTGTATATCCGTAGATGATGGCAAGACCAATGGCAACAAAGCTCAGCCACATAAATGGTAAATAAGAGAATGTCGAGACGCCTAGAATCCCTGCCATGTAAATTCCGTTATCTGACCATGGAACCATACCAGACGTCATTGTTCCACCGACTTCAGCGTTTCTAGATAGAACGCGTCTGTCTATTTTCAATTTATCATAGCTTTTTTCCATAATTTTCGGTGTAAGAATTAATGAAACGTACATCGCACAGCCGAAGATATTTGCGAAGAATGCAACAACAAGTGTAGATAGGGTTACATTTCCTGCATTATATAATTTCTTCTCGAAAGTAGCGACAATTACTTTTAAGACGCCGAGATATTCAAGAACGCCACCAAAACCAAGTCCGAGAATAATAACCACTAGAGATCCAAGCATATTCACAATACCGCCACGATTTAACAGCGTATTTAAGAAATCTACATCTGAATTAATAGAAAAGCCATTATAAGCTGTTCCAAGCGCATCTGCCGGGTTCATTCCTTGGAATGCCATTGCCCAGACTGCACCAAGAAGGGCACCAATAGCGATAACAGGCATTGAAGGTTTCTTAAATACGAGCAGTAATACAACCACTACTGCTGGGATGATCATCCAAATGTTGATTGTGAATGTATCTTGAAGGGCATTTTTCAAAAATTCTACTTTACCTTGATCAATGTTGCGTCCGCCATACATAAAACCTGTAACCGTAAACATAATCGCTGTAATCACAAAGGCTGGTATGGATAAGACCATCATGGCTCTTACATGCGCCAGCACGTCCACTTTTGAAAGAGAGGAAGCGAGCACAGTACTATCAGATAAAGGAGATAATTTATCACCAAAATAAGCACCAGATAAAACAGCCCCAGCTACGATCGGTAATGGGATACCCAATCCTTCACCAATTGCGATCATCGCAATACCTGCTGTTCCAACTGTACCCCAAGAGGTTCCTGTGGCAACGGACATAATCGCACAGATGACAAGTGTAGCTAATAAGAAGATATTAGGATGAATAAATTCCAGTCCGTAATAAATTAACGTGGGTACAACACCGCCGGCAATCCATGTACCAACAAGTGCACCTACTGCAATTAAGATTAAAACAGCCTCTAAACCATTCGATATCCCTTTTGTAATCGCATTTTGAAGGTCTTTGTATGAATGCCCTAAACGAATCCCTAAAGCAATAACCATAAACCATGAGATAAACAATGCGAGTTGAATATCTAGTTTGAAGTAAAGAGTGAATGATAAAACAATTGCTAAAAATAAGCCAAGTACAGACACGACTTCTAAAATAGACGGTAGACGTGGTGTTTTCATTTTGTTTCCTCCCTTTGTGCGTGCGTTAAGCGTTTTCAAAATATTGTGAAAAAAGTGTGTCAATTCGAAAGAAAGTGAATTGCCTGTTTTTCTCTATTTCACAGGCAATTCCACATATTAATAAAATAAAATTTTTGATATTATTATCGCTCTAGGAGCTCTGCACCGGCAATACCAGGCTTTGTCATCTCGAATGGATTCAAGATAATATCAAGTTCTTCTTCTGTTAACACATCATTTTGCAGGCAAAGATCTCTGATCGATTGTCCTGTTAAAATGGCTTCCCTTGCGATTCTAGCCGCAGCTTCGTAGCCTAAGTGAGGGTTCACGGCAGTGATCACGCCTGCACTTTTTTCTACATATTCTTTCAAACGTTTTTCATTTGCTTCGATGTCCACTAAACAATGATCTGTGAATGAGCGGAATCCGTTATTCATTATACTAATAGATTGAAGCAAGTTAAAGACCAAAACAGGCTCCATCACATTTAACTCAAGCTGACCTGCTTCAGAAGCAAGACAGATGGTGTGGTCGTTCCCAATGACCTGGAATGCGATTTGGTTAATGAGCTCTGCCATGACTGGATTGACTTTCCCAGGCATAATGGATGATCCCGGCTGACGGGCTGGCAATGCAATCTCAGCAAGACCTGCACGTGGGCCCGATGCCATTAAGCGAAGGTCATTCGCAATTTTAGACATGTTCATCATGCATACTTTTAAGGCAGCAGATACTTCTGTGTATGCATCTGTATTTTGCGTCGCATCTACAAGGTGCTCTGCGCCTACTAATGGCAGTCCAGAAATATCAGCAAGCTTCTTCACTACGATTTCGATGTAGCGAGGATCTGCATTGAGGCCTGTCCCAACAGCTGTCGCACCCATATTTACTTCATATAAATGCTGTTTTGATTGGTTGATTCGTTTAATATCACGGCTGAGCACACGGCTGTATGCTTCAAACTCTTGTCCTAAACGGATCGGAACAGCATCTTGTAAATGAGTACGCCCCATTTTGATGACATGATCGAATTCTTTTGCTTTCTTTTGAAATACGTCATGCATGGCCTGCATCGTCTCAAGTAAAATGTCTAACTGCTTGAGCACTGCAATATGGATCGCCGTTGGGAACGAATCATTTGTCGATTGTGACATGTTCACATGTGTGTTTGGACTTAAATGAATGTATTCGCCCTTTTGATGTCCCATGATCTCGAGGGCTCTGTTTCCAATGACCTCATTGGCATTCATATTCATAGACGTTCCTGCGCCGCCTTGAATCGGGTCTACGATGAAATATTCATGGAATTTGCCTTCAATGACTTCATCTGAAGCTTGAACGATCGCATTTCCAATTCCTTCATATAAACGTCCGACTTCCATATTTGCTTGAGCTGCTGCTTTTTTGACAATGGCAAATGCTCGAATGAGTTCTTCATGCATGCGATATCCTGTAATCGGGAAATTCTCTTTTGCACGAAGCGTTTGAACACCATAATACACGTCTGCGGGAATTTCTTTTTCACCTAGAAAATCCTTCTCGTAACGATAAGTTGCTTGAACCATCTCGTATGACCTGCTTTCTATAGAATAGTTAAATCACTAAATCTTCTGCGATTGGCGTTTCCATAATCTTTTTCACTTCTCGTGGATCTGTTGTTTTACCTAATGCCCACATGAGCTTTGGCACGATGGCTTCTGTGTTCATGTTTCTTGAACGAGCAACCAGTTCTTGATTGATTTTACGTCCTACTTCATACACACTCATGTCTTCTCCTTCTTCGAGACACTGAGTGGTGATCACAACAGAAATGCCTTCTTCCAGCAATTCGTTGATTTTTTCTAAAAGATTTCTTCCTTCGAAAGGAATTCCGCCGCTGCCGTAGCTTTCAATAACGACTCCTTTGTACAACCCTTTGATTGAATCTAAAAACTCAGGCTTCAGTCCTGGATGCAGTTTTAATAAACAAACGTCTGTGTTCAAGGATGCATCTAATTTAAGCGGTTTCATTGATGATCTTTTTACTTTGCTATTGTATTCAATTTGATGATTTTCAATCGATGCAATATATGGGTAGTTAATACTTTCAAATGCATCGTAGCTTTTCGTTCTTAGTTTGATTGCGCGAGTTCCTTGAATGACTCTGCCATCAAACACGACGTATACGCCGCCAACACCGTCACATGCAAAACGAATCGCATCTGTAATGTTTTTCTTCGCATCTGTTTTCTTAAACGTAATTGGAATTTGTGACCCTGTAATGACAATTGGCTTATCAGGATTTTGCAACATATACGATAGTGCTGCTGATGTATAGGCCATTGTGTCCGTACCATGCGTGACGACAAATCCGTCATATTGATCATAATTTTCATAAATGGCTGTTGCGATATCAACCCAGTATTCAGGCTGCATATTGGTACTATCTATACTCATTAGGGACTTTGTGTCCATTGTGTAGTCTGCATTAATTTCGTTTAAATAGCTTAAAAGGTCCTCAGCTTTAACACCTGGAGCTAAACCATTTTCACTTTCTACAGATGCAATCGTCCCACCAGTGGTTAAAAGCAATAATTTCTTCAACAGGTCCACCTCTTTCAGTAAAATTACTTCGTTTGTCACACATATTATAAGCCAGCTTGTGCTATTCTATAATATACGCTTTACGCGTACCTTCATTGCCATTATAGTCACATAACGCGAATTAATCAAGAAATTATTACGCATAACGCGTACACTCTTTGTCAAAATATGATATACTGTTGTTGTATATAAAGGAGCGTTCATGTATGATACTCGATCGTTTAACCACCCTTAGAAAAAAGAAAAAATGGTCTCTCCAGCATACGGCAGATCGCCTAGGTATCGCCAAAAGCACCTATGCCGGTTACGAATCTGGGTACCGACGACCTTCGCTTGAAGCAGTGAAACTGCTGGCTGATTTGTATGATACGTCCATTGATTTTTTACTTGGTAGAACGGACGAGCCAGAGATCCAACGCAAAATCTCTGATATCAAAATTGAGCTGACGGAAGCAAAAGAAGGAACCATCCATGTAGACGGCGTTCCACTAACAGATGAAGAAATCAAACAGCTTGTTGCCTTTATTCGGGCGAAAAACACTCTGAAAGTATAAACAACACAAAAAAGAGAGGTCCCTGTCATAGAGGGACCTCTCTTTTTCTGCTTACGACAGCTCACTTAATTCCTCTAACCGCCGCTTCGCTTCTTCTTTATTAAAGGAACTATAATAGCGATAATTCTCATCATCTAAGATGCGGTAATGCTGGCTTAGTACATTCTGCTGAAGACGAAACGTACCTTTTTTCACAGACGTCCGCCACCAAACCTTTCCACCAATCGTACGTTCAACAGATAAATGCAATTCATCGTGGGCGACGACTTCCAAAATCTCAAGCGGATCATCCCCAAGTGTCCCTTTTAAAATGTCACTATCCCTGAATAATGCACATACGGCCGCAGATTGCGTCCAGTTGAGGCGAAGACGATTCTTTTCTACCTGCTGCAAATGCCGTTTGGATAGCCCAAGCACCTCAGCCATGCGGTCCTGTGTATAGTCTTTTTCTTTTCGAATTCGTGCCATTTGTTCTGTGACGAGGTCAATTACCATTTCTTTGTCCATCTCTCATCACCTCTTGATTGTTCAGTCTTTACTGACATCATACACGATTTCTTAAAAAAAGTGGCGTCTCACCTCATGGAATGGCGAAAACATCTATTGATTCTGCTTTTCACCATGACCATGCTGTTGTTTCCATTTTTCTTGGGCAGTCTCATGTAAATATGGATAAATGTTTTGTTTCACCGTTTGCTCAAATACTTCTTCATCTAAAATACTGTACGCCGGAATTTTGATCAATTTGCCATCCATTTTCCGAATGAGCACATCCATGAACAGAAATCCCCTGATATTGTAACGATGCCTGCGCATATCAATAGATTGAATGTCTTGAAAAGGGATTGTTTGTTGCCGGTATAAAACAGCACCATTCTCTCCACGCTGAATGCGAAAAATCACATTTCCCTTCTTCGTAAAAGCCGGAAGAATCATCAAAAAAGAGATCCACCCATAGACAATGCCTAATAATCCGCCTAAAAATAAAAACAACGTATAATTCGATTCAAATGTAAGAGCTTCTGAAAATAACCAAATACCGATGATGCCAAACCCGCCCGTTGCTAAGAATGCCCATACTCTTAGAAAGGGTCTGCTCCTCACTTCTATTACTTCACTTGGATTCAAGCGCCATTCTCCTTTTCTCCATTAGAATATAGAACGTAATCCGTCCCTATGAGCCGTCTCTATCCGAAATTCATTTTCCTTCATGCCCGACACTAGCCAAGAATGCTTCTGCCCCGGAATAACAAATATCATAGACTCTACATCCGGCGTATTATTTTTATCATAAGTGACCTTCATCAAAGAATCCATTTTTCCTTTTCTGACCCTTACATCAGAAACAAATGCCCGCACAAGCTCTTGGTTCTCTGCTTTATTTAGAAAAGAAGGGCAATCCTCATTCCCTTGACTGGCTTGTTCTAACAGCAGTTCAAATTCTTCCGCCTGCAAATTCATGACTGGTGTGAGGTGATCACTCATGTGTATGTTCAAAAAGGTTGTCACTTGCTCCACAGTCTGCTGATCTTCTTTTAGTTTGTGAATCTGATGCACTTGTTGATCATAAAGCGTATGATGCGCATACACACCTGCCTGAGTCGTATGAAAGGACGTACTGACCTCTTCATCTAATGCACCAAACCTTGAAGCTTTCACGGTATGTGATGCATCATTCATGGCTTGAATGAAATGCCGGTATTCTTCTTTATAACGGTATTGTCTATTTCGAAATTCCAGCACGTCTTTTGCCAGCAAAGAGCGACATGCAATTTCAAATAAAAATCCAAGACGTTCATCCTCTACATCTGGATAATAGGCTTCCTTTAAAGACATCCCTTGCTCAAAATAGCCTTCACTGTAAAAACTAAAGATGAGTTCCTCGATACTTAGACTTAGCTGATCCAACTTGATCTCTCCTTATCCAAAAGAAAATGCGCCCTTCAAGAAATCACCTGCACCTTTCAACAGCGAATCTGCGGTTTCTTTTGTTTTTTCTATTCCTTTATGTATCACCTGATTTGCTTGATCAATGGTGTCATTGACTGCTTTAACACCTTGACCTGCCAGTTCAAATGCTTTTTTTCCTTTATCGACAACCGCATGAATTGGGTCTTTTAATTTCACTGCGACCTGTTCTGCAAAACCAGAAGTAAGCTTGGCGACTTTTTCACCAATAAAGCCACCTACTGCTGATCCTATCGCACCGCCAACCACTGTTCCAATCGGTCCTGCAAAGCTTCCAAGAGCGCCGCCCACAACGGCACCTGCAACAGATCCGCCTGCAATAAAGACCGTATTATTCACTGCATTTCCAACAGCCTTTGCATTTTCACGCTTGAGAACTTCTGGCTGATCCCCAAATTCCGCATAGTTCTCCGCAATTTTCAGACCGCAGCCAACCGTTTCTGTTGCACCCGTGACGACCGTTGCAATGATGGCATTTCCTTTCGCAAACCTTGCACCATTTTTCAGAACAGACTTGATGCCAGCTGTGTCCTTCCAATTGATACTTCCTTTTGTGAAATCACGTACACTGTTCGTGAACGCAACTGTATCGCTAGGATAAAATTTCGTAAATTTCTTATGGACCAGGTCAGCCATCGACCAATTGGATCGTTTTAATAATTCTTTTTTGCTCAGCCAAATCCTTGCCAACCGGTCAAATCTCGTTCCTTCTACCCGTCCGGTCACATCAAGAAGGAGCTTTGAATGCTGCGCAGCATAGCGGCCATTTTCTTTAATAAAGGTCGTCATGCCAAGCCCATAGTATTTTGCCTGCATCATCACAATACCAGCTAGGCTCGTGAGTGTACCATATTGATCATACAGACTGTACATTTTCCTTAAAATATCATCAGCTTCGACCATTTTATCCGTTGCATGACGAATGGCAATGTCGTCACTGCTCAATTTGCTCATTAAGGCTTGTCCAGAACCCCATGCATCTCCTACTCCAGAAAAACAGCTTCGATAACGGGGATCACAGCCTAGGATGAGGCCATCCAGTTCACTATGTAAATCGTGGTGCTTTGTTTCGATGGCCGAAAGCTCTCCTACAAAATCATTCGCCAGCCCTGTCAGCTGATCTGGAACTACTACAATGTCACGCGCCATCACATCATCTCCCTTCTCGGTTTCTTTCTCTCCGTTCTTCTCGCCTTTTTCGCTCAAGCTCTTCCATTCTGGCGATTTCAGCTTTACGTTCCTCGATTTTGACAGCAGCATCCCGCAGTTCCTGACTTGTTTCAAGCAAGTCCTTTTCAAATTGATCATAGCGTGCCACTGTTTCCTCAAAGCTTTGATCAAATTTATCTCTTGCTTCCCCTTGCCAGCCTGATCCAACTGCCTTCAGCCGATTCTCAAGCAGCTGCTTCGACTGCCGAATGCCATCAGCGGCTTCCTGGAACTTTTGAGCGAGTGCAAGTGTTTGACTAGAATCCAACTTTCGCACCCCTTTCTCCCAAATTAACGTACAAATGGATGATTTTATATGTCCTCATTATAAATAAAAAGACACCCAAAAAAATCACCCTAAAGAACCATTCAGCACATCGCAAAATAAAAGTAGGTCTTTTTCCTCTCTAATTGTCAGAGAAAACCTTTCTTGTTATGAAGCGCATTCAAGACATGATAAAATGAACATATTCTACAAAAGGAGTGACGTATTGATGAAAGAGGAAATGATCCAGCGATTCACAAGTTATGTAAAAGTGGATACACAGTCTGATGCAGACATAGAGAGCTGCCCATCCACTGCAGGACAGCTGAACTTAGCAAGGCAGCTAGTTGAAGAGATGAAATCCATCGGCATTCAAGAAGTGACAATGGATGAAAACGGTTATGTCATGGGCACGATTCCATCTAACACAGACAAAGAAGTGCCAACCATTGGCTTCCTGGCTCATATCGACACAGCCACTGACTTCACTGGCAAGAACGTGAAACCGCAGATTCATGAGAACTATCAAGGCGGGGACATCACGTTAAACGAAGATCTACATATCGTATTATCTCCAGCGCAGTTTCCAAATTTACAAAAATACCAAGGACATACGCTCATCACGACTGATGGCACGACCCTGCTTGGTGCAGATAACAAAGCTGGTATCGCAGAAATTATGACCGCCATGTATTACCTGATTGAGCATCCAGAAATCAAGCATGGAAAAATTCGTGTCGCCTTCACACCAGATGAAGAGATCGGCAGAGGACCTCACAAATTCGATGTTGATGCCTTTGGCGCTTCTTATGCTTATACGATTGACGGCGGCCCGCTAGGAGAGCTTCAATATGAAAGCTTCAACGCCGCAGGTGCAAAAGTATCAATTAAAGGAAACAACGTCCATCCAGGGACAGCAAAAGACAAAATGGTCAGTGCTGCAAAGATCGGCATGCTCTTTCACAACAAACTTCCTTCAGATGAATCTCCAGAATACACAGAAGGATACGAAGGCTTTTTCCATCTCACGAGGTTTGTAGGAGAAGTAGAAGAAGCAGAGCTGCAATATATTATTCGTGATTTTGATAAAGAGAAATTCAACAAGCGCAAAGCACTGTTTGAAAAAATCGCAAACGACTTAAAAGCGGTCTACGGCGAAAACAGCATCACCCTTAGCATTCAGGATCAATACTACAATATGAGAGAAAAAATTGAGCCAGTCAAACATATCGTAGACATCGCTCATGAAGCCATGGAAAACCGCTCAGTGACACCTGTCATTGAACCAATCCGCGGCGGTACAGATGGCTCACAGCTTTCATATAAAGGACTTCCAACGCCAAACATCTTTACTGGCGGGGAAAACTTCCACGGTAAATATGAATTCATCTCTGTAGAGAACATGCTGAAAGCGTCAGAAGTGATCGTGGAAATTGCACGTTTATTTGAAGAAAAAGCATAAACATGTTTACAACCGTTCCTGTTCGGGAACGGTTTTTTAATAAAAGTTTACAATTTTCTGAAACTTTTATGACACTTAATCGTACTAATAGAGACAACCCCAGAAAAATTCTTCTTGACGAGTGAAATAACTGGAAATATAATAGTTAAAAACAACCAGTATTTTAGACCTAAAAAAGCAGCCAGAATAAACCTTTAGAACTAAACGCTATTTGCTAACTATTTTCAGTTATAAACATCACTCACCCTGTCTACACTTAAAGAATAGGATGAATTGGAGGAATGTCATATGATGATTTTATTGATTATCGCTTCACTTTGCTGCTACTTACTATTCTCTTTCAAAAAAGATAACCGCACCCAAAAACGAAAAAGCGCAGAGCTTTCGGAGTTTGAAATCTTTCGTATGCGCCGCCACTACAACGGCAAACGCCGTCACCCACTAAACGATGCACCCAAACAAGTATAAATGTAAAAAGAAGGGCCTCATCACCAGGGGCTCTTTTTATGTATAAAAAAACGACCAAATTCATGGCCGTTTCTCTTGTTTATTTATACACCTTCGCAGGTACTTGAATCATAGGAATTCCTACATAGTACGGTGAAATTTCATATGGCTGGAAGACAACAGCGATTCCCTTTTTCGTGAAGTAGTACTGCGTGTCGTAGCCGATTTGAATATCGCTTTTTTTCAGATTCGCATAGAATTTACTTTTATGCTTCTTTGTGTAGTTATAGATATAATCTCTTACTTTTGTACGTTTTTTCTTTGTTTTTACCACATCTGTAAAGTACAGTTGCTTTGTTTTTTTCTTTGTTAACACATAGTTCATGCTCGTAACCATCGTATCCCCGTGCATGCTACCGTCATTCATGTAATCATAGTTTAGGATACTTAGTTTCTTCCCATTGTTAAATTTCGTTTTAAACGATCTCTCGTATGTGATCTTCCCAATGCCTTCTTTTTTCGCTTCGTCCTTTAAGAACAAATACGTAGAATAGGAAAATGCGATATCTTCTTTTAAATCATGGTTGATGGTTTTCATATGCGCTTTACTAAGGTTTTTCACCTGTGCATATTTAAACGTTTTTTTCTTTTTATAATAGTGTGTACTTACTTTTGCTTTTTTCACTTGTTTGGCATCCGCAGATCCAACTGGCGCAAACAATGAAACAATCAGCGAAAAAATGAGCAGGCTGATCGTTAGGCCTTTTTTCATTGTCATAGTAAAAACCCCCATTTTTGTCTATTACCAAATGAGTATACCATGACAAAAGAACCAAAAGAAGTGTTCTTTTCCATATTATTCTTTATTTTTCATGTGAGGTTTGTTTACCGTTTTCATAAGTTCCTGTATGCTTAAGATAGAATGTTAGATGAAGTGTGGTGTTTATCATAGAAGAGAATATTTTCAGTCATATCCGGACAACATTTCATAGTTTGTCCCCTACCCAGAAAAAGATTGCCAATTACATTTTACAAAACCCTCAGAAAGTTGTGCTTCATTCGATTAGTGCACTCGCTACTGAATGCAACACAAGTGAAACGACGATCTTCCGTTTTCTGCGAAAAATTGGCTATGAGTCCTATCAAGTGTTTCGTGTCCATGTCGCGCAGGATATTGCGACCAATACGCCTCAATCCATATACGGCGAGATCGAAGCATCTGATAGTGTCGCAGATATTAAACATAAGGTCATAGAGTTAACAACCAACTCTATTCAGGATATGAAGCATATTTTAGAAGACCAAGCTGTGACACAATTTATTGAGCAAATGAAACAGGCTCATAAAACCGTCTTCTTTGGAGCAGGTGCCTCCAGTTTTATTGCCGGAGATGCCTATCATAAGTTTCTCCAGCTTGGCTTTGAAGTGAGTCTATGTAGTGATCCTCATATGATGAATATGATTGCAACACATGCAACGGAACATGATTTTATCGTCGCGATCTCACATTCAGGAGAAAGTAGAGAAATCCTTGATGCCGTGCAATTTGCAAAGGAAAAAGGTGCAACGGTCGCCTCGATTACGAGCTATCCGAAATCAGAGCTCGCCAAGAAATCCGACTTTCATCTGCTCAGTTCATCGAGAGAAACAACCTATCGTTCTGACTCAATGATTTCTCGTATTAATCAGCTTGTGATTATTGATGTTTTGTACGTCGCAGCTGTTTTAGAATTAGGATCAAATGCAATCGACAACGTCAAACGTTCTCGATTAGCTGTAGCTAAAAATAAAACATAATCGACCATAGACCGGAGCTGTTTCCGGTCTTTTTTTTGTGACTTTTCTCATATTTTCCGTTGACACATTCCTATTTCGTCATGTAAATTAAATGAACAATAGTTTATTTCCTACTATTAATTCAAATCAATAGTATATATACTAACAAAAAGAAAAGAAAGCGCTTTTGTAAGGGGTTTCTAAATAGGAGGCGGACAAAATGGCAAAGCAAATTGGATTCATTGGATTAGGCATTATGGGGAAACCTATGGCACTCAATCTATTAAAAGCCGGTCATACTGTGACTGTTTTCGATATTCATACAGAAGCTGTTCTAGCATTAAAAGAATTGGGCGCAAATGCCGCTGCATCAGCTGCTGAGGCAGCATCTGAAAGCGATATCATCATCACGATGCTTCCAAAAGGTGAGCATGTAGAAGCAGTTGTAGCAGGTGAACAAGGCATATTGGCTACAGCAAAACCTGGCACGATCATTATAGATATGAGCTCTATTTCACCTGTTACTTCTAGAGCTTTAGCGGCACTGGCAAAACAGCATCAGGTCGAATTTATCGATGCTCCTGTCAGTGGCGGAGAGCCAAAGGCGATAGACGGGACACTTGCGATTATGGCGGGCGGAGAAGAAGAGATCTTTGAACAAGTAAAGGATGTCCTCTATGCCATGGGCACAGATGTCGTATTAGTTGGTTCAAATGGAAGCGGGACAACCGCTAAGCTTGCGAATCAAATCATCGTCAACTTAAATATCGCTGCCATGTCCGAGGCACTCGTTCTTGCCGCTAAGTCTGGCATTGCGATTGATAAAATGTATGAAGCCATCCGAGGTGGACTGGCAGGAAGTGCTGTCCTCGATGCGAAGGTTCCCCTCATTTTAGAACGAAACTTTGAGCCTGGTGGACGTATTGACATCAACTTAAAGGATTTAACCAATGTCATGGAAACCGCCCACGATATCGGCGTTCCTCTCCCGCTGTCTAGTCAGCTGCTAGAAATCTTCCACGCCCTCAAAGCGGACGGAAAGTCTGGACTTGATCACGGCGGGATCGTTCAATATTACGAAAAAATGGCTCATGTTGAAGTGAAGAAAGGATGAGGTTCTATGAAACAAAGCATTGAGTTATTAAATGCCATTCCGAAAGCGGATTCAGACCGCATTCAATCAGCATACGAACAAGCACTAAACCATTTCCACCATAAAGTGATTGTATTAGACGATGACCCAACAGGCATTCAAACCGTACACGGCGTCTCTGTTTTCACCGATTGGTCAGAGAAAAGCATTGAAGCTGGTTTTCTTGAAGACAGCCGTATGTTCTTTATCTTAACCAACTCTCGCAGTATGACAGAGAAAGAAACGGCGGTTCTTCATGAAACGATCGCATCAACGATTGTGAAAACGGCTGAACGGCTTGATCAAGATTTCATCATTGTCAGCCGGGGGGACTCCACCCTGCGTGGACACTTCCCGCTAGAGACTGACATTCTCAGAACGACCATTGAACAGCAAAGCTCCCACCAATTTGACGGCGAAATCCTTCTTCCCTTTTTTAAAGAAGGCGGTCGCTTTACGATTGGCAATATTCACTACGTACAGGAAGGTCACGAATTAATTCCTGCTGGTGACACAGAATTTGCATTGGATCGTACATTCGGATTTCAATCTTCTCACCTCGGAGAATGGATCGAAGAGAAATCAAACGGGTCGTTCACTAAGGAAAACACTACTTATATTTCTTTAGAAGATATCCGGGCTTTACGTATTGAACAAATCAAGGATCAGCTGATGACCGTGAAGGATTTTCAAAAAGTGGTTGTAAATGCAGTAGACTATGACGATGTCAAAGTCTTTGTCATTGCCCTCATAGATGCCATCAAAGCAGGTCAGCACTTTCTATTTAGAAGTGCGGCCGCTCTCACAAAAGTGCTTGGCGGTGTTGAGGATCAAGCACTTTTAGCTAGACAAGACTTAATACAGGAAGAAAGCACGCACGGTGGCCTCATCATGGTCGGTTCCCATGTCAAAAAAACAACGGAACAATTGCGAGCGCTGCAGCAAAATAAAGACATCGCATTTATTGAATTTGATACACACCTCGTGTTAGAACCTGAAGCATTTCAAGAGGAAATTGACCGCGTAATTCAACAAACTGAAAGGCTTTTAACAACCGGACAATCGGTTGCTGTTTATACAAGGAGAGAACGGCTTGATCTTGGAGACAATCGCCGAGAGGAAGAATTGAAGCTCTCTGTTCAGATTAGTGATGCGGTGACAAGCATTGTCCAACGCCTCTCCATTCGCCCTAAGTACCTCATTGCCAAAGGTGGAATCACCTCAAGCGATATTGGAACAAGAGGACTCAGCGTCAAACGTGCGACTGTCGCAGGTCAAATCAAACCAGGTATTCCCGTTTGGCAAACAGGAGAAGAAAGCAAATTCCCATTCATGTCTTATGTGATTTTCCCGGGAAATGTTGGCTCAAAGGATACGTTAAAAGAAGCAGTAGACATACTTGAAGGATAAAGCAGAGGGAGCGTTCACGCTCCCTGATGCAGCACAAAGGAGGAAAGATCATGTCGTTAGTTTTTATCGGACTTGGCGTTTTGTTATTACTTTTACTCATGGTTGTCTTTAAGTTAAACGCTTTCATTTCGTTGATTATTGTCTCTTTAATCGTTGCCGTTTTAGAAGGCATGTCACCACTTGAAGCGATTGCTTCAGTCGAAAAAGGGCTTGGAAGTACACTCGGCCATCTGGCGTTGGTTCTTGGCTTTGGAGCGATGCTTGGTAAATTGATGGCTGATTCTGGCGGTGCTCAGCGTATTGCCATGACACTCATCGACCGCTTTGGTATCGGGAAAATCCAATGGGCGACGATGCTGACTGGATTTGTTATCGGAATTGCTCTATTTTATGAAACCGGATTCATTATTCTTATTCCATTAGTCTTTACCATTGCTCAAGCCGCAAGACTTCCTGTGTTGTATGTGGGAATGCCGCTCGTCGCTGCACTCATTACCACACATGGCTTCCTCCCTCCTCACCCAGGGCCGACAGCCATTGCCAATGTATTTCAAGCCAACATGGGACAAACCTTATTGGTTGGAATTATTTTAGCCATTCCTGCTGTTTTAGTAGGCGGACTTCTGTTTACGAAACTATTTAAGAAAGACCAACTGCATGCACACATTCCAAAGGACTTGTTTAATCCAAAGGAATTTACAGAAGAGGAAATGCCAAGCTTCGGCATTAGTATTTTCACCGCTATTTTACCTGTATTGCTCATGACATTCAGAGCATGTTTAGAAATTTTCTTCCCGTCCTCCCCGCTGCTACCGGCAGCTGAGTTTTTAGGCGAGCCGGCGATTGCCCTATTAATCTCTGTGTTGCTTGCCATCTACACATTTGGTCTTGGCAGAGGAAAGAGCATGCAGGACGTCATGAAGTCGATTACGGATTCAATTGGCTCCATTGCGATGATTCTATTGATCATTGCTGGCGGCGGCGCCTTTAAACAGGTGCTCATTGACAGCGGTGTTGATCAATACATTGCAGGGATTATGCAAGGAAGCACACTGTCTCCTCTGCTCCTCACTTGGCTGATTGCAGCTGTCCTTCGTGTCTCTTTAGGGTCAGCAACTGTCGCGGGTCTCACAGCAGCTGGCATTTCTGCACCGCTAATTGGTTTGACGGGAGTCAGCCCAGAATTAATGGTGATTGCAACAGGCGCCGGCAGTATAACATTCTCTCATGTGAATGATGCAGGTTTCTGGATTTACAAAGAATACTTTAATTTGTCGATGGCTCAAACTTTTAAAACGTGGACATTGATGGTGACTGTTCTATCACTTGTTGGATTAGCCGGTGTTCTCGTCGCTGATTTGTTTATGTAGGAAAATAAATAGGAAAAACCATTGACTTTTTCTCGAAAAGATTGAATAATTGTGTTTATTAAGAAAATTGAATCAAAGGTAACCTTATTAAGAGTGGTGGAGGGACTGGCCCTGTGAAACCCGGCAACCGCTGTTCCTAGGAACAGAATGGTGCTAATTCCTTAAGCAAGCTGAAGCTTGTTTGAAGATAAGGCAGAGATCTCACAGTATATGATGCTCTTCCTTATCCAAGGAAGAGCTTTTTTATTTGATTTATAACCTGAAGAAAGAAGGGATTCAGCATGACACAAGTACAAACCATTGGTAAGAAAACAACAAAGCCGCCATTTCGCGCAGATCAAGTAGGGAGTTTACTTCGTTCTGAACGCATCAAAGAAGCCCGCAAGCAAAAAGCAGACGGTACACTGACAGCAGAACAGCTCAGACAAATTGAAAACGAAGAAATCACTCGTATTGTAGAGAAGCAAAAGGAAATTGGATTAGAGGTTGTCACAGATGGAGAATTCAGACGTGCATGGTGGCATTTTGACTTTCTAGAAGGGCTTGATGGGGTCGAAGGATTTGAAGCAGACCAAGGCATTCAATTCCACAATACGACAACAAAAGCGAGAGGCATCAAAGTAACAGGGAAGATTGATTTTACTGATCATCCAATGCTGGAGGATTATCGCTTCCTTCACAGCATCGCGGGTGATCATACGGCTAAAATGACGATTCCAAGTCCGAATATGCTCTTTTTCCGTGGAAAGCTTGAAGAAGGTGTGTACGACAGCTTAGATGATTTTCACCATGACGTGGCACAAGCTTATAAAAAAGCCATCCGTGCTTTTTATGATGCAGGCTGCCGCTATTTGCAGCTAGATGATACAGCTTGGGCTGTGTTCTTTTCTGAAAAAGGACATGAACAAATCAAAGCTTTTGGCCGCGAGGAAGATGAACTGCGTGAATCGTTTGCGAAAACAATCAATGAAGCGGTTGCCGATCGACCAGAGGATTTGGTGATCACTATGCACATTTGCCGTGGTAATTTTAAATCAACTTGGGCAGCCGAAGGTGGTTATGAGGCAGCGGCAGAAACGATTTTTGCGGGTCTCGATTTGGATGGTCTCTTCTTAGAATTCGACGATGACCGTTCTGGCGGATTTGAACCCCTGCGTTATGTGAAGAATCCAAACCTTCAAATCGTACTAGGTCTTGTCACTTCAAAGTATGGGGAACTTGAACCCGTTGATCAGATCAAAAGACGAATCGAGGAAGCAGCTCAATATGTGGACATCAACCAAATCTGTTTGAGCCCACAATGCGGATTCGCTTCAACAGAGGAAGGCAATTTGTTAACAGAAGAACAGCAATGGGAAAAGCTGCGTCATGTGATTGAGATTGCGGATCAAGTGTGGACATCATAGTCCACTCACAATAAAAAGAGACAAACCGTTTGATCAGCGGTTTGTCTCTTTTTTTTATGCGTCTAAATGCTTTCCATTTGTCGCAATCACTTGTTTATACCAATCAAAGCTTTTCTTTTTCTTTCGATCTAATGTACCTTTTCCTTCGTTATTACGATCGACATAAATGAAGCCGTAGCGTTTTTTCATTTCAGCCGTTGAGGCACTGACAAGGTCAATTGGTCCCCAGCTTGTATAGCCGATCAGATCAACGCCGTCTGCGATCGCTTCTCTTGCCTCAAGCAAATGACTTCTGAGGTAATCAATTCGGTAATCGTCTTGAATGGAGCCGTCTTCTTCTACTTGATCCACAGCACCCAATCCATTTTCTACGATAAACAATGGTTTTTGGTAGCGGTCATATAGTTGGTTTAGTGTTGTACGAAGTCCTTTTGGATCAATTTGCCAGCCCCAATCACTTGCTTCTAGATAAGGGTTTTTCACGCCTTCAAATAGGTTACCACCAGTAACTTGTCCAAGAACCTCTGGATCTGTACTTGTCACAAAACTCATATAATAGCTGAAGCCAATATAGTCGACTGTATGGTTTCTTAGAATGTCTTCGTCACCGTCTTGGAATTCAATGTTGATGTTATTTTCCAGGAAATAACGTTTCATGTATCCAGGGTAATAGCCTCTTGCCTGTACATCTGAGAAGAACAATGTTTTACGATCTTGATCAATCGCAGCAAACATATCTTCAGGTCTTGAGCTGTACGGATATGTGGTCATCGCTGCAATCATACAACCGATTTTAGCATCTGGAATGATTTCGTGTCCTGCTTTAACAGCTAGAGCACTTGCAACAAATTGGTGATGCGCTGCTTGATATTGAATGCTTTTCTCGTCTTCGCCTTCTTCAAATACAAGGCCACCCCCTGTGAAAGGAGCATGTAACACAACGTTGATTTCATTAAAAGTCATCCAATATTTCACTTTATCTTTAAAGCGAGTGAACAATGTTTTAGCGTATGTTTCATAAAGACCCACAAGCTTACGGTTTCTCCATCCGCCGTAGTTTTTCACAAGTGCAAGTGGCATTTCATAGTGAGAGATCGTGACAACTGGCTCAATTCCATGCTTATGCAGTTCATCAAATACTTTTTCATAGAAAGCGAGGCCCGCTTCATTCGGTTCCGCATCGTCACCATTTGGGAAAATACGTGGCCAAGAAATGGATAGTCTGAAGCACTTGAATCCCATTTCTGCAAACAGGGCAATATCTTCTTTGTAGCGATGATAGAAGTCGATCGCATCATGATATAAGTTAAGGTCTTTCATTGATTCATCGAATGGGTGCATAATCCCGTGTGGTGATACATCCGCTGTCGATAAGCCTTTTCCATCTTTGTTATAAGCGCCTTCAATTTGGTTGGCTGCTACTGCGCCGCCCCATAAGAAACCTTTAGGAAATGTTTTTTCTAAATTCGTCATGTTGAATGCCCTCCTCATTTTCTTCTACACTGACTGTAAGCAGTGTCTCTTTTACTGTAATCGCCCCAACTGTTTTCGCATCAACTTGTGCATAATCATTTGTGTTGGTGACGATAATTGGCGTTGTTACATCATAGCCATCTTGCTGAATGCTCTTGATATCAAATTCAACTAGCAGATCTCCTGCTTGAACGAGATCACCTGACTGCACATGACTTGTGAAATGTTTACCGCCAAGTTTTACTGTATCAATCCCCACATGGATGAGAAGCTCAGTGCCTTGGTCACTCTTTAAGCCAATGGCATGTTTCGTTTGAAAAATGGTTTCAACCTTGCCATTGAATGGTGCTACTACACGTCCAACTGTTGGGACAATGGCTGTACCTTTACCCATGATTTCATTAGAGAATGTTGCATCATTTACTTGATTTAGCGGCTTTAATTGACCTTCAAGCGGGCTTTGTACTACTTCATTTTGAAGCGCCACTGTGTCTTTCTTTTCTTCTGGTTTGTCTGCTTTTGTATCATCTTTCACTGGTACATCTTTGAATCCTAGGACAAGTGTCATGATGGTTGCTACAACAAAGCCGATCACTAATCCAATGATGGAGTACACAAATGTCGGTCCAATGAACGTTGGGAGACCTGGAAGACCTGCTGATCCTGATATCACATATGACTTTACTTTGAAGATAGACATGAACACGCCGCCTGCTGCTGCACCAATGAGGGCTGCAAGGAACGGTTTTTTCAATCGCATGTTCACACCATACATAGCAGGTTCAGTAATACCCATTAATGCAGTGATACTTGTAGACATCGCCAATGATTTGAATGTTTTGTTTTTTGATCTTAAGAAGACACCGAATGCTGCGCCTGCTTGTGCCATATTCGCTACAAACATCATTGGAAGAATGAAGTCAAAACCGTTTAATGTAATGTTGTTGATCATGATTGGAAGTAGTGCATAGTGCATGCCCGTAATGATCAATGGTGACATAAATCCACCGATTAAGAGTCCGGCCAAAATACCTGCATGTTTGAACAATAAATCAATTCCACCTGAAAGGCCATTTCCGATAATCCCACCAAGCGGTCCAACCGCGATAAGCATAACTGGTACCACGACAAGAAGTGTAACTGTTGGAACAAGAATGATTTTTAGTGATTTCGGACTATATTTTTCTGCGAATCTTTCCACATATGAGCCGAGCCAGATAGTGAGTAGAATTGGAATCACCGATGAAGAGTACACAACGGCAACCACTGGCAAGCCTAGAAATTCTGTATTTCCTGCACCTAGTAAAGCGGTGAGCTGCGGGTGCAGTGCGGCTGCTGCAATGGCAGCGGCGATATACTGATTTGTGCCAATTTTTTTGGCTACGCTTACAGCAAGCAGAATCGGTAAGAAGTAAAAGGCTCCGTCTCCGATAGCTGTTAAAATCGCATATGTGCTGCTTTTATCTGAGATCCATTGGAACGTCAGCATTAATGCCAAGATCCCTTTGATCATACCAGCTCCAGCGATGGCTGGAAGAATCGGTGTGAAGACACCAGAGATAAAATCGAAAAGCTTTGAAATCACATTTTGTTTTGATGCTTCTTCTGAATCGCCTGACTTTACATCTGTTGATAACCCAGAATCAGCAATCATTGCTTGATAGACGTTTGATACGTCGTTGCCAATAATGACATGGTATTGACCGCCGCTTTGATTCACGCCCATGACGCCATCTGTTGATTGCAGCTTCTCCTTATCCGCCTTGCCTTCATCGTATAAATTGAAGCGAAGTCTTGTCATACAATGCGTGACTTGCTTTACATTCTTTTCACCGCCGACAAGCTCTAGAACTTCTTTTGCTGTTTGTTTGTGGTTCATTGTGTTACCCTCCAATCGTTGATTTCATCTTGATATAGAAAAAACCTAAACATCCATTAATGCCCGAAAAATAGCGATTCAGACATTAATCGATATTTAGGTTTTGCCTGCTTAACCAGTAACAATCCTTCATAGCGATTGATCGTTATTCAATTTTATAAGCCTTTAGATACAAAAAAACCTAAATCATGCCTTATCAAAGATAGGGACAATGATTTAGGTTTTGCCTGCTTGACCAGTAACAATCCTAAAAGATTGTGGGTTATTGAGTTTATAGTTATAAATTAGCATGTTAATTTTGATATGTCAACGCTTTCTTTTTGATTTATTTTCTTTTTATGACTCGATCGATGTGCAAAGTTAAGTATAACATCTCATCTTCTATGAGACTTCGGTTGTATTCTTTTTGAACATAGTCATTAATTTTCTCCGCACATTGAAAAGCGGCTGTATTTTTTTCCTTTACCACTTCATACAGAAACTCATTTTGATTTTCCATTTGTGTTTCGTTAAACAGACGCTGTCCAAAAAACTTCAAATGCGTGACAAAACGGAAATAATTTAATGATTCTTCGTCCAAATCAATTTGGAAATGATACTTTACGATGTTCAAAATATCTTGAATCAGTTTTGTAATTTGAATGACATTCGGCATTTCCTCATTCAGTTCTGCATTAACAATATGCATCGCAATAAAGCCTGCTTCATCCTCGGGAAGATGGATGTTGAGCTTGTCCTGTATGATCCGAATCGCTTCTACACCACACATGAATTCCTCTTTGTACAGCCGTTTGATTTCCCAAAGCAAGGCATTTTTAATGTCCATTCCTTTTTGATGACGTTCAATAGCAAAGGTAATATGATCCGTTAACGTGACATAGATGCTGTCATTTAAATTTTTGTTAAGGGTCGTTCTCGCGTAATCGATAATTGCCTCACACACTTGCATATACTCGATCGGAATATCATAAAGCAGGGTTTTGAATTTTTCTGATATATCTTTATTTTGAATGGAAAATACTTTTTCAATACGTTCTTCGTCAATCGGGTCTCCGCTTTTCTTTTGAAACGCAATCCCTCTGCCCATAATGACCAGCTCATGCTGCTCGTCATCAAACGCACTGACCACATTATTGTTGATTACTTTCGAAATGATCAATTGATCCCCCCCAGTACATTCCGCTTTTTCGAGCATTTCATTGTTGATTGATATGTCATTTTATTATTATTTTCAAAAAAGAGGACTTTAAGATGATTTTACATTTTTTTTTGATACGGTCAACTAGAAAGAATGACATATTACCTCTCAGAAATGACGATTTAGGGGCAAAAAGGCTAAAAATAGACAAAAAACACTCTTCAAAAAGAGTGTTTTTTACAAAATTAGGAGCAATCCCAGTTATAGACGACATTTTCGAAATGTTTTCGTTTGAGGTCTTCTGGTTTGATAAAAAAGTTAGCAATGCCGCAATCTCCCCATAACATGTCCACTTCATCATCTGAGTCAATTTGCAATAATAGCACACTATGTTCTTGGTCTACATAGGTACGCGGGTCTTCTTGTGTAAAACCTGGGTATCCGCCTACTTTGTGGCCAAAGCCACTTGCTGTCTCATAAAATTCATCTAGTAAAGTATCTGCTTCATCACCATCAATACCAACAGCATCTTCGAATAGATCCCAGCTTCGCTTTCCTGTGACTTTTTCAAAGCGGAAATCTTCTACACTGATCGTTTCGCTTGATAATTCACCTGTAATCGCGCCTTCCTTCGTAACTGGAAAATAAAAATCGTCAGGAATTTTCACGAATGAAAAATCAGTCAATAAGTCTTCTTCAGCTAAGAAAGGTTCCTCAATAAATTTGATCCGAAAATCTTTTTGCTCTGTTTTATGGTCAATATTCATCCCATAAAGATCATCATGTACAGAAATAAAAATTTGCAAAAGTCCTGTTTCTGGGTAATCTTTCAGCTTTGGCAGCTGGCCGAAATTGATTTGTGCCAGCAGCTTCATAGGATGGCCTTCTCCATCAACGGGATATTCGTCGTTTTTTGGGAAATAAGGATCACCTGCTATTTTGCTGTCATATGGTCCTGTTTTTCCTTGTTTTATCTGTAATTGAATCAGTGGTTTTTCAGTTTGATCTAACAATGGACGGTAAGGCGCAAGTACTTCTTGCAGCTTTGCTGATTGTGTCAAGATGGGCTTCCTCCTTATGTATAGGTCTAATGATCAAAACAGGTCTCTCTTTTTCTATCATACAGAAGTGTAACTTCCCTGTCAGTGAAAAACCCGTCAATATCATGACAAAAAACTCACTTCAACACGTTAAAAAACCTCCGATATGGCTGGAGGTTTTGTGATTCGTTTATTTATTTCACTTGATAATTCACTAAGTCTGTTGCCAATGATTTCATCGTTTCGTTCGTTTCGTGCAGCCCCTCAATAATTTTTGTGAAAGTGCCAACGAGTTCTGCTTGATGTTCAGAAGAAGCCACGATTTGTGCTATTTCTTCTTCCATTCCTTTGATAGAGCCTTGCACATCTTTTAGCGCTGTTTCAATATCAGTCGTTGCCTGCTTCGCGTGAGTAGACAGCTTTCTCACTTCTGTAGCAACCACCCCAAAGCCTGCTCCTGCTTCACCGACTCTTGCAGCCTCAATGGATGCATTGAGTCCAAGTAAGTTCGTTTGATCAGAGATACCTTTGATGAGATTAGACACTTGGTTGATTTTAGAGGAATTTTCGACAGTGGTTTTTGTATTTTGTAGAATTTGTTCACTTGTCGCTTGTAGTTCCTCTGAATGTGCAGCCACTTGCTGTACCATCGCGACTAGTTTTTCGGAAGCATCGTTACTTTCCGTCATAATGTGTTCTAATCGTTGTTGATTCGTTTGGTCATATGCTACACAGAAGGCAGCGATTACTTGACCATTGTCATCTTTAATCGGGACGGCGACGATGTCCATAGGAATTCCGTACACCTCTTTAGGAATCTGGATAAATGATGGCTCTCTCCCATTTTTCAACATCGAAAAGTTTTGGAACCCGGGAGCTACAACGTCGCCTGCTTTAAACCCTAAGTCAATGTTCCCGTGCTGCTGATAATAAAGAACCTTCTCTTTCCCTAATACAGAAAAGGTTAGCTGCTCTCTCATAGCTAGTCCAACGATTGGTAAAGCGTCTATTATGTTATCAATTCTCTGTGACATTCGCTCACGTTCATCCTCTCTTTTTCTCAGTACACTCTCTTTATCGGTTCTTTATATGATCTATTACAGCCTGCAATGTGTACTAATATCAACCAAATGACCTAAGACATATAAAACAGCCACATTCCATCAAGAGAATGTGGCTGTTTTTAAAAGAAGAAGATGCATATCAACACACTAATGACGATGAAAAAAAGATACATGCAGTCGATCCATGAAGTGCTGATGACATGATAATACGTTCTCTCCCTCGTCCCTGTGAAGCCTCTTGCTTCCATCGCAATGGCTAGTCGTTCAGATTTCCGTACGCCTTGCGTGAAAAGAGGGAGTGCATAACGTATAAACGCTTTCCAACTGTTTTTTTGCTTGTAACCTCTAATTTTATGTGCAGCCTTCATTTGCTTCAATTCACTTTGAAACAACGGGATAAACCGGAAGCCTGCCAGCATCCCATATGCCCATTTGGGTGACATTCGGCATTGATGGATTAAGCTCATCATAAAGGCCGTCAAATCAGTTGTTGATGTAAAAAGGAGACCAAATGTCACAAACCCAAGCATTCTAAAAGAAATGGTCAGCCCATTTCTTAAACTCTCCTCTGTGATATGAAACCATGCCCATTTCCAAACTGTATGATCTCCCTTGCCAAAGGCCGCTATCATCCAAAACACGAGAATGAAAAAGAGCAGATAAGGTACAAGTCTGGTGATGAGGTATTTCAAATTCCAGCCGCCTAGGACAAGTCCAATTCCAAGTGCAAACAGCCAGATGATGAACGTCGTTTTAGGATCAGAAATCGCCATCAGACAGCACATCGCAAGGAGATGGGCGAGTAATTTCATGACTGGATTTACAGTGGATAGAAAGGAGTGATTACTTTGCAATCGTCATCACTTCCTTTCTTTCAGCCATATAGCGATAATGTAACGGCACTCTCAGCTCACAGGAAGTGACAAGTTCCTGATGAGAAAATAAATCAAAAGGCGTACCATCATAAACATGCTCCCCTTGATGAAAAACAAGCACCTGATCAGCGCACTCATCAACGAGTTCCATATCATGTGTGACCATGATAATAGTGGTGCCTTGTCGTTGACGTTCTTTTAAACGCCGGATTAACTCCCTCGCCGTTTTCTCATCCTGCCCGAAGGTCGGCTCATCTAAAATGAGTACATCCTGATCAAAAAGAAGCATCGTGGCAACACTTAATCTTCTTTTTTGTCCTAAACTTAAGGTGAAAGGATGCACGTCTCTATGCTTCTCTAGGCCGAACTCTGCCAATAGCTGATTCGTTTTTTCTTGCACCACAGGCTCTGGCCAATTTCGCTGTCTCCCACCAAATGCGATTTCATCAAACACTGTGTCCTGTATAAATTGAAGTTCTGGATTTTGAAATACAAAGCCGGCTTTTTCATATAATGTTCGGTCAGACCACTTTTTCAGGTGTTTTCCTTTTAAAAAAATGTGACCTTTCTTTATTGGTTCTAAACGGATGACATGTTTAAGAAACGTACTTTTTCCGCTTCCATTTTCACCAATGATCGCAACCCAATCTCCTGCTTTTATATCAAGGTGCAGGTCATCTATAATGCTTTTTTTCCCGTAGCTTAATTGTAGATGATCTGTGCGAATGATTGTCTCTCGATTTGTTGATGTCTCATGACGTTCTTTTCTCGCCTCAAAGGTTTGCAAGAGTTTTTGACTCAGTGGATGAAACGGATCTTGTACGATAGTGGACCATTTCTCGGGAAATATTTTCGGACGCCAAATGCCGGCTTCTTTCATTTCTCCCTCAAATGTGTTCATCACGTCTTTTGGCGTTCCATCTGCTATGATACGGCCTTGATGATCTAATAAGATCACCCGATCCATCCACTCGATGACACCGTCTAACACATGCTCCACAAAAATCATCGTCTGATTCTGTTCAGCCGAAAGCTGCTGAAGCAATTGAAATATCTCCATTCTTCCTGCTGGGTCAAGCTGTGCAGTCGGTTCATCAAAGAACAGGACATCTGGCTCTAATGCTAGTAAACAAGCAAGCGCCAACCGCTGCTTCATGCCGCCAGATAAGGTATGAATATCTGTATTTGGGTCGACATCCAGCTGTACTTTTTTCATGAGATGCTGAATCATATTATCCATTTGTTCACGAGGGACAGATCGATTCTCTAAGCTAAACGCAATTTCCTCATTGACTCTGTGCATACAAAACTGCGAATCTGGATCTTGAAACATGACACCAGTATGCCTTTGCCGCATCACTTCTCCCTGTACTTCAGCTTCCATATGCTCTGGAATAATGCCAGCAAGCACAGAAATCAGCGTAGATTTCCCGCTTCCACTTGGTCCTAAAATCAGCACCTTTTCCCCCTTTTGAATAGAAAGAGATACTTGATGAAGAACGGGATTCGGCTGTTCATAAAAACGGACAGTGAGATTACTGCACGCGAGAAATGAATCCATGCTGGTCACCCTTACTTCGTTTTTCTTTCATGATGGCATATTGATTCAGCACACCCGTTTTAGATAAAGCATCCACCACAACCTTTGCTAAGCAACCACCGAGTAACATCCCGCTAATGACTTGAGTGACAAGTGTCATGAGTAACACTTGAGGCGTGTAATAGCCGAATCCATTGGCAATGAGGCTATATGCCATTGCCCCTACTGCTGCAAAGGCACCAGACAACATGAGTGTCCACATGCGATATCGCTTATAGCCAAATAGAGCGAAGGCGATTTCTGCTCCAAGTCCTTGGCATACACCAATCAAAAGCGCAGAAAGACCGAAGTGGCTGCCTGTCAGTAATTCCACGGCGGCGGCGGCTGTTTCTGCGATGAGGGCAGCTCCTGGCTTTTGGATAATGTAAGCAACGATTGGACTGGCAATGACCCAAATTCCGAACATGATGTTGCCTCCTGCTGGACCGACAAGGGCTGTAATCGGTAAATAAAGCGTCGACCACCCTAAATAGATAACTCCGCATGCCACTGATAAAATGACAGCGAGAACGACTTCTTTCATCTTCCATGTCATGAAGAATGCACCTCCATTTGGACAGGCCACTCTTCGACAGTAAAGGCCATGTCCCAGAATTTATACTCAAGCTGACAGCTTAAGATGAAGTGCTGTTTCATTTTCTCCTTTTCCTTCTCACTTGCTCCTTCCGCCCACTGATCAAGCCGTTTGCAAAGCTCCACTGTAACAGAGTCCGTTAACCCGCCATAAAACGTAATCCACTCATAGAATGGATGGGCAGGATCGGGCTCTACATCTCTGAGCATTCGTTTGCCTATTTCCCAATAAGTCCAAGGGCAAGGGAGCAAAACCGCAATGATTTCTCCTAGCGTCCCTTCCTCGGCGACTTGCAGCATGTGATGAATATAGTGATGAGCACTTGGCGCCAAAGATGCACCTTGCAGTTCATCATAAGCGACACCTGCCACCCGGCAAAGGTTTTGATGAGGATGTGTCTCACTATCAAGGACAAAAGCCATTTGTTGATGGAAAAAGGTAATGTCCTCTCTGTCTGTACATCTGCTAATGGCTGCCGCATAAATTTTAATAAAGGCATTTAAATATTCTGCATCCTGTTTGACATAATGAATGATCTGTTCCTTTTCGAGTTCTCCTGCTGCAAGTCCTCTCACAAACGGATGCTGATAAATCGCTTCAAATAATGGTTCTGCTTCTTGCCTTAATTGCGTTGAAAATGTCATAAAAAAAGCCTCCTCTTTTTCAGTTGAATAAATGAAAAAGCCACCCCAAATGGAGCGGCCTTCTTATCGATTCAATCATGAATAAGACAAGGTCCTGCTCCACTTCCCTCCGCTAGTACAAACTAGATCAGGTTCAAAGGGTCCAAGATTTTCTCTTGTCTCAGTCATACATGACTCCCCTAGTGGACTTTTGTCATTTAATTATCTTTACTCTACACATGTGGCGATTTGATGTCAACCGCCGATCTTAATTCAATGTATTGATCGTTGGCAGCTTCTCGATCCCTGCTGCATAGTAGAAATTAAGGACACTGAAGAAATCAATTGGCTTTCCTGTCTTTATATCAACAGCCAAAATATGATCGCCGTAATTAGTCAGGTCATCAATGTCTAAACGCCTTGGCGTTGTCTTTCCGAGAGTATCAACAAAGCTGCTATGGTAGTACTGCCCACTAGCAAACGATGATTCATGATACATAAATAATGTCTCCACATCTAAGTATACAAGAATGGCCTCAGAGGAACTCGCATATGGAGCAGAGTACGATACTGGTGCCGAAATACTTTTCACTTTTACACTGTCAACAGAATGCGTTCTCTGTTGATATTTTCCATCATATGAGAAATAAAATACACGCTCCCATTTATAATCGGCGGTCTTAGATTGTTTGTTATACACTTTTGTACCATTTGCGAAAACATCCCCATTGGCATACGCAGCAACAAAGTATTGCAATGTTGATGACAGGGATTCAGCACCTGTGAAATTTGGTGGGTTTTTTGCGTTCACCTGTAATGTATATGAGTCTCCAAAGTTTCCACCGCTAGTAATACCAAACGCATAATCCCCCGCTGGTAAATTGCTTAACGCAAGCAGACTGCCTGCTGGTTGAATCAGATCCGTTGGATAAGCTTGTCCTTCTTCATAATCAATAACAAATAACTGAACGAAATAATCAGCATTTGGAGAGGTAATCCGGCTGATGAGCGCCTGAGGGGACGATGTACTTAAGAACCATAAATCAACTGGATCTTCCTCGTTTAAAACTGCCGATTGATTAATAGCTAGTCCATCAATAGAGCGAACGGCAGACGTGCGCATCTTTCCATCTGCAGCCGCTTTTCGTTTAATACTTATTCCCTTTTTCTTATCTACTTTAAATGATTTTTTTACTTCCTTCTGTTGAACCGCAGTCCCTTTATCCTGCTTTTCAAACGACTCTTGCACTTGCTGAATGGCTTTTTCAGTCAGTGGCGATACTTTTTCACTTGATTTTGGTGCATCTTCTGCTTTGATTGCTGGTGAAAATAAACCTGTTGTGACCAATAAAATAGACAGTAAGGCGGCGGTGATTTTGACATAAAATGCTCTCACAGGAACATCCCCTTTTCCCTAATTTGGGTTTTTTACCCTGTGATTATTTTACCATTTTTCTAATACTTGTTTTGGACTTTTTAGGAAATTTTCATAAAAAAACCAGCCGTATGAGTCACGACTGGTTTATTTGATGATTTATGCAATGGTTTTGACAAATAAGCGTGCTGTTTCTGCACTTGATCCTGGATTTTGTCCAGTAATAATTTGTCCGTCTACAACAGCGAATGGCGCAAATGCATCGCCTTTTTCAAATGCTGCCCCTTGCTCGCGAAGTTTTGTTTCCAATAAAAATGGAACTTTAGATGTCAGCTGAACAGCATCCTCTTCCTCGTTTGTGAATCCTGTTATTTTCTTGCCGTCGATAAATGATTTTCCATCACGATCCTTCACATCAACAAAGGCAGAAACGCCATGGCAAACTGCCCCAACGGCTCCATTTTTGTCTGAAATCGCTAAGATCGCATCGGCAACCAATTGATTGGACGCAAAGTCGATCATTGGGCCATGTCCTCCAGCAAAGAAAATGCCATCATACTCAGCTGGGTTTACATCTGTCAGTGCCTTTGTGTCTTGAAGTAATTCATACACATCTTGATATTGTGCTGGAACTCCTTCAGGAATTGAATTTTTATCGATCGGTACTGTTCCACCTTTTATTGAAACAATTTGCACGTTGAGTCCATTTTCTTTAAAAATATGAAATGGCTCGGCCAATTCTTCTAGCCATAAGCCTGTAGGGTGTCCGTTCATTTCTGAGCTGCTTGTTGATACTAATAAAACGTTCTTGCTCAACTTTATCATCCTTTCTATTTATCATGTGACTATTTTATATTTTGCACAATTAAATATCAAGCAATCAGACTTGGAGACAACTCTTTATGTTATACCCGATTTTTTAAAAAATATAGCCTCACTTCAAATCTAATCATTCTGTCACATTCTATTGACAGGGAATTTCATGTAAAATTGTGATGAAATGATATAATATGAGAAACAATTGACAGACCTCTTGCGCTAGAGGGAATTTAAAAGGAGTGGAAAAAGAGATGAAAACCTATTCGATTGTGATGATTATCATCACGCTCTGTATCATATTGGCTGTCTTTTTAATGAATCTTACGGGCGTCATGTATGGAAAAATCATATTGGCTGTCGCTGTCGCCCTTTGTCTTACGTCCATTATTCGTTTGATGGGAATGCGTAAAAGATAAAAGCCGCCCTCTAGGGCGGCTTTACCGTGTAGACAAACCCCTCGCATTCAGTGTCAGTCCTGCGCTTCGGTGCTCACCAATGTCAAATTCGCTCCGATGCTCGTCCTTCCTAAACTGCAAAGGTTTTCTATCACGCTGATAGGATTATATAGCCAGGATAAGTGCAATTAATGCAAGAAAAGCTGGTAACCCTTGTTTGATGATAATCGATTTATTAGACGTCACACCGCCAAATACTGCTGCGATGAACACACAAAGAACGAAAAATAGCTGAATCATATATCCTACGGTATTCGAACCAAGAATGAGCCCCCAAATGAGTCCAGCAGCTAGAAAGCCATTGTATAGCCCTTGATTAGCAAACATCACTTTCACATTTGGATCCTTTTGTAAGTGTTCAGGCAGATTGAAAGATCTTTTCGCCATTTTTGATTCCATAAAAAACATTTCTAGTAACATGATGACAATGTGCTCTAAAGCGACAATACCTACTAAAATCATTGCTAAAATATTCAATTTAGTGAATTCCTTTCTGATAGACGGTCTCGTATTTGTATTTTGTCCGTGTATAAATCAAAGTCTTGGATTAGCTCTAACGCCTCATGAAAACGACTTTGTGGAATGTCTTTCATTTTTCTTACACCAAATTCCTTTTTAATAAAAGCCATGATGGTATTAATATGAAGCTTACCGTGGCCATCATACTCTAAATGGCTGCAAAAAGTCTGCATCGTCCCTCGAATCACCTTTAATTGCTTGGCAGTGACACAACTCATTGGTAACGCTCATCCTTTCTTGGTTTTTTAACAACTAAAAAGAACATTGAATGAAAGAAAAACCTTCCAATCTCTATTATATAATGGTTTCATTCGGATATCAAAATAAAAAAGAACAAACATTCGATCAAAGACGAGTCATACGCTAAAAATCCATGTCTTAACGTATCAAAAAGCCGGATTCATGGATAGAATCCGGCTTTTTGTTTAGTTGCTTTTAGAAATTAATACCTTTCCAACAGAACGGTCCTTACTTTGTCCGACGACTTTAAAGGATAGGCCGTATGTTGGCACATCACGTCCTGCATCCGGGTTATTTGGATTCACATAGTTCTTTTTATCACTAAATGTACGCGTTGGGCGGATATAGCGATCCTCTAAGGTTAAGCCTGTTGTCGCTGTATAATCAATATTCAGCTTCGTGCTTGGATTCAAAGAGAATGCTGCATCATGTACTTGGAAACCTGTCGCTGCAATAGAGCCGTCACTCCATTTCAACACTTGTTGATCTGCATCTACGACTCCAAGGAAGCCGTTCCCTGGATGTTTTCCAACCCAGTTATCACTGTACGATTGATCGACGTACCACACGACCAAACCGTTATTATAGCTCATCAGACTTGCTCCTCGTTTGATATGCTTTAAGCCTTTATCGACATCAGCATAAGAGCGCCATTCTAGTAAATAATACTGAGCGGCATATTGTTTTCCATTAGATTGAGAGAATCCGTTAAAAGTGAACGTGGACGTTCCCTCGGCATCATCTGACCACACTTTTGATCCATCTGCTGTAATCTTTAGATCATCTACAAATAAACCTGGCAGTGAATATCCTGCATCGGTTGTATAGCGGAATTGCAGATCGATCTTCTTCCCTGCATAAGCAGAAAGGTCAAAGGATGCATCTACCCATCCATCTGATTTCCCATCGATGCCATTGCCTTCATTCGCTCCTGCCTCATTTCGATCATTCGTAATATTACCAGCAATGGTTGTCCATTTGTCTGTCCCAGTTTCACGAACTTCTACATACGCATAGTCATAATCTTCTTCGATATCGTACCATGCTTTAAACGTAAGCTCGGCTTTGCTTCCCTTCGACAAATCAATCCCTGATGTCGTCATGGTAGCATTCAAATTGTCACCTGTTCCGCTGAAGTATGAATATTGCCCTTGTGCAGGCTGAGTGACCACAATCTCTTTATCTGGCAAATCGACTCGAACCGCATCATGGTTGGTTCCTTTTGTTGCTGCTTCATCGATTAAAACTGTTTTGCTTTTTGTTAATGTCTTACCATCAATGGTTTTTCCAGAAAGCCAGTTGCCGCCATGCAGGTTTTGAAGCATTTCTTTTGCATATGGACTAAAACCTGTTGGTTCCGTACCAGGTACTTTACCTGCCCAGCTTCCGCTTGACATGATAGACCAATAAGAAACGGGCTCTCCTCTGCCTGTGTATTGTGTATCGTATTCATCAGGCAGACCAAGATCATGTCCAAATTCATGTGTGAACACGCCTGCTGCGCCATCTTCAGGCTCAATCGTATAATCTAGAGCGCCTAACTTTCCGCCTTGACCCACTTCTGATTCAGTGTTTGGAATCTCAAATACATCACCAAGTGACCAGCGATGCGACCAAATCGCGTCAGAGCCAAGCTGTCCGCCGCCAGCTTCTTCACCTACGCCAGCGTGTACAACCATGAGGTGGTCAATGATACCGTCCGGCTCATTATAAACACCGTCTCCATCCATATCATAGCGGTCCCATTGATCATATTCACCAAGGTCAATGTTTGGATCCTTTGCCGCTGCTTCGAGGGCTTCTTTCACCAATTCGCGCGGTCTGCCGTCACTGCCTGATTCGTCTGGTACGTTCCCGCCATAATATGCTGCTTCATGCTTGGCTGTATACCATCCAGCTACTGTTCCACTAATCGTGTAGCTTCCACCGGACTGCTTTTCATAATACTGCTTCATAGATACTTTTCTTTTACCATCTGGACCGATGTAGCCATTTTTTCCGAAAAGCATATCTTGGTAATGCTGCTGATCGTACTTGTCATAGTACATATCAGTCTCTTCTTTTTTAATACTATTATGCTTATAATCTTTAAAATCTACTAATAAGACCAAAACTTTATCATTACGGACGTCGCCTTTATATTTTTCCTTTTGCACCGGCTTTACTTGATTGCCTTCTTTTCCTTTATGCTTCTTTAACTTTTTCTTTTTGGCTAGTTTATTATGTACATTTTGTTTGTATTCTTTTAGGAATTCAGGTTCTTCTGTTAAGGTACTTGCGCTTTGTTTCATCGCTGCTTCTTCTTTTTTCTTTAGGTAGTTCTTTAATGCTTTTTGGGTTTCTGCCTCATTGGCATTCTTTTTGATCTTTCCTTGTTTTTTCAAGGCTTTGATGAGGCGGTCTTCATTGACAACACTTGCGTCGAATGGAATACCTGAATAATGACCACCATCTGAGGATGTTGACTTTTCTGAGGTGTGGGCAGATAGAGGGGTGCTGAAAGCTGTCAATGTGCCTAAACTGAGGACAGCTGTTAGTGCGATGCTCGTCCATTTCCCTTTTTTCATATTGGTTCCTCCCTAATTTGGTAATAAATAATATCTAATTCTAGCATATTCCAATATACTTAAGTCGAAAAACATTTTATTTTCAGAAACTTTGTGGAAAAAGCACAATACGAGATTGAAATAGGTGGAACGAATTGTCGAAAATAAAAGAACCCTAGGCTATAAATGCCTAGGGTGTTTGTTGTTTTTCTATGAAAGCTGCTCTCCTTGATATGCAACAACATCAAGTGGAGCGGCTAAAAATTCTTTTGCCTTTGCGACGAAAGCTTGGAAATGTGCACTTGCATTATGGCTTTGAACCGCTGCTTCATCTTTCCACACTTCTACCATTAAAAAGGTGTTTTCTTTCTCTGTATCCTTGAAAAGCTTGTAGGACACATTGCCTGCTTCTTCCTGTGAAGCTTTCATTAAACCGTTGATTTCTTCTAGAAATACGTTTTCTTTCTCTGGATGAATGGTCATCCCTGCATGAATAATAATCATATGATCGTCTCCCTTTTTTTAAAAATTATTTCCACTCTGTGATGCGATCGATCGGTAAACGGTAAGAAGCATAACCTTCGTCAGCCGCTTTCCCAATGGATAGAAGCATAACTGGTACATAGCGCTCTTTATCCCAGCCGAATGTTTCAGCGATGACTTCTTTGTCATATCCGCCAATTGGGTTTGTATCATAGCCATGCGCACGAGCAGCAAGCATCAGCTGCATTGACACAAGTCCACCGTCAATTAAGATCGTTTCACGATTCACTTGCTCTGGAAGAGCTTCAAAATGTGCAGTTAATGCAGCAATTTGTCTTTCTTTTACTTCCTGCGGCATGTAGCCATTTTCTACTGCTTTTGAATAAATTTCTTCTAAGTATTCATTGTTTTTCATATCTGCAAACACAGCGATGACAGCTGATGATGTAGCTACTTGTGTTTGGTTGAATTTTGCGAGTGGTGCGAGCTTTTCTTTTCCTTCTGGGCTGTCAATGACCATGAAGCGCCAAGGCTGTGCATTCACTGATGATGGTGCTGTTGTTGCCTCTTCTAAAATCTCCGTCATTTCTTCTTTGCTAATTTTCACTGCTGGATCATAGTTACGAATGGAGCGGCGTCCTTTCATAATTTCCATAAAATCGTTTGTTTTTAATGTTGTAGCCATGTTGAAACACTCCTTTAGGTTGTTTGAATCTTTTCGATGTTTTGTTGTATTCGGATGAGCACATCAGTGAGAAGCTTTCGTTCTTCGTCACTTACGTTTTCAAGCATTTCTGAGATAAATCGTTCTTTTTCTTTTTTAGAAGCTTCGATTCTTGTTCTGCCTTCTTCTGTCAGACGAACAAGCGTGACTCGATTATCTTCCGGCTTTCTTCTGCGCGTGACCATTCCTTTTGTTTCTAACTGTTTTAAGTGACGCGTCACAGCCGCACTATCAATATTTACTTTTTTCTGCAAATCGGACTGGCTGATTTCGTCTGCTTGAAATAACAGTGATAGCAACTCTAGTCTTGATTGGCTGATGCCCGTGCATGCTTCGAACTTCACGCCCATCATACGGTTCACACACTGCAAACGGTATAATACCTCTGCTTCTTCAGAGCAAAATGCAGTCAATGCCATCCCCTCTTTTCTATTCAGATCAATTAGTTGATATATCAATCATTGACTCGTCAACTAATATACACCCATTATTTCATGATTGCAAGAGGTTTGTTTCATAAAGTGAAATTTTTTATTTCAATTAAAAAAGACGAGCTTTTGCTCGTCGTAGACAAAGGGCTAAAATGTAGTTTATTTTAGCCCTTTGTCTTCTTTTCAGCGTGAAAGAAAACCTTTGCAGTCTAGAAAGGACAGCTACTTTTGCGGAGCGAATTTGACATTCGTGAGCACCAGCGCGCAGGACTGACACCGAATGCGAGGGTTTGTCTTCACGCTGGGACGAGCTTTTGCTCGCCTTAAGAACTTGGTGTCGATGTTGGTCCCACATAGTAGCTGATAAATCCAATGATCATCAAGACAACAAAAATAAAGAGAATGAGTTTGAGCATTCTCATGGTTTATCCCCTCCCACTCATCTAACTTATCATATCTAGAAGAAGCGCTACCTAAAATTTACATAAAAAAAGACAAAAGCGATTCATCACTTTTGTCTTCTTCTCTTTATTCTGTAATCACTGTATGAATCAAAGTCGGAGCATCAGCATGGTCAGCGATGCGGATGTTGTCATAAATTTTCTCCATGACATTCGCAACATCTTCACGATTTGCATGCAGCGTCACGAGAGATTCACCTTTTTCTACACGATCGCCTACTTTTTTGTTGAGCATGATGCCAACAGATAGGTCGATATCGTCTTCTTTTGTTGCACGTCCTGCTCCAAGAATCATCGCTGCAACACCGATTTCGTCTGCGACGATTTCAGCGATCACACCTGATTCTTTTGCCGGCACTTCGATTTGATAAGGTGCTTGTGGCAGTTTTTCCGGTTGATCTACAATCGAGCCGTCTCCACCTTGGTTTTCTAAAAATTCCTTGAATTTCTCAAGTGCTTTGCCGTTTTTCATGACTTCAATTAGCTTTTCTCTTGCTTCATCAAGTGTCTCTGCTTTTTTCGCAAGAACGACCATTTGACTTCCTAATGTGAGCACAAGCTCGTTTAAGTCTTCAGGGCCTTCGCCTTTAAGCGTGTCAATCGCCTCTTTCACTTCAAGGGAATTTCCAATCGCTAATCCTAGCGGCTGAGACATGTCTGAGATGACAGCCATCGTTTGTCTGCCAACATTATTTCCGATACGAACCATTGCTTTTGCAAGCTTCTCAGAGTCTTCAGGTGTTTTCATGAAAGCACCTGCACCTGTTTTCACATCTAGTACAATGGCATCTGCGCCAGCAGCGATTTTCTTACTCATAATCGAGCTTGCAATGAGCGGGATTGAGTTAACAGTTCCTGTTACATCACGAAGGGCATACAGTTTTTTATCAGCAGGTGTCAGGTTGCCTGATTGTCCAATGACCGCTACTTTATGACGGTTCACCAGCTCGATGAACTCGTCTTTTGTAATTTCAACGTGGAAGCCTTTGACTGCCTCTAACTTGTCGACTGTTCCACCCGTATGTCCAAGACCACGCCCAGACATTTTTGCAACAGGTACATCAAGTGCTGCAACAAGAGGAGCGAGTACAAGCGTTGTTGTATCGCCTACACCGCCTGTTGAATGCTTGTCTACTTTAATGCCGTCGATAGCAGACAGGTCAATTGTGTCCCCTGAGTTTGCCATAGCGAGTGTTAAATCTGCACGTTCTTGATCCGTCATATCTTGGAAGAAAATCGCCATCGCCAAGGCACTTGCTTGGTAGTCAGGAATTGTTCCGTCCGTATAACCTTTGACAAAGAAAGAAATTTCCTCTGAAGATAATTCTTTTCCGTCACGTTTTTTCGCAATGATATCTACCATTCTCATTGTTTTCACCATTCCTTTTTTAGTTTAGTAAATCAAACCGACAACGCCTGCTGTTAAGAAGCTGACGAGTGTTGCACCGAATAACAGCTTTAACCCAAAGCGTGCGACAACGTTTCCTTGTTTTTCATTTAAGCCTTTCACTGCTCCAGCAATGATACCGATAGACGAGAAGTTCGCAAATGACACAAGGAATACAGAAATGATCGCTTCTGTACGAGCAGTGAAATGAAGACCGTCGCCAGATAGAGCAAGCATCGCTACAAATTCGTTAGATACCATTTTGGTCGCCATAATACTTCCTGCTTGTACCGCTTCACTCCAAGGTACACCAACAAGGAAAGCAAATGGTGCAAACACATATCCAAGTACATCTTGGAAAGAAACACCGATGGCAGCTGTGAAAATACCATTAATCATCGCAATTAATGCAACGAATCCAATCAACATCGCAGCCACAACAATGGCTACTTTGAAACCATCCATAATGTATTCGCCGAGCATTTCGAAGAAAGATTGTCTTTCTTCTTCTACGACTTCAAGCATGTCTTCGTCTTTAGACACTTCATATGGATTGATGATAGACGCAATAATAAATCCACCAAATAGGTTCAGCACAAGTGCTGTAACAACGTACTCCGGTTTAATCATTTGCATATACGCACCGACAATGGACATTGATACAGTCGACATCGCAGATGCACACAATGTATAAAGACGCTGTTGAGGTAATAATCCAAGCTGCTTCTTAATGGAAATGAACACTTCGGATTGACCTAAAATCGCTGACGCTACGGCGTTGTAAGATTCTAGTTTCCCCATTCCATTGACTTTACTAAGCAAATACCCAATTCCGCGTACGATCAGCGGAAGGATACGCCAATGCTGCAGGATACCAATCAAGGCAGAAATGAAGACGATCGGCAGCAAGACATTGATAAAGAAAGTTGACGCATTATCATTCATTAAACCGCCAAATACGAAGTTGATCCCTTCACCAGCATAGCCTAGAAGCATTTGGAATCCTTTTGCAAAGCCCCCGACTAGGAAGTTCCCAACACCTGTATTGAGCAGAATATAACCTAAAATAAATTGCAGTACAATCATGACAATGACTGGACGGAATTTCACTCGCTTTTTCCCGTTACTTGCCAGCCATGCAATGGCGAGAATCACCAGCAAACCGATAATACCAATGACGTATTTCATGTTTTTCCTCCTTGAATGAATTCGTTTACATTAATGTGCTTGTATGGAACAAACCCTATTTCGCAAACAAATTGCGGAAGAAAATCCCAGAAATGAGATCCTTCCGCATATGACTTTTTCATCATCTAATGAGTCATGAATGTTATCCTACCATAGGATCGTATGAATTAATAGTCTTTAGAAGGAGCTGATTGATCCCCTTTAATAATGGAAACGCCTGCACTGGCACCAATACGGGTTGCGCCTGCAGCTGTCATCGCTTCTACGTCTTCTTTTGTTCTCACGCCGCCTGATGCTTTGACACCGATGTCAGGTCCAACTGTTTTACGCATTAATGCGATGTCCTCAGCTGTTGCACCGCCTGTACTAAATCCAGTCGATGTTTTGACGAAATCAGCGCCAGCTTTTACAGAAAGTTCACAAGCTCGTACTTTCTCTTCATCTGTGAGTAAACAAGTTTCAATAATGACTTTCACTAAGGCTTTGCCTTTTGCTGCGTCTACAACGGCACGAATATCTTGTTCAACTGCATCATATTCGCCATCTTTCAATGCCGCAATATTGATGACCATGTCCACTTCAGTTGCACCGTTTTCAATGGCATCCTTTGTTTCAAATGCTTTCACTGCTGTTGTGTTTGCACCTAACGGGAAACCGATGACTGTACATACATCAACGCCTGTCCCTTCTAGTTCTTTCGCCGCAAGAGATACCCAAGTTGGGTTCACACAAACGGAAGCAAATTGGTATGTCTTTGCTTCTTCTAGTAACTGCATGATCGCAGCTTTAGATGTATCTGGTTTTAGTGCTGTATGATCAATGAGCTTTGCTATTGTCATGATTCACACTTCCTTTTAAATATGATACTTTCATCTTAAATGACTATTGAACAATTGTAAATATAGTTATGAAATTTTGTTCATCTATTTTGTGACATTTAAAAGAGCTCTTGCTGTGTGCTGATCGATCATCAATACGTTCGCATATTTTCCTCTCAGCGCCCCATGGATAGAGGCAACCTTTCGATGTCCACCAGCCACAAGAATGGAGCGCTCTTTCGTTCTCAAATCATCCAGCTCCACACCGATTGTGCGATTGTTAATCGCTTCACTGCAAATGCGTCCTTCTTGATCATAAAAACGCGAACAGATATCTCCAACACTGGATGTCTTGAGCAGCGCCTTTTCTTCTTCACGGAAATAACCAAGCCTAAACAAAAGCGCCTCATCTCTTACCGTCCCAACAGTAAACACAGCGATATTTGCCTGTTTGCCCATTTCAATAATGCGCTGAATATGTCTGTCCTGTTCGACCATCTCTTTAACGGCGGCACTATCGAACACAACAGGCAGTGGCAAATAGCGTGGTGCCGTTTGAAAAGCTGATGCAAACAGCTGAATCGTTTCTGCAGAATATGTATTCACATGTGAATGGCTGATTCCACCTTTCAGCTGAACCACTTCTACCCCTTTTACCTGTTTAGGTTGCATCTTTTGAGCAATTTGATACATCGTGGTGCCCCAGCTCACTCCAACGATATCGCCGTCTTTCACCGTATTTTGAAGATAATCTGCACCAAACCGGCTCAAGTAATCCGTAATCGTTGGATAATCGTCCTTTGGTGAAAATACCACATGAGCCTCGAGCAGATCATATTTTTCTTTCAGCAATAAGGACAGCTCATTTAAATCCTCAAATGGGTCCATCACTGTAATTTGGACGTACCCTTTTTCCTTCGCATACTGAAGCAGACGAGACACCGTTGGCCTCGACAGGTCAAGCTGCTTGGCGATTTCCTGCTGACTGTAATCAGATAAGTAATAGAGCCTTGCTGCTTCAATACTTAATTGCTGTTTCTCCCGATCCATTCGTACGCCTCCTTTTTTCCTCTATCATAACAAATTGTTCACTTCACCATGCACAAATGTTCATTTAAAGAAAATGGTGTAGGCTGCGTGAAAGGTCTCTTGCTTCTCTAAGGTTTGAATGCCGAATTTCTCCTTATACTGCCCGTTTGTCCCTTCCATATCAGCGATCCCATAACAAGGCTCAATACAAACAAAAGGAGCCATTGTTCCCTTTTCTTGATCATATGGAGACCAAATACCAACGAACGGAAAACCACTGAGATCGACCTCAACGCCGTGACCTGCTTGAGAAGTCAATGATACTTGATCAATATGACTAAAGATCATTGCATCGTTCTGAAAAAGTTCTGGGCGAAGTTGAATCGGCTCAAACTCAACACCTTTCTCCTTCTCTCTCACAAGTGAATCATGAAGTTCATATTGAACTGGATCATGTTCGGTGGAAGGTATCAATGTGAGTGAATAATCAGCTGTCTGCTCGCCTTCAACAAGCGGGACATGAAATGCCGGATGTCCACCAATCGAGAAATACATCGTGCCATCTCCTTCATGAACAATTTCCCAGGAAATCGTTAGTCCATTTTCCGACAGTGCATAACTGATGCGCGCTGTAAATTCATACGGATATTGTGACGTGTGACGGCCATTTGATTGATATTGAAAAACCACCTGATCTTTTGCTTCTTCAAATAGTTCAAAATCAACATCACGCAAAAATCCATGCTGCGAGAGTTGATACGTTTGATCGTCTATCTTGTATTGATCATCCTTCAACCGTCCGACAATCGGAAATAAGACGGGCGACACCCTGCCCCAATAAGCAGGGTCACCAGACCACATATATTGACGTCCACTTTCTTTATGAAGCACCTCTCTCACCTCGGCACCTCTCTCATTGATTTGAACCAATAACAGATCATTTTCAATCGTTTTCATTCAACACATCCCCTTTCCTTCTTTTTTTATTATGACAGGGATTTTCGGTTTGAGTATAAAAGAGTTAGTTAGAATAAAAAAGACTTCTCCCTTCTAGGGAAAAGCCATTAAAATTACTTATTCATCATCATCTTGTATAGTCCATCTAAGGCCTTTGATTTGTTTTAATCTCTCAATTTCTTCTTCGTTTTCAGGAAAAATATAGCTCTCCTCTTCATGTGAGCTTGAAACCAGCCACTCTTTCCCATTTTTGAAGAATGATAAATCTTCCAGTAAATTAGGGTGAACCCACCCGTATAGAGAGTTCGAAAGTTCTTTTAACAGATTTTTTGTGTGTTCATTGGCATAATAATAATAAACATATGCTGTTTGACCATCTCCTAGAATCGTGGTAGCCCATTCAGACTCTTCCTTCATTTCTTTAAGAGATGGTGAAAGTTTATCTAGAATTTCACGATAATCGGCAAAATCAGCAAAATCTTTTCTAAAAACTAATTGGAACTCATCACATACTTCACAACATATATCGATGAGCGCATTGTATTCCTTCTTTCTTGGTTGACGATTAAGAACAATCATCGAAAACCTCCTCTATCTGGATTTTTTATCTAGGGGCGCCAAAAAAAGCATGTGCTCCAGTTCTTTCATATTTACCTTTTAATTTATAAACTGGATGATAGTGATAATGTTTATTTTTACCTTTTTTGTCAATTTCCGCACCTATTACTTTTCCAATCGGACTGGCTGCTTTAGCAATAGATTGTGCATTGCTTTTGGAAGTAGACCATGTATCTTTTTTCTGAGCTAATCTTTTTACAGCGTTTGCACGACTTATACCTTTTCCAATAAATAAATGAGGTTTATCTTTGTCTCGATAAGCAATAAAGTGATTATGTTTATTATCTTTCCTTTTTATAAATTCAGAATAAGCAATATAGGTAACACCTACTACTGTTACTGCAAGTCCCAAAGCTAATAAATGTTCTAATAGAACTGCCCCAATAGCAATACCAATAGGAATAACAAATGCAAAAGATGCTTGAATATCTTCAGAATTCACTTCATATTTCTTATCATCTTTTGTATCTTTAAACGTAACCTCTAAATTATCATTTAAAAGTGTCTGCAAGTCAACTTCATAATCCTTTGAAACCTTTTCACCTTCACTGCCAATTTCTTCAGTTTGATAACTGATTTCTGCTGTTTTTTTATTTAGAGATAGAATACCAGTTACTCCGTCTTGCTCCTGTGAAATTACATATTTTTCATTACTATCTTCTAAAACATGAAAATCTTTTGTGGTAACAGCCTCTGTTTTATTTGGAAATTGGAAAAACAAAGTTATAACCAGCGATAGACAGATAACAATTGAGATTAACTTACTTATTTTATTCATCCTAAACTAAACCTCCGAGTTTCTTGTTTTAAAAAACAATTTTATTCAAATAATCATCAATACCATTTTTTTAATATTTTGTATACTTGTTGATTTAAACTTTCTTCAGAATTAATATTAAAACGTTCCCTATACTGTAAAATTAAGCTTACTACACCTGTAATATGGGCACTCGCTAAAGAGGTGCCACTTTCAATCGCATAGTTGTTATGAGTCCTAAGAACTGGTATATCTACACCAGGAGCAGCAAAATCATAATTTCCTTTAGATGAAAATTCTGCTACCTTCTTATGCTTATCCACAGCGGTGACAGAAAAAACATTCTCATAAGCAGCTGGGTAATCCATTTTCCTTCCATACTTATTACCAACAGCAGCTACTATAATTATGTTTTTTTGTATTGCTTTGTCTATAATCCTCTTAACAGATGGATCATCTTTCATTAATCCAAAGCTAGCATTGATAACATCAATTTTATTATCAATACACCATTTAACAGATTTGACAAAATTTTTTATTGAGCCCTTGCCTTTTGAATCTAGAATTTTAACAGGATATAACTCTACATTCTGCGTTATCCCTACAAGTCCAATTTCATTATCATTAGCTGTGATTATTCCAGCTACAGCCGTACCATGCCCTAAACTGTCCTCTTGTTCTCCTCCTGTACCAATTGTGTTAAGTCCTTTTTTAACTTTACCTATCAAATCAGGGTGTGTCCCATCTATCCCACTATCAATTATTGCTATTCGTACACTTTCTCCTCCTCTACTATTTTCCACATGTTTTTTTGTTAACTTTATGCTCCATGGAACCTGTTGATGAATATTACTAGTGAAGTTTAAATTTTTTGAGTGCAATTCAAAACACTTAAAATAAATAAAAAGAACTATTAATATTATCAAAAATCTTTTTATCAAACTATTGATTCAACACCACTCCTTTTTCCATATATTATTCTATATTATGGTTTTTAGTCAATATAAAACCATAAATGTTATATATTAATATGCTGATTTACAATAAAATTTTATTGAAAAAAATTCAAACTAAATATTTTGCGTTGACGTCTATTATATATACAATATATAAGTGTCCTTATTTAAAATAAAGACGCGTTTGACATTGATGGGGGATTCTTTTTCATGAACAGCAAGGAAAACCGTTTACGTTACATATTAGGATTAGATGGGCTGAGAGCTGTTGCCGTATTGGCGGTCATTGCTTATCACTTACATATTGAACCCGCAAGCGGCGGGTTTCTTGGCGTTGATTTGTTTTTTGTGATTTCTGGTTACTTGATTACAACCATCTTGCTGCATAAGCAGGATTTGGGCTATCAAGAGCTTCTGCCTTTTTGGATGGGCCGCATCAGAAGGCTGCTTCCAGCTGCCTACGTCATGATTTTTTTAATCGTCAGCTGGTGCGCCATTGCTGGTTCAAATGCATTAATGTCCATTCGTGGCGATGCCTTATCGTCCTTTTTTTATGTGAGTAACTGGTGGTATATTTTTCATCAGCTCTCTTACTTTGACAGCTTCAATGCTGTATCTCCACTAAAAAATTTATGGTCTTTGGCGATTGAAGAGCAATTTTATCTCATTTGGCCTGTACTGTTGATTGCTGGACTGAAATGGGTGAAAAATAGATCCCATCTTCCTATGATCACCTTTGGTCTGGCACTTGTATCTGCGTTATGGATGGCCATTCTCTATTCACCGGATACTGACCCAAGCAGGATCTATTATGGAACAGACACACGTGCGTTTGCACTCCTCATCGGGTGCAGTCTTGCATTTGTCTGGCCCATGCACAGACTTTCCAGCAGAAAGTTACTTCCTGTCGGCAGACGTATGTTACAAATAGCCGGATTCAGTTCGATGGTCATTTTCCTCTTATGTGTTTATGCAGTCGACGAATTTGACGGCTTTCTCTACCAAGGCGGTATGCTTTTATTCTGTTTGAATGCAGCGATCTTAATTGCGTGTGTCTGCCATCCTGCCAGTCTTATTGGGAAATGGCTGTCTTTTCAACCACTCGTTTGGCTCGGAAAGCGGTCTTATGGCATCTACTTATGGCATTATCCAATTATCGTGCTGACCACACCGGTCATTGAGATTGGACAGCCTTCCATAGGACGTGTCACATTGCAGCTCATCGCAATTCTACTCATATCAGAGGCTTCCTATCGTTTGATCGAACAGCCGATTCGTAAACTCGGGTTTAGACACTATTTTGCCTCTTGGTCGATTTGGAAAACAGGAATCAAGCAATGGTCTATGTCCAACAAAGTGTTTCTTGGGATTGCCGCAGTCCTTTTGATTTTATTTACCATTGGCATGTCTAGCTCGTCTCATACATCCCCACATGCCAAGGAAGTAACACAAATTAAGACAGCGCCCCAAAAGGCAGGCGGTCAGACAGAATCAAAAGTGAAGAAAAAGAAAGACAAACATGAGAAAAAAGCAGCGGATCCTAAACAATTTAACCAAGTTCTTGCCATTGGTGATTCCGTCATGTTAGACATTGCTTCAAATTTAGAAAAGGCCTATGAACCCATCACCATTGACGCAAGGGTCGGAAGGCAAATGAACGAAGCCATCCGCATCGCCCCTCAATATGCTTCTTTTAACAAGGCTGATGCCGCTGTTATTATTGAGCTTGGCACAAATGGTTATTTTACAGAGGGGACTTTGACCTCATTCATTCAACATTTCTCGAAGGCTCATATTTTTCTTGTGAACACTCGCGTTCCAAGATCTTGGGAAAATGATGTGAATGCAGTCATTGAGCGTGTGGCCAATCAACATCACAATGTGAGCTTAGTCGATTGGCATTCAGCCGCTACCGGACAGCCATCCTATTTTCAGCCAGATGGTGTTCACCTTTCCACAAAAGGCTCTGACACATTGACTGAGCTCATTAAAGCCAGTATCAAGAAAAAAGGAGATGTGTCCTCAGCATCATAAGAAGACTAGCATCCTGTGAAGAGAGATTCAAAAAAGACATGCTTTCCTATGATTGGAGGCATGTCTTTTTTGTGATGGATGAGCACAGAGCTGCATTATGTTTTACTTTTAAAAGACCAAATGATGACAGGGATGAGAATTAACGATAAAATTCCTCCGCTTAAAGATAATGTAGCATAACTCGTATTCGCAACGACCATTCCTGAAAGGGCACCGCCAGAAGCACCTGCTAACGCAACAAAAACATCGAGTGTTCCTTGGGTTTTTGCCCGGGATGATGGTTCTGTAGAATCCACTATTTGAGCAGTACCACTAATTAAACCAAAGTTCCATCCCAATCCAAGTAAAGACAAAGCAATGATTAATAGAATCATTGAATCACTTGGTGCGAATGCTGCTAATAAACCAGCAAGTAACAATGTGATGCCCGACGCTATGCTCATAGCTGTTCGTCCTAGTTTATCTACAAGTACACCCGTGATAGGTGAAGGAAGATACATGGCCCCTATATGAAAACCAATCACAATGCCCACTTCGGCTAATCCATGGCCATGATGCTGCATATGCACCGGTGTCATGGTCATGAGTGCCACCATGACAATCTGAGTTAAAATCATCACTGTGGCACCTACTGTAAGCCCTTTTTTATCTGTTTTTTTATCAGCAGCATCTGCTTTATTTCCATGACCATGTTCTGCTTTGTAAGTTGCTATTCTTCGGGCAATGTCTAATGGATCAGGACGCAACAGAATAAAAAGGACAAGACCAGCTACAATAAATGCTACTGCTGATAAAATAAAAGGACCGGCAAGTGCTGGAACACCAATGGACACTGCAAATTTACCCATCACTTCAACTAAATTCGGACCTGCTACTGCTCCAAATGTTGTCATGACCATTGTTGTACTAATGGCAGTTGCACGCTGTTTAGAATTCGCTAAGTCCGTCCCCGCATAACGCGCTTGTAAGTTCGTGGATGTTCCTGCTCCGTAAATGAAGAGCGATGCAAATAATAAAATGACACTATTCATCATAGCTGCCAGCACAACGCCAATTGCTCCGAGCCCTCCAGCAACAAAACCTGTCGATAAACCGATGCGTCGTCCATAACGTTGCGAAAGCTTTCCTACAATGAAAGCTGACCCAGCTGACCCCAAAGTAAATAAAGCGATTGGGACTCCTGCATAGGCTTCAGTTCCAAGCATTTGTTGCGCTAAAATGGCACCTACCGTAATTCCTGCAGCTATTCCAGCCCCTCCAAATATTTGCGATAGACTGACAACGAACAATACTCGTCTATATAAATTTTTCAATTTTTGGGGTGAATCTATATAATTCTTCACTACATCTTGTTCTGTATCTAACACTTGTAAACACCCACTTGAGATTTATTTGCCCAATGTAACCATTATATCAGCTCCGACTACAATCCTTGATTAAATCTCTTCCACCTCTCGGCCATTTACATGGCGAGCAAGCTATTGTTTTCGGATCATGAATAAAGCGCCCACATGACTGACCTGTACTTTTGAGCTGATGCGTATCTTTTGTCGTTTTCTTTTATGCCGTTAAAAGACTGGCACTCAATGCTAATGCGTGCTTTTCGTTCGTTTTTTGATCCACCAACGCAAAATTACCATTCTCATACGCTAATGAAAATAATTCTTCGATATGAAAAACTCCTGCCTGAAACTGCTTGCTCAATACATGCAGTGCCACAGCACTGGCGACTTGAGCTGTTGCTTGAGACTCATCGCGACCTTTTATTCCAAGCGCTGCTTGATGAATTTCGTTACCCTTCATTCCTACCGCTTCCACTTTCACTGCATATTGATCTGTACCCATTTGAGCAGATTGAATCAGTGAAATGGCTCGTTCCTTGATTTTCGGCATCGTGAGAAGGGACGTCATTCCGAGTTTCCTTGTGAGAGCAAATGCACGTGTCGCTACACCAGAATCAAAACAGAGCCTTGTTGTCACAGAAGGCACATGGAGCGTCGAAGGCAATGTTTGCTGGTCAGAGAAAGGAAACTGATAGGCTTGCCGCTTTCCAAGCGTTTTGCCAAAATCAATGCGTTTCCCTCCAGTAAAACTTTTGACTTTCTTTCGCTGATGATTCTTCGTCAGCTCATAATCCGTATGCACATGATCAAGCGTCCATTCAATAGCTGCTTTTCCATGCTGGTCACCTAGCCCAAGCATGATACTAATATCAATTTGCTCCACAGAGGTCAGAATAGATGCCGCCTTCGCTGCAAGCAAATTGGTGAGACCAGGTGCAAGACCTACGCTCAGCACAGCCGTTGCGTTCAATTGCTGTTGATGGACCTTTGCTAGCTTCTCAATATAGGCTCCTTTTGCCGAAATATCGAGATAATCAATACCTGATCGTAAGCATGTTTCAGCAAATGACGTGTCATCTTGATCCAGACACATGATCACGAGTTTCGTTTCATCCATCCAGTCCGTATCCATTGGTTGTCTGACGTCTATCTGAAATGGACGTACACGCCCATTTGTTTGGCGTGCAAATTGTTCAGCCTTCTCATAACTTCGGCCAGCCGCAAAGACTTGGCCTGGATACACGTCACTTAATTGAAGACATATTTGCTGCCCCACATGTCCATAACCGCCTATCACCATCACTTTTGACCTCATTTTCCAACCGCCTTTCTATTGCCTCTTTTACAAACAATCCCTTTGATCATGCCCGCTTGAAAATAAGGTCTGATGTCTTGAAATCCTGCTTCGGTTAATTGTGCTGTCATTTTTTCTTCAGACACGGGATATGTTGTGACACCCAGCCTTTCTCGGAAGGATGTAAACACTTCCTTTCCCAAGCCTTGACGATTCATGAATAGAGAAAGCATATGAAGCTCCTGCTGAAATGCAGGCGTTTCTGGGTCTCCTTGAATAAACGCCAACACGAGAGGCGCCCCTGGTTGAAGCCGGCGGGCGATCTCCTGTAAAAAGGTCAGTTGATCTTTTACAAAATGAATGACAAGCAAACTTACTGCTGCATCGTACAACTTTTCAACCGGCACTTTGTCTAAGGCCATCTCATACCATGTGACGCGATCTTGCATATGAAGCTGTGCCACTCTGCGCTTGGCCATCTCAAGCATGGTTGGAGATGGATCAACCCCTGTGATATGCCAGTCTTTATTTCTTTGAAGCATGTTGATAATCTCTTCGCCCCCACCTGCTCCGACTGTTAACATGCGAGAAGCCGCTCCCATTAAATCGATTTCTACTCTATCCACTGTCAGCTCATGCAAAAGATGATAGCCCGGTACTTTATGTGCAATTGTCGCTGCATAGGATTCAGCAACAGGATCATGCCAATGTTGATTTACACTCATATGTCTTCTCCTCCAGTTTCCGCTTTGCTTCGTTTCCTTTACACTAACGGTATGTTATCTTCATTGTAAGAAGATAGATGAGAAAAAACGATCCCTAAAAGTAGGGATATTGAGGAGGAGATCAAATGAACAATCCAGCCGCTCATTTTCAGCAGCTGAGAAAAAGCATTCGAGATGAACTTGCTGCTATCTGTGATTTTGATGCTGCCTGTATCACAACCATTGATCCAGCTACTCTCCTCTCGACGGGTTCTTTTACAGATGAACCGATTGAAGCCATACATAACGAACTGTTTCAAAATGAATATTTAAAAAAAGATGTGCACCAGCATGAAGATCTAGCGAAAGGTCCTGTCCACGCTGCCAGTCTCGTCCAAAGCGGAGAATACATCAATAGTGGTCGATACCAGCACATTTTGTTGCCTAACGGATGGGCAGATGAATTGCGGGCAGCCCTTGTGATTCAAGGTGAATGCTGGGGAATTGCCAGCCTTTATCGGAAAAAGGAGAAGGAACCTTTTCATGAACAAGATATACAAGCGGTTAGTCGCCAAACACCAGCACTCGCAGCCAAGCTGAGAGATGAACTTTTTAAAAGAAGAGAAACGGAAGAAGATGAAACGGCGGAACACCAAGGCTTCCTCATTCTTTCACACGATTACCATCTTCTTTATGGAAATGAAACCGGACTTCATTGGCTCCACACCTTCCAAACCTTTGAGCAAATTCATGACGGTGCCATCATGCCCCGTCCGTTTAGAGCATTAGGTGCTAAGCTTTTATATGGCGGCGGTGACCAAACAGCGGTCAGCATCACCAGAATGCCGACAGGGCGTTTTCTCTCTCTTCAAGCATTTCGTTTAGCACAAGCAGCCGGGCACGAAGAGGCTGTCATGATTCATATTAAACGAGCTCAAACAAGTGACATTCTTCCTTATATAGCGAAAACATACCGGCTGACAGAAAGAGAAATGAACGTCCTAGACTGCTTAATAAAAGGACAATCCACAAAAGAAATTGCCAGTACGTTATTTATCTCGCCTCATACGGTGCATGATCATGTAAAGGCGATGCTCGAAAAAACAAATTTGAACAGCAGACGTATGCTTGTTTACTTTTTCTCACACATATAAAAAAGCGGCTACCTCATTGGTAGACCGCTCTTTCTTTATTTTCCGATGACTCGCTCATGCAAGATATGTGCGACTCCTGCTTCGTTATTGGATTTTGTCACAACATCCGCAACTGCTTTGACATCATCAATGGCATTTCCCATCGCAACGCCACAACCTGCAAATTCCAGCATCGACACGTCGTTCCCATTGTCACCAATCGCCATCACTTCTTCACGAGAAATTCCCAGTTCATGCGCTAGAAGCTTCACGGCATTCCCTTTGCTCACATCAGGATGAAGAATTTCTAGGAAGAAATCTGTGCTTTTTACCATCATGTACTGATCCTTCACTTCAGATGGAATGGCTTGTATCGTCTTTCCCAAACGTTCTGGCTGATCAATATACATCATCTTCGGAAGTCTCATGGATGGGTCTGCCTCTTCGACAGGTAAATACTTAAGCGGCAATTTCGTTAAGTACGATTCAAGTACCGTGTATTCACTAATATCCCGATTTGGTGTGTATAGATGAGCTGAATCGAAATAATGCATAGGTGTATCCAGCTGACGGCTCAGTTCATATAAAGAAGTCAAATCATCATAGGATAAAGTTAATTCTGATACGACTTCATTTGTATGGCTGTTTTGTACAAGCGCTCCATTATAGGCGATGACATAATCCCCCTCTTGATCAAGCTGCAGCTCTTTTAAATAGCGATGCACCCCGCCAATCGGCCGGCCTGTACATAAAACAATTTTAACGCCTTCTGCCTTCGCCTGTTGAATGGCTTCAAACACCTCATCCGGCACCATATGCTGATCATTTAATAACGTACCATCCATATCAATTGCGACTAATTTATACATTCACTGCTCCCCTTTTCTCAGCAAAACGTGCTGTCACTATTTTGAGTGATCATCTACATGATCACATGCTGTTCACCATACTATGTACCTATTTCAGCCTATCGTTTTTTTCTCACACTGTCTACTTGTTCATATCTGTAACAAAAAATCACTTCATCCTCATCTATTATAACCTATTCTATGAAATCCGCTGTGAATAGGACAGACCTGTCATTTTAACAGTATGAAAAGGAACAAATGTTCATCGGAGAATATTTTGAAACTAGCAAATCTAATTGTATGATGGATAGCAAAGAAAGGAGGTGCAGGGAATGATTACATTTACGAGAGGAAAATTGTCAAAAATGTCTGGTGTACATATTGAAACCATTCGTTTTTATGAAAATGAGGGTGTGCTCCCCGAGCCTAAGAGAGCACATAACGGCTATCGTTTATATGATAAAAAATATGTACTCATGCTATCCTTTATCACTGAAGCAAGAAAGCTAGATTTCTCACTCAAAGAAATTCGAGAAATTATCACGTCACTATTCGAGAAACAGTCGAAAACAGAAGCGGAACAGCTGCTCGAACAAAAAGTAGAAGATATTCAAAAATCCATTCAAGAGTTAAAAAAGAGGAAGGCGGCCATTCAACTGTTAACGAAACAAACATTAGCTAACATTAGTTAATTGTAGAGGCTGCCAAAGATGTGCCGGTATTTTTTACTGGCACCCCTCTGCGCCTAGCTGTTAAGTACACGTTGTATGAAAACATCAGGTATACTAGAGACAGCTTGACGTGACATCAATCGCATGAAAGGGGTTATGAATAGAATGAGAATAGCAACCATTGGAACAGGTGTGATTGTTGAAGGTTTCCTCCAGGCAATTGAACAGCTTGAAGGTGCTTCTTGCCACGCTGTCTATTCAAGAAAGGAAGCTACGGCAAAGAAACTCGCAGATCAATTTGGGGTGCAAACGACTTATACGGATTTAACCGCTATGTTAGAAGATCCCCACATAGAAGCGGTATATATCGCATCACCCAATCGTTTACATAGCGAGCATGCCACGGCTGCATTGAAACACGGAAAACATGTGATTTGCGAAAAGCCTTTTACCTCTAATGTGAAAGAGCTAGAAGCCTTAATCGCTCTCGCAAAGGAAAAGCAGCTCTTCCTATTTGAAGCCATTACGACCGTTCATATGCCCAACTATCATTTAATCAAAAAACACCTTCATCAATTAGGCAGAATCAAACTCGTTCAATGTAACTATAGTCAATATTCAAGTAAATATAATCAGCTGCTCGCCGGGGAAACGCCGAATGTCTTTAACCCAGAGTTTTCTGGCGGTGCCCTCATGGATATTAACATATACAATGTTCATTTCATTATGAATCTATTTGGTTCACCGAAAGACGTTCGTTACCAGGCCAACCGCCATCCAAACGGCATCGACACATCTGGTGTTTTAACTTTTACTTACAATGATTTCATCGCCACAAGTGTTGGCAGCAAAGATACAAGCAGTATGAATTTCGCTTTGATTCAAGGGGAAAAAGGGTTCCTGCATGTGAAAAATGGTGCGAATGGCTGTGAGGAAGTGTTGCTGCATATAGGAGACCAAGTCACTTCACTCAATGCACAAACCAATTCAAACCGCCTGTTTTATGAAGCAGAGGCATTTCAGCATATCATTGAAACCGGAAATGTCGAAAAATGTTATGAATGGCTTGATGACAGTCTTTCTGTCATGAAGGTTCTTGAAGCCGCTAGGAAAGACGCCGGTATTGTTTTCCCAGCAGATCATGCTTAATTAAAAAACCGCCTTCTGTGAAGTGACCCCCTAAATTTAGACGCGTTTTTTTATGAGACAGCTTTCGAGGCATGAGTTCGATATTGTATCGGACTCATGCCTTTTAGTTTTGTCTTTATACGTGTGTGATTGTAGTAGTCAATATATTGTTCAAGTTCTTGCTTGAAGTGTTCGATGTTCTCAAATTTTTTTAGGTATAGAAATTCAGACTTTAAGATACCAAAAAAGTTCTCGATAACTGCGTTATCGTAACAGTTACCTTTTCGGGACATACTCTGTGTAATCCCACGCTTTTTTAAGTCGTGTCTATATTGCTTCATTTGGTAATGCCATCCTTGATCAGAATGTATCATTGGTTTCTCATCTTCATCTAAACGATTGAACGCCTGATGAAGCATCGTTGAGACGAGTGAATAAACAGGTCTTGAACCGACTGTATAGGTAATGATTTCACCATTAAATAGATCTAATATGGGCGAAAGATAGAGCTTCTGACCAAATAACTTGAACTCCGTTATATCTGTGACCCATTTCTCATTTGGCCTATCAGCTTGAAAATGACGAGCCAATATATTAGGCGCTATTTTGTTCACTGTGCCTCTGTATGAACGATATTTCTTCACTCGGACCATGCATTTTAGCCATAGAACTTTCATGATGCGCTGGACTTTTTTGTGATTTACCTTTTGTCCTCGGTTGATTAGTTCATCACGAATCCGGCGATATCCATAACGTCCTTGATGTTCCTGATAAATGGTTTGAATCATCTTTTTCAGTTCGACATCCTGATCAGGACGATCTAAATGCTTGATCAAGTAATAGTAGGTACTGCGTGGAATACATGCGAGCTTAAGAAGTGATTTCACCGGATATTGATGCCTTAAATCATAGACTACTTGCGCTTTGTCTTGTTTGGTGATTGTTCCTTGTTTTGAACTAAGGCATTCAACTTTTTTAAATACTCATTTTCCATGCGCAAATGTTCTACTTCTGCCTGTAAAGCTTCCATTGAACCTTTCGTTATGTCTTGTTTTCCAGTTTTCTTTTTCATAGACGGACGCCCCTTTTTCTTAGATTGAAGGGCGTCTACTCCTTGTGTTTTCAAGATGCGCTTCCAGTTCCAAAGCGTGGTATCAGAAGGCAGGTTAAAGAGTGCAGCTGTTTCCAAGATAGACGTCCCATGTTCATTCATATAATCAAGTACGTCTAGTTTATATTGGACTGGATAATTTGTATATGACTTTGAAAAAGCTTTTTCGCCATGATATTGATACTTTCTGACCCAATATTGAAGTATGCTTTTGTGCACGCCAATCTGTTTTGCAATTCCAAGCAGGGGTTCGCGGTCAACGAGGTATCGTTTTACCGCTTTGATTTTATCTTCAATTGTAAATTTAGCCAAAAGAAAAGCACCTCCAAATGTTAGACTGTGTCTAATATATGGGGTGCACTTCACTGATGAAAAGGCGGTTTTTTGACATTAGATACTCTTTGAATATGCCACTAGACGCTGAGACATATGATTCACTTCATCAACTGAAGCGTTCACTTGCTCTGTCAAAGCAGCCTGTGTTTGCGTAAGAGCTGTCATATTGGAGATATTTTCAAGAATTTGATCGATTTGTGTTTTCATTTCAGTTAAACTAGATTCGATATTTTCTGTCGCATTGGCACTATGAAGCGCTAGCTTACGCACTTCATCGGCAACGACTGAGAAACCGCGGCCCTGCTCGCCTGCTCTTGCCGCTTCAATTGCGGCATTCAAACCAAGCAGATTCGTTTGGTTTGCCACTTCTTTGATCAAGTCTGAAATGTTCTTCGTCTCATCTGCACTGTTTTTCGCCAGATTAGCAGCAGACGTTGACTGCTCTTGGGCGACAGCAAGCTCTTGTGCTTGGTTTGTCACAGAACTGATGCCAGATACCATTTCACTAATAGAACTTGAAAGCTGCTCTACTTGGGAAGCCATTTCATTGGCTGTTTTTTCTTTATTTTTTTCTAACGTAATATCACGAATCGTTCCTGCAACACGTAAAGGGACACCCTTCTCATCACGAATGGTTTCACCGCCCGCATGATACCAGCGGTACTCGCCATTTTTACTCTGCAATCTATAATCAATGTCAAATGGCGTACGGCCAGAGTGGTCATTTAAGTGATCCGAAAAGGCTTGGAGAGCCGATTCTTTATCTTCAGGGTGCAAACGATCACTCCAGCTACTCAACACGTTCGGGAAATCTTTTTCATCTGTAAAACCAAGCGTTTTTCTAAACTGTGGAGACCACCAGAATTCATTGTTTGGATTGACAGAATCACCAGCCTCTACAACCATATCCCAAGGAGCTTCCACAAGCGCACGGTTGATCAAGTCATATCTTGTCACGAATGCTTGTAGCTCTTCTTCTTTCAATTTCTGATCATGAATATCAAAAAGAGCCCCTGCCACACGAAGAGGTACCCCATTTCGATCTCGAATCGTCGTTCCAGTTGCTTTGAACCAGCGATACTCGCCATTTTTCAACATCAGACGATATTCGATATCATACGGTGTACGGCCAGAATGATCCAATAAATGCGTAGATAATGCATTCAAAGTGTATTCCTGCTCATCTGGATGAATTCGAGATGCCCAGCTGTCTAAGACATTCGGAAAATCGTTTTCATTTTGAAAACCTAGCATTCTGCGGAAATCATCTGTCCAGGTAAATTCGTTTTTTCGATTCACAGGATCTCCTGCTACAACCGTCATATCCCATAGACCCACTTGAATGGCTTTTGTCACTAAATTCATACGCATATGAATATCTTCTTGCGCTTCTTGCATCTTTTGTAACGCTTCATTTATTTGAGCCACTGCTTCTATTGTTTGACTAGAAGAGAATGCAGCAGTATCAATTCTGGCTGAAAAATCTCCCTTCTCAATTCGTTCAACTAATTGACTGCTTTCACTTAGAAGGGCTCCCGACGATGAATCACTTGCTTTTCTCATAAACATCTTCAATAACTCCTTTCATTCTTCCATACTTTTTTGAAATATTTTACAGTTATAAACAATTCTTTATTAGGACTTTAGTAACACAAAAGATATATCGACAAAAACTGAAAATTGTTTATGTCAGAATGAAGGCAAATGATCATTTTTTCACGAAGTTTCAGATTTTGGGGATGGGTCATGGAAAGGATTTATGGAAGAAAACGGCTCATTTGATAGAATCAACCGCCTATTTTGTCTGAAAAATCTCTTTTTTTATATTGACACTGGCCTCTCGAAAAAAGAAAATGGAACATAAGCATTTTAAAAAAGGAGAACGTCATGAGCGCGAATCAGGAACAACACGAATTAAAAAAGCTTTTATCGCCGCGTCATATTCGCATGATTGCGATGGGCGGGGTCATTGGTACAGGAATCTTTAAAGGAAGTGCCGATACAATCGGCTTAGCAGGTCCTGGAGTTATCTTTTCCTATGTATTTGCTGGATTGCTTCTTCTCATTGTCATGGCGGCTTTAGCTGAAATGGCCATCGTCTACCCGGGGAACAACCTTCGCGACCTCATACAGATTGCGCTTGGTCAACGTTTTTCATTTGTTGTCGGATGGGTTTACTGTTTTATGTGGCTCACTGTATGTGTCATTGAAATCATTGCAGCGGGGAGTTTACTTCAATATTGGATGCCAAACGTACCTTTATGGTCTTTATGTTTACTTTGCTCACTCTTAGTCATCGGAATTAATTTAAATAATGTAAAATACTTCGGTGAAATTGAGTTTTGGTTCGCTGGAATGAAGATTTTCGTTATTATTGTGTTTATTATTCTCGGTGCTGCATTATTATTTGGAATCATTCCGAGCGAACAAAGCACGCCTGTTCTCACCAATTACCAAAACTTTGTGCCGAACGGATGGGGTGCTGTCTTTGCCTCATTATTAGTGGTGATCTTCTCGTATGGAGGCTCTGAATTGATCGGGCTGACCATTACAGAAACAAAGGATGCAGAAAAGGTGTTACCTGGTGTTGTCAAAAGTATGATGTGGCGCATCATCTTGTTTTACACACTGCCGATTTTGATTATTTGTGGACTCATTCCTTGGAATCAAATTGATCCGAATAACAGTCCTTTTGTCCAAGTCTTTTCAGCAGCTGGCATGCAGGGGGCATCTCACTTCATTAATTTCGTCTTAATTACAGCCGTTCTATCTGCCGCCAACTCTGGTATTTACGGCACGACGAGAATGATTCATTCTCTATCTAAATCAGACGGCGGTCCAAAAAAGCTGGCACAGGTCAACAAAAGAGGTGTACCTATTTTAAGTTTATGGGTGACCGTTCTGTTTCTTTTAATCGGAACATTCTTTGCTTACTTGTACCCAGATCAAATTTTCAGCTATATGCTGGCTATTCCTGGTTTTGCGGTTTCTCTTATTTGGATCAGCATCTGTCTGGCTCATTTGAAACTGCGTCCAAGATATCCGCAGGAGCCGTATTTCAAAGTATGGTTATTTCCGTATTTCACTTTATTTGCTGGTCTTGTACTCAGTGTCAGTTTTGTTCTGTTCCTATTCAGACCAGAGAACTTACCTAGCTCGATTATCAGTATCGGTTTCTTAGCAGCCGCCATCATTGCTTCATTCTTAATGAAAAAGAAAGCTTAGAAACGCAAGCAAAGCCCGCCTCAATGGCGGGTATCAAATTGTTGACAAGGGCTAAAATGAACTTGATTTTAGCCCTTTGTCTTCTTTTCAGCGTGATAGAAAACCTTTGCAGCCCTAGGAAGGACGAGTACTGGCGCGGAGCGAATTTGACATTCGTGAGCACCAGCGCGCAGGAATGACACCGAATGCGAGGGTTTGTCTACACGCTGAAACCCGCCTCAGTGGCGGGTTTTTTCATGAGCAGCTGCTGCGACTTCGAAATCAACAGACGCTTTTGGGATGCCGTTGATGATGATGGTTAATGTATGAATGCCCTCATAGTGCTTTCTCGTTGTCATATTTTGAAACGACTGTGACCGGACAAATTCTCTATGCAGCGCCGATCCTGTTTCAAATTCTGTGATTTTAAATACCTTTTGATTGCGTGTACCACGAGCTTTCACGTAATCAATGGCATACTCTACGCGCAGCTTTAATGGCTTATCAACCTGAAGAATAAAATGGAAGGTCAGCTTCTCTCCAATACGAACGGGGGCTTGCGTCACCTTCAAATCCGTTACTTGGATAGACGGATCATCTCCATAGCCAAATAAAGCCATGATATCTGGATCGCCTTTTTTCAATAACGTACGGGATGCATGTTTGACAATCCAGTTTGTATGTTCATTGGTTCCATACCAGCTTTTGACCATTTGCTTCATGAGGTCTGGCTGAATTGCAGAAATATCATTTAAATGATTCGCTACACTTTTTTGCACATACTTGGCCGAATCTGACTTCAAATTTTCTAAAATGGGCAGCGTGACAGAAGGGTCCTTTTTCAGCGCAGGGACGGATAATCCCCACGGCAAACGAGGCCTGCATCCTTCACTAGCGAGACGGCGAATATGTTCATTTTGATCCTGTGACCACACAAGCATCTGCGCCAGCATTTTCTCTTGATCTTGAATGAGAAAAGGTCGAACGGCAAATTCAGCAGTGGAAAACGGTGTAAAGAATTCAAGTGCTTTGATCGAGATATCCCAATGGTCAACACCATATGTCTCGACGTAGTCTGGAAATACAAGCGCACTGAGCCCTGTAAAATGCGGTGCTGTCTGACGCAGTACATCGATTGCCTTCTCATAATCCACAGGCAGACAGGCGTGCATCGATTCAGTCACTCTTCTCATTCGTCCTTTTAACTCCAGCTGCTCCCAATCCTCTTGAAACACGAGCTGCTGAAAGTGATCAGCATCAAATACAGTTGACGCTTGCGCCAGTTTTTCTGCTAAATGTTGAATAAATGGTTCATTATATACATGTTTTAAAGGTTCGATCGTGTCCGCCTCCCATAGCTCAATATCATTATTTTATCCTAAATTGTCAAAAGCGGCATAACAACAAGCTAAAACAGCCCAATTCCGAAGGATTGAGCTGTTGTGCCGTTATATAAACATATTAATGATCATAATAAATGCAATGGCGCTAACGGAAATGATGGTCTCCATAGCCGTCCAAGTCAAGAACGTCTCTTTGATGGTCATACCAAAATACTCTTTGATCAGCCAAAAACCAGAGTCATTGACATGAGACAAAATCAGTGAACCCGCTCCTGTTGCTAAAACAAGCAGCTCTCTGCTCACATCCGGCATGGATGCAGCGATTGGGGCTACAATTCCGGCCGCTGTCATCATGGATACTGTAGCTGATCCTGTTGCCACACGAATAACCGCAGCAATCAGCCAGCTAAGTAAAATCGGTGAGATTGGGGAGTGTTTGGCTAAATCAGCAATATAATCCCCAACGCCTGAATCGATCAGTACATTATTGAACGCTCCGCCTGCACCAATCACAAGCAGAATGGAAGCGATCGGTCCCAAACAATCGTTACTGAATGACAGCACTCGGTCACGGCTCATCCCTTGTATAAAGCCAAGACTAAAGAAAGAATACACTGTCGCAATCAATAAAGCTGTTATGGGATCTCCAATGTACTTGAACATCTGATACCACATACTATCCTCTGGCAAAATAATGTCCGCCAACGTGGCAAGCAACATAAGAATGACCGGCACCAAAATGGTAAACATCGTATTCGCAAAACCAGGAAGCTTCCGATCAGCATGTCGTTCCGTGAATTGCTTTCTGAGCAGCTCTGGAACTGGTTTATGTATTCGCTTTCCAATCCACTTACCATACAACGGTCCAGCAATAATAGCTGTTGGCAAACCGACGATGATTGAAAAGAAAATCGTTTTCCCCACGTTGGCATGATAGATGCCTACTGCTGCCATTGCAGCTGGATGAGGCGGGACTAACCCATGCACAACAGACAAGCCTGCGATTAATGAAATCCCAATCGTCACAAGCGAAATGCCCGTTTCAATCGCAATGGTAAAGAGTAAAGGAATGAGAAGAACAAATCCGACCTGGAAAAAGACAGGTATCCCCACGATAAAGGCTACAAACATCATCGCCCAATGCACATTCTTCGTCCCAAAACGACTGATGAGTGTTTGAGCGATCCGCTCAGCGCCCCCTGACTCGGCCATCATTTTCCCAAGCATGGTCCCAAGCGCTAGCACTATCGCCAGTAATGATAACGTGTTCCCTAATCCCGTTTTAATCGATTGAATGATTTCCTGTAAATCCATTCCTGTAGCAAAACCTACTAGCATAGAGGTAATAATCAAACTCACAAACGGATTCAACTTAGCGACTGTAATGAGAATGAGTAAAAGGACAATCGCCGCAATCACAATGAATAAAAGCATGTTCTCCCACCTTTTCCCCGATGTTTAACGATTTTGTTTTAATTGCAACGCACTAATGACATCAAATTCATCCTTCAGTTTGTCATAGAGACGCTCATATAAATAAAATAGCTCTATATATGTTTCGTTGTTCTCCATATTTGGTTCATGGCGAGCAGAAATACGAATCCATTCCTGTACTTCTTCTATCTCTTCCATATGACCTAAACTATGAAGTGCAAGGACAGCCGCCCCAAGTGCGGAAGCCTCGTAGCTTTCTGGAACGAGCACTTCTCTGCCCATCGTATCCGCCAAAATCTGCCTCCATAGCGGGGATCTCGCAAATCCACCAGAAGCCCGGACATCCTTCGCTGGACCTGTTAAATCTCTTAGTGCCACACCGATCGAGAAAACACTCATAATGACGCCTTCTAACACGGCTCTAATAAAGTGCTCGCGCTTATGCTGAAGACCAATCCCGAAGAACGTGCCTCTTGCGTTTGGATTCCAATAAGGTGCACGCTCACCTGTTAAAAATGGTAGAAACAGCAGTCCTTCTGAGCCAGCTGGAACCTTCTCTGCAATATCAATCATCAGATCGTAAGGGTCTACACTTAGACGCTTCGCTACCTCCACCTCTGACGACCCAAATTCATCCTTCAGCCATCTCAGCATAATCCCGCCGTTATTGGTCGGTCCTCCGACTACCCAGTGCTTGTCCGTCAATGCATAGCAAAATGTTCTTGATTGCTCATCTGTAATCGGCTGATCTACGACTGTACGTACTGCACCACTTGTCCCAATCGTGACTGCTACCTCACCTTTGCCAATCGCACCAACACCAAGATTCGCTAGGACACCGTCATTCGCACCCACAACAAATGGTGTATCTTCTTCAATGCCCATTCGCAGCGCAATTTCTGGCTGAAGCCCACGCAGCTGATGCGTCGTTGGAACAAGTTCAGACAGCTGATTCACCTGAATTCCTGCAATACGTAGGGCCTCCTCGTCCCATTGAAGCGTTTCCAATCGGAACAGTCCTGTTGCTGATGCAATTGAATAATCGACCACATACTGACCGAAGAAATGATAAAGAACATACTCTTTGATGGAAATGAATTTTGCTGCCTGATTGAAGACGTCAGGTGTCATTTCCTTGATCCATCGTATTTTTGAAAGCGGTGACATTGGATGGATCGGTGTTCCGGTTCTTTTATAAATTTGAAAGCCATCTAAGTCCGTTATGATTCGTTTCGCTTGTTCTGCACTTCTGTTATCAGCCCAAATGATACTGTTTGTTAATGCTTTTCCATTCTCATCCATGACGATTAAGGAATGCATCGCCGTACTAATTCCCACACCTATGAGGTTTTTTGCATCAAATGCTGCTTTCGTCAATGCGCCTCTTACACTCGCAATCACAGCATCTAAAATATGTTCAGGGTTCTGCTCAACCCATGCTGGCTGGGGGTGAATGAGGTCATAAGGAACAGAATGCTTTGATATGACTTTCCCCTGTGGTCCAAATAGAACCGCCTTTGTACTTGTTGTTCCAATATCCAAACCAATTACCGCCTGGTTTCCCTTCATCTGTATCACGCCCAATCATTGATTTGAAATAAAGTGTCGTGGTGCCGGTGTACCTGATAAATCCCATTATAGGAATATTTTTTTCGACATTCAACGATCAAAAAGAAAATAATTTTCATTTAAAACCTTAGAATCGTTACCACAACAGCATTTTTCACTAATAGAAAAATTTATTTTTGAAACCATTACACTCTTTTTTGAGAGATGGTTTCTCTCATTTGCTTTAAGTTTGTTAATGTTTCCTGCTGCCTTAAATGTGCAAGCGCAAAATATAGCACATCAATCACAGTAAGCTGGGCAAGCCTAGCAGACATCGCTTCCGTTCGGAAAGCCGTTTCTTGCGTTGATGTATACAGCGTGACATCTGCAAGCTGACTCAATGGAGAACGCTGATAGCTTGTAATGCCAATGGTTTTCGCTCCTTTTTCCTTGGCTGTTTTCATCGCATCCAGTAAATCCTTATTTCGACCAGAATGAGATATACCAAGCACTGTGCTCTTTTGATCAAGCAGACCTGCCGACATCGCTTGAAAGTGAGAATCTGTATGAACAATACAGTTGATGCCTGTTCTCATAAATTTGTGGAAAGCATCTGTGGCGATGAGGCCAGACCCACCACTGCCATAAAACTCTAAGCGCTCTGCCCCATGGATTAATTGTACGGCTTTTTCTACATCTTCTGGATTCAACAATTGAAAACTATCCTTTAATGCAGTGATGTTTGCCTGAAATACCTTTTGCATAAAAACGGCAGTATCATCGTCAAGACTCATCTCTTCATCTACATAATCAGGCTTCGTTTGGTCTATTTCCTGGGCAATAGCAATCTTCAAATCTTGATACCCCTCAAATCCAAGCCTTTTACAAAGACGAAATATCGTTGCCTCTGAGCTCGCTGTCTTTTTGGCAAGCTCGACAATCGACAAATGGATGATGTCGCGGGGCTCACTTGTAATGTGCTCAGCAATTGCTTTCAGTTTTGGCGGCAATCCTCTGCTTGCTGCCCTTATCTTATCCATACTACTTAAACTGACAGAAGCCAATTGACTTCACTCCTTCCTCATTCATGTGAGCGCATACATTTCCTCATGTTCCCATCTTATAAAAAAGAAGCCTGTTTGCACAGACTTCTTTTTTAAGAATTCAAGACTTTGATCATTAAATCAAAAAACCCTTCAGCATCTACATCCATACACACTCGAAGATTGCGATCTTTTCCCCATTGGTGCTGAAAATCACATATCATTTGACCATCGCAGAACTCACTCTTCGTCTCCACTTCTACATGAAAAGCCTGTGTATTCACAAGTTGTTTATCAATTGCAAGACTTACAGCAAGCGGATCATGCATGGCACATGCCCACACCCCATTCCGCTCAAAATAGCGCTGGCGGTAAATGCTTGTGCTCTCTCTGATATAACTGGCTAACGTTTCATTTTGAATGGCATTAATTCTCTCATCCGTTAACAAGACCTGTCTTGTGACATCCAGCCCTACTTGAGTCAATGAAGGGAAACCAGCCTCCAGCACCAATTTCGCCGCTTCTGGATCTGCATATGTATTAAATTCCGCAACCGGTGTGACATTTCCCTGTCCCTTCACGACACCCCCCATAAAAATGACTTCTTTCACATGATGGATCAGCTCAGGGCATTTTTTTACCGCAAGGGCTAAATTCGTTAACGGCCCTGTCAACACGAGCGTAACCTGCTTCGAATACTTCAGCACTTGGTCAATGATAAAATCAGGCGCAAAACCTTCATCTGCGGTCTTCTTAGGCCGGGCGTCCTTTAAAGCGCCGCCAATTCCATCCTCCCCATGCACCCGATGTTCATAATGAGGAGCTCTCAAAAGAGGCGTTACTGCACCTTTGATGACAGGGATCTCCTCTGCCTCAACCAGCTCAAGCACTTTACACGTATTCAACGTAGCCGCTTCAACAGACACATTCCCGCACACCGTTGTGATCCCCAACATATCAAACCGCTTACTTTTCACTGCAAGCAAAATACCAATCGCATCATCAATTCCAGTGTCTACATCCAAGATCAATTTCTTTTTATTTGCCATGTTTGAAAACTCTCCCTTGTTTGTAAGTGTTGTTAGGGGAATGATAGCATATTACTTTGGTCATCGTTTTTTAAAGAACATACGGCTAACGGATATTTTTCACTCTTTTTCTCCAATGTCTCTCAGATACTGTTCAAGTTCCTCCTTAGTAAAACTTTTAAGGTAATTTTCTTTCACTTCCGGCTCATCTTTATATTCTTCCCAATCTATAAAGCGGTCTGATAAATCAGGGTCATAACTCATTGAACCTATTTTTTTAGCTCTATATTGTAAAGAAGCTGAGAAACCGTACTTTTCCGGTTCATCATTTATATATCCTCTAATTACAATGTAGCCCATCGGATCAATAGTTACTCTTTTCTTAAACGTTATGGTCTTAATAAAGTGATGGATGTCTTCTTTGCGTAAACATTCTTCTATTTTAGGCTTCATTTTTTCTGCAAGCTCTTCTGCTTTTTCTTGATCGCTCTTTTCTTTTACCACATCATTTGGTTTACTTTGCTTATTGTGCTGAGTGATTAACGAAGTCACTGAGACAATGATGATAACGACCAAAACAGATACAAGTTTTAAAGTATTTTTCATACAACGCAACACTCCTTACAATCAATACTTCTCAATTAATGATAATAAAAAAATAAAACAGGTGAGTAGACACCTGCTTCACTCTTTTTCTCCAATGTCCTTTAGATATTGCTCTCGTTCTTTTTCAGAGAGTCGTTTAAGATAGTTTTCCTTTAATTCTGGTTCATCTTTAAATTTATCCCAATTTTTAAAACGATATGACAACTCAGGATCATAACTCATTGAACCTATTTTTTTAGCTCTATATTGTAAAGAAGCTGAAAATCCGTACTTCTCCGGTTCATTATTTATATAGCCATCGATTATAATATCCCCCATAGGATTGATGGTCACTTCTTTTTCAAACGTTATGGTTTTGATAAAGTGATGAATATCTCTTTTGTGTAAGTGCTCTTCAACCTTAGGTTTCATCTTCTTTGCAAAATCTTCTGCTTTTTCCTGATCACTTTTCTCTTCCACTACTTCATCTGACAGACTCTTATTAATGTACTCTACAATAAAAACAGTTACTGAAATGATGACGGCCACAATTATAATAGAAAACTTCATTGTATTTCTCATAAAAAGCAAAACTCCTTAATGGATTTTTAATCCATCGACTAATGAAATTGACAAAATAAAAAACAGGTAGGTGATTACCTGCTTTATTATTTTTCTCCAATATCTTTAAGATACTGTTCACGTTCTTTTTCGGAGAGTCTTTTAAGATAGTTTTCCTTTAGTTCAGGTTCATCTTTGAATTTATCCCAGTCTTTAAATCGATAAGATAATTCAGGAGAAAAAGTCATGGTACCTACTTCCTTAGATCGATATTCTAATGATGCAGAGAAGTCATACTTTTCTGGGTTACCATTAATATATCCTCTAATTATTATATAACCCATTGGATTAACATTTACTCCCTTATCGAACGTAATGGTTTTAATAAAGTTGTGAATATCTATTTTATGTAAACGTTCCTCTACTTTCGGTTTCATTTCTTCTGCGAATTCTTTTGCTTGTTTTAAATCGTTCTTCTCTTTCACGATTGTTTCACCTTCTGATTCATTCAATTTTTTTTCTTTATCTTTTTGAAAAACAAGTGATAATACTAGAATAAAAACGATAGTAATCAAAACAATCAGTACAACCTTAAATGTATTTTTCACAAAAATTATCCCACCTTTTAAATATTCAATCGATAGGTTTTTATACCTTTTTTTATAGATATTTATCATACAATATCTTATAATATACATGATAATTATTACAGGAGTGTAAATGTTGACCAAAAATTATGCAATTAATCAACTTAGCGATAAAGAATATAATGAAATATCATCAGCATCTTATGATATCTTCAACTATGAAAATTCTAAAGATATACACTTGAAAAATGGTAAAATAATGTATGTTGTTGACCACCAAGAAACAAAAAAAGGTCTTAACTCACTAACCCTTGTATCAGAAGAAGATTTTGAGCGCTCCGATGGAGGAAAAGACCTCACCAAAATCAAAAACGCCGTCATCGCCTACCGCGGGTCAGAACCGATTGGCGCAGGCCAATATAAAGATACCATTAAAAAACATGGAAAAAAAGAGTCAGATGATCTTCTTTCTACCATTTTGACAATGCTGCCTCCTTTTAGCCAGTCAGAGACGTCAAAGAAAGTGACGACGAAGATGACGACAGGGACAACGACCTATACAAATGAGATTGTACAAGATTGGTTGATTTCAGATACGAAGTATTTGATTAAAAATATCCCTTTTGAACACGGCGCAGAGAATCAAATGGTGCAAGCGGACCGGTATGCGAAAGAGATCCATAAGAAAATGCCGAATGCGAAGATGTATGTGACAGGGCATTCACTTGGCGGGTCAAATGCTTCTTATGTTCTTGTCAAAAATGATTTTATTAAAGGCGGGGTCACCTTTGAGAATCCGAATATTTACCCAAATCTATCGGATGGTCTGCAAGCCAAAGCATTAAAAGGTGATTACCGCAATAGATTAACAGAATATATCAATCTCAATGACGGGCTATCTCTCTTAAATCGTCATACGACAGAAATCGGTCGTGTGAAAGTGATGTATGATGCCGCTTTACCTGAAGGCGTCGATTACACTGAGGACTCCTCAAAAGCCGTCCAATTTATGAAAAATCTCCTCAATCGGGCAATGAGTGTGAATCCTTCACTTGATGCGAATTTATTTCTTGAAGCCCTCGCCGGCAGCCATGGCTTAGACCGGTATTCCTTTTCGTCAGATGGCTCCGTTCAAACCATTGATGATATGTTGAGAAAAAACCCTTCTCTCACTGCCGCCATGTTACATCAATTGAGCCAATCAAATGTTCACCCGCAAAGTGTGGTAGCGATTTTAATCAAGTCGCATGTTCTTATGAACACAGGTCGTGCATTCTCCACATATGCCGAGCACCATATGCAGCAAATCATTCGTAAAATTGAGAAACTCGATGACAAAGTGGATCAATCGGTGGAACGCGTTCGTTCAAGATACAAACAAATTGTCGGTTTTGGTTCGTATGACCAGCTGACGGCTTCAGATGTGGATGCTGTCATTCGCCACTTAAAAACAGAGGGTCTTGAAAATGAGTTCTATTCGGTCAAAAAGTATGATGCAGCGATTGATCATGCGATGGATATGAAAAGGTGGATGGACTCAATATCAGATGATATGAGCCAGCTAGGAAAACAATACCACGATGCAGATACAACCCTTGCCAAGAATATGGGGATTTCTTAAGGAGTACGACAAATGGAATTTTCAAAGAAACAACCAACAGACGCAGATCGTTTTTTGCAGAGAGTCACAGATACGCATACATCTAGCTCCATCTTCTCTCAAGCAAACTTTAACACGGAAGACATGACACCAGCAGAGCTAGCTGCTTTGAAGGCAAAGATCAAAGAAGAACAGAAAACAGCGCTGATTAGAGCCATCCGGCATCAACTTCAAAATGAATTTGCAGAGGATCGCCAAGAAGCCAAAAAAATAGTAGATCTGATTGATGACCTTCTGATTAACGTGTACAAACATCAAAGGAACATCCAAACCCATATGTCAGGTGAAGCCATTGACGCCTTAATCGAAAAAATCGAAAAAAGACTCACATTTTTTGAGCTGAAAGAAGATGTTCAATCCGCCATCGACTCGATCGGCATTTAAATGAACCTTCTATCCGGTGAATCTTTTCCCTGTCTCACTCGTATATACTAAAAGAGTGATTGATTTGAAAGGAGATCTGTTTGTGGGATATATGTTGTTATTTTCGGTTGTGATCGGTCTTGTCTTGACCCTTTTGCTCACACCACTCAGGTTGATCGTTAGAAAGAAAGGGACCGAACAACAGGTGCCCCTTATGTGGATTGCAGGACTTGCCCTGCTGTTCATCATCGGGATTTTCGGCTTCTACTACATCACCAATTTAGACCGCAACCCATCATCACTGTGGCTCATTGGACTTGTTGTGACAGCAGCAGGTACCTTTTTATCAGTGGGATTGGAGCGGAAGATCAAGGGCGTTTTATTTCTCATATTATTGTTGCTCGGTGTTTATATGGCAACCGCTTTTCTATTCAATGCAAATGAGAAATTCGACGTGTCTAAGATGGATCAAAAAGTCGAAATCAAAGCGTTTGATGAGACAGAAACACCTGCGAGTGTACCACCGCAATTTGCTCGCAATAAGATGAAGAAATCGTTCGGACAGGTGCCAAACACGAGCTACTACGAGCTGGGCAGCTTGCAAATTCAGAAGGTCAATGGTGAGTATGTGTATATCGCACCCGTCGAGTTCTCCGATTTCTTTAAATGGATTCGTTCTGGTAGCACACCAGGTTACTTTACATTAAGTGCGACCGACTCATCTGCCAATCCAAAGTTTGTGAAAACCGAGATGGTCTATACGCCTTCTTCCTATTTCAATAAGGAAATTGAGCGGCATATCCGTCTTCAGTATCCAGATTTGATTTTCTATGGAGATACGCAGCTCGAGATCAATGATGATGGCAAGCCTTATTACATCCAAACATTTGGAGATTTCATCTCTGCACGAAACGGGTTTAAAGCTTCAGGTGTGGTTGTTGTGGATGCCAAAACGGGTGAAACGAAGAAATATTCCTTAGACAAAGTACCAGCCTTTATTGATGGCGCTGTTTCGCCAGAGGCCGTCAGTCTGCAAAATAGTTACTTCGGCAACTATGTTCATGGTTTCTGGAACAGTATGTTTGGAAAATCAGATGTGAAACTGCCTTCAGACGAGGGAACGGAAGCCAATGTAAGTCCAGTGTTTGATTCAAAAGGGGATATGTATTACTTCACAGATTTCACCAGTCCAAAAGAGGGCGTTGATTCCATGCTCGGGTATGCACTGACAAATGCCCGAACAGGAAAAGCTACGTATTATACGGGTAATCTTGAAGAATCCTACATGGATTCACAGGGAGCTTTGCAAATTATTGAGAAACGATTTATCGAGAAGAAATGGAAGGGCCGCATGCCGATTCTTTATAATTTCTACGGGGAAGCCAGCTGGCTTACACCTGTTCTCGATTCAAACGGGTTCCTGCAAAACTACTTTATTGTTTCGGCAGCCAATCCTGAGATCGCCGCATACGCTTCTACACCAAATGAAGCACTAAGAGCCTATAAAACAGCTCTTCAAAAAGGCGGTGGTACCGTCAATAGTTCATCAAAGCAAGAAAAGAAAGAGTCAACAGGTAAAGTGAAAAGGGTGTATAAGGAAAAGACCGGTGATTATACAACCGTCACCTTCTTACTAGACGATGGGAAAAACTACACCATGTCATCTGAAAAAGAGCCTCTTATTATTTATTTAAAAGAAGGCGATCAAGTCACCATGAAGTACACAGATACAGGTGAGATTTTCCTACCAGTTGACCTGCTTAAGATCAAAGAACTATAAACAGAATCGCTTATTAAAATAATCCGGTGCTAACACTCTAGCCCGGATTTTTATTATCTGCTTTTAATAAACTTTTAAATTTCAATCGCATTATGAAGTGAAAAGGCCAACCTAAAGGTTTGAAAGATAAAAATATTACCATCGGTATAGAAAAAAGAATATATAACTTTAGCCAATGTTGTTGAGAGATGGACACTAACCACTCGGTGAAATGAAAATGATGTAATATATATATGAAAGGCATATGTAGAATATATATTTGTAAGGTTCTCTGCCCAATTATAGTGAAAATTGTTTTCGACTTAGAGACAATAAACAAGCACGCTGTTGATAATATAACGGCTAAAAGATAAAAAACCATACGGTAAAAACCACCGTATATAGGTTGTTTTAAAACTTCATAAGAATTGCGTCCGGTTAAGAAACCCCTAAATTGATATATATATTCAATATTAAAAAACACAAATAAAAAAGAGATTATTAAAACCATCAGAGATAAAATTCTCAGCTTTTGCGAAGAAAGAAAAGTTACGAATTTATTCTGGTCTATGTAATAACCCAGTAGGAAAAACGGGAAAAATACAATAACTCTTGATAAAACTAAATAATCACCAACAAATGAGTCATATCCAATTAAAATTCCTGATAACACTGATAATAATACTAAAAATAAAGGTTTAATTTGTTTTAACACATAGGTTAAAATAATCCAAATAGACATAGCAAGTAAATACCATGGGGCATCAATCTCGTTGAATGTATTAAATCTTGTTTCTTCAACGGAAAATACATATTTAAAAAGAGCATACATGATCACTTCAAATAATAAATATAGCAAAAAATACGATATTACTTTTTCAACTTTAAATCTGCCACCATTAATAGTCGTTTTAATGAAATAACCTGATAAAAATATAAATAGCGGCATATGAAATATATAAATAAAAAAATATATAAATTTCATATTTGTAGAAGTATACACATAAAAATCTGCCAGATGACCTATTACTACTAAAGTAATAAGTAGTGCCTTTACATTATCTAGTTTATAATCTCTATTACGTATCAATTAACTAATCTCCTATATACTATAATTTCAATGATCCTTGCTTACTTTCAACATCTCCATCTAAAATGTTAGTTCACTCGCGTGTTCTCCTCCTTCAACAACTCAACAAGCAATTCCTTATTCTTATTCCCACCTGTCATCGGGGATTCGACATAGGAAAATGTCCGTTTAAAGTCCATTCCCCTCACAGAAATGACAGCCAATTCTCCGCCAATGCTGCCCCGCTGGAGCACATATTTAGATAAAACAGACAGCCCCATTCCATGAATGACAGCTTCTTTAATCGCTTGATTACTGCTAAATGTCACAAAGGTCCGCGCTTTCAGTCCATTTGATTTCAGGACGTGCTGTAAGTATTCTCCTGTCCCAGATCCCTCTTCTCTTGTGATCCATGTTTCATTTTGCAATTGATCAATGGTGACATCCTTTTTCTTTGCAAACGGATGGTCTAATGGGGCAACGATATACAGTTCATCCTCTAGGAACGTTTCTACAGAGAGTTCTTTGTCATTGGTTTGTCCTTCGATCAGTCCGATGTCGACATGGAACAACCGAACATGTCTAGCGATCGCCTCTGTATTATCAATGACTACCTCAATATCAACATGCGGATAGAGCTGATGAAATTGTGCCAAAATTTGCGGCAGCACATACTCCCCAATGGTAAAACTCGCTCCAATCGTGAGCTTCCCTCGTGCCAGATGATGATGCTCATAAATATCCTGCTTCGCCTGTTCATATAAACGAATGATTTGTTTTGATCGATGGTACAGCATATCCCCTGTTGGCGTCACCGTTAATTGCTTTGGCGAACGATTGAGCAGAACCGTCTGAAATTCCTGCTCCAAGTTCTTAATGTGAAGACTGACACTCGGTTGAGAAATCCGTAGCTTCTGAGCTGCTTTAGTAAAGTTTTTCTCTTCCACAACTGTCACAAATGTCTTCAGTGCATCATAATACATCTGTCCCTCTCCTATCAGAAATCTTAATCCTACATCTTCAATACATATATCTTACTAATTCCTTTCGAGATCGTAAAGAACAGTCTAAACGCAATCAATTTAATAAAAATATTTACTAATTTTTTTAAAGACTCTATACTGAAAGGAGATATTTTCTATAGGAGGTGCTGACTTGGCAGCTAAAATAAAGGACATTGCGGAAAAAGCCGGATTATCCATCGCTACCGTGTCTCGCGTATTGAACCAAGATCCCAACCTATCTGTTACAGATCAAACACGTGAGAGAGTATACGCGGCAGCAGAAGCTTTGTCCTATCAAAAAAAGACATTCAAACATTCACTAAAAAAAATTGCCTTTCTCTATTGGATGACCGAAAAAGAAGAGCTTGAAGATATTTATTTTAAATCCATTCGTCTAGGCATCGAGGAACTCACCAATACCCGAAGCTTAAATGTTACCGCTTACAACCCATCTGATGGTCTTCATTCTATTGATCCTTCTACAGAAGGCATCATCGCCATCGGTCGATTTAAAAAAACTGAGCTGGATCAATTATATGCGATCACAAAACATATCGTCTTTATTGATACATCACCAGATGAAGACCGCTTTGATTCTGTAAAACCAAACCTGAAACGAATTGTAGAAAAGATTATTGATTCTTTTATCGAAAAACAGCACACATCCATCGGATTTATTGGCGGGACAGATCTTGATCTCAATACAAATAGACGTATTCCAGATATTCGTGAAACGACCTTCCGCCAGTACATGACAGCACACAACAAACTGGATGAACAATTGGTCTATATCGGTCACCACTTCTCTGTAGATGAAGGCTATTCATTGATGATGAAGGCGATCGACGAGCTCGGTGATCACCTGCCAACCGCTTTTTGTGTCGCAAGTGATCCTCTTGCGATAGGCTGTTTACAAGCATTAAATGAACGCGGTTTTTCTTTACCAAATCGAGTGAGTGTCTTTAGTATCAACGATATTCACGTCTCTCAATATGTGTCACCACCGCTCACAACTTATCACATCCATACCTCTTTACTTTGCGAAACAGCTGTCGATTTACTTTTAGAAAGACTTGTTGATGGCAGAACATTACCAAAAACCGTGCTGATTGCCTCAGAACCTGTCTTTCGGAAAAGCACGATATAAACAGCTGGAAGGCCTGCCGTATATGGTGGGCTTCTTTTCTCTTTATTTCAGTAAAAAATTTTACTTAATAAATTTAATAAAATGTGTTTACTTTTTTTACTCAAGTTGATATTCTCACATTAAGAAAGCGTTTTCTTATCATCTGTGAAAAAAGAACGAGAGGGGATTACGAATGAAAAAGGGAAAATGGGCGACATTATCGGCAGTCGTTGGTACTGCTGTGCTTCTGCTGTCAGCATGCGGACCAGGAGATGACAATTCAAGCGGTACACAGCCGGCATCTACAGGTACAAAGACCTTGCTAGTGTGGGAGGATGTCAAAAAGTCTGATGGGATTCAAGACGCTGTCAAAGAATTTGAAAAACAAAACGACGTGAAAGTCAAAGTAGTCGAAAAAGCATATGCCGACCAAATTGAAGCGCTTCGTCTTGATGGCGCAGCCGGCACTGGTCCAGATGTCATCACCATGCCTCACGACCAAATTGGATCAGCTGTCACAGAGGGATTGTTACAAGAAATCAAACCAGATCAAAAAGTAATCAATTCCTTCACAGACGAATCGATTCAATCACAAACGATAGATGGTAAGCTGTATGGCCTGCCAAAATCCGTTGAAACCACTGTGCTTTTCTATAACAAAGACCTTGTGAAAAAGGCACCAACGACACTCGATGGCTGGTATGACCTTTCGAAAAAGCTGACAAAGGACGGGAAATACGGTTTTGTTGCGAAGTGGGATGAAATTTATTACGCACAAAGTGTATTAGGCGGTTCAGGCGGCTATATTTTCAAACAGAAAAACGATGGGTCTTATGACGTCAATGATATTGGTCTTAATAACGATGGTGCCATTGAAGGCGGAAAATACATTCAGACATTCTTTAGCGAAGGACTTTTCCCGAAAGGCATCATTGGTGAGCAAGGAATCAATGTCCTCAATTCCTTATTCACTGAGAAAAAGGCAGCGGCTGTGATTTCTGGTCCATGGTCATTTGGTCCTTATAAAGAAGCGGGTATCGACTATGGCGTGACGGAACTGCCAACACTCCCTAACGGAAAACATATGAGCTCGTTCTTAGGTGTAAAGAGCTACAACGTCTCCTCTTATTCTAAAAATAAAGAACTTGCCGAGAAATTTGTTGAGTTTATCACGAACGAAAAAAATTCGAAAAAGCGCTTTGAAGTCACAGAGGAAATTCCACCAGTGAAAAAGCTGATGAAAGACCCAGTCATTACTGAAAACGCTAATGCGGATGCTGTTTCAAAGCAAACGAAATATGCCACGCTGACACCGAACAATCCAGAGATGGCAGAGGTGTGGAAACCGATTGACAGCGCATTAGGGCTGATTGCGACTGGCCGTACCGATGTGAAAAAGGCATTTGATGATGCGGTTAAACAAATCGACTCGCAAATTAAAGCGAATCACTCCAAATAAACATCAAGCGCAGGTAGCTGTTCATCTATCATGCTGCCTGCACTTGATCTAATTTCATATGAAGTAGGTGTTAAACGTGACGGGTAACCTTGAACTAGACCGCACACACATAGTGGAATCAAAGACACACCGGAGACGGGCGCTAATGTTCTCTCTTATACCCGGGATGGGGCAAATATACAACAAACAGTATGGCAAAGGGGCACTCTTTTTCCTGTTTGGCGTTTCTTTTCTAGTAGTGTTTTATGATTTATTCAATATTGGCTTCTGGGGGCTGTTCACACTTGGTACGATGCTGCCTCGTGACAACTCTGTTTTCCTTTTAGCAAAAGGAATTATTGCACTTTTAACAGCTGGATTTGGCATCGGTTTTTATGTACTCATGATACGAGATGCATTTATGAACGGAAAGAAACGTGATCAAGGGGTTCCGCTTCATTCCATCCGTGCTCAATACCATCAGCTCATCGACCAAGGCTTTCCTTACTTAATGAGCACTCCTGCTTTCTTTTTACTTCTATTCTCTGTTGTCTTTCCTATTATGTTCAGCTTTGCGCTGGCCTTTACAAACTATGATTTATACCACTCGCCTCCTGCCAATCTCATTGATTGGGTAGGCATCAAAAACTTTCAAAATATCTTTTCAATCGATATTTGGAGAGACACATTCATTGATGTACTAGGCTGGACGGTCGTATGGACGTTGGCTGCATCGACCCTTCAATGTGCTGTCGGCATTTTCCTAGCGGTTCTGCTCAATCAAAAAGATTTAAAAGGAAAACGGTTTTTCAGAACGATTTTGATTCTGCCGTGGGCTGTTCCAGGATTTGTGACCATTTTGGTGTTTGCAGGATTGTTTAACGACACGTTTGGTGCGATCAACAATACCCTTTTTGCATCGATTGGAATTGATCCAAAACCATGGTTGACTGATCCATTTTGGAGCAAAATCGCTCTTATTGCGATGCAGACTTGGCTTGGTTTTCCTTTTGTGTTCATTATGACAACCGGCGTTTTACAGGCCATTCCTGAAGATTTATACGAGGCTGCAACCATTGATGGGGCAAATTTCTTTCAGAAATTCCGTTCCATTACATTACCGCTTGTCCTCTATTCAATTGCACCTATATTAATCACGCAATATACGTTTAACTTTAACAACTTTAATATCATCTATTTATTTAATGGCGGGGGGCCACCTGTTGCTGGATCTACAGCGGGGGGCACAGACATCTTGGTGTCTTGGATTTACAAACTGACGATGCAGTCTTCTCAATATGCACTCGCTGCCGCTGTTACAATCTTACTGTCAATCTTCGTCATTGCCATTGCACTTTGGCAGTTTAAGAGAACGAATTCATTTAAAGAGGAGGACATGATGTGATATGGGATCAAAACAAAATAAGCTCATTCGCCTGAGTATCACTTATTTCATCCTTTTCATTGCCTCCGTTTGTATTCTATATCCACTCCTTTGGACGATCGGCGCTTCCTTTAATCCTGGGAACAGCCTGATGAGCACAAGCATGTTTCCGAAGAACCCAACGTTCAGCCACTTTACAGAACTCTTCTTCGGTCAGGGAGCACTTTATGCAAAATGGTATTGGAACTCAATGAAAATCAGTATTGCGACTATGCTCTTAACGTTGATCCTTGTCAGCTTTACAGGTTATGCCTTTTCCAGGTTCCGATTCAAAGGACGCAAGAATGGACTGATGCTCTTTTTGCTGCTGCAAATGATTCCTCAATTTTCAGCGCTGATTGCCATTTTTGTATTGGCACAAATGCTTGGACTCATTAACAGCCACCTCGCATTGATTTTGATTTATGCAGGCGGACAAATTCCGATGAATACGTATTTAATGAAAGGTTATCTTGATGCGATTCCAAAGGATCTCGATGAATCAGCCAGAATGGATGGCGCAGGGCATTTCAGGATTTTCATCCAAATTATTATGCCGCTTGCCAAGCCGATTTTAGCCGTTGTTGCCATCAACTCATTTACAGGACCGCTCGGTGATTTCATCATCTCCAGTGTCATTGTCCGTTCACCCGAAATGTATACGCTCCCAATTGGTCTATACAATCTTGTATCAGACAAAATGGGTGCCAGCTACACGACCTTTGCAGCCGGGGCTTTACTCATTGCGATTCCAGTTGCTTTATTGTTTCTTGTTTTACAAAAACAATTTGTATCCGGCCTCACACAAGGCGGGACAAAAGGATAAGGGGAGATTTGATGAAGAAATGGTTACTCGTCACTGTTGTCGTTTTCTTTCTGATGGGGTTAGGTATTCTGCCTGAAGCAAAGGCTGATACGATTTCGGTGAAACCGATCAATGGATTGCAAGGTGATTTCATCAAAGGAGCCGATATCTCCATGCTCGCAGAAGTGGAGCGAAGCGGCGGCAAATACTACAACCAAAACTGGCAGCAGGTTGATCCGCTCAAGCTATTAAAAGAGAAAGGTGTCAACTATGTGCGCATCAGACTCTGGAACCATCCATACGACAACCAAGGCCGTGCCTATAACGGGGGGACAAACGATTTAAATACCGCCATTGCTCTATCGAAACGTGCAAAAGCACAAAACATGAAAGTGCTGCTTGATTTTCACTACAGTGATTTCTGGACCGATCCCGGTAAACAGTTCAAACCGAAAGCTTGGACCAATCTCTCCCAAAGCGATTTAGAAAAAGCGGTTGGCACTTACACAAACGATGTGCTCAAAGCGATGAAAGCACAAAACGCCCTGCCAAATATGGTACAGGTCGGGAATGAATTGAATTCAGGTATGCTTTGGCCCAACGGAAAGAGCTGGGGTGAAGGCGGCGGTGAATTTGACCGGCTCGCTGCTTTGCTAAAAGCGGGAACAAATGCTGTCCGCTCTGTCGATTCAAACATCAAAGTCATGCTTCATCTTGCACATGGAGGGGACAATGGTGCATCTCGCTGGTGGTTTGATGAAATCACCAAACGAGGCGTTTCGTTCGATACAATCGGTTTATCCTACTACCCGTATTGGGACGGCGGATTTAGCGGTCTTACTAACAATATGAATGATATTAGCGCCCGCTATAACAAAGATGTCATCGTGGTAGAAACCGCCTACGGCTTTACAACAGCAAATGGTGACAACCTCGATAACTCATTTAACCAAGATTCAGTCAATACGGCCGGTTATCCAGCATCACCACAAGGGCAGGCATCTTTTATACGAGATCTATCAGAAAAAATTTCACAAGTAAAAAACAATCGCGGGAAAGGGTTCTTTTATTGGGAGCCGCTTTGGATTCCAGCAAAAGGTGCTCCGTGGTCTAGTCAATACGGGCTCGCTTATATTCAAACAACCGGGACAGTCGGGAATGCTTGGGAAAATCAGGCCATGTTCGATTTCAACGGAAAAGCCCTGCCTTCTCTTGATGTATTTAAACAAATGACACCGTAATTAAACAGATAGGACGTGACAAAATGGGAAAGCGTTACCCACTCGTCCACCCAAATGTGAAAGGCTTTTTGCATGGTGGCGACTATAATCCTGATCAATGGCTCCATATGCCGGAGATCATTGACGAAGATTTTCGATTAATGAAGCTTGCACACTGTCAAACATTCTCTATCAATATTTTCGCTTGGAGCAAGCTCGAGCCAAAAGAAGGGGAATATGATTTTGCCTGGCTGGATGATATCATGGACCGCTTGGCAGCGCAGGGAGCTCACGCCATTCTCGCCACGCCAAGCGGAGCAAGACCTGCTTGGCTCTCGCAAACATATCCAGAAGTCTTACGCGTTGAAGCAAACCGCCAGCGCAACTTACACGGACTTCGCCATAATCATTGCTTCACCTCACCGGTTTATCGAGAAAAAACGAATACACTCAATCGTTTGCTCGCTGAACGCTACAAGGATCATCCAGCGCTGATCATGTGGCACATTTCAAATGAATACGGCGGTGAATGTCATTGTGATCTTTGCCAAGAAGCATTTAGAGACTATTTGAAAGACAAATACAACCATGACCTTGAAGCTTTGAATCAAGCATGGTGGACGGGATTTTGGAGCCACACCTTTACCGATTGGTCGCAAATCGAGTCACCAGCACCTCACGGGGAGCATATGATTCACGGCATGAACCTAGATTGGAAGCGTTTTGTCACAGCGCAAACGATCAATTTTTATCAAAATGAGATTGAACCGCTGAGAGAATTAACACCTCATGTGCCAGTAACCACCAATTTTATGGGCGACTATCCGCATATGCGTCCATTCCTTGGACTGGATTATCATCAATTTGCAAAAGAAGTCGACGTGATCTCATGGGATAGCTATCCAGCATGGCATAGCGGCAGAGAAACCACTGCAGAATTAGCGTCAAACGTCGCCTTCGTTCACGATTTGTATCGTTCATTAAAGGGCGGTCAGCCGTTTCTTGTGATGGAAAGCACACCAAGCCTCGTGAACTGGCATGAAGTGAATAAGGTGAAGCATAAAGGAATGGCACACCTCTCTGCCATGCAGGCGATTGCCCACGGGTCCGACTCCGTCCTTTATTTCCAGTGGAGACAAGGTCGAGGCGCCTCTGAAAAATTCCACGGCGCTGTTGTGGATCATTCAGGACATGAACACACGCGTGTGTTTCAAGAAGTCGCTGATTTAGGAAAACAGCTGGAGCAGCTTCAGCCGATTGCGGGTACATCCGTTCAACCAGAAGTCGCCATCATATATGATTGGGAAAACCATTGGGCAATTGATGATGCGCAAGGCTTAAATAATACCAACAAACGCTATGTAGAGGCTTGCCAAACTCATTATCGAAGCTTCTGGAAAAAGGGCATCCCTGTTGATATTGTCGGGATGGAAAAGGATTTCTCATCCTATCGAGTGCTTGTTGGACCAATGCTCTACATGATCAAACCAGGCGTGGCAGAAAAGATCGAAGCATTTGTCAAAGAGGGCGGCATTTTTGTGGCAACATACTGGAGCGGCATGGTCGATGAAAACGACCTCTGTTTCCTTGGTGGTTTCCCCGGTCCTCTCCGCCATGTACTTGGTGTTTGGGCAGAGGAAATCAACACATTGATGCCAGATGAACACGTTTTAATGACCACAGGAAATGGACGCACTTATCATGTCGGGCAATATTGCGAGTCCATTCATCCTGAAACAGCCTCTGTGTTAGGGCATTTTGAGAATGGCTGCTATGAAGGACAGCCCGCCCTTACTGTCCGTCCATTTGGCAAAGGGAAAGCATACTATATGGCTTCTGAAAATGAGCAGGCGTTTTATGATGATTTTTACGAAGACCTTATCACAGGAATAGGCATACAACCGATCCTATCCTCTTCGATTCCAGAGGGCGTCAGTGTCCAGAAACGAACAGATGGATCGCAGGACTTTGTGTTTATGATGAATTTTACAGAACAGCAACAGAACATTTCACTAGATTCAACGGAAAGCTATGAAAATATGCTGACTGGACAGCATACATCTCAACAGTTACAACTGAATCCTTACGAATACGTTATTTTGAAAAAATAGCGTGAAAGAAGCGTCCATCCAAAGGGCGCTTTTTACTTTTAAGTGAATCTAAATACCTATAAAATCTCTTCCGGTAGTAGATTACCAATAGAATCATTATTTTTTATCTAAATTTTTTGACATATTGAACACCGCGCCACGATTGGATTCACCATCCTTTTTTACCATTGTATAGGTATGAAAGCGGTTGCCTAATACTCATATTTTTGATACTCTTTTTTTCAATGCAGATGTGGGACTGCATTGGTATAAAAACAAACAAATGTAAACGGTTTATTGTAGGGGGAGGGGCTTATGTTAACGTTTGTTGGATTGTTGATTATTTTAACGATTGTTGTTTTGCTGATTTGGGGGAAAGCGAGTCCAATTGTCGCCATGGTCATGGTGCCTTTAATAGGGGCGCTCATCGCGGGATTTGGTATCAATGACATTCAAACTTTCTTTGAACAAGGGATTATCAAAGTATTGCCAGTGGCGACCATGTTTATCTTCGCCATTTTATTTTTTGGCATTTTACAAGATACAGGGTTCTTTGAACCTGTAATTAAAGCATTAATCAAGCTGACAAAAGGAAATGTTGTCACAGTTGCGATGGGAACTGCCTTGATTGGGGTCATCGCACACTTAGACGGAGCAGGCGCTACCACCTTTTTATTAACTGTACCTGCACTGCTTCCGCTTTATAAAAAATTACATATGAGTCCTTATTTATTGCTTTTGTTAATCGGGACAAGTGCTGGATTAACCAATATGATTCCATGGGCTGGCCCCACAGGACGGGCAGCAAGTGTTCTAAATATGGACCCATCTGAACTGTGGGTACCGCTTATTCCCATTCAGCTGATCGGGGTCGTGCTCGTATTAGGAATGGCATTCATTTTAGGAAAAAGAGAAGAAAAACGAATTCGGGTGAAAATCGCCGCAAATGAAGTAGCCGCTGTCCAATTAGAAGGCGCCGATTGGGATCGTGCCATTCAATCGATCAGCGAAACAGGCGATGCGTCTTTAAAGCGTTATCACTTAATGTGGGTCAACCTCATTCTATTTTTAGCTGTTGTTGTCCTTCTTGTGCTGAACGTGATTCCTGCTAGCTATATGTTTATGATTGGTCTTTCACTAGCACTTCTGATTAACTTTCCAAATGTGAATTTACAAATGGAGCGAATAAAGGCACATGCCCCAAGTGCACTAATGATGGCAGCTGTAATTTTCTCCGCAGGTTCTTTTTTAGGAATTCTTGAAGGAACGGGCATGCTGAAGGCGATTGCAGTGGACAGTATTCACATTTTGCCAGCTTTCTTACTGCCATTTTTACATATCATTGTAGGGATATTTGGGGTTCCGCTTGATATGCTGACAAGTACGGATGCTTATTATTATGCACTTCTGCCGATTGTCGAATCGATTACATCAGAGGTTGGTGTGTCAGGGACATCTGCGGCATACGCCATGATGATTGGAAATATCATCGGCACCTTTGTCAGCCCCCTTGCACCTGCTGTATGGCTCGCCATCGGTCTTGCAGGGGTCGATATGGGGAAACATATCCGCTACTCCTTCTTTTGGATGTGGGGGTTCAGTATCGTTTTACTCATCATCGCCAAACTGATTGGCATCATATAAAAAGAAAGACATGCGCAAACCAGCGCATGTCTTTTTCTTTGAATTATGAAGGATATTCACTTGTGTGAATGTCTGTTTTCGGTTTTCTAATTAGTGACATCAATCCAACGATTAGCAACAAGATCATCGGAACGAAAGCAAGACCAACAGTTCCAATTAAAAGAGTCACAGCCGAAACCAAGAAAAGAATACCAGAAAGCACGGCACGGCGGTCTGTTTTCAAAACAATCACACCAACAAGGGCTAAGACAGCCGCAATTGCGGAAACAACCATAAACTGAACGCCAAAGGCATGAACCGATGCCTCAAGTGTTTCAACTGGCAAGGCGCTGCCTTCCTCTTGTAAAATTTCATTCATTTCTTCATAAAATGCTGGGTCCACAGAGAGCATCAATGCCCCAAAACCAACACCAATTACGTTGAGGACAATACTGATAATCCCCATAATTTTTTCACCTTTACGCTTAATCATTGATAGAAACCTCCTAAAAAGTTAAATTAACCTGTTTTTACTTCTCGCTTTTGGAAGACGATTAAAGCAACCGCCAAGAAGATAGCCCAATAAATGACTAGGACCGTTAGTGAGAAACCTAGGGACATGTCTTCGATAAAAGTAGGTGTTTCTGCGAAATACTGTGCAGGATCGTTGGCAAACAATAAATATTTCGCCCAATCAAAGAAGAACATCAAAATGCTTGTGATGGATGCTCCCACAACATAGGCTAATACACTAATCGCTATGGAAATGGCCTCACTTCTAAACACCGTTGAGATGGCAAAAGAAAGTGTCCCTAATACAACAAACATAGCACAATGCGCCAAATAATAAGAGACCATATTTGCAAACTGAGACCGTTCAATGACTTCACCATTTTGATAAGCCAAATACACATAATCATTGTTTAGTCCAAAGAATATCGCACCTAAGATAAAGGATAAGATAAATAGGACAGCGATCAAGAAAAGTGAATATAGTTGAACGGTAAAGTATTTAGACAAAAGAACCTTCAACCTGGATGGTGGACGAATCAATAATAATTTAATTGTACCATGCTTATATTCAGCCGAGACAATTGTGGCTGCAATAATAATCACAAATACACCGACCAGCTGAAGCAAATTAGCATTTGTTTCCACATAAGTCCATGCATTTTTACCGAATTGATCGGCTGGAGGTAAATCATGTTTGATTCGATACTCATTGATCGCTATTTCGGTTTCAAGGGATCTCTTATAAAAGCTTATATTATCCTCTTTCAATTCTTGCTTCTTTGCTTTATTGATTTCTTGCAACTCAGTTTTCCAATCACCGGATGCTTGATCTCCGTCATTTGTCTTAACAGCAAAAATCAACGTCGCAATCATACCTAAAACAAGAAGCCCCACCATAATCCAAGTACCCACACGATAACTGATTTTCATCCACTCGTTTTGAATGAGGCGAATCATACGTCTGCCTCCTTTTTACCTGTTAAGCTTAAGAACTTATCTTCTAAGGTTTGTTTTTCTATTTTGATTTCGTACAAATGAATAGAAGCCTCGCTCAAATGACGAATCAATTGTGGCATTTTCTCTTCTAGGATGGAGAAGAATAAGTACTGCTCCTCTTCTCTAACTGTGATGCCTTCCTCAAATGCTTTAATGAGCTTTTGAGTTTCTTCTAGCTCACTTGATGCTACTTTCATACGATAGTTGACCAAATCATCCTGCTTCGTTTCTGCACGCTGATCCTCAATCGCAATCAGCTTTCCTTTTTGGATAATGGCGAAACGATCACACATCAATTCCATTTCTGACATGAGGTGACTTGAAACAATGACAGCAAGCCCTTCTTCCTTTGCCAGCCTTCTCAAGTAATCTCGTATCATACGAATTCCCTCTGGATCTAGTCCATTGGTCGGCTCATCTAAGATTAGCAGTTTCGGTTTATGTATCAATGCCTGAGCAATCCCCAAACGCTGCTTCATTCCTAATGAAAACGTACGGACACGCTTATGTTTCACATGCTGCAAACTAACTAGTTCTAGCAGTTCATCAATTCGACCTTCATCCACTTTTCCATTCATTCTGGCAAAATGAACAAGGTTTTGTCTCGCCGTTAAATGATTATACATTTCTGGATTTTCAATAATTGCACCGACATCTTGGATGGCATGCTGATATGAGGTTTGAATACTATGACCATTAATCAGAATGTCACCAGATGTAATGGGAGAAAGACCGACCATCATGCGAATGGTTGTCGTTTTTCCTGCGCCATTCGGCCCTAAGAAGCCAAAGACTTCGCCCGCTTGGACAGAGAAACTCAAGTCTTGAACAATCTTTTTCCCGCGAATATGCCTAGATACATTTTGCAGTTCTAAAACGTTCGTCACGTTACCTCTCCTTCTTTGTCTAAGTATCATCTATCATCTATTTCCTGATAAACACCATGATCCGTCAAAAATAGAAGAACACTTCCATATGGTACAGCAATGCCCAAAAGTTGTGAAGGGGATTAGGCAAAATTTAGAGAGTCATCTGCCTTTTTTAAGGTAGGGTTAAGAAAAGCGTGAATTTTTATAAGAAAAGAGGCTTGATTTTTTAAAAAAAGAATCATTTTCAACAGGTACATATGTATGAAATGATGTTTAAGATTATACCTTTCACCTATAAATATCGAAATAAAAAAGAGGCTGATGATCGACAGCCTCTTTTCATATATTATACTTTCTTCACAAACTCCGATTTTAACTTCATCGCGCCAAAGCTAGGAATTTTACAATCAATGTTATGATCGCCTTCGACTAAACGAATCCCTTTGACCTTCGTCCCTATTTTTAAAACCGAAGAAGAACCTTTGACTTTTAAATCTTTAATCACAGTGACCGTGTCACCATCACTTAATAGATTTCCATTCGCATCTTTGACAACAAGCTGCTCCTCTGCCGCTTGTTCTTGTTCTAGCGACCATTCATGCGCACATTCTGGACAAATAAGCATGCTGCCATCCTCGTATGTATAGGTTGAACTGCACGATGGACAATTCGGTAGATTAGACATTTGTGTTTCCTCCAAAGAATAAAGTGGTCGGAAAGACATCTCACAGATATCCTTCCGATTTATTAATTAGACTTTAAATACATTAGATATATTTTTGAGTATTTTTTTATTTCTTGCCATTCTATTTCTTATTCTCTTTTGTATTTTTTCAAGATATTTCTTTTCTAACCTATGCAGAAATTTAATACTTTTTGAAGACCTTGCGACCGACATTTTCATATTTTTTGTCTCCAAATCAATCGGTTTCCCGATTAATTTGGGCATGACCTTTTTTAACGTAATCTCAGGCGCATATTCAACTTCTGGTTCATATAATCTCACTGAATCCTTCAGAGGAGCAAATACATTCAAGATGTATGGATCTGTAGGGTGTACTCGGAAAAAATCAACCGCATAATCATATAAACTTCTCTCAATATTGTCCTCATCTGTAAGCGGTAGAGCATAGAAATGGTTAATAAATTCTACAGTATAATCTTTAACGGCATCATGAAGTTTCTTTTCGTAACTTCTTGATTTGATTACCGGCTTAATTATACCATCTTTTTCAAAATAGCTCGTGATGCTTTGATATGGTATATTGGCAAATAATGACTCAACAAATATTAGTGATGTCATTTTAGAAGTGTAATTATAACGCACTGAAGTCCCTGTTGTTGGATAAATACTTCTTGCATAGTAGAATATTGTCTCTATTTCGCTTCCATATGCGTCATTTAGTAACCGATCTAAGCAATCTTGGGTGTAACCTCTTCCCCAATATTCTACAAATGCAAAACGCTCATTAAAATCAATTTCTTGCTTTAAATATTTGGTAATGATCTCTCTATCTTCTTTTGCTTTACTTAATAAATAGGCTTCGTATTTTAGAGAGTTTTTGGCTGTTGTTTTAATCGCTTCTTTTGTGTTCTTATCAATCTTATCAATAGATTTTAAATGACTTAGTTCTGGGAAAATCTCATCGAATTTAGATTCATTCATTGATAGTGCATCTAGTACACTTGCGAAATCTGTCATCCCTTCAAAATTTCCAAACACAGAATAGAATTCTTCATCCACTTTATCGATAAAAGATGGAATCCTCCATGCCTTTCTTGAACCATAAATATATTTTGTCTTTATATCATATTTATTCGCCTCAATAATTGAATCCGCTATAAGCTTAAGATAATAACCATCTCTAGAAATAAAATAAAGCGTATCAATTCCTTTTCTCATTGCATGTTTAATTGCCCAATGAATATAGGGAACAAAATACAGACTTACATAGGAATAAGCATAATAACTAGTTTCATCTTTATTTGTCTCTCTAAATCTTGCAAATAAATTTGAAGTTAAATAAGAATCATAGGTTCTTGTTCTATTGACTAGCTGCTTTTCGTATGCATTAAATTTTGTCATTTTATGATGTATAGCTTCAATATTTAAAGACTTTGCTGCTTTAAAATCAGCCACTTGATTATCCCCATAATGTACCCACTTACTGTAATTATAGTTCATTTCCTCAAACACTCTTAAATAGAGTTTTCTTGTTGTTTTTTGATCTCCATAATCACTTGATAAAAATAAAGGTAATTCAGCAAGACGTTCATCTGCATTTTTTAGCATCTCGAGGATAACCGCTTTAGGTAAATACATATCACTAATAAGAACAACATCATTCCCTTGATTAATTAGATCTACAACGTATTGTACTCTATCTTTCATAGGTTCAATATTTTCTATTTCTGCCTTAAATTCTTCTGCTCTTAAAAATTCCACTTGTTGATCAGTTAAATGATATAGCTCCTGTAACCTCGACATAATATCATCGAAGAAGATTTCTAATCTATCATCTTCCCGAATAATTAAAGATTTCTTATAATAATCCCTTACATAAGATTCAGCTTGAGATCTAACACGTGGATAGTTTTCAACTAAATATGAAGGGAACTTAAGGCCACTGTATTTAGCAGCCTCTCCAACATAGAAAAATATCCCTACAGGCTCCAGAGTTTTTCTTTGAATGAGCGTATCAAAAAGATCAAAACTATATAAAGTAGGAAAGTCCCTCTTTTCAGGACTAAACTTCAGAGTTTTTTCAATAATTTCCTCAAAGGAATGATCATTTGTGTATTTCCAAAACAAATCATAAATTTCTTCTCTTCTATCTTCTTCATTATTATCTTCGTAAGAGCTCAGGTAATCCAATAACTCTTCAAAATTATTACTAATTTTCCCAAAAGTCATCTCTTTATAATCAAAAACGAAATCTCGCAGATTATTATACTCATCATAATCAAAGATATATCGTGTGAAATGTTTGACACCAGCTGCAAGCAAGTCATAAAATATTGAAGAATAATCCATTATAGCGATATCAATTTTATTGAAGATCTCATAGATATCATTATCTTCATTCCAGAATAGTAAATGTGGACAATCTTTGTACTTTTCTTTCAGAAGATTATATTGATAATCATTATTTACCAAATAGTGCATTTTAAAAATCATTAGTATATTTTGTTCTTTTAATGTTTCTACTAATTTTTCCATATCAGGAACTGCTCTTCCGAAAAATGCAGTAGTAGATCCATCCCTAAATGTAGGAGCATATAATGCAATTTTTGTATCTTCAGGTAGCCCTTTTTCTTTTAAAACATCATGATTATACGAAGAGAATGGCTCTTTATAAGTTACAGCAGGATATCCTGCTCTAATTATTTTGTCATCATCTATGCCTACTTGTTCTTTAAAATGATTCTCCATTAAAGGGGAAGTGACTAGAAAGAGTTGGTTGTTCTTAAAGACAGAATTGTATTTAATGTACTTTTTATATATTCTCTCTTTTAATTGGACTGAATTAACTTTTCTCTCTATAGATTTACATCCAACGCCATGCCATAGATTAAGTATGACAACTTCGTCTTTAAATAATACAGGTATATGTTCTTTTACTTGATGTACAACAAAAACCCCTGCCTGCTGTTTAATTTTATCTGCTTTTTTAGAAGAGTACAATTCTGCATTGTACCCTAAACCTCTAATTCTATTAATTACTTCTTCATCGTCACACATCCAATATGCAGTAATATCTGGACGATACTTATTCACATAAATGAATAACCATTTAGGATTTCCTACAAATGAATTAGTAGCATTAAAAATCCACAATTTTTTGTCCCTGATGTTCTTCAAATTTAAAAACTCCTTTTTATTATTTTCACTTATATCAACTTACTACAAAGTAATCTCAGAAAAATTATAAATTCATAAATATATATCAACAATGAGGGACTAATTTCCTCCAACTGACATCCTAAACATTATAATTCAAAATCTCAAAATTGAATAGTTGTTATAAATTGTTTTTGGGCCTATATCATGGTGATTTCAATCCGTTTTCAAAGGTTATTTCAGAACTTTCATAATAAAAAACTTGTAGATCTACATCTACAAGTTTTTTAAATAATCCGGCTTAATTGTATCGCAGCCGCAATATTCCGTGCTGTTCTCTCTACATGCACACTAGCATCATGCATGGCTTCAGCCAGAGTCGTGACGCCAGGGACAATACTAAAAAGTGCATCAATGCCATGATCATGTACGACTGCACTGTCTTTTGAGAGGGACCCAGCGATGCCAATGACAGGGAGTCCATATTGTTTCGCAGCTTTGGCTACACCGATCGGCGTTTTGCCGTAAATGGTCTGCTGATCAATCCGGCCTTCCCCTGTAATGACTAGGTTAGCGTCCTTTAGTACGTCAGCAAAATGTACGGCTTTCAGTACAATATCGATTCCCTTTTGCAGATCAGCCTGTAAAAAGCCTAATAAACTCGCGCCCAGTCCTCCTGCCGCTCCTGCACCTGCCGCCTCACCAAAGGAGACATGAAGATGCTGCTTAGCCACTTGTGCAAAATGAGATAAATTCTTGTCCAACAGTTGAACCATTTCTGTATCTGCTCCCTTTTGAGGACCGAACACAGCAGACGCTCCTCTTTCACCCGTTAAAGGATTATCCACATCACACGCCACTTCCAGACGGACGGATCGCAATCTTGGATCCAGTCGAGATAGATCAATAGAAGCTAATTGATTCAGTGATCCACCGCCCGGCGTGAGGTCTTGGCCTGCTTTATCGAGAAAAGAAGCACCTAAACCTTGCATCATGCCAACGCCACCATCATTTGTTGCGCTTCCGCCTAGCCCAATGATTAAATGCTTCGCTCCTTTATCCAGCGCTGCAAGCATTAATTCTCCTGTCCCTCTAGACGTCGTGAATAAGGGGTTCCGTTTTTCTGGCGGGACAAGATGTAATCCTGATGCTGCTGCCATCTCTATGACAGCTGTCTGCCCATCTCCCAACATACCAAAAAAGGCATCCACAGGTTTGCCAAGCGGGCCTGTGACCACTTGCTGGACAATGGTTCCGCCTGTCGCATCCACTAACGATTGAACTGTGCCTTCTCCTCCATCTGCCATTGGGATTTTCATATATTCTGCATGTGGCAAAATAGAGCGAAATCCTCGTTCGATGGCACATGCTGTCTCATAAGCAGATAAACTTTCTTTAAATGAATCTGGTGCGATCACAATTTTCATCCAAAAACCCCTCGTTTCTCATTAAGTCCTCAGCCGAACAGCTGGAAAATACCAAAGATAATGGTCGATACCACAGTTAATGTCAAACCAATTAACGATTCAAAGGGCATTAATTTCAACCGTTCTTTTATATCCATTTGAACACTTCCCGCCGTTGCATGGAAAAAGCTTCCGTGCGGCATATGGTCTAGCACAGTTGCGCCAGCGTGAATCATAGCTGCGCCTGAAAGGGCAGATACACCAAGACCAATAAGAGTTCCGCTAAATACACCACTTGCAACTGCCGTCCCTGCAGTTGTCGAAGCTGTGGCTGCCGACATAAAAATTCCAGACGTTGGTGCAAGCAAGTAAGGAGGTAATCCCGAAGCGTCAAGCGCCTGAATAAATACCTCTTTCATGGAAGAATTCGATACAATTCCAGCTAATGTGCCTGTCCCTAGTAACATGATCGCTACACCTGACATTTTATGCAGCCCTGACATCGCATAATCATTGAGAAACTTCCCTTTTTTCATGAAAAGAGCGCCAACAATTCCTCCTATTGGTAAGGCAATCATTGGATCAATATTTATTTGAAACAACGGTCTTAAGGCTAACAAGAGAATGGTCACAAGCGGGCCTATAAGCGCTTGTAGAAAACCAGGTACTTGAACCTCGCCTTGGTCAGCTCCCTCTTCCAAAACAGGTGTCCCTTTATTCGCAAGCTTTTTGGCTAATACATACGTGACGGCTATCCCGAAAATAGCCGGTATAACACCTGCCGCCATCAGGGAAGTAAGCGGTACACCAAAGGCATCAGAGGCTGCAATGGCATTCGGATTCGGTGACATGATATTCCCCGCCTTCCCTCCTCCAATCATCGCAAGTAAAATCCCCGTTTTAGAAAGTTTTGCACGCTTGGCAATGGCAAGTGCGATTGGTGATACTGTAATGACTGCTACATCTACAAAAACACCCACCGTTGTTAAAATCATTGTTGCAAGTGCGAGTGCTAAAAGTGCCCTCGCCTCTCCAAGTTTTTTCACGATGGCCTCCGCAATAGATAACGCTGCACCCGACTCAATTAAAACCCCTGCCAGTACACCTGCCGCCATGATTCGAAGAACAGCTGGAATCATGTCCTTTGCGCCTTCCATCATGATGTTCACGGTCTGCACAACATCTACACCGCCAACCAAACCGCCAATAAATGCGCCTGCCAACATGCCATAAGCAGGTGATACTTTTTTTAAAATGAGAACAATAGCGATCACAAGCGCAGTCAATGCGCCCAATGTACTTACTGTCACATCTCCACCCATTCTCCATCCCTCCTGATTGTCTTTTATTAATTGTAAGCGTTTACTCATTGGGATCGAGTTGTGAATCTAAATGAACTTCTTTTATTTATTACTTCATCCAGTTGTGCAAATGCACAATTAAGACAGTTGATGGTCCAATTGTGCTATGTACAGCTCCATCAACTGTTTCACATGACGAGGGTCTTTTCCGGTCAATGCCTGGATTTTATCTAACCGATATCGCAGTGTATTACGGTGAATAAATAGACGATCAACGATTCTTTGTAAATCCCCGCCCTCTTCAATGTAAACCTTTAACGTTTGAACGAGCTCCATTTCTTGTATCAGCGGATGATAAAAATCACTCCACCGTTTGCCCTCTTTGGCGGCTCTCGCTTTTATAAACAAGCTTTCAAGCTGATAAGATTCAAAGACATATATGCTTTCCTCTGGATGGAGCACCTTTCCTAACCGCAGGGCCTCTCTCGCATGCTGAAAGGACAACGGTAATTGACTCATGTCCTCAGCGACAGTTCCTACACCCACTAGCACTTGTCCATCAACTGCACCTGCCATTGTTTGTTGCAGCTGTTCGATCACATGCTTGAATTGATGGTCACATATCGGCTGTCTTAACAGGATTAATTCATGACGGAAGGTCATGCCTAGTAAATCATCCGCATTCTTATCGTATTGAATGGCATGCATCATTTTGTGTACAGTATCCTCGGACGATGGAATCGGCTGAAAAACAATAGCCATTCGCCGCTTGTCTAGATCCATTCCAAGCCAGTCAGCACGGTGCTTCAACTGATGATCACCCATGTCAGACTCGGAGATGAGCTGATTCACAATTTCACTCTCTATTCGCTGCCGCCACTGGAAGCGTTCAAGTAGAAAAGACTGCTCTAATACGAGTTCAGCTGCCATTTTCACCAGCTCGGCATGATGACGAATGTCCCCTGGCTCACCCGTAATCCCAATGACACCAACGACTTGTTCGTGAAAGCAAATAGGCAGATTGATTCCAGGTCTCACGCCTTTTAAGCGGCGGGACGTCTCCTGATCAATCTCCACACTATCTCCGCTTGACAGCACTAGACGTGCTCCATCATGTTTTTGTCCAATCCTTTTTCGTTCACCAGACCCAATAATGACACCATCTGCATTCATGACATTGATGTTTTGATGTAAAATATGCATCGTACGTTCAACCATCTCTTGCGCCAATTCACTGGTTAAAAATTGCATTCTGCATCTCTCCTGAAGGGGTTTTCATTCAATGTATCATAGTGTCATTGCACAATAAATGCAAAGCCGAAAAAAACAGCCATTGACAAGGATACGCCAAAAAGTGTTTAATCAAATCAAGGGACCGACCGACAGTCTAGTCAAAAGAAAGGATGGCTTTATGAGAACCGTTAAACATCCTGAGGAACGCAAAAATGACATCTTAAATGCAGCAGAGAAGCTTTTTTCAACCAAAGGCTATCAGCAAACCACAATTATTGACATCCTCAAAGCCGTTGGCATTGCAAAAGGCACATTCTATTATTACTTTACTTCCAAAGAAGAAGTGATGGATGCAATCATTGACCGGATCATAAAAGCAGATATCATCGAGGCAAAGCGTATTGCCGCTGATCCAGATATCTCAGTGGTTGATAAATTATTTCGCATCATCATGGCACAATCTCCTAAACAGGGCAGCCATAAAGAAGGCATGATCGAACAATTTCATCAGCCTGCTAATGCAGAGATGCATCAAAAAAGCTTGATCAAAGCCATTACAGAGCTATCACCCGTTTTAGCAGAAGTCATTCAGCAAGGGGTAGAAGAAGGGTTATTTCAAACGGATTATCCGCAAGAGACGGTCGAATTTCTCCTCGCTTCTGCACAGGTTATCTTTGATGAGGGACTTTTCCAATGGACCACAGCGGAAAGCATACAACGGGCGCTAGCATTTATCGCAATCCTTGAAGCCTCTTTACATGCAGAAAAGGGAAGTTTCTCCTTCCTTCTCCAACGTTTAACCGGAGAACCGGAAGACAATAATCAGTGATTGGTCACTTCAATACCAATCCTGCATACATTATAGACTGACGGTCGGTCTAAAAGGAGAGTGATTTTCATGTCGTTATCAGCCAAAAATGGCTCCACCCATTTTATCTATCTCGTTCTCGGGCAAATTATTTCCGTTTTCGGGTCTTCCTTGATTCGTTTTGTTCTATCTTTACACGTCTTGGATATGACACATCGTGTTGATTTATATGCTTTGCTTTTCGCTTTATCCAATATTCCGCTCCTCCTTTCGCCATTAGCAGGAGCAATTGCTGACCGGTTTAACAGAAGAAATTTGATGATTTTATTTGATGTTCTTACTGGCATTATGATTCTGGCTTTTTATTTCTGGTTATTTTCTGGTCATGATTCACTTTATATGATTGGAGCCGTCATGATTCTCCTTGGTGTCATGAGTACATTTTATGCTCCTGCTGTGATGTCCAGTATTCCTCAACTAGTGAAAGAAGAAAAATTAGAACAAGCGAATGGCATCGTGAATGGCGTGCAGGCCCTTTCAGGTGTTGTCGCTCCTATCATTGGCGGCGTTTTATACGGACTCATTGGGAGCCAGGTCATCATAGGTGCTAGCAGCATTGTATTTTTTCTATCAGCATGCATGCTTTTACGGTTAAATATCTCTTTCTCACCTAGCCCACTAGCAGAACCGATGACCAAAGTACTCTTGAAAGATATGAAACAAGGCTTTTCCTATATCGGAAGCCAGTCATTTTTAAAAAGAGCCATGCTGCTTGCAGCGCTGCTAAATTTCATCCTCACACCATTTTTTATCGTTGGAGGTCCCATTATTTTAAGGGTCACAATGAAAAGCAGTGACATCATGTATGGAATAGGGATGGGCATCATTGAGTTTGCCGTCATCGCAGGCGCCCTGCTAGTTGGGCTTGTAGCGAAACATTGGCGCATTCCTACTTTGTATCGCTGGCTGCTCGTCATCGCAGTCATTTTGCTGCCTGTTGCTTTTTCAACATCCAAGATGGCTCTTCAATTTGGTACATTTCCAGCCTATTTTCTCTTTTTAGCAGGGTGTCTCCCAATTGCCATGCTGCTCACCATGATTTCGATCGTTGTCATCTCACATGTGCAAAAGAAAACACCCAATGCTCAATTAGGAAAAGTCATGGCCAATCTAACAATGGTCTCTCAATGTGCTGCACCGCTCGGGCAAATGATGTACGGGTTCTTGTTCAACACTTTTTCCGCCAGCATGTATGTGACCGTGTTAATCGTCAGTGCCTTGATGTTTGCACTTGCCTTCCTTACAAAAAATATGCTTCGACATGAAGGAGAATCAGCCTCATGAGATTGACGTTTATCAAGAAAGACCTAACCCGCCACCGTCTCATTTCAATCGGCTTAACCCTTTGCATCATGATGACATCATTTTTAGCAACAAGCGCTGCGCAAATGACAGTCCAGTTGAATGGTTCCATTTCTGATTTACTCCAATCAGCCAAAGCACCAGACTTTGTCCAAATGCACGATGGGAGCTTAGATGAAAAAGCGGTCGATACATTTTCAAGTAAACAGTCGATGGTGAAGGCACATCAAATTGTTCCAATGATTCCGATCGAACACGTCAGCATCAAGTTCGGGCAGGAGCCTGCTCAAGCGGGGGTGATGGATCATTTATTTGTAAAGCAAAATCGCTATTTTGATTTCCTTTTAAACGAACGAAATGAAAAGCTCACTGTAAATAAAGGAGAAGTAGCAGTCCCTATTTATTTTCAACAAAAATACCATTTAAAGATTGGCGAAAGGTTACTCATTTCAAAAGGCTCTCATCAATTCTCTTTTCAAATCAAAACGTTCTTACGAGATGCCCAAATGAATCCAAGTCTTGTCAGTTCAAAGAGATTTCTTCTGCATGATGCGGACTGGGCGGCACTGAATCAAGTGTTTCAAAAAAAGGAGTACTTAATTGAATTTTTATTGCATGATGCTAGTCAAGCAGATGCTTTTCAAACACTCTATCAATCATCTGAGCTTCCACAACAGGGGCCTGCTGTCACATTACCCCTGCTTCGCATGCTGAATGCTCTAACAGATGGTATGGTGATCGCCATTCTCCTTCTTGTCTGCTTTCTGCTCATTAGCATTTCTCTCCTCTCTCTTCGTCTCGCTATGACCGCCGCTATAGAAGAGGATGAACGTGAAATTGGAATCTTAAAAGTACTTGGAATCCCTTTATCAAAAATCAAACAATTATACGCTGGGAAATATGCTGTGCTTGCCTGTATAGGGTGTATAGCAGGATATTTAATGACGCTCATGTTTGGTGATTTGTTTACAGCCAATATTCAGCAATATATGGGGAATCGCCTCTCTTTTATTCATCAGGTGATCCCGCTTTTGGTGTCAATTTTGACGGCAATGATCGTCATCTCATTCAGTTATACTGTCCTAAGGAGATTTGGTCAAATATCAGCCGCTCAAGCCATTCAAGGCGGCATAAGCTCACCAAGCCATAAAAAACAAATTCCTATGCACCTCCAGAAAAACAGATTCCTCCCAGTTAATTTTTGGTTTGGTTTGAAAGATCTGTTCTCGCGAATAAAGATGTATTCAACAATTACCTGTATTATTGCGCTTTGTACATTTTTAATGTTAATGCCGATTCAGTTATGGTACACATTACAATCACCCGATTTCATCACATATCTTGGCTCAGGAAAAAGTGACCTTCGAATTGATATTCGGCAGGGAAATCATTTAGAGAAAAGTACAAATAAAATAGAGTCTATGATTAGCGTAGACCAAGACATTCAAACATCTGCCGTCTATGAAACAACTTCTCTACAAGCCAAAACAATGGAGAATACACTAGAAACGCTCTATTTAGAAACAGGTGATCTATCAGCATTCCCTCTCACCTATTTACAAGGACGGGAACCGTTGAAGGAGAAAGAGATTGCTTTATCGGTGTTAAGTGCTGACTCACTTCAGAAAAAGATAGGCGAAAAAGTCACTCTCGCCACAAATGGACAGCAAGTTCAAAAAATAGTTACCGGCATTTATCAAGACGTCACCAACGGAGGGAAAACAGCTAAATCATTATCTCAGCCTTTTCCTCATTCATCCCTTTGGAAAACCATTCAAATACAATTAAAACAAGGAATAGATATGGCAGGGAAAAAAGCAACACTTGAAACAAATATGTCTCCTGCAAAAGTGACGGATATGAAAGAATATGTGCATCAAACAATAGGAAGCACCGCATCTCTAGTAAAAGTGATTGCATTATTTTCAACCATCGCAGCTTTTGGAACAGCCAGCCTCATGTTAATGATGTTTCTGCACATGTTAAGGGCGAAAGATTTAAATCGTACTCACTTGTTAAGGACGATTGGTTTTTCTCAAAAAGATTTAACCTATCAATACTTAACAAGTTTTATCGTCGTTCTCTCTATTGGTGCCTTCATTGGAGCAATCGCTGTTCATACTATTGGTCCGGCATTGATGAGTGCAGGCGGCGCATCATTAGGAGCATCAAGCCTTCAGTGGTTAGCCCCGAAATGGGTTTGGATCGTGTATCCTCTCCTGCTGTTTATAGTGAATTTAACTGTCATCTCGTGGTTATTGAAGTCCTTTTTTTCTAGTAAAATCAGTCGTCATACTCTTTCATAAGGAGATGTTTCACATGGAACAATTAATTGAAGCGAAGCAATTGTCTTTACAAATTGATTCATTAAAAGGACAAAAACAGACCATTCTTAGAAATATTCACTTAACCATTAAACGTGGAGAATTTGTCACCATTATGGGACCTTCAGGGTGCGGAAAAACCTCTTTGCTTTATCAACTTAGCGGTATAGAGACATCCTCCAGAGGAGAAATCAAATATAAAGGTCAACTGCTATCAGAAATGACAGACAAACAGTTAACAGCTTTGCGCTTATCAGAGATGGGATTCGTCTTTCAACACAGCCACTTACTAAAAAACCTCACTCTATTTGATAACATCATTGCTGCAGCTTACTTAGCGAAGAAAATGCCGAGAAAAGAAATCAATGAACGAGCGAAATATTTAATGGAGAAACTTGATATTGATCATTTAGCTGATAGATATTTATCAGAAGTATCAGGAGGACAGCTCCAAAGAGCCTCTATCTGTCGAGCTCTTATGAATGAACCAAACATTCTTTTTGCCGATGAGCCCACAGGTGCTCTTAATTCAAGCACCACAAAGGAAGTCATGGATATTTTTTCACAAATCAATTCTGAAGGAACAACTTTGCTTCTCGTCACCCATGATCCAAAAGTGGCCCTTTGCTCTGAAAGAATTTTATTTATGAATGACGGTGAAATTTCAGCCCATTTAAATTTAGGAAAATACGATCGCTTTACCGCTGAGAAACGAGAGGCCTTGTTAAACAAGTGGTTACAAAACTTAGGGTTTTAATTGGTGTCAAACAGGCAGAAAGCTGCCTGTTTTATTTTTTCTTACACTCAAAGGAGTAATCCATAGTCAAACTATTTGTTTCTAGTATGATTTTGCCGTCTTCTTGTTGACAAGATTTTGTCAGCAACTCAATTTCTTTGCTATAAAAGTATCTCTTTGAGATATAAAGAGTGACTAAAACAAGTAAAAGCGTCGTCATCACAATTGTCATTTGCCAGTTTAACATTTGAAATCTTTTTTTCATTTCAACATCCTTTCTGAAAGGTCAACACTTGCCTCGAATATTCACCTTTCTCAGTAACTACCAGTTTCTTTTCCAAAATCATCTAGCAACATCATAACTGATTTTCCCTTCTAGATCGACCTTTCATTGTTCTTCTCTCATAGCTAAAAAAGCTTTATTTCATATATTCGGATGGTATTTTCGACCATAAACTTAAAACTAATAGTATCTATCACGTTTTTAGACTTCCAAAAAAAGATTTTACTCATTTGAATAAACAATCAATCATCAATACAATAACGTACATCTCATGACATAAGGTCCTTTTTATTACCTCCTGTCAATCACCTCCCAGAAACGATTATATTTTACCAAAAATTGTGATATCGTTTTTTATTGAAACAGGCGAAAGGATGTTAAAGAGGTGAAATTTCCATGAAAATCATTTCAGCTGAACAGGTGGGGAACCGTTTAAATGATTGGCGAATTGCCATTCGTAAGCATGATGTGCACAATGCAAAGACCATCTACACAGAATTAAAGGAATTACTTCAAGAGATGGAAGAGAATCAGGAGGTCTTGACCTACTATTCATTGCTAGAAGGCAAATTTAAGCTCATGTTATATGAACGAAGAGGTAAAAAACTGAATGAACCGACAGTGCTAGAATACCCTTCTAAAACAAACGACTTAATTGAATACTATTTTTACCTATATAAAGCCCTTTACGCTTCATATAACAGAGACTATGCATCAGCCATCGGACTGTTTAAAATTGCTGAGAAAAAACTGCAAAACATTCCTGATGAAATAGAAGTAGCAGAATTCCATACGAAGGTCGCAAACCTATATATGATGCTTCGCCAAAGCCTGATTTCACTTCATTATATTCAGAATGCCATCGATATTTTCAAAGGTCATGATGGCTATGAAAGAAGACTGGCAGCAGCTTTTGTGATCGCAGCCACCAACTTCATGGATATTGGCGATTTCAAAAGAGCTGAGAATTACTACACAAAAGCATTACACATCTCAAATCAATTAAACGATCATTTTCTAGCATCACAGCTTTATCACAATATCAGTATTCTATATGCCGAAGCTGGAGAATCAAAAAAATGTATTGATGCCCTAGAAAAGGCTCTTAGTGATGATGACTACCTTTCATCTTGTTATTTCGAACACTCCATGTTTATGTTACTAAAAGAGCTGCTCTCCATTGATGAAAAGTCGCAAGCTCTCTATTATTTTGAATTAGTCAAACAAAAACAAGAAATAGACAGAAACCCCATCTATACAGCAAAAATGAATTTTCTCTATCACCTATATTTCACTGAAGACATATCCAAAAAAGCTCAAACCTGTTTCGATGACATCAGTATTCTGAAAGAATTAAAGGATGTTGAAGGTGCCCGTGAATTAAGTGCACTAGCTGCCAAACACTTTGAAGAGCTGGGTTCAATTCACCAAGCATATCTCTTTTTGAAGGATGCCTATCAATTGGAACACACTACACTTAATTGGAGGAATTATGATGAAAAAAGTGAGTTTACTCATTTTCGCTTTAGCCATCGTTGTTTTCGGACAAACGGTGTCTTACAATTCGTTAAATGATACAAATCTTAACCCAACAGAACGACCTATTGGAACATAAACCGTACAATACAAATAACCACTTGCCTCATTACAAGGCAAGTGGTCCACATTTATTTTAGTTCTTGATAAGAAATGAGGCGGTGAATATGTACCGCCAGATACGTAAGTTCGTCATTTGGAATAACAATACTGTGCACCTGTTTAATATAATCTTTGATTTTGAAAGCCACATCCATCGCTTGAGGATACAAGTGTGCAATTTGTTCAAACAACTCATTTTCTTGATCTGATAATAATTTATTTGCGTAAAATCTTTCAACAAAGAATTTCACATGTGTAATAAATCGGCTGTAATGAATATTCTCTTGATCCATTTTCATATTCAACGTATAGCGGACGAGATTCACAATACTTCCGATCATCTTGGCATACTTCATGCCATCTTTGGAATCGGACTCTTCACCTAACGCATTAATTAAATGGAAGGCGATATTGGCCGCTTCTTCCTTTGGTAATTGTATGCCCAATGTATTGTTGACTAACTCAAGCGCATAATTACCTACTTCAAATTCTTCGGTATAGTAGTTTTTGATTTCCCAGTATACTCGATTTGTAATATTAATATTCTTCTTGTGCCGTTCTACTGCAAAATTCAAGTGGTCCATCAAGGTAAAATAGACACCAGAATTCAGCCTCGAGTTTAAGCGTTTTTCAGCATATTGAACAATATGCTGAGTTAAATCGATAAACTCTTGTGGCATTGAATCTAATAGTTGGAGAAACTCCTTCGCTCTCATGTTATCGACAGACATAAACACTTGATCTGCCTTCTTTTCTTCAATCATTTGACCTGGTTTTTGTCCATAACCAATCCCCCGGCCGAATAGAACCATCTCCTGTTGGTTCTGATCTTCAGCCAGAACCACACTCGAGTTTAAAACTTTTTTGATTTTAAACATCGTCATCACCTGTTTTCATGATTGTGGTTTTTCAATCAAGCGATTCACCATTTGTTTCAATGACCTTTTTGTACCAATAAAATGAGTCTTTACGAGAACGTTTTAATGTACCGTTTCCATCGTCATCTTGATCTACATGAATAAACCCGTATCGTTTTGACATCTGTGATGTACCTGCACTTATAATATCAATTGAGCCCCAGCTCGTATATCCGAAGAGGTCAACGCCTTCTTCCACCGCTTCTCTCATTTGGCGGAAATGCTCTTTGAAATAGTTAATACGATAATCATCGTGAATTGATCCATCACTTTCAACAACATCTTTTGCACCCATGCCGTTTTCTACAATGATCAGTGGTTTTTGATAACGATCATATAATTCTATTAAAGAAATTTTCAGACCAACCGGATCAATTTGCCATCCCCAATCAGTAGATGGAAGGTAAGGATTTTTGACCCCACGGATGGTATTTCCATCCGTTTTTTCTAATCCTTCATCAGCTGATTCAGTTAAAGACATATAGTAGCTGAACGAGATAAAATCTACTGTATTTTCTTTTAAAATAGAAAGATCATCTGATTCCATTTGGATATGAATGTTTTTTCTCTCAAGCATGCGCTTGATAAGCGGAGGGTATTCACCAAATACCTGAACATCTGCATAGAAATAGTTTTCTAAGTTTTGTTTCAATGCCCGCTCCACATCATTCGGATGACAAGTGTGCGGATACGTTGTTAATTTTGTCAGCATACACCCTACTTGACTGCCTGGTATGATGCGATGACAATCTGCTGTTACGAGTGCAGAGGCAATGAATTGATGATGGAGTGCTTGATAAACCGTCTCTTCCTCTTTCCCTTCTGGGCAGCGATCAGGAATAATTCCTGCTGTAATAAAAGAGTGGCGGTGAATACTATCTATTTCATTAAAGGTCAGCCAATATTTCACATCATGTTTATAGCGTTCAAAACATACATTGGCGAACTTAACAAAGAGATCAACGACTTTTCTTTCAACCCAGCCATTATATTTCACGCTCAGTGCTAACGGCATTTCATAATGTGACAGCGTCACAATCGGTTCTATGTTGTGTTTTTTCATTTCTGCAAATAAACGATCGTAAAATTGGAGTCCTTTTTCATTTGGTTCTTTCTCTTCTCCAGTTGGGAAGATACGGCTCCATGCAATAGAAATGCGAAGAGTTTTAAAACCCATTTCAGCAAATAGAGCCAAATCCTCTTTATAGTGATGATAGAAATCAACACCTCTGCGTTTTGGATACTTTTTATCATCTGGGTCTTTCATCGCTCGATCTATATTTTCAGAAGTAACAGCTAGATGCCCTTCATAATCTTCTACACTCAAATTAGACCGGTACATCGCAATATCAGCAACAGATGGGCCCTTTCCATCTACATTCCAAGCGCCTTCTGCTTGGTTGGCGGCAATGGCGCCGCCCCATAAAAATCCTTTTGGAAAACCTTTTATTGTCGTCATATGTTTAGCCTCCTAATTGGGTGATAACCATCAATGTATCTTGGCGATTGACCTCTTTTAATGGCTGTACCTTAATATCATATTGATCTGTATTCGTGATGACAGCAAGCGTAACTGGATCGTATCCTGCTTCCATGATTTTTTCTACATCAAATTCAATGAGTAAATCCCCTGCTTGTACACGATCTCCTGCCTGCACTTTTGGATAAAAATACTGTCCTTCCAACTGTACAGTATCAATGCCAATGTGGAATAATACTTCCACCCCTTTGTCCGTTTTCATACCAAGTGCATGGTTTGTTTCGAACAGCAAGGTGACCTCACCTTCTACTGGTGCATATAGCGCTCCTTCTGAAGGAACAATGGCAATTCCGTCTCCCATGACCTTTGAAGAGAAAATATCATCTTTTACTTCAGCTAGAGAGATCATTTGACCAATCACAGGGCTTTTGAAAGTTTCCCCTGCTCCAATTTGTTCAGCAAATGCTTCTTGATCATTTGACTTTTCTTCTACTTTTTTATCCTTACCTAATACAAAAGCAGCGATAAAAGCAACAACGAAGGAAATGACAGCTCCAATGACAGCAAACATTAGATTTCGTGGAAGCTCATCTGATATAAACATCGACATACTGGCTAATCCAGGGCCAACAAGTACAAATGCTTGTATACCAACTAATCCAATGAATATCCCACCAACAAATGAACCAATCATGACACTTCCAAGTACGCGTTTATTTTGAAGTGTCACACCATACAAAGCAGGCTCTGTGATGCCAAAAAATGCTGAAATTCCTGCCGAAATGGCTGTTGATCTGAGTACCTTGTCTTTCGTGCGTAGTGCCACTGCAAAACATGCTCCACTTTCCGCAATATTATGCGCAAGTGATGCTGGTAAATAAAGTGCTTCTTTCCCGAGGTTCCCCATCGTTGTCACTGCATAAGGGACCATTGCTTTGTGCATGCCTGATGCAACCATAAACGGGAGTACCGCTGCTAAAATTGCGACAGCTACCCAACCTACTGTATTAAACATCGCAAGAATAACGGATGAAAACCCTTGTCCTGCTGTAAAACCAAGTGGTCCTAATAACAGTAACGTAACGGGTACAGTAATGACTAATGACATCATTGGGACAAAGAAAATCCGAATTGGTTTTGGTGAAAATCGTGTGAAGAATTTTTCCATTTGAGCGTAAAGCAATACAGAAAGGATTGCTGGAAACACTTGATACGCATAAGCTATATTTTTTACGTCGAATGACATTAATTGCGCACCTTCAGTAAGCATGGCTGTCATGTTCGGAAGAAGGAGTGCACCGACTGCTGATAATGCGACCAGTGGGTTTACCTTTAGTTTATTTGCCGTTGTGACAGCGACTAGTAATGGCAGGAAGTATAGTGGTGCGTCACCCACCATGTTCAGTATTTGATAGGTTTGGCCTTTTGCATCCACCCAGCCTAATAAAGAGAAAAGGAGAAGAAATGATTTTAAAATCCCTCCGCCTGCGATAGCCGGAACAAGCGGCTGGAAGACACCCACAATGAAATCTAATAGAACTGTGCCTACTTTTCTTTTTTCTTTTGGCTGATTGGATGGCACGCCTTGCCCAGACGAGCTGCCTCCCATTAAATTTGTTACCTTTTGATACACTTCAATCACGTCATTCCCAATGACTACTTGGCATTGTCCTGACATTCTAACTGCTATGACACCTGGTGTTTTTTCTAATGCCTGTACATCTGCTTTTTTCTGATCAATTAGTGTGAAGCGAAGTCTTGTTGAGCAGTGCTCAAGGTGCGCAATGTTTTCTTTACCACCTACATGCTGTAAAACGTCTTTGGCGACTTGTGTGTAATCCATTTTTTCTCCTCCTTTTCTCATACATGAGACCTATATTTTGGCAATAAAAAAAGGATCTAAAACGACAAATTAAAGAAATTCATCGTTTTTAGATCCTGCCTGCATGACCAGTCACATGTCTAATTTATTTATATTGGATTTGTTTTTAGTATATATTGATTATATGAAAGCGTCAACATTTATTTTTCTAAAAATTATTAAGGTCTATATACCTAAATTAATTTTCTTTAATTTAGTTAAAGCAACCTTTCTCACTTTTTTTATACACCAATATTTTTTATCATCAATAAGAACTCTTTATTAATAAAAAACCAGATAAGTTCACTCATCTGGTTTCTTATCATCTATTTTTTTCTTTCTTCCGCCTGCTTTTTGAATGCTTTCGCTTGTTTTTGGTATTCCTGTTTCGTAACTGCTTTTAACTCTACAGTACCGCCTGTCATTTTAAATGGAAGTTTGATTGATTTTACATCTCGATCAGTGGAACCTATAATGATTCCATCTTCAATTGAAGGCTCATAGCCCATAAAAAAAGTTCTTCCATCCGTTTCACCCGAGACTTCTAATCTCATTTCTTTATAAGACTTACAATCTTCTTCAGGAACAGTTGTGATTAGAAGGGAGCCGGTCCATCCAATCTCAATATGCATGGTTTTCACCTGTAAAAATAATTGTTTGTCCTTTGCCGTATAGAGAAAGCCATATACCTTTGCCACTTTCTCCTTGAAGTTTCTCATACTATCATAAAACCTATCTTCAGCGGTATCGAATAGATAATCATATCGTTTTTGAATCTCTTTATGATATTTATCTAGGTTTTTTTGATTGATTGCCTTATATATCATACTTTTCTTTTCGCCTTGTTTTTTTACTGAAAGGTCTTTTCCTGAAAAGTGAACTTCGTATACGATCGTTTCTTTACCTTGTGTGACTTTGAATTCATACCCATTTTCTTTTGAACTGCCAGATACGACAAATTGTTTTTTATAGATTTGCGGATCCCACCTTACTTCTTCTATATACTTTTCATTCAAATGCCCCGTTACTTTGCCTTTATTCTCCGATATCTCAAACCAGCTCATTTTATCCTTCGTTTTATACGCAAATGCATAGGCATGATTCAATGAATTCTTTTGTGCGATTGCTTGATATGTTGTCCAGCCTCCTCCACCTAAGACGAGTACTGCCAGGATAGACACGACCCACATTTTCAATTTACTCATAGGTACCTCCACTAATATATGATTTAAAAAATCTTCATTATCCCTATTTATTCAACTAAATTCTGATCGTCCTGAAATGCCATTCACAACAATCATCTGTTCCAACACGATCTACTTTTGCCATTCTTTCGCCTTCTTTTTGAATGCTTCTGTTTGTTCTTGATATTCCTCTTTCGTGACCGCTTTAAATTCTATTGTCCCGCCTGCCATTTTAAAAGGAAATTTAATGTATGTTGCATCTCGGTCAGTTTCACCTAAAATAAAACCCTTTTCAATTGCAGGATAAGTACTCAAATCAAACATCATCCCATCTGAAACTCCACCGGCTGTATGCTTCGTTTCTTTATAAGGTTCACCACCATCTCCTGGGGCCTTTCTCATTAGAAAAGAACCTGCCCATTCAGACTGCATATACATTCGTTTTACTTTTAGAAATAGTTGGTACGAACCATCCTCTGCCGTATACAGATAACCATAAGCGCCTGTTACTTTCTTAATGAAGTTTCGTACATAATCATGAAATCTATTTTCCGTGTCATCCATCAGTTTCTCATATCGAGTATGAATGTCCTGTTGAACAGCACGTAGGTTTATTTGATCAACTGCTTTGTATGTGATGCTGTGCTTTTCACCTTGTTTTTTCACAGAAAGATCTTTTTCGGCAAGGTGAACTTCATATGTGACCGTTTCTTTCCCTTGCTTCACATAAAATTCGTAACCGTTTTCAATTGATTTTCCGGTTAATTGATATTTGTTGATAAATAGATTGGGATCATAATGCCTTTGCGGATTTTCCTCTAAAATGGTTTCGTTCAGCTGGCCTGTTACTTTTCCGTTTCTCTCCGTTACCTTGAACCAGTTCACACGATCATGAGTCTTATATGCAAAGGCGTAGGGATGATTCAAACCACTCTTTTGTGCGATTGCTTGATAGGCTATCCAGCCGCCTCCACCAATCAGTAGTACCGTCAGAATAGTCATGATCCAGATTTTCGATTTACTCATATGTCCCCCCCAAACTATGATCGTTCATTCTATATGAAGGATTCATCTCATTGATTAACAAATCAGTGATCTCTTCACCTCCTTTCTAGCATTTATTTTTTTCTCATACCTCTTGTATCTGCAGTTATACATCGTTTATTATATATCTAAATGATATATCTTTTAGATAGGTGTGTTGATCAATGAAAAAATACAATGATACGACGTATGCGATTTTGGGGATTTTAACGACAGATTGTAAGTCTGGGTATGAAGTGAAGCAATTAATTGATAGGAGCTTGCATCACTTTTGGAAAATTAGTTATGGACAAATTTATCCAGCTTTAAAGTTAATAGTCGAGGAAGGGCTTGCGAAGGTTTCACCCACTTCTACAACTGGCCGCTCAGACAAGCGGGAATATCATCTAACTGAAAAAGGGCTGGACACGTTGAGGCAATGGCTGGCGCAGCCGCTCGATCAAGTACCATCAGAACGAAATGAGGTGTTATTAAAGTTATTTTTTGGTCAATATCTTTCGTTTGAGAAAAAATTGGTGCTTTTACAGGATTATGAGAGGCAGCTCCGTATCCGTTATGAGACATATGTTGCGATTGAACAAAACATTCAAGAGCTGTATCCAGATGAAGCTGATGCGAAGTATTGGCTGTATACGTTAAATTACGGAAAGAAAGTGGCGCAGGCTGGAATTGATTGGTGCGTGGAGACCTGTGAATCAATGAGGAAAGAAGGGTGAACAAATGAAAAAAAATATACGTGCAGGCAGGTATACAACAGACAATTCTGAGCCGATTGTTGTGTTCATTATCGGAATGAGAATCAATAAACGCTGGGCTGTCCATCAATGGCTGCCAGTATTTAAGGCGATGCCGGGGATGATCAAAGAACTTTATACACATCAAGAAGAACTTGGTTTTCTCGGGACAGAAAATTACTTCGGTTTACGCACCACCACCATGATCCAATATTGGAAATCAACAGAGGACCTCCTTGCCTATGCCAAGATGGAGAAGCATTTGGCTGCTTGGAAAGGATTTAACCAAAGAGCACGACATAATGACGCGGTCGGAATTTATCATGAAACGTATCAAATTCAAGCCGGCTCATATGAATCTATCTACGTGAACATGCCTTCATATGGATTGAGCAAAGCTAAAGCACCCATCCTAATTGGAAAAGGGAAAGGAAAAGAAACCGCAAAAGAACGCCTTTCCACAACAAATTCCTAGAGCTGGTTCTCTAGGAATTTCTTTTTGCAACCATCACAAAATGTTTTAATATGCGGGCAGTTAATCCCCAAATGGTGTAACGATTGTAATCATAAAACCACTCTTCAATCGAACGACTCCCCCAGCTGTATTTTTCACCATTCATGATTTTTTCATAAGGAAAGTCCTCTCCTGGTGTTGGCTGCACCGATACATGGTGTAAGTACGGTTCGTATTGGCTGAGCCATGATAGAGGCACAGTAAAGGTCTCCTCTACTTCTTCTTGATTAAAGGAATGTTTGACCTGCTGTTCATCAATAATCCCGACAAATGGATATACCACAAAGGATGGTGAGGCAATATAAGGACTGAGCTGTCCTAACACCTTGACGGATTCGGGCGGAATTCCTAGTTCTTCATATGTTTCCCGCAGTGCAGCTTCTTGTGCGGTTTCGCCACCGTCGAGTTTGCCTCCTGGGAAGCTAATATCGCCAGGCTGTTTTCTCATCGTCAGTGATCGCACTTCAAATAAAACATGCCATTCCCCGTCTACTTGCACCAAAGGGACAAGGACTGCCGCTTTGAACGCTGTCTCTTCTCCGATAAATAGCGGCTGTGATTGATGTAAGTCACTTTTTAATTGATCAATGAACATGGGCATCACCTATTTTCTGTTTCTCTTTTCTTTAGCGTATCATTGATTCTCTTTTGAATAAAGGCGATCTTTCTGACAATTATTTTTATCATTTTGACAACTATACTTGTCAAAATGAATATAATACTTTACAATCAAGATAACATTTTGATCAGAGTTGAGGTGACAGAATGAAAAATCGGCTAAAAGAGCTGCGGGCGCGTGATGGTTTAAACCAAACGGAGCTTGCGAAACGGGCAAAGGTTTCCCGCCAGACGATCAGCTTAATGGAACGAGATGAATTAATGCCGTCCCTCTTACTTGCTATGAGGCTTTCACGTATTTTTCAAGAACCCATTGAACATATTTTTCTATTCGAGGAGGATGAACTCACATGAAAACTGTATACAAAATGCTCTTAGGTGCTCTCCTTGGTTTTCTCGGTGCTTACTGTTTGCTGGCAGCCGAATTTGAGCTGACACTTCTGCAAGCTGCATTTGAAGCGACTCTTGTCATCACTGGCTTGACAGTTCTATTCATCATTTATTGTTTTTCAGGCATTTCACGCATGAAGAAAAGAGTCTCTCTTTCAGTATCTGGTGATGAGGAAGATGAACTAGAGGTAAAACAGTACCGAACCTTTACTGATGTAACGTTAGCTAATACGGTGAGTACCATTTTATCGATCATTGCAATTGGTATTTCCATCGTAACCGAGCAGCCACTCTGGCTGATTCTCGTAAATGCTGCCTTATTTTTGATCACCGTCATTCTTTCTTATGCATCGATCTCTGTCCTAAAGCTCGTCTATCCTAATCGTCAACTACCTAGTCCAACCGATAAAGATTATGGCAAAAAACTGCTCGCCATTTCTGATGAAGGCGAAAAGCATGTGATGCTCGATGGACTTTTTCACACTTTCCAAATGATGAATATTTTATTGACCGGTGCCATGTTTATTTTGATTGTCTATTCTCTTGGCGCCAATCACTCTCAACTCTTCTCCATCATCGTCGTTGGACTTGTACTGATCATTCTTAATGCATACTATATGTTAAAGATTCGAAATCGTTAAATAAGCAAAAGCACAGCCATTTAAAAAGGCTGTGCTTTTTTCGTTCATTATGCTGAACGGCGTTTCTTTCGTGCATAAATCAAAAATAGAAACCCAAACCATACGGGTGTCAATAACAGGGCTGGACGTGTAGCATCAGCGAAAAGCATGATGACAAGAATGGAAGCAAAGAGCACAAGAACCGCTATATTCACAAAAGGTGTAAATGGCGCTTTAAAGGTAGACGCCTTATGCAGTTCAGGACGTGTCTTCTTATATTTCAGATGGCATATTAAAATAATACTCCATACCCAAATGAAACAAATGGCACTGATCGTTGTCACAATACCAAAGGCTTGTTCAGGAATCAGCTTGCTTAAAAGAGCCCCTACTGACACCACAATCGTCGACACAAACAGGGCATTACTTGGTACAGCGTGTTTATTTAGACGACCAAAGGATGCCGGTCCTTGTTTTTGATGACTGAGATTATACAAAATTCGGCTCGTTGAGAACATACCGCTATTACAAGCAGACGCCGCAGATGTCAGGACGACAAAGTTGATGAGTCCCGCCGCTACTGGTATCCCAATGAGCCCAAAGGTTTTCACAAAAGGACTTTCTGATGCACTGAGTTCTGTCCATGGGTTGATGCATAGTAATACAAAAATCGCACCTACATAGAAAAATAGAATTCTTAATGGAATTTTATTAATCGCAGACGGGATATTTTTTTGCGGATTCGCTGTTTCTGCTGCTGACACACCGACAAGTTCCACGCCCACATACGCAAAAATCACCATCTGGAATGACAATAAGAAGCCTGTCACACCATTTGGAAATAATCCTCCGTGTGACCACAGATTTGTTACCGTCACGGGCCCTGAATCTGTTTGAAAACCAATGATTAACAGGACAATTCCAACGCCAATCAACAGTAATATCGTAATCACTTTAATAAGTGCAAACCAAAATTCCATTTCTCCAAAAAGCTTCACCGTTAATAAATTAAATCCTAGCAAGATCAATAAACAAATAATAGCAGGAATCCACTGCGGAATATCAAACCAGTACTGCACATACACCCCGACCGCAATAACATCCGCCATCGCTGTCATAATCCAGCAAAACCAATACGTCCATCCTGTCACAAAGGAAGCCCATGGTCCAAGATAATCCTCTGCTATATCCGTTAAAGACTGATAGCCCGCCTTAGATAAGAGCAATTCTCCAAGTGCCCTCATGACAAAAAAGATGGCCATTCCGACAATTAAGTACGCAAAAATGATCGATGGTCCTGCCAATTGAATAGCCTTTCCAGACCCTAAAAACAGCCCAGTTCCAATCGTTCCGCCAATGGCAATTAATTGAACATGACGGTTTGATAAATCTCGCTTTAACTCTTGTTGTGCCAATTTCAACACCCTCCTACGACACGATCCTATACTGAAATAATGAACTCGCAAAAAGTCCATAAAAAAAGAGATTGGATGCGCTCCAATCTCACGGTCATAAAAGAATAGCAAAATAGAGAAAAGCAATACACAGTATGATCCATGCATCACAAATACAATATTTCGTACTCTTCTGTCCTTTTGCCTGAGATTGTGAACCCTTCGGCGCCGCACATACATGCGGTCTCTCCAGAAGCTGCTCCTGCCATAGTGTGACCCACAGCAATCATAGCCTTCGATATTTACTTTAAATGTTGCTATTTCTGAATAATTTTATATTTTACGCCTCTAAAAGAAAGCTGTCAATGGTAATCTTTTAAGATGTTGTTTCCTCCATATCTGAAACTGATATGACATCACTTCATCAACACCCCTTGATTAAGGTATAATGAAACAAAGTATGTTCGGCTCGTTTGGTGGAGACATCCATCTTGATGATGAACCATAGTTAGGCAATCCAATGAAGTTGGTGAAGACAAATGAAAAAAATGAACAAACAGCGTGTGACATTACAAGAAGTCGCTCGGCATGCCGGTGTATCGACTTCAACGGCCTCACTCGTTGTTCGCAACAACCCTAGGATCTCTGAAGCCACCCGGAAAAAAGTGCTGCAATCCATGGAGGATTTGGGATACGTGTACGATCGCGTCGCTGCCAACATGCGATCGAAAAGTTCAAATATTGTAGGTGTGATCGTCACGGATATTTCAAACACCTTTATTTCTGAATTTTTAATCGGTGTGCAAACCACCCTTGAGTCACTTGGCTATACCGTTTTACTTGGGACAACCTTTGATAGTGTGGATAAGCAGGAGCGGCTCATCTCCACAATGGTAGAGCACCGAGTGGGTGGAATTATCTTAAATCCAGCATCGAAAAGTTCGACACGAACGGTGAAACAATTAAACAACATTCGCACACCAAAAGTATTGGCAAACCGTGAATTAGCAGATGTCCATTGTGATTATGTCGGCGTTGATTATGAACAAGGCACTTGGATGGCGGTCCGTCATCTTCTTCAAAAAGGGCATCGCCGCATCGCTTTCTTAGGCGGAGTCAAATCCTCCTCAACTTGGATTGAACGGATGAAAGGGTTCAAAAGAGCACATGATGATGAAGACCTAACAATGGATGAATCTCTTATTATCGATATGGTGCCTACCCGTGAAGGCGGGAAAGAAGCCCTTGCCCAAGTGATTGACCTTCTCGAACCACCTACTGCTATTTTTTGCTTCAGTGATTTAGTGGCGTTTGGGGTGATTCAAGAATTGGCAGCGCGTGACATCAAGCCTGGTGAAGACATTGATGTAGTTGGGTTCGATAACATCCCTGAAGCGGAGATGTATCACCCGCCGCTCACCACAGTCTCATCTTTTCCACGATCAATTGGAGTCAAAGCAGCCAACCTTTTGTATCATAAAATGAACGAGCAGGATGAAGAACTGCAGCGATTGATATTAAAGCCTCAACTTCATATTCGAGAAACCTCGACATGATCATGAAAAGGAGAATTGCAAAGCGATTCTCCTTTCAGATTGTTGACAAAGGGCTAAAATGAACTTGATTTTAGCCCTTTGTCTTCTTTTCAGCGTGATAGAAAACCTTTGCAGTCTAGGAAGGACGAGCACCGGAGCAGAGCGAATTTGACATTCGTGAGCACCGTAGCGCAGGACTGACAAAGAATTCGAGGGTTTGTCTACACGCTGAAAGGAGAATTGCATAGCGATTCTCCTTTTTTTATTGAGCAAGTCAACTATTTCTTTATTACATTTTTCTTTTTTTAAATCGCAAAGTCATAAACTTGACACATTTTATACACAGGAGTATATTTATCTCGTTGCTTCTTTTAGTATATCGTTATACCTTTATGAACATGTCGTTATTTATGATATCAACTACAGTTAAAGATGGATCTTTTGATTCTGATCAAATCGAGGAAGTCCATCAACTTATGATAACTGTTATTATTTTTAATTATTTAGTAGAACGATGTACTTATTTGAAGAACAGATGAATATTCATTATTTTTTCATCAATCACACAAGGGGTGTTGTGATGGACTTAATATTATTTACGTTTAAGGAAATAACAAAGGGTAACAAGAATTTGGCCCGAACAGGGTTTCAAATATAGGAGTGGGAACATGAAAAATCCATACATTAAATCATCACTTGGCATGTACTTAAACTATTTCATGCTAGGCATGATCAATATTATTGTGGCATCAAACATGGAAAGCTTATCTGAACGCTACCATGTAGATATTCCAAAAATCAGCTTGCTTGTATCAGCAATCGGGATCGGTAAATTAATTGCTCTCTTTTTCTCTGGCCGGCTTGCAGACAGCTGGGGGCGAAAACCTGTCATTATTACAGGTAACTTTCTTTACTTATTATTCTTAATTGGGATTCCAACAACGACCAATTATACATTGGCTTTCATTTTTGCCATTTCCGCAGGGATTGCAAACTCATTGCTTGATTCAGGAACATATCCTGCTTTGACAGAGTCATTTCCTAAAAAAGCAAGTTCAGCTTCTGTATTAGTGAAGGCGTCTGTATCAATTGGTGCGACTGTTCTTCCATTTATCTTGGCATTCCTTATTGCACATGACATCTTCTGGGGCTGGGCATTCTTTGGTCTAGGACTTCTTTATTTACTTGTAGGCATTTACTTGATCTTTATGCCGTTCCCAGATCATAAACAAACGGCTTCTCAAAACGATCTTCCCGTTCAAGAGCAAATGAAGGAAGAACCGAAAATGTTTGGTGAAGGTCTAGCTGTTGTACTTATGGGATTCACGTCTACTGCATTATTTGTTGTATGGCAAACTTGGCTTCCACAGCTCGGGTTGAAATTGATTGGGCTTGGCTCAGGACAAGCGACACAGCTTCTTTCTTATTTTAGTATTGGTGCACTCGTATCTGTTCTATTGCTTTCAATCGTATTAGATAAATTCATTTCACCAATTATGGTCGCTATTATTTACCCAATCGGGGCATTCCTTGCCATGCTTTCACTATTTCAAATCGAAACATACGGCATTGTCATTGTTAGTACCTTTTTCTTAGGATTATTTACAGCCGGCATTTTCCAGTTGGCGATGAGTATTATGATGAAATTATTCCCTACAAACAAAGCAACAGCTTCATCATATGTCAACATTGCGGCAAGCTCAGCGTTTATCCTTGTTCCGCTGATTACAAGCGGACTCGTTAGCACGTACGATATTAAAATGACTTTATTCTTCGATATGATCATTGCGGTCATCAGCGTATTGTTAGCAGTCTTTGTTTTACGACGCATGAAAAAATTGTTTAGATAATTAAAGGAGATGTCAATCATGACAAACATACATGAACGTAATATTGATGGAAAAACAAAATTAGTCGGTCTTCTTGCAACACCAATCGGGCACAGCCTGTCACCACGGATGCACAACCTTGGCTATACACTAACAGGAATCAACTATGCTTACCTTGCTTTTGAGGTAGGAAATGATGAACTAGAAGCAGCAGTAAACGGGATGAAAGCAATGGGTGCAGCTGGATTTAACGTATCCATGCCGAACAAAATGAAAGTGCTCGATTACTTAGATGAACTAGATGATTCTGCAAAATATACTCGCGCAAGCAACACAGTTGTGAACAAAGATGGCAAGCTGGTTGGCTACAACACAGATGGTCTTGGTTACGTAAGAAACTTAATTGAACATGGCGTTGAATTAGCTGGACAAAAGGTTACACTTGTTGGATCTGGCGGCGCTGCAACTCCGATTGCCATTCAGCTTGCACAATCAGGTATTCGTGAAATTAGTATTTTTGCTCGTAATGACCAATACTTTGTTCAAGCAGAAGAAAATGTAAATTACATCAACAACGAAATGAAATCATTCGGTGTCAAAGCGAATATCTTCCCACTTGAAGACAAAGACGCTTTCCGTCGTGAAGTAGCTGAAAGTGCGATCTTAGCAAACGGGACAAGCCTTGGCATGAAACCATTAGATGAGCTCAGCATTATTGACGATACCCTTGATGTATTACGCAAAGACTTAATCGTGACAGATGTCGTCTACAACCCGCAAAAAACAAAACTTCTTGCTCAAGCACAAGAAGCTGGTGCCAAAACGATTAACGGTCTTGGCATGATGCTATGGCAAGGTGCCCTTGCGTACAAACTGTTTACTGGCGAGGATATGCCAGTTGAACAAGTGAAACAAATTCTATTTGAAAATGACCGTTTCTAAACGAAACACAGAAAAAAGACGACCTCCGCTTTGGAAGTCGTCTTTTTTTATTCGTGTATCATAATCCGGCGATATCGATTGAGGATATACATCGCCCCGATGATCGCAACAACAGCGACACCCGCATCAAATATAAAGATTTGCAAAATCGTAGCGTGGGTTTCGATCAAACCAGTGACAACCGGAATCACAATGGCGGACACTCCGCCTGCAGTTGAGATAATTCCTGTCATCGTCCCTTTGTTTTTCCAGAAGAACTCAGCCATTACGGTTAACGTCAGCTGAAAGACACCAGCTGTTGAAAAGCCCAATACAAATGCATTGACGGTTCCGATGACTGGAGACTTCACGACCAATAGCACACAGATAGAGGCTAATGTAATGATCGGATAGAGTAGCAGCACGGTGACCGGACGAACAATGCGGCGCAAAAGAAATGCGAGCAATAAGACAGACAGCAAACCGCCCATGCTATAGTAACTAAGCAGCTTCACAGCACTGCCAGAAGCCATCCCCAAAATTTCCTCACCGTACGTAGGCAGCCAAATCTGTGGCAAGGCGTACAGACCATTTGATGTAAAACTGATCACAATCAGTGCGACCCCTTCTCTCCATAACGTAGGCTCTGATGAGAAACGTGGAAGTCCATCATGCTCCGTCACCTGAACTTGCTCCACCTTGCGATGATTCGGAAATGGCAATGTCCACAGCATGATCACATTCACTAAATAGATAAAAGCAGGTACAAAAAACGCAAATCCATAAAACAGATCATGCTCTGCTAAAAAGAAAATAGCGAGCGGCAGAATGGTCGCCCCAATCGAAATAAACGCCTTCACCATCACATTTGCAGATCCCGAGTTTTGAGGAAAAGCTTCCATTAAAGCCGGATACGTCCCTGCATCCATCGCCGAATTCGCCACCCCTGCCAAAATCGCAAACGCAAACGCGATTTGATAATTCGGAGACAATGGGATTCCGATGAGGAACACCGCCATCAGCACCCCCGAAACCAAAATGACCGGCTTTCGTCCAAAACGATCTGACAGTACGCCCGATAAACCATACGTGAGCACCCTGCCAATACCGAGTGCAGATATCATATAACTTATCCCCGCACTATTTGTATCTAATTGTTTGATCAAAAATGGCATATTAGAAGCCAAAATAATATTGACCATACCTAATAAAAAATAATTGATATAAAGACTAGAGGCCGTTCTCAAATACGGATTCCTCATGCTGACACACCCCTCAACACATTGCAATGAAGTGACAAATAATGGTTACGCTTACAAGATTCATGCGTGAGGAGAAACAGCTTTGCAACCTTCACGTACTTGAAACATCTCATCATTTCATGCAGCTCACAGCTTACATGCCCTTCATTTATCAAGCATCTCTTCAAATTTTCACTAGCTCTTATTTTATATGAATGTGAAAGGTAATGATAGTGAATTGCTTAAATTTGAGGGAATTGGTGATAGAAAAAAATCCCTCTAAACTCACATTCCCCAAAGATTAAGCTCATAAAAATATTCGGTACGCTCTATGCATTATCCAAAATGAAAATCCTCTGCTATTAATATGAAATCACCGTATCCACTTGGGAATTTGATGTGCTCAAGAAGTCTCGTTAAATGATGAAACACTTCATCTACATTCATCAAGAGCGATTCAATTTCATGATCTCAGAAAAACAGCACTCTCCCTTGTTTAGGAGGCGCTATCACCCTTAAGGCTATTTCGGTTAACGTTGTGTAGGCTTTTCTATATGCTCTAGTTAGTTGTCTCCATGTATTTGACTTTTATGTTCTCTCGATTGAAGGAAAGTAAATCCCTTCTGACAAAACAAATGATTTTCTTTGATCTCTAAAAAAGGGGGAAATGAAACAACCAGTCACCGAAAGAGTTTCGACAACTGGCTGTTTCATACGGTGTTTTGCTCCCAGTCTCACAAAACGGGAGGGCAAGTCCAGGCAAGTCCCAAATGTGGGGATTGTTTAAAATATTACGGATTATTCTCTTTTAGAGATACTATGAATGGCTTTGTATTCGCTCCTGTATTTTCTGGGTATGATCTTGATTTAAAATCATTGCCAATTCGGCCTCATTTAGAACAGATCCCCATCTAAAGATAATTTCACCATTCAAACCATACTTCAAAAAAAGCGCTTGATAATCTACTTCATGACTATTCTGATCCAATCCTGTGTAAAACAAATCTTTTATAGATTCCTCTGAGAGCATAGAATCTCTTCTACTGGCAATCATGAAACTAGATTGATACTGATCCATTATTCGCAATGCCTTATCTAAATCAGATTGAGGTACTTTGGCTATACTGACATAAAATTGATTTTCTTGTTCTTTTAAAAGTAATTCTGGCCCCTTTTCAAAACCTGAAGTATTTATTTTCGAATCAATTGATTTCCATACTTTTCGGAATCTCTCTATTCGCGAATGTACATCATTTACTTTCTTACTTAGAAAGATATAAAAATGGTAATTAGTTAATTGCCCGCTAAAAATTTCGACTAATTCATTTTGACAATAACTTTGAAAAGCCTCTATTCCACCATCATTTAAAAAGTGATATCCGTTTATACTATATACACTTAACTGTTTAAATTCATTTATTTTCTGATCTAACCACTTATAGTAGTTTGTCACACCTTGTTCGAATTCAAGTTTTATTTTCATTAGTCACCTTTTAATCAGTAATTAAAATTGCTCGAATTGGACAACTGCTTTTTCTTTTTGTAAAAACTCATCAAAAAGAGATACTAATCTATTTATATTCTCTTCTTTTGAATACAGTAACGGATTATAACCATCTGAAGGAGGCATATAATGAATAAATGGTTCCATATCCTCAGGGTAACCAAAATCAGCGTATACTTCACACAATTCATCCAATAACTCTTCAGGTGACTTCTTATTTTTTTCTTTTAAGTGAGACGTTATACCATATCTCCATTTCCTTTTTTCAATGTCCCATTGGCTAGATTCTTCTTCTACCAAATCATTGTATAATTCTACTAATATCATTTGGAGTTTTCTATAATCCTCATCTGGATCGCCAGCACCCCAAGCTAATTCTAGGATTAAAGAATTTTCACATTCAGTATGATTAGATAAGTATTCCACTGCATACTTGCTTATTTCTTTGTATGAGATCAAATCTAGCCTAATTCCTACATATATAGTTTTCCAATCAACTTTTATTTTGTGATGTTTTAAATGCTCTAATGAAAAATACATAATTTAATACATTCCTTTTGTGATTAGACAAACTAATAAATTAGATATTTTTAAAGATTTTTATTTCTGCCCTACACTTCGAAATAGTAAACATCAAATACCCTTTCTGCTAGTGAATGTTAAACCCCCTAACTTCCTGTGTTTCTGGTAAATGTCAAAGGTTTCATATACTTTATCTTATATACTGATCTACTTCTTCTACTGTTGAAATATCTTGTATAAAGAATAATTATTTATTCTGGTAGTATTATTGCTCCTTAAATTCATATGAATACCTCATATAAGTTAATCAACCTTCGTATTAAAGGTTTACTCAGCCAGGTTTAATTTTCACAAATTTAAAGTAGTCTTTACCTTGTCCAAAAGTAAATAAACTTGTGCCTTCTGTTCTGGAGTTTCAGCAACATACTCCATACAAATTTCTTCCAAGCAACTATAGAAATCTAGATTATCCATCACAATTTCATGATAAGATGCTGTGTCCATAAATATCATTACTCCATTATTAAATTCAACGTCCTCTGAATGCTCTGGAAGTTCGTATCCCATCATATGATCTTGCCAAGGTTCTCTATGGGACAAACACTCTAACACCTCAAATAAATCATTCTTCAAAAAAGAAAAAAAGTCTTGAACTATTGGCTGCATATTATTTAACATCAAGATCCTCCTAATTACTATATTTTTTCCATTCTAATACTGGATACAAACTTTCAATTTCCCCTGTTTTTGGATTTTTCCATCCTTCAAATTTTAAACCATTTGATGTACCTTGTATTACATGTTGACCGCCTCTAGTTACATACTCAGTACCATTTTCCATTGCCTCTTGTCCAAATTGGTAAATTTGTTCATCAGTAAATACATTATCATCATAAACAGTCTTCTTATGAGTAGAGGCTTTAAATTCTTTTGTATACATACCACGCTCTTGTTTTGCTATTTTATAGTACACATCATTTATTCCATGGACCGAAGGATGGCGTTCCTTTCTCTCCAATTTATAGGGAATTTCCTTTTCATTTAAATAATTGAAAAATTCCTTTTCATTATGACCACCACTTACACCTGTTTTACTAACACCTTCTGGTCGAATTAGATGATTTTTGCTATTGTCAGAATACTTATGTTTAAATCCACCTTTCCCTGAACTATCTTTCACACCCATCTTCCCATGAAACCCTTTCGCCCCAAATGGCAAAAGCATCCCCAAAGCCGCATTCATACTCGCTTCCTGCTGTTCTTTCGAGACTTTATTTCCAAACATATCTCGACCCGTAATCGCTTCGCTGAAGCCGTTTGTTGCGGTGAGGCCATATAAGCCTTTTTGAGACGTTTTCAGGGCGTCAAAAGACTTCTGTGATGTCTTGTAAATGTCGACTGCTCTGACTGCGGCGGACGTGGCTTGAGTCGTTTTATAGACAGCCTTTCCGCCTTTGAAAATACGTCCTGCCCATCCGACGATCGGGATGTAGCCTGCTGCTGCCATGCCGCCTGCTGCGACTCGCTGTCCTGCGGTGAGTTCTTCACCTGTGATCGGATCGACACCTGTTGCGGCACGTTTTGCATCGTTCACGCCTGTCAGTTCATTGACGATATTTCCTCCGTAATCAAGAGCTTTTTCATACCACGGACGGTTGGCTAGTGCTTCTTGTTCCTTTGCAATCTTGCGGGCTTCTACTTGATCTTTTTTGATTTTTAGATATTCAGAAGTTTGCTTCTCAATATCGCTTTTTGCCTTGTAGATTTCGCTATTTTGATACGATTTCTTGTCAAAATTCATAGGCGAAATGGATTTTCCGTCATTTGTCGCATTGATCATTTCTGCGTACAATGCCATTGTAGCCTTCTCCTCAGTCTCTGACAAAGCATATTCATCTTTTAGATTTTGATCAAGTTCTATTAAATCTTTAACCGTTTTCTTGCGTTCATCTTCCGCATCTGCAATCTTTTCGTCAAAGGTTTTACTATCAAATACCTCCAGAGAAATGAGGTCATCAATATCTTGAAAAATCGTTTTGAGTGCCTTTTTTTGATCCTTCACGATGCTTTTGGCATTCTTGATTCCCATATGTACAGCGTTGTCTAAAAAGTGTTCTTCTACAAAGGTGTCGCCGCCAAAGTTTGTATCATCAAGTGTCCCAGAAACACCTTCATGAAAGGCTTTTTGTTTATCAATGAAGCGAATAAACATGTCCACATTTCCGGCGAGTTCTTTGTAGAAGCTTTTAATGTTATCGGCACCTTTTCCAGTGAAGTCGTCACCGAGATTGGCAACACCTTGAAGTGCCTTTTTTAAATCTATCATTTGTTCGCGGAGTTCCTGATAGTGTTTTGCCCTTGTATCCATGGCACTGGTTAGTGCTTTTGCATCAAGTATCTTGCCCAGATTAAGCCACTCCCTCCATTATTGATCATAAAGTCTATTTTACCGTGACCTCCAAAACGGAAAAATAGGCTAAATGACATAAAAAATGGAATGAACTCTCTATTCAATTTACCCTCTCATTTGGATAAACGAGTTTATCAATTGTAGGGATATAGAAAAGGCCAGACAGTTCATTATACTCTGTCTAGCCACATGTTCACGTTACTTATAGTCATTGATTGGTCCTTTATCCATCAAAACATCGATCTCATTTGAATATTTCATTTTTAACTTCGGTCTACGCTCAGAGTTTGGTTTACTGTAAAGCTCTAGTGGACGGATGATCACGCCATCATTTGTGTTTTGAAGAATACCTGGAACACAAGAATAAATTCGATCATTGTCATTTGCATGTTTCGCGTGAATCGTGACAGACGTTCCTTGATGATTATCGATACTCATAGACACTCTATATCTATAGAAAGAACCTGTTCCATTTGATTGAGCAGAGTAAACAACGGGTACCACCGCAAGGATATCATCATTTAACCTTAGTTTAATGACTTCTGTTTTCATTGATTCACGATCTCTACCGACATCTCCCATATGCTCAACAGCCCCGTTACCGTAACTTTTGAGCGCGGGAACACCTTTTGCGCCAAACATGGCCACATCTATTTGTTTTCCTGACTTCGTATAGACCAACGCGTAAATATCATAATCGGTTCCAGACTCCCAAGATACTGTAGCCGTAATCTCTGGTGTTTTTTCAATGATGATCGGTTTATGACCTTTGTCTAAACTAATTTTACCTTGAACTTTCTCTAAGCTAATAGGTGCAGCGACTTTCTGTTTAGCGGCTGTGTTCATTGGAGCAGGCTCATTAATTTGTTTTTCAGAAACCATTTGAGGAGGTGTAGAAACATCCTGTTCATCAGGTTCAACCTCCACCCCATAAAGCTTGCATAGCCCTTCCAATCCAGAATCGAAGCCACGCCAGATGGATCGTGCTTTCGTTTCACTATTTCTTATGTATAGCTCTACTACGACAATACCCTTTTCATTTGAAAAGCTTACTGGTGTTAGGTATAGGACCTCATCACCTGTTCGAATTTCTGCTTGCAGATTCTTCACATGAGAAAAGCCGATTCCTCGATCCTCTGTTAGTGTAATAGCCATCTTTGTGATTCCGACAGGCACTTTGCTCATATCAAAATTCAATTGATGTCTTTTCAACTGATCTGATATCTCTGCTGGTAAAAGTGTCGCGACACCCGTAGCACTCTCCGGCTGATTGTAAAAAATAATGCCATTATCTCCTTGAACTAGATCTGAATCTGTTAAGAGAAACGCCGTTAAAGAAATATCAATTGCAGATGACACTTCATAACTGATGAATAATTGCCCCTTTGGAGAGTTTAATACGGTATTGGCACCCATTTGCAGAGTTTGATTCATTTCAACAACTCCTATTCTTTATCTACCATTTATCGTTTTTATAGACCAATTATACCAAATAGTGCAATAGAACCTATTAATATCTTTCTCTCTTTTCATCTCTGCAATGATATGAGACAATGCCACCTAAAAACAAACTACTCTCGAAAGGAGAATCAATGTGTATAAAAAAATCATCCCAGCTGTTACAGTGATATTCGGTTTTTGGATTCTTCTTCAATTAGCATTTAGTATCAATGTCTTCCACAATCCAATGAATTATTTTATTGTGATCACTCTCTTTTTTCTTTGTATTCAGGCTACATTGAAGCATAGGAAATAAAAAAAACCGAACAAGCGCATCCAACGCTCATCCGGGCCAGTCATTTCTTTATTACACTTCTTCACCATTCGTTGCGATGACGTTTTGATACCAAGTAAACGAATCTTTTTTAAGACGCTTCATTGAACCTTTACCTTCGTTATCACGGTCAACATAAATCATGCCGTAGCGTTTTTTCATTTCACCGGTTGTGAATGACACGATATCAATGATGCCCCAAGGTGTGTAGCCGATGAGGTCCACACCGTCATATTCAACCGCTTTTTTCAGTGCTTGAATATGAGAAGCGAGATATTGAATTCGCTCTGGGTCATGAATAGAACCGTCTTCTTCCACTTGATCAATGGCACCAAAGCCATTTTCCACAATGAATAGCGGGATTTGATAGCGATCGTAAAAACGATTCAATGTATACCTTAAACCTGTCGGATCAATGGACCAGCCCCAGTCACTTGATTTGATATACGGATTTTCTACACCATGTGGCAGTGCTCCATTGACAATGTCTCCTTTGTGATCAGATACTGCATCGCTTTTGACCGTTGTTGACATATAATAGCTAAAGCCAAGATAATCTACTTTTCCTTTTCTTAAACTTTCTTCATCGCCTTCTTCAAATGGAATGTGATAGCCTTCGCGCTCAAATTCTTTTAACGCGTAGCTTGGATAGTAGCCACGCACTTGGACATCTGGGAAGAAATAGCGCTGTCTCATATATTCTTCTGCCAGCATGACATCCTCTGGGTTTGAGGAATATGGATAAATTGGCACGTGGGACACCATCGCTCCAATTTGAAAGGACGGATTGATCTCTTTTCCTTTTGCCACTGCCCATGCACTTGCAAGCAATTCATGGTGGCCCGCTTGATACATGACTTCTTTGGCATTTTCGCCTTCTTTGACAGATACCCCTGAATTTGTCCAAAGGAACAACGGGTTGTTGACGTCCATTTTGTTATTGATTTCATTAAATGTCATCCAGTACGTGACCTTGTTCTTGTAACGATTGAAGCATACTTCCGCGAATTTCGCGAAATATTCAGCGACTTTTCTGCTTCGGAATCCGCCGTATTCTCTTGCCAAATGAAGGGGCATTTCAAAGTGAGACAACGTAATGACAGGCTCGATTCCATGTTTAATCAGTTCATCAAACACATCATCATAAAACTGTAAGCCTGCTTCATTCGGCTCTTGTTCATCCCCTTTAGGGAAAATTCGGCTCCAGCCGATCGATGTTCGCAAGCATTTTAATCCCATTTCAGCAAACATGGCGATATCTTCTTTGTAACGATGGTAGAAATCAATGGCTTCATGGTTTGGATAAAAAGTTCCTTCTTCTATCGTTTCCGTGATCTGTCTTGGAACACCATGAGCACCTGCTGTCATGACATCTACAACACTCGGCCCTTTGCCAGCTGCATTCCATCCACCTTCGAATTGATGAGCGGCTAATGCCCCGCCCCATAAGAAATCTTTTGGTAAAGTCATTATCTATTCCTCCTATTTCACAATTGTCATCATGACGTCAGTTGGCTGACATGTCGAACGTTTCTCTACAATCACATCTTCGTATGCTTGAGTATTGGTAATGATAACAGGTGTGATTGTTTGTAATCCTTTGCTTTCAATTGCTTCCTGATCAAATGTCATCAACAATTCACCCTTTTTCACCTTGTCGCCTTCTTTGATATTGAGTGTAAATGCCGATCCATCTAGAGAGACCGTATCAATTCCTACATGAACAAGTAACTCCACACCAAATTCAGAACGCAGACCAATCGCATGTTTTGTTGGTGCAAGCATGACGACACTGCCATCAAACGGTGCAAACAGTTTGTTATCGGTCGGATGAATGGCAAAGCCTTTCCCCATCGCTCCAGAGCTAAATACGGCATCTGGCACTTCAGATAACGAAAGCACCTTTCCTGTAAGTGGAGCCGTAATCATTTCTTCATTGTTCATAGAAGTATTTGCCGTTTCTCCGTCTTGATCTTTAAGAGGTGTTTCACCAGCTGACTGTTCTACTGTATCTTCTCCATATCCGAACATTTGAATAAGCACAACTGGTAAAATCAGCGCAATGGCCACACCAATCAAAATACCAATGATAGACGTTGGATAATCTGCACTGATTCCGTTCACAATGGTCAGCGGGCCAGGTAGTCCTGCATATGCAAAGTAATAAGGCGTAAAGAAGCTGGCTACAACGGCACCGACCGCTCCTGAAATACACCCGAAAATAAACGGCTTTTTAAAACGTAAGGTGACACCGTAAATCGCAGGCTCCGTAATACCGAAGAGTCCTGTGATTCCAGCTGAAACCCCAACTTTCCGTGTTTCCCGATTTCTTGCTTTTAAAATAACTCCCAGCACCGCACCGACTTGAGCGATAACAGCGATGGTTTGATATGCCTGAAAAGAGTCACGTCCATATTGTTCAAAGTTCGCAAGTACCATTGGCGTGATGCCCCAGTGAACACCGAAAATCACGAGTACTTGCCAGAAACCGCCGATAATGGCCCCTGCCAGAGCTGGTACATTTTCAGCTAAGACATTGTATCCGTTTGCAATCCCATTTGCACCTGCTGTCGAAAGAGGACCGATTAATAGTATGGTTAACGGAACCATGACGACCATACATAGAAATGGGACAAATAGCGGTTTGACGACTTCATGAATTCGTTTGTTTAAGAATTTTTCTACATAGGAAAGAATCCATACTAAGAAAAGCGGTGGCAAGACGGATGATGTATAAACCGTTTCAGATAACGCAATTCCTAAAAAGGTCACACCTTCCCCTGATGCTACACGTCCAGCAATCTCTGTCCAAGAAGGACTGACAAGCGCAGCTGTACAAGCAACCGCGATATACATATTCGTTTTGAAATGCTTGGCTGCAGTTATCGCAATAAAAATAGGCAGGAACGTAAACGGTGCCCAAGAAATAAAGCTAAACACTTCATAAGTTCCTGTTTTCGAGAAGCTTGGAAATATCAAATTTATTAAGATAAGTGCACCTTGCAAAATACCAGCTGCGGCTAAAATATACACAAATGGCGCAAACACAGCGGACATGGTCGCAATGACCCGATTCAGTATCGTTCCTTTGTTTTCATTCGGCTGATCATCATCCGACGTTTGGAGCTGAACAAGGTTGGAAAAATGCTCATATACCTCACCTACATGCTGACCGATCACAACCTGAAACTGACCACCGTTTTCCACCACTGTAATGATTCCAGGCATGGCGTTGACTGCTTCTTTTGCCTTTGGATTAGAACGCTTCAACACCAAACGCAGCCTCGTGGCGCATCTTGCGGCACTCACCACATTTTCTTCTCCGCCAACTGCTTCTAAGATGTCTTCTGCAAGCTTTTGATAATCCCTCACTTTTGACATATAAAACCCCCCTTTATCACTACTAGTATATGTACATTATAATTATACCGGTACAATTTATCAATACATATATAATTTGAGTTTGCATATCAAAGAGAAATCGGGATGTGCTATAATACAAAGACAATAAATCGTGAAAACAAAGAGGAATGGCTATGTTAAAGTATCAACAAATTGCGAGCGATATTGAAAAATATATTGTCACACATGAGCTACAGCAAGGAGACAAACTTCCTGTGCTTGAGACGCTCATGAATCAATTTGCTGTGAGCAAAAGTACAATTATCAAATCATTAGATTTACTCGAAAGAAAAGGGATTGTCTATCAGGTGAGGGGCAGCGGCATCTTTGTGAGAAGGCACAGGCGCAAAGGCTATATCAGCCTTTTATCCAACCAAGGGTTCAAAAAAGATTTAGAGGAATTTCAACTGACATCAGAAGTTCTCACGTTAGATACCGTCAAACCGCCAGAAGAAGCTGCGCTGAATTTAAACATTGAACCAGATGAGGATGTTTTCTACCTTAAACGCATTCGTTACATCAATGGACAAACTTTATGTTTAGAAGAGTCCTATTACCGGAAAACCATTATTCCTTACCTCAACACAGAAATTGCAGCCGATTCTGTATTTAAATTCATTAGTGAAGGCCTTGGTCTTAAAGTGGGCTTTTCTGACATGTACCTGCAAGTTGGCAAACTAAACGAAACTGAAGCGAAGCACCTCGGACTTAAACAAGACGATCCTGCCCTCCGCGTCGAGACCGTTTTCCATCTCACAAACGGACAGCCCTTCGACTTCTCGAAAATCACGTATAACTACATGCAATCCCAATTTTTTATTCAGGCGAATAATTATTATGGGTGATGGATGGAAAAAGCCTCCTGAGACATTCAGGAGGCTTTTCTACTGTTCTCTTTTAACCTTTAAATATTTCTTCCCTCTCTCTTGAGTAGTTAGCCCGTCAATGGCAGTATCACCATAAAAAGTGACTAAATAATCCCCTTTACCTATAAGAACAACTGGAAAAGCATGATGTTCTTGCAGACTCTTTTCAACATCATCTGGATGAATCTCGACTTCCATTTCATGACCAATGAATGCATACTCAAACGGAAGAGTATGATAAAGTTCTACAAGACACTGTACGATCTCCTGTTGAATACGAACGACATCATGTGAAACAACCTCTGTCCACTTTAAATATAGAACGAATCCCACAAAACCAGCTTCTTTTTGTATGTTCATGGTTGTATGTTTTAGACATGTTCCCTCCAATTCAAATTCTGTATAAAAACCTTCCAAGTAATTGTTTTTGATTTTAATCTCTTTTACATCATGTTCGATCCATGCTTCGCCATTAGCATCTTGACTAAACTTTACTTTCGTTATTGAAATGCCTTTCTTTGTTAAATAGACAATCAGTTGGTGGAAAGTGGTTGTTAAATGAATGTCATCATAGAATACCAATCCAATATTGATATATCCTCCTAAAGCGATGCTGACCCCCTCGCTTTCTTTTTGTTTTGTTCAAGCATACTACAAAAATCAGATTCTCTTTGAACTGCCTTTTGAACTTTCATTATTTTTTTCAGCCTTACCGCCTAGTTGTTTAATATTACATGAACAATTCCAATTCATCACATTCAAAAGATTCATTTTACGAATACATCCTACACATTTATGATGAACATAACAACATGGTTAGGAGGATTCGTCAGATGAAAGATATTAGGGTGTATCATGTTGATGCGTTTACAACTGAGAAGTTTGGAGGTAATGCCGCTGGGGTGGTGTTGGATGGGGAATGGTTAACGGAGGATGAGATGCAGAATATCGCCAAGGAGTTGAACTTACCCGAGTCCGTTTTCTTGCTGCCGGCACATGATGAGAAAGCCGATTATCGAGTGAAATATTTCACTCCAACGGAAGAGGTCAATTTCTGCGGGCATGCGACGGTTGGAGTGACTTGGCTTTTAGCGACGGAGCTAGGGATGGCTAAAGAAAAATCAGGGGTTGTGTTAGAAACAAAGATCGGCCATGTTCCCGTTATATGGCACGAGGAAAATGGCAAAGTTGTGGATGTGGAGATGACACAGGTCACGCCAAAGACGCGAGATTTTATCATCGATGTAGAAGAGCTTAGTGACATGCTCGGTATAAGCAGTGACAGGATTGATCCATCCTATCCTATAAAATTAGCAAACACCGGAAACTGGCATCTCCTGATTCCGCTGAAACACCAGAATGACATTGATCAAGCAGCACCAAACTTAGCATCTTTAGGGAAAATGAATAAAGCGCAGGATATCACAACGACTCATCTTTATACGTTTCAATCCATAAAGGACTGTGATCTTTATACAAGGGATTTTGCACCTGGCATTGGCATACCCGAAGATCCTGTAACGGGAGCAGCAAACGGGGCATTGGCCGGATATCTGTATTTGGAAGGGATCATTTCTCAGCAAGAAACCACTCATCTGCGCATTGCTCAAGGTGATGCCATCGGCAGACCAGGATTGCTTCGTATCACGGTCATTCCGAATGAAGCAAAGCCGGTCATTAAAGTAGCAGGAGCAGCGGTTATTACCATTCGCGGGGTGGTCACGCTATAAATTGATCAGCTTGAATAGAGACTCTCGTTCAAGATGAATCTATTTAAAATGATCTTTGACCGTTTCAATCCATCTTTTAGTAGAAGGAGAGACTGCGTTAAAAGATTTAAACGCCATACTGATTTCGCGATAAACACGGGTCTCAAGTGGAATTACGTTCGCATGAGGCACCTGAGGCGGCAACATCAACTTTGGAATGATCGTGAGCCCAAGGCCCTCCTGAACCATAGAGATGAGCGTATTGTTGTCCCCAATCTCAAATAAAACATGGGGTTTTACGCCGCTTTCTTTTAATAATTTCTTAATGAGTTGATCACAGCCCGCTTTTGGCATAATAAATGGTTCATCTTGGAACGAAGCCACTTCCATCACCTTCTTTGTATGGAAACGATGACTCTCTTGCATGAGCACCACCAATTCATCTTGAAACAGTGGAACAGTTTCCAAATCTCTAGATGGCTGTGTTAAAAATCCAAGATCAACTGTGCCCGACGCGATCCACTCTTCAATCTCTTCATAGCCGCCTTCGTATAACTCCAATTGGATATTGGGATAACTTTTCGTAAAACGATGAATGAGCTGCGGAAGCATTTTTGAAGAAAAACTAGAGAACGTGCCGATCTTAATACTCCCCACTTCCATCCCTTGAATCAACGCCGCCTCCTGCTCAAGCAATGACGCATGATGAATGATTTGGCGAATATGGGGCATCACTCGCTCACCTGCATCTGTCAGCGACAGCCCGTTTCGATTCCGATGAAGCAGCACAATCCCAAGCTCTGACTCAAGCTTCGCCATATTATGACTCACCCCAGACTGCGTCAGCCCAAGCTTCTCACCGGCTTTTGTAAAACTGCCGCATTCGACGACTGTTTGAAATACTTTGTATGGGAATGTCATTCGTTTGCTCACCTCACTTTAGATCTTGGCAAAACCTACTGCTAGATATGTCTTTGATTTTTCGATTTAATTGTTGTTCGACCAATTGAAAACATGCCTGCTGAATCCATAAACGTTTAAATGTATAGAGTTGTTCTTTTTCATCGCCATGCATCTCTTCATCTTCTTCTAACTGAAAATCTGTTAATTCGATTTTGTCATGAACATGCATATGAATAAAAACATGCGCATTGTGAAAATCATGCATATGCTCTACTAAAGCTGAGATATTGGTGATAAAGTCATCAAATATATCTTCTTCTAGCGTTTTCTTGAGATCTAGATGGCTGTGCACATCCATTGATATGTAATTATCTCTTTCATCCAGTTCTTCTTGAGTAGCCAGAGGGTTATCATGAATCGTTGCTTTTCTATTTAAATCTGTAATCGAGAAATAAACGATGATGTCTTTATTATCGAGAAATTCATACGCCCATATCTCTGCATCTCTTAATCTTAAAATGCGGGTGAGGTTGTCCAACTTTAAACCCTCCAATTAATTATTCATTGTCGTCGACGAAGACCTAGACGCCGCTTCATCCGCTTTCACACAATCAATCGCAACAACCAATGCAATCATCACAGGCTCCATCTCTTCTTTCAAAATATCAACCTTATAGCTGTCACCCCAAGTAAACCATTCCTTCTTCACCTGGCCGATCACTTCGCCGCTTTGCAGCACTTGGAAATTCATATCCCACCAGTTCCCTTGTACTTCGATACCAGCAGCATCAATTGAATATTTGGCTTTGAAGAACGTAAACTCTTTTTTGATCGTCAATACCTCTTGTCCACCGACTTCTACTAAAAACTTCGGTAAAAAGCTAAACATTTTCTTCGTAATTACAGCGATGACGTCTCGTTCTGTATTCAAAATGGTGAACGTCTTTGGCACCTTCATAAAGCTGCCTTCGACCTCATATACATCATTCTCCTGTTGGTCCTTTACCGTAAATCTGCCGCTCAGACTAAATACCTTTTGCTTCATATACAGCTGCTTCATAAGTACCTCCGATTCAGTTCAAAAATTTATCCGTTCTTACCTTACCCCTGATTATACCAAAAAATAGAATGTGCAAAAAACCACCTGATAGCAGGTGGTTTTCGATTACTAATCCATTTTCAAAGATTCTTTTTCATATGTTTGAAAAGCATCTTCCATTCCCATGATGACCTCTTTAATTTTGACATAACCACTTGTGTAAGGAATAGAATCTCTAATCTCTTCCCACATAAAATGATAGAACTTCAGGTCATCCGTTTCACACATCACAAAATCTGTGTAATCCTTACCTGGAAGAGCTTCAGCATCAAAAAAGCGCACCGTCACATGTTCCTCATATTTCTGCATCAATTCTTGCAGCGAAGCCGCATGGGTTCTGCGCTCCTCTCGTGGTAAAGCAAGCCAAGATGGATAGAACTCTAATAAAACAACCATCATATATTTCATCATCAAGCCCCTCGATTCTTCTATGATGTGATGATTGTACGCCAGTTCTAGAGAATGTGCATTAACATAGGTTAATGTTCAGCAGGATGCAGCAGCCTGCTCAGCGAAACTGGGGAAATACCGATATATGAGGCAATATGATATTGAGCGATACGTTGATGTAACCCGGGATATTTCAATAAAAACGCCTGATATCGCTCAATGGCTGGCAAATAGAGCAGTTCCCTCTCACGCTCTTCCTTTCTCGTATACAGCCTTTCTACACTCACCCGAACAAACCGCTCCCACATATGACTGCTGTCCATCAACATTTGAAGTAGATCATACGGAATTTCAATAACGATAGAATCCTCCATCGCTTCAATAGAATAAGGAGAAGGCTGCCCGTTGATCATACTTGCATAAGAAGTAGCAAAATCATCTTCCAACGTAAAAGCCACGTTGTACTCTCTTCCATCCGGTAACAAATAGAAGAGACGGAAGAGACCTGTTATGCAGAAATAGGCATACTTCACTGGATCGTCAGCCTTGATCATGCATGTACCCGCTTTTAATGGTTTAATCGTTGTTCCATCTTTGAAGGCTTGCCAATGATTTTGTTCAATTGGATATTTCGATATTTTGGTTTTGAACGTGTCGTATGGGTTAGTTATTTTGTCCATTTGTAAGTTACCTCTCTAGTAATGGAAGACTTGATATAAAATAGTGTCAGAAAACACGCAAGTTATAATGGAAATATAAGCGATGATGAGAGGAGAAACAATGAAAAACATCACTTTTTTTGACTGGACCATCCATTTACAAGCAGACTTAACAGCGATTACCGATCATCATGAAAAGAAAATGGTCATTTTAGAGCCATCTATTGAACTAAATAGCATCATCTGGTTGGATGACAACAACGAGCTACAAATCAAACCTACTTGGGATTGTGTCATTTCAATTGATCCAACCAATAAATCACTGACAATCCGGCAAACAAAAGAAGTATTCGGAGATGTGTACGAATGAAAATAGGAGGAACTATGAAGAAAACCGCTTTTTATGATTGGACGATTCACTATCCTGAACATTTAACAGCAGTCAAAGATGATACAGAAAAGAAAATGGTTTTTCTAGAACAAACGGTTGAATTTAAAGGAATGATCCGTATTGATGAGAATGATGAACTGCAAATAAAGCCCACTTGGGATTGTGTCATTATTATTAATGCAAAACAGATGTCTGTCACAGTTCGTGATGCAGAAGACTTTGTAGGTTTACCATAGAAATAAAAAAGTCTCGTTTGAGGAAAATCACTCAAATGAGACTTTTTCTGTTTTAGTCACCATAATTATTTAATAACCATTTACAAAATAAGCGATCGTCTCTAACTCATCTTCTTTTAGCTCTCTGTTCACATGTGTTTGATATTCACTCTTGATTCTCTCCTGATCTCCACCATAAAGACCAGTGTATTTCGCAATCGTTCGAAGCTTGTCTGTTTCCTGACGAAACTCCTCTTTTGTCCATGGTCTTTGGTGTGAAGGAATATACGTCTCCGCATCAAATGCATCTAACTCATCTAAAAGACGCAAAATTTCTTTCACCGTATAATGTACTTTTTCTGCATACATTTTCGGATAAATGCAATCAGCAAGAAAAAGAATTTTTTCCTCTTTCACATACACGATCACTGAATCTGCGGCATGATCGCCTCCAACATGCTGCACAACACAAGTCACCCCGCCAAGATCAATCTCCATCCGACGATCAAACATCACATCCGGTAAAACGACCTGAATTTCTCGATGATTCTTATATTCTTCTTTGATGGCCTTCGCGCAAAACTCAATCTCCGTTCCTTCCCTCACCCGCTCATCAATCGCCTCATCTGACCAAGAAAACGGAAGAAGCTTCTCCATTTCCTTTCTGGTTTTTGCAGAAGCAATTGAAACCGCATGGGGCAGCGCAGGCAGACCAAAAATATGATCCCAATGCCAATGCGTGAGGACCACCATATCCGGCGTGGCGTTCTCTTGTTTTAAGGTCTTTTGGATAAAATAGTTCGCATGATCTTCTGAATTACCGGCATCGATCATTAATGTTTTGTTATTGCCTACGACCATGCCTAGGATGGGGCGGTCGGTGAGTGATACTGGTGTGATGTAGGAGAAGGTTTTGCCTATTTTTTTGATTGTGTGCATGGTGTGTTTCCTACCTTATGATTTCTCTTTGGATTTTTTACCCTAACTTAATTCCAGAGAGTAATTTTTTAATTTTAATTATGTTTCACTTTAAAATTTACAAGTTATGTAATGGGAGTATATAAAAAGTTTAAAGGCAAAAGTCTATATCAGACCTTTACCTGCGAACTTTCATTCCAGAATATACACAATTTTCAACAACATGTTTAGGCAAAAGTATTTCTCTAATATTCCCCTCAACCTCTTCACCTAAAGATTGCAAAATTCCCTCTGCAACAGCCCTAGCAAGCAATGGGGGAACCGCATTCCCTATTTGTTGATACTGCGAGTCTTTTGACCCACAGAATTTATATGAATCCTGGAATGATTGTAACCTAGCTGCTTCTCTAATACTGATAGCTCTGTCTATAACTGGATGAACCCACATTGATTTTCTAGCATTAAGTACAGTATCTGAAGGCTCATTATATGCAAGTCTTCTATAAATCGTATTTTGTGTTCTGCTATGATCTGTGTAGGTAGTTTTCAAAGATTCATCCAGATTATGAAAATTCTGACCTTCTTTTAAAGCCTTAAACCTTTTTTGAGCTACTTCACCAGATTCAGTTCTAACATGGTTATATACCTTATCTATATTATTAAGGTAATCATTAAGAGGACTATTGAGTAGCGGTTGATGGGAAGTCTTATCAAGTTCATCATCTTTTACATTTACACCGGGTGATATGTTTTCTAAATCGCCTATTGCATCATAGATTTTGTTATACTCTTTCCTATTATGAAAAAGTGGCTCAGGCGTTTTAACTGCTTCCTTTTTTAAAGAAGTTTCTTTGATGCCCATTAAAATTAATCTGCTTCTTTCCTGCGCCACGCCATAATGAGCAGCATTAAAAATATACTTATCCTCATTTAATGCGTAACCTAACTTGGTAAACTTTCTTTTAATATAATCAAACACATTGAATGATTTAATGATAATCTCAATATCATCATTATTTACTTCTATATCGAATAACAAAACTTTATTTTTAATTACTTCTGAAATCTTGCGTATTACCTTCTGTGCCTCAAGAATGTTTTCAAGGCTATCTGTATATGAAGTGAGATTTTCAGTTGTTTTGTCTAAAAGGTTCTTCAGCTTTTCTCCCAAGTCAGTCCAATCTAATTGGTATAGGCTATTCCAATATTCACAATGCTGACTATGCCATTGCTTGTTTATTACCTTCATAAAAAATTTATAGTTTGCTTCTTTTTCTATAAAGTTCAATAAATCCATAGGCGATTTCTTTTTAGCATGTTTTAAAAGTGTATTTAATTTAGAAAAGAGTTCGTTACTTATTATAAAAGGGGTTAGATCTTTCCGCTGTTTGTAGGCATCCATAAGGAAATTTCTTAAGTTAACAGAATAAAGTGTACTTCTGCCGATCTTAATATGTTCTTCCACAGGCTCAATTTCCAGCTTATCAAGCTCAACTTCGTCCCCTTCACTCAAAAAAAACTTATGCTTTTCTGACTCCATGCTTTTCACGTTTTCCATCACAAAAGCTATGGGACGAATTTCTTCAATCGCCCGCAAATATTCCTTAACAAGATTATTATTCGAAGAAATTAATGTATTCTGTTGCCGATTTGCATTGGAAAATCCTTGACATGGTGGTCCACCTATCACCACATCAATATCACGGAATTCACCAATCTTTTCTCCATTTTTGTCTGTATATTGAAGCTTTGTAATATCCTCATGTAAAATGACGTCATTACGATGGTTTATTTTAAAGGTTTTACGTGCGTTCTCATTAATTTCGACAGCGACTTTCACTTCGAACCTGCCTGTCTGTTCAAAGCCGTTGCTGAGACCACCTGCCCCTGCAAAAAGATCCATTACTTTAAATTTTTTCATTATAAAACCTCACTTCATTAAGAAGTAATCTTTCATATTATATTTTAATAAAAGAACATAAGTTCGTAAATTTGTTTTTTAATTAACTTTTCAATTATATCATAATTATATTTATATCAAATGGTTTATTGTTGGTTTCTCAAGGGAGATTTCAGAGTTTGCAAAAGCCGATTTTTTTATAAGGTATAAAGTATAACAAACCTACAGTGTTCCAATCCATGTCTAATAATGTCTCACTAAGACTCTCTAAAATGACTGCAAAGACCAGCGAGTGAATATAAAAGACTAGTATGTAATAAAGTTAATTTTCATTAAGGAAAATGAATTTATGCATGGCTTTTGACACTCAGTTAATCATATTCACATATTTATAAAACACTATACTTAAATGAAAAACACCCTGAATCTCTGTAGAAGGATTAGGGTGATAATACTAAATCAAGTTTTTTAATTCTTGTGAGCAGGTCTCTTTATACTGAATCCAACATGCTTCTTGCTTCGCCCATTGTGTAACGTTTCGCTCTCCCGCAGATTCCCTAAGATAGGACAATGTCTTTTCTGCGATTATTCGAATGATATCATCCCATTTTTCGGACAAGGATTGTTCTTCCCACACTTTAATTAAATCTATCTGTTCACTATATATTTGATGAAACATCGCAGTTGTATAATAAAGGACATTTGCTTTGTAACCTCTTAGCTTCATTTCATCAACAATTTTCTTTACCCTAAGATTAATAATAGCTCGCGCAATTAGTTTTTGATAGACAGATAATGTTATTTTATCGAGGGTATTTCCGCTCCAAAAGCTCTTATTTAACTCCATGAATTTCTTAAAAGCTTCCTCCCCGCCTTTACTGGAAACATGAGGATAGCCTTCCCATGACATGAAATATTTAGCCATATCAACTTTTGTGAGGACTTTATTTTTCGGATATTGTTTCTTGAAGTCAGTCTGTTCTTTGCCTCTTTTTCGCCTGTTAATATCAACCATATACTGCCCTCTGGCACGTTCAAAGTACCATTTGCTTTCGGACCTTCTTCCATCTATTCCAGGAATCCAGATATTTCTCGAAAATTTTTCAAGGTCAGACATGAAACGTGTATTGGCTAATAAATCTGATTTATTAATCTTGTTTTGGGTATTGGCATATTGTGAAATGCGTGAAATCATCTCATCTTCGATCTGGTGCTGATCTTTTTCAGTAAATTCATTAACCTGTAGGATAGTAAGTTTTGCCTGGACATAGACATCTTTCAAGCTGATCCCATCCTTGTAAGCTTTATGAATGGAAGCTGTCGTTTGACCTCCGTTAACAATCTGCCAGCCACTTAATCCCTTAATCTTAAATTGGTTTACTCCTTCTTTTACTGGTTCAAAGTTACCAGTACGGGCTACTGTTGATATACCATTGTTATAGGCAACAAACATTTTACGCTGAAAAGGGTCCTTTAATGTATCGCGAATGCCTTTGTTGGTTCCGCCCCTTGCTTGAAGGAATGATCGAACATTTCGCTCAACAAGCTTTTGTCCCCATTCATCATATGCTTTAGCTAGTAACTCAGCAGAAATATAACCTATATAACATTCAAAATCCTTCACACCACTTGAGGGGTCCGGGACAAACATCATCTCAAATGTTTCACCGTAGTCCTGTTCAAAATCTATGTAGTCTGTTTCAATAGCTTGCTCAGAAGTGATCAGTTGCTGAACTCGATCAATATCCCATACTTGAACATTAACAGTTTCAATTCCAGGGATGGTTATTTCTACAGGCTTATTGGAAGTATAATACATGTTTGTTATAACAAAAATATTAATCTCATTTAAACTATTCATTACTTCATTGATGATTTTAGCAAGATCGTAGGCTTCCAATGAATGATCAATCGTCTGAAGGAGACTTTTTGAATTTGTAATAAATCGTTTTACCCTATTGGCTACTTCAGTGACAGCAGTCATGTTGATGGAAAGTAAATCTTTTTCATTCTGCTCAAAGTTATAATCAACAACGTAAACATCTAATACTTGATTCTCTTCGTCATAAGAATAGGCATTTACAGCAATATTTTTTCCAGAATCCCTAAAAGGAGGCAACAGAATTTCAGGTTCATCTGGTCTATCCATAAAGGAGATCATTTTTTCCAGGAAAGGAACCTGGTAACTACCAGATTCTATCGCTTTTTCCTCTAACTCTTCTGTAAAATCGAGCAGGAATTCTTTTCTTTGTCTTGTTTCTATCATCTTTTATCCTTCCACTCTAAACATTTGATATATAGTTTCCAGTTGCTTCTCATATGCTGCACAATGAGTCAGATCAATATTATAACTTACATGTGAAATTCCTTTTGGCAGATGTTCCTTTAATAAGCGAGGAAAATTTTTACCAGCCTCATACACCTCTGTTTTTTCCATAAAATAAAGCACATCTTCGTATTCTTCTTCTCTAAACCCCAGATCAGTCAATAAATCGCTATAAATGAGTGCAATTCTTTCAGATCTTTCTGCAAGCTTGATACGAACCTGACCTGCCAGTTCTTGAAGAGAAAGCCCATGTGTACGGCTTTGTTCTAGAAAACATACATAGAGATAAATTGAAGATACAGCTTCATTCAGCTTAAGCTGATTTTCATTTGATATTTTAATCGTTTTTGATAATTTTTCATTAATTGTTTTGATTTCAATTCCACATTTGTTTCCTTTAAAATCAATGCGACCTTTCGTCGGTCCTTCCCAATGTTCAATTATAAGAGGCGGTTGGCCAGGATGCCTTTCCAGCCATTCATTAATAAACCATAATTCCCCAAACAACCCACGCTGTTGCTCTTCTGAAAGCCGCTTAAATCCTCCTCGCTGAAAGAAAGTCCTCCATCGATCAAGTACTTTATAGACTGTTGAAAAAAGAGAAACTTCTTCTTCAGCTACTGCCAGGTGATCAGCGAGATTCTGCAGAACAAATTCAAAGATTTCTGGGCTTTGTTCATCCTCTTGTCGGATAACAAGAAAATAATGTTCCTTTAAGAGGGATAGTTTTTCAAAGTATTCCACCTTAACGGACATTCCCCTCCATTTGGGCAATGCTTTTTCCTGATCCTTGTCCCATCCTTCTGTGCCCAAATCAATGTACAGCTGCCGATGATGATTAGCAGGGTCGATCCCTGCAAACATAATTGGATTCTCATAAGTCAAAACATTCAATTTATATACTTCACTTTCATCCTGGCTTCGAAGTTCTTGTATCATATCATCAAACTCTATTTTTAGGTTCAACACATATACTCTCCTTAAATAAAGGTTATTTAGATATCGTTTTATTTGTCTGATAGACGCCATTCTCTTCAATTTCCGTCGCCGGGAAAGAAAACGCAATTCCAATTGGCACTAGTTTCGAGGAGAATTTCACATCTAAACTCTTAAAGATAGGAACTTCTGGATGCAAAGGATATATTAACATTAGGCCATTTTCCTTTGAACGCACTCCTCGTTTATCTTTACGCTCTTTAATTTCTTTAATTTTATCGAAGTCCAAATCCATATCCTCATGGTTAGGAGACACAATAGCCCCAATGTCTCTAATTTGATACATGTTCTCAGGCGCTTTGACCTTATTTCCAAGTGCAGAAGCAGATTTCAAACTGATTTTTCCTAATTCAACCGGGTATTCTGATAGGCCAAGAGAAGATTTGCGCTGACCTTCTACTATTGAAACAGTCCAATTTAATAATTCTCCTTCTTTGTTCACTCTGTCAATATAGTCAGCAATTAGTGCAGAATTTACAATATTACTGTCAGCCGTTCGATATTCTGACAGAAATCCTTTGATGTGTTCTGCGTGCACACCAGATGTCGAGTAGAAGTTGGTCTTTTTGTATGTTGTCTTTGTTAAAGGAAGTATTTTAACGAGCTTAACAGTCGCATCCATGTTTCCTTTCATTACATCTTCACTTGGATCAAACAGTCTTGTCTGTTGTAGGGTACCAGCATAAATGACATTTGAAGAAACTGCATTTCTCATTTTCAAAGGACTCGTAAGCTTCATTGTTGGATGGCTTAGCATTTTGATCGCATATTCAGATGGTGTCTTCTTCATTGCAGCCAGACGGTCGAATTCCTGTCGAAGTTGAATCATCGCAATAGACAGATGTTCAAAATTTGAAGCAATCTCATTAGAAGTATAAATGCGGCATATATCCATATAACCCTTTTTATAGCCAAACCAGCGTCCCATCTGCATGAGAGTGTCGTACATAAGCGTATTACGGAAATAATAGGTGATACTTAAGCCTTCTAATGTTAATCCTCTGGACAATTTGTCTCCACCTACTGCAATAACATTTAATCCTTCTTCTTTATATTGATGGTAATCTAATGCATCCCGGCTGTTACCATTTATCTCGAAAACTTGGATACTTTCACAGCAATTCATCAATTCTTTATATACTTCATTCCAGCTAAATTCTGGGTGATTTTCATTCGGCCAATCTTTACTTGTTGGGAGAATATCATTATCATAAAGTTCTTGTAGTTCTGCAATCACAGTGCTTTCTGCATTATACTGTAATTGCTTTGATATAGCATCAAACGCCCGCTCAACTGCGTCTTTTACACTTGACTGGACATCTTTAAAACGAGAAGTATGTATGAGCATTGAATTATGTTTATTTCTTTGTCCTCTCAGATTGCGAATAGCAATCACAAGCAGGAATTCAAGTATTGCTTCACGCATTTGAGGAGGAACTTCTTCGAATTTATTTGCGTCAGATTTCTTTTTAATTTTTGTAAATACATCGAGGTCTTCTTGACGCAAATGGCGGATCAGACTCGGGCGAGTATCTTCTGCGTCCTCTTCCACATTAAAATATTCCTCAGGTCCGCAATATTCCTTCGGCTTTGGTAGGCCGACAAGAAAATCTTTTGGATACAGGTCATCTCCTTCTTCATTTGTATTTCCTTCATTGCTGATTAGAAGATTTGCAAAAGGTGTTGCAGTATATCCGACAAAAGCTTTTCGATTAAAAATTTCAAGGATTTGCCTGATCAAGCGATTGATCGTTTTCGGATCTTCATTTTTATCAGGATTGGAAGTATCAACAGATGCCTGATCTGCTTCATCGTCAACAATTAAGACGGGAATATCCAAATTATATATATCCCGATGATAAATTAACTGATCTCGAAGCGATTCTAGTACGGTTTTATTTTTCTTAACGACCATTAATGTTGGTGAGTTTAGGTTAAAAGTACCCCTTTGGCTTGATTTGATATCATGGTCTTCTGTTGTCCAAGAAGAAATGATATGATCAGCTGTATTTGCGCTTATTTGAGCAACTCCTATTGGGTTTCCATCTTTGTCTGTTCGGTTCCCGATTACCTCTTCATTCAAACGGATTTGTGTCTGAGTTCTTAAATCATTATGAATACCTGATAGCACAATTATTAGCATATAGCCAACATCAAAAGCTTTATTGATTAAGCCAGTGAAATTAGCTGTTTTACCTGACTGAACATAACCTAATACAAGCCCACGTTTATCGAATGGGTCTATCGAGCTTGGATTTCCTATAGATGCCATTATCTGATTCGTTGTTTCATCTATTGCAGTAACTGCCTCAAGAGGCCAGTTTTTCGAAGTGGAGAGATATCTACGGTACCTGGACCAGAAAAATCCGCTAGCTACCATCTTAGGCTCAAACCAGCTTTTTTCTTTGGACTCTCTCATTACATAATTCTTTGGAACTTCCAAACCAATTTTGTACTTCATGTACATTTCAAGTGACCACTTTTGAAATGTTGGATCGTCAATAGGGCTCTCGGCCGACGCTAATCCTCTTGCTGATTCCAAGGCTTTTTCTGCTGCCTCTTCCTGATTTTTATAAACTGTTTTTAGGTAATAATAGGTATTTAAAAAGTTCTGTTCAAAAAAATCTTTCAAATCAATTGCTGACATTCAAATTCGCCTCCAATAAAATTACTTTTAAAGTTGCACGGTTTAATTCATCAAATGCAGGTTGCGTTAACAAAATATTCAAAAGCTGTTCTTCGTTTTCAGCTACATTTAACTGCATCATAGAAGAAGCAAATTGGACTACCAATTCTTTCTTGCTGTCTGAAACCTTTTGCAATTCTTCTTCTGGAACTTTAGGAGCATCTATAATATTACTTGGCGAGCCAAGCTGTACAAATTTCAAATATAAGTTTAAGAGTTTTGCATGTTCATCATCCAAATTTTTAAGCAACTCAGAAAGGATCGGATGATTTCGATTTAAAATAAATTGAGGACCATCCTCGTTTCCTGACTGCTCCCATGTATTTAAACTTCCCTTAATCGAAGGATTTCTAGGACCAGACTGTGTCCGAAAATAAAAAATATCCCTTGAAACTTTTCGTGCAATGGATGAAATGGTTTCTAGTCTTCTTTTGGCGTCTTCAGGCAAATTAATGCCCGATTTTTTTATATCAACCTGCCAGTCTGAGTCAGCTGAATTCGGGAGATCGATGCGCACCCTGGCCAGCTGTGAAGCTGCATCCTTGGGAAACAGCCCCATCCAATCACCAAAATATAAAAGACGATTTTCTCTATAGATATATAATCCCTGATGATCACGCCAGCCTTTGTAACCGCCCGCCTTCTTATATTCAGACTCTGTTAAATGGGAGGCATGAGGCAAAATAAAATACTGCACTTTGATTCTATTATCATTAATTTTAAGAATCTGCATTTCGCCTTCCAGTGTATTCGGATGACTCCTCATAAAAGGATCCCATGGATCTATCTCTTTACCGTTGATAAACAGACTTACTTCTTTTTTCTCCAGTATAGAGTGAAATACAAATTCCAGGTGTCTATTAATACGAGAAACTTTATTATAGAAACTTGTTTCTTTTAATTTGCGCTTTCGTCCAACCCCCATAAATCGGTCAAGCTTGTCAATACAGACGATTGTGCCGTTTTCCCCCTTTATATCGTCTAGTTGCAATTTTATTTCTTCAGGAATTTTGGTGAAGAGTTGCCATTCATTACATTCTGATACATGATCAAGATCCCAACATCTCTCAAAATATACTCCATCTTTTTTTGTCAAAACACTCAATCGCTTTCCAAGTGAAAAAGAAGCCGTTTTCAATCCCATACCAAAACGACCGAGCTCGTTTGTTCTTCTACGCTCTCTTGGGTCTTTAGAACCAATGCTCATAGCGATTTGAAGCATATATTCAGTCATACCCAAACCATTATCATTTATGGTAATCATTCCATCTGTATCATTATAGGTAAAATTCACTTTAATAGTTGATGCCTTAGCATCTAGACTGTTATCTACAAGGTCAGCAATGGCTGTACTAGCATTATATCCAATAGAACGAAGCGCCTGAATCACAGGTGCTGCTGATGGTCTTGTCAGAACTATATTCATCTATTAAACCCCGTTTCGCAGCAATATTTATACTAATTATAGCAAATAACTAAAATAAATAAATTTTAGGTAATAGTTTTTCCTTAGGTTTACAAATAGATGAAAAGTTATAAATAGATTTTATCTACTTATGATAAGGCTCCCCCCGAACAATCCGAAACGCCCGATAAATCTGCTCCACCAACACCAGCCTCATCAACTGATGCGGAAACGTCATTTTCGAAAACGACAGTTTCTCATTCGCACGCTGCATGACAGCATCGCTTAAGCCGAGGGATCCGCCTATGACAAAACACACTTTACTTTTTCCGTATGTTGCCAGCTTATCTATTGTATCGGCTAATTCTTCGGAACTTTTCATTTTTCCTTCGATGGCGAGGGCGATGACGTGGGCGTCTGGGTTGATTTTGCTTAGGATCCGTTCGCCTTCTTTGTCTTTGATGATTTTCATGTCTTGCTCGCTGAGATTCTCGGGTGCTTTTTCGTCTGCGAGCTCAATGATCTCGATTTTTGCGTATGCCTGTAATCGTTTTGTGTATTCGGCTATGCCTTGCTTTAAATATTTCTCTTTTAATTTTCCTACTGTGATAATTGATATATTCACAGGTCATCCCCACCTTAAGAACAAGTTATTCATATAAGTTATCAACAATTGTGGATAAAATTTGTGTATTTTGTGTCCGATCATTCGTTCCCCACTATATATATTGCAGGTTCATCGCACAATTCACAGGTTGTGGATAAGCTGTGTGTATGTTCGATTTTTCTGAATTCTGGCGGTGTTTCGTGATCATCTATGTACATGTCTAGTACGGTTTCTATATGTTCTGCACAAGCATAAAGTGATTTGTTCATAAGTTTCTAATTCCTCCAATATATTGTCTGGTTATTCACAAGTGTTTCGCTCATTGTTCAATATAACCGATTTATTCACATGTTAATAGTCTTTTACCATTTTCCACACCTTTTATCCACAAACCAAATAAAAAAGCCTCCACTCCTGTGAAGGCTCCTTCCTATAAAAATGGATTATAAAATCTCGTTCCTCTAACAAATGTAATCACTAGCGACACAATCAGTACCGCTCCAACAAAGATTAACGCCACATAATCTGCTTTTTGAAATTCTTTCGCCGTAAACCATGTGCGCTTTTTATGCTTTCCAAACCCGCGAAGCTCCATCGCATTGCTGATCGTTTCAATCCGCTCTAGGCTGGAGAAAATCAGCGGCATTACAATCGACAGCGCATTTTTAATCCGTTTCCCCAGTTTTTCATTCTTCGATAAATCAATGCCTCTTGCTTGCTGAGAAATGGCAATCGTTCGAAAATCACGCTGAATATCTGGGATGTAGCGCAGAGCAATCGCTACCGCATACGAAATCCGGTAGCTGACCCCAATTCGGCTGAGCGATGAGGCGAATTCACTTGGATTTGTTGTCACGATAAATAAAAGCGCTGCTGGCATCACGGTCACGTATTTTAGTGTAATGTTCAATTGATAGAAAAGCTGTTCAAGTGTGACATTGTACCAGCCTGCAATGTGAAACAGCTCGTGCTTCGCTCCATAGATGGCGACACCTTGCTGAGGCGCAAAGACGTAAATGGCGATGTTATTGATGACAAGAAAAATCGCCAAGACAATCACTACGAAAGAGATATCACGAAATCGCACATTCGACAGTTGAAAGAACACGATACTGGCAACTAGCATAAACACTAATACGCCTGTATCATACGTGAGCATCGCTGCGGATGACCAGAGGATAAAGCAAATGAGTTTGGTTGCACCTGTCAGCCGGTGAATCGGCGACGGGCGGTCGATATAGGACAGCATGTCTACAGCCATGTCATTCGTTCCTTTCTGTCAACCTCAATGAAGCGATCCACGAGTTCATTTGGATTTGGCCAGTCTGCTTTTAGCGCCAGTTCATACAGCGACGTTTCTTTTAAGCTCGCCTTTTGGACTAGCAGCTGATCTGTCAGCACTTTGGCTGGTGTATCATCTGCGATTTTTTCTCCATCTGAAATGACGATGGTTCTTGTCGTGTATTCGAGCATGAGATGCATATCATGGGTGATCATCAAAATCGTGACGCCCTGCTGATTTAATTGCTCTAAAAACGTCATCATCTCTGTGTAATGTCTAAAATCCTGTCCGGCCGTTGGCTCATCTAAAATGATGATTTCTGGCTCTAACACAAGAATCGATGCGATGGTGACGCGTTTTTTCTGTCCAAAACTGAGTGCTGAGATCGGCCAATTTCGAAATGGATACAGCCCGCATACTTTTAAAACCCGCTCTACACGATCCTTGATGTCGTCTTCCTTTACGCCTCTTAAAACGAGACCGAGGGCGACTTCATCAAAAATCATTTGTTTCGAAATCATTTGATTTGGGTTTTGCATGACGACACCGATTCGTTCGGAGCGCTGTTTGATGGTGTCTCCTGTGATGTCATCGCCATTTAAAAGGATTGTCCCTTTTGTTGGCTTTTCAAATGCGCAGAGCACCTTGGATAGTGTCGTCTTGCCTGCGCCATTGGCACCGGCGATGCTGATCATTTCTCCTTTTTTGACGGTAAAAGAGATGTTGCTCAGCGTGTTTGGTCTTGTCGGATAATCAAAGCTCAGCTCACGCACTTCTAGTAAATCCGGCGCTTCATTCTGCTCGACTGATGGCTCAGATGCTTCCATCCATTGCTCGATTTTCTCTTTTGCCTCGTCATTTAAGGTGAGATGCTGTAAATTAGCGATCTGATCTCCTGCTGCAATCGGAATACCTGCATATTTCATCGCTTTCACATATAAAGGCTCACGTAAATACGCCGCTTCTAATACATTTGAGGCGAGCAATTCATCTGGTGTCATATCCGCTGCAATCGTGCCGTCATTGACAACGATGATGCGGTCGACATGACGGAAGAGGACGTCTTCCAATCGATGTTCCACCATCACGACCGTTTTTTTCGTTTCTTTTTGCAGACGGTCAATGAGATCGATCACTTCTTTGCCTGTTGCGGGATCAAGGCTTGCCAGTGGTTCATCAAACAGCAAAATGTCGACATCGTTGACAAGTACGCCTGCGATAGCGACACGTTGTTTTTGACCTCCTGACAGCTCATGCACGGATGATGACAGTTTGCCGTCTACCTCTGTTAATTTTGCCGCTTTCTCGACACGTGTTTTCATTTCTTCGCGTGTGACTTGATCATTTTCAAGTGTGAACGCGATATCTTCTCCAACGGTCAGCCCGATAAATTGTCCATCAGGGTCTTGCAGTACCGTTCCGACGAGCTGTGAGAGGGAGAAAATGTTCTCTTTTTCTGCATTTTTCCCGCCGATGTGAAGACTTCCTTCCATAGAACCTTTATAAGACGCAGGAACTAGCCCATTGATACAATGGGCTAGTGTGCTTTTTCCCGATCCAGACGGGCCTGCGATGAGGACTTTTTCTCCTTCATAGATGGTCAGGTTGATATCTTTCAATGTTGGTTCTGCCTGACTGCGATACTTGAATCCGAAATGTTCGAATTGAATCATCGGTTTCTTCATTTATGTGTTCCACCTTGCTTCATGATGTTTCTTTCGATAGACTGCCGCTTTTGCTTCTTGTTTTCGCATAAGCCGCAATGATGATGGTGCCTAGTACACCGACTGTGATGATGTTTGAGATTCCTGCTACGATGCCTTGAACAAACACTTTATTTGCAGGTTCTGCATAGATCACAATGTCGAGTACCGGCGCAATGACAAACCAGCCTAATGCTTGTGCGCCGGCTTGGACGGCGTTGAAGAGCGTGATTTTTTTCCAGCCAAAGTCGCCCTCTTCTACTTTTAAACGGTTCGAAATGAGGCCGATCAATAAACCAACAACACCCGAAACGATAATCCAGCTCCACCAAGGTCCAAATGTGGTCGCATCTTTAATGAGATGACCAATAAATCCAATCAATGCGCCTGCAATAGGACCAAATAGCACGGCCATTAACGCAAGGAACGCGTACGATGTTTCAATTTGTGTATTCGGAATTCCAGTTGGAATGGAGACGAAGCGTCCTAAAATGACAAAGACGGCTGCGCCAATCCCGATGGCAACGACAGTTTTCGTTGAAAGTTGTTTACCTGCCATGATGTTTCCTCCTCTTATTCGTATATAATGCGCGGAGCTTTGCGAATCGAAAGGCGCCAGCCTGTGCCTGTACCGATGTTATAAGCCTTTGCAAATGACCCTTGATTGATCGCCACGCCTAAATGATCGAGTGAATTGACATATACGAGTGGTTCGCCTACCTTTAAATCGGCAAAAGATCGTCCATAGGTCATGATATTTTTATACACATTTTTTGGCCCGTTGGCAATGGTAACTTCTATTGCATCCCCATAATTGATTGAAAGCTGTTCAAATAACGTATGATGAATGTTTGTCCATAGGTTTCCGAACCGCACATCTAAAATATCAATCGTCCCTGTGATCACTTCTTCTTCCGCATAAGCTTGTACGACTGGAAGGTGAATAATGTCGTCTATATTTGCCTTTGGCCCGACCTCTTCAAAAGAAATCACACCTGAAGCAATTCTCGCGCCTGTATAGGCGTAAATGTCTCTACCATGGAATGTATGTGATTTCCCTGACTTCGGCAGACGGTTGATGGTTTCATCTAAATACCGAGCCTCTACGATGCCAATATCCTGTGCGACATGCGTAAGTGTCCCATTATCAGGTGTGATGATGTAGTGTGAGCTTGTTGTTTTGACGACAAGGCTCTTTCGCTCTGATCCAACGCCTGGATCAACAACGGAGACAAATACCGTTTCTTCCGGCCAATATGTGACCGTCTGAAGCAAGCGATAAGACGCTTCCCAAATGTCATATTGGGGAATGTTGTGAGTTAAATCAAAAATGCGGATGCCGCTGCTCACTGTATTGGCTACGCCGTACATTGCGCTGACCGCTCCATCATCAATACCGAAATCTGATTGTAAAACCAATGCATGTTCACTCATGTTAATCTCCCTTTCATTTGAAAAAATGGTTGTGGTGTTTCACGTGGAACATTTGAACATTTGTATGAAAAAAAGTGGACAATAAAAAATACCCCATCCTTATCTATGAATCATAAGGACGAGGTATTTGTCTCGTGGTACCACCTTTATTTACTGTTTGCTCGCGCTAAACAGCCTCTACAAGTACAAAGCTCCAATTTGGCTCATATACTGTGGTTTTGATAACGAGTACCAACTCTCGTCGTCACCTACTAATATCATGGATATGTTCAGCACGAGGCTCAGAGACCATTTTTCGAATCATTATTTTTGCTTCTTTTCAGCTGCCGAAGCTCTCTGTGGAAAAATTGATGATTGTACTTTCTCTCGTCATTGCCTGTTTAACTATCTTGAATTAAAGCTATCATACATGATGTTTTTTGATAAATCAAGATATTTTTCTGAACATTTTTAAAAATGAGTTAACTGTTCTGGAAGAGTCTTCTTTTTTATAAAATTTAAGCAAATGTTAAAGAGCGAGATATGGTGTCTTTCTTTTCTAGCGGTATAATAAAGATGAAGGGAGGTACAGTGTGTGTGGACCATCTGTATGAATGAATTTAAGCAGCTCTTCAAAAGCACAAAATCCATCTTAACTATTGTTATTATTTTCATTTTATCTACTTTTGTATCAAGTCTTCCATTTATAGCTGCTTATCAAGGGAAGTGGGAACAGGCAAAGGACCCTTATTCCATTGGGAATGAACTAGTGATTTCGTTATTTGGTTTCTTCCTTATTTTTTTATTATCTCATGATATTTTGAGCCGCGAAATTCATTTGAAAACCATTCGTTTTCTCGTCAGCAAAACGACCCGTTTAAACATTGTCATCGGGAAATATCTTGGGCTGATGCTGTTTTGGCTCAGTTGCATTATGACCACATATATATTAAATATGGTGATTTCACATCGTTTTCTGTTCTCTGATGCCTTAAAAATATTAACGTTTATCAGTGTCGGCATCTCCTGTGCTTTGTTTTTGTCCATGCTCTTTCCAACACCACAGAAATCGATGTTTGTTGGCATGTTGTTTTCCTTTCTATTTCCAATCATGAGCATGATGTCTGTTCTTTCTTCAGAACGGTTGATTCACTGGTTCCAATACGTGACGCCTTATTATTATGCGCGCTGGAGTGAACCGCTGACCTATGTGCTGATGAATGCCGCATTGACTGTTGTCTTACTCGTTGGAACGGCACTACTGTTTCAGAGGAGGGATGTCTAAGTGCTTCACACAAAAGGGCTGACAAAAAAATATCGGACAAAAGTCGCAATAGATCATATTGATCTTGATATCCATCAAGGGGATATCTTCGGCCTCATTGGACCGAAGGGTGCTGGTAAGACGACCTTTTTTAATATCATTACAGGGATCTCCCGCCCCACCTCTGGCACGTTTATCATGATGAACATGACGTCGTTAAAAAAAGTACGTCATCATATCGGTGTTCTGCCTGAATATACAGATTTATATGAAGGGCTGACTGCTATTGAGCATATTGCCTATTTATCGAAAATTACGGGTACTCGCCAGAAAACGAGCTATTATGAAGAATTACTCGAATTTGTTGGCTTACATCGTTATCATCAAGAGAAAGTCGGTGCCTTTACATCTGGGATGAAGAAGCGGCTCGGAATGGCTCAGGCCATCGCTCATCAGCCTGACTTTATTTTACTCGATGAGCCTTTTGCGGATATTGATGCAGATTCTATCTTACATATCCAGCGGGTGATTGAATCGTTAAAATTTGAAGGAAAAACCGTCTTTTTAACAGCAGACGAGCCAAGGTTCACCCAGCCTATTTGTACCAAAACAGCTTTCATATCTGAAGGAAAAATCGTGTCCTCAAGTACTCATCCTCAAGAGAAAACCATCACGTCCTCAACCATTCGTGCCACCTTCAAGCATGCATGGATTGATGATGAGGTGAAGCCTGTTCTCACGCAGTACTTACAAAGTGTGGGAACAGACCTTGTGATCAGAGATGACGAGACCTCATTGTTGATTCGTTCAGAAGCTCAAGTCCCAGCCATCATCCGTGCGTTTGTGAAATGCAAAGTCGATCTATACCGAGTCACGGCGCAAGATGCCATCATGTCCACGTAAAAAGTACCGTACGCTCACTGCACGGTACTTCTCTTTTTTTATAAAGGCTTGCTCATGTAAATCCCAGTCTCAGCAAATCCCGTTTTCTCATAAAGTGAGCGGGCGATTTGATTATGGGCAAAGACATGCAGCGATAGTTTCTTCACACCTAATGACTTTGCCTGCTCTTCTAATGCCGTCATGGCCTGTTTTGCCAACCCTTTTCCTCGATACGCTTCAAACAAAATAAAATTATAAATAAAGCCTTCATGTTGGGGATGATCTGGATCATAGCAAAGCCATACCCATCCGATGGCTTCTTCTCCATGTAAGATGTTCCACAACTCATGATCCTCTGTCTGAAGGCCTTCAGGAAGCAGCCGGTCAAATTGTTCCTCTGCGTTCTTTTGCGCTTCTTCCTGATTCCACGTCCCTGCGAGTACCTTTTCTTCTGCGTACCGCTTAATGGCCGCCGCTATCAAGACGTCATAATCCGTTTGTGACATTGGCTGTAATGTGACCAATCGTATCTCCCCCTTTTCTTTATCATATGCCGGGCATATAAAAAAAGCCAGTCCCTTATAGGAACTGGCTAGCCACCGAACCGATCGGTTTGGGAGAGTTTGATCTCGACTGATTTTTTCTTTCCGCTTCGGTAAAATTGCACCTTTACCTTGTCGCCGACTTTCTTTTGATAAAGATATTTACGCAGATCGACGATATTTTGTACTTCCTTGCCGTCAAACGATGTCACGACATCCAGCTCTTTTAGCCCCGCTTTTCCTGCTGGAGACAAAGGCTCGACACTCATCACGACGACTCCGGTTGTGACCTTTGATGGCAGTTTTAACGTTTCCTGCCAATGATAGCTCGCAATATCTGCTAGTGATTTCATCCCAACACCAAGGTACGGACGCTTCACCTCTCCATAGCGCTCTAAATCCTCTATGACAGGGATCACCAGATTCGCAGGAATAGACAGCCCAATCCCTTCCACCTCTGACTCAGCAATCTTCATTGAATTGATGCCGATCACTTTGCCGTCCATATTGATCAAGGCTCCGCCGCTGTTCCCAGGATTAATGGCGGCATCCGTTTGCAAAACTTCCGCATTCCAATCCGTCTGTCCATCACCATTAGAATCAACAGGGATCGCACGCTCCGTTCCAGAAATCACACCTTGTGTGACGGAGCCAGCAAATTCAAGACCTAATGGATTTCCAATGGCGATGACAGGCTCACCTGGTTTGACATGGTCTGAATTGCCGAAGGCGGCGGTTTTCTTGATCTTATCACTTTTGACCGTGAGTACCGCTAAATCCATAAGCTGATCACTGCCGACAAGATTTGCCCCGATCCTTGTCCCGTCCTGAAGGCTCACTTCAAGCTGGTTTGCGCCTTTGATGACATGATGGTTGGTCACGATATAAAAGGTGTCACCCTTTTTTTTATAAATCACACCTGACCCGCTGCCTGCTTCACCGCCTTCTTCCCAGAAACTCGACTTTTGAATGTTAATGACGCCGACAACTGTATCTGACATACTCGATACCACTTTTGTGACCGCATCATTCACGTTCACATTGACGGTCTTTAAAGGGCCATCTGATGCCTGCTGATCTCCAGCTGACTGCCATCCAAAGGGGCTGCCGCTCTGTCCAGACACATAGGGGAAAAAGAATCCCATTAAAAAAGCTCCTACCAATACACCGATCAGACCAGATAGGAAATATCCTTTTCTGCTTCGTCTCGGCTTCCACTCTACATCGCGATAATCCACTATGTTTCCTTCCTTTCAGTGAATAGATGATGTATATAGTGTTGGTAAGAAGCTCTTATCTTAATCATATGATTGTAAAAATCATACGGCGCAAAGCGGGGTTGCTTTTTTCGGGTCCGTATCATATAAATCAAAGCCATCCCCTACAACAAAGCCCTTCATTTCAAGCGTCTGCTGGACCGCCATACGGGCTAAGTCCTTCATGTTGTTGTCTTGACTCAAGTGGGCCAAATAAATGCGTGAGGTGGCGTCTCCAATCACGTCTGTCATAGCAAGAGCCGCATCTTCATTGGATACGTGTCCGACATCGCTCAAAATTCTGCGTTTGATACTCCATGGGTAACGCCCCATTTGCAGCATGCCGACATCATGGTTGCTCTCAAATACGAACGTATTGGCTGATTTAATAATCCCTTTCATCCGGTCACTCACATAGCCTGTATCCGTCATAAGGGCAAGTTTACGCCCGCCATAATGGAATACGTAAAACATGGGCTCTGCCGCATCATGTGATACGCCAAATGATTCAACATCGAGACCGCCAAATGATTGAACCGTCTCCATATCAAAGTGGAATTTCTGCTCCGTATCCACTTTCCCAATATGTGACTCCATCGCCTTCCATGTTTTCGCATTTGCATAGACAGGAAGCTTGTACTTTCTTGCCATCACACCGAGTCCTTTAATATGATCTGAGTGCTCGTGTGTGACAAAAATTCCGTCCAAGTCTTCCGGCTTGCGATCGATTTGACCAAGCAGCTCTACCATCTGTTTGCCGCTTAAGCCCGCATCTACTAAAAAAGCATGCTCGTCTGTTTCTAAATAAAAAGCGTTCCCCGTACTTCCGCTCGCTAGTACACTGAACTGCAAGCTCATGTTCTCTCACTCCAATGAAGATTTGTCTTCTTTCTCTATATGATCAAGTGTTGAGCCATCAATGGCATTGATCAAATATTCTTCCTCTGTCTTTTTCTTTGAACCAGTTGCCACGCCTTCAATCTCTACTCGCCATACAGGAACCATGACTTGAGTGCTTGCACCTGGGTATTGCGTGTAGTAGCCAAGCTCCACTTTTTTCACTGTCGTGTTTTGGCTCAGCATATTTTGTGTATATAGATCCTTCACCGTTTCAAGCGCCGGGACAAGGGTTTCTTTTCTCACTTCATTAATCGATGTCACCATCGACTGCCGATACGAGACGACCTCGTTTTGATCGTTCACATCCAATGTGATCTTCCCAATAGTTTCGGTGTCATCAAGACCTTCTTGGAAGATGTATTTTCCTTTATACGTTTGGAAAAAGACGATTTCACCTGTTTCTTCATCGATGCTCCAGAGCTTATAATTCTTGCCATCCAGTAAACGCTGGCTCACAAGATTGGTCGCTGCTGTTTTCATATCTTTTTTCGGCAATGCAACTGGTTTATTGAAGGTCATTTCAAGCAGGGTGACAGGATCATCTTTCTCGGTTTTCGGGAATGTGCTTTTCGTCTTTTGATCAGCTAATCCGTCGACATCCTTTTTCGTATATTGCTTTTTCTCAGCTGTAATGCGGTATCCAATCTTCGCTTCATCTGATAGATTGCCATATTTGATTCCGTCTGCCTTCATTTCTTCCAGCGTATCTGTTTTTTCGATAATCGCAAAATGATCGGTCGATCGCTTTTCAAAGTATTGAAAACCTAGAAAGATATCGAGAACGAGAAAGGCTAGGATAAAGATCGTTTTGGTCTTATTCCACTCCATGATTCTCGCTCCCCTCTGTCAGCAAATCATTCGTTAAAATGACGGTTTTTCCGTTATATTTCATACACCATACCGGCTCTAGCCAGACAAACATCGCTTGATCCTGATCTGATGCCGTGGATGTCGCTTGATAGGCAGGGAAAATCTGTTCAATTTTCTCTAAATCATCATACTTCGTCTGCTTGATGATCAAGTTTTTCAGCTCTGTCCCATTCATCAGTTTGACCTGTTCACTCTGACTCGCTTTGTTGCCGAGAATGTAGTTTGGACGCTTATAACTCAAGATGTCATCATTCGCCCATTGTACTTCAAGTGATGTCATACCAAATGGATGTTTTGTGCTGTTGACGATCGGCAGTCCATCCATAAACATATTAAAGGACAGCTGCTGGTTGCTGTTAATGCCGAAGTATTGATAATTATCGGTAAAACTTCCGGTATCATTGAAATACTTCACGCTTCGCTTGATCAAATCCCCCGTTTGGAATACGGTACTAGAATTGATATTACGATGCTGGTATTGGATGCGGTGGTCTTTTTGATTTGCTTCAAGACGACTCGTTCCATCTGTATATACCGTCCGGTTTAAATTAGACTCCTCCCCAACTAGACTTGGGTCTGTAAACAAAGCGTCCTTGAATTTGCTTGTCTTAATCGTTTCGATAAAGAACATTTTCGCTTCAAGCTGCTTTTGCTTCTGCGGCAGAAGGAAATCTCGTTTTGAATTCGTAGAGAAAGTATATAGATCATAGCGCGGCATCTCGTTTTGAGCGGCTGCAATACTATCCATCAGATTACGATAGTTGGCAGATTCAATCGTTAGCTCAAGCACCGATTCCTTGCTGTATGAAACCAAATAGACTTTCTTATTGGCCTTATCCGGCTGAGCGAACGGCACAATCATCCGGTCAAACGAGTTGTATTCAATGGATTTATTCGGCCATTTAAACAGCGCTTGGAAAATATCAATCGGAATCGGATCATTGAACACAAGATCCAATGTTTTGCCTTGCCCCTCGCGTCCATAGAAGAAATTCTTAAATTTCTGCTCGGAATATTGGTCCGACACATCAGCAATCTCTTTGACATCCCACAGGCTCACATCATTCCAAAAGTTTTGGAAGAGTTCCTTTTGATCCACTTTGAAATGCTCTCCATTGGAATGGATGAACATCTCACGCGGCTTCACGACATCAATGAGACTCCGAGGCTCGTCGCTTGAAATCTTCTTCGTTTCCACGACCTGTGTGCCGGCATCCGCCTGATCCTGCATGACAGGCTGGAACATCCAAATATTCCACGTAAACACAAGACTGATCGCAATTAGGATTGTCAATATAATGGTTTTAAAGGTCTCACGCTTCATCCCAATCATCCTCTTGTTCTTCATTGTACGGAAGGGTAAAGGTTACCGTTGTTCCTTTTCCTTCAATGCTGTCAGCCCAAATATCTCCGCCATGAGCCTGAACCATTTCTTTTGCAATCGCAAGGCCTAGGCCGGTTCCGCCAAGCTTTCTTGTTCTTGCCTTATCCACTCGATAAAAACGTTCAAAGATTTTATCCATATCCTTCTTCGGAATACCGATTCCTTCATCTTTGACACTGAATAACACAAGACCTTGCTCCTCATCCAAATCGACAGTGAACGTAATGTGTCCACCCTCTGGCGAGTATTTCATGGCATTGGAAATGATATTATCGAGCACCTGAGTGATTTTATCTTGATCAATTTCCACATATATTTCACGCTGCGGCAAGTTGCGGATGAAATCGACATGCTGCTCCTTCGTCATTTCAAAACGATCAATGACGAGCGAGATAAACCTGATAAAATTCGTCCACTCACGATTGAATTGATAATCCTTGCTGTCGAACTTAGACAGCTGGAGCAGGTCATTCACAAGTCTAATCATGCGCTCTGTTTCATTTTGCGTGACACTGAGGAACCTTGGCGCAAGCTCTTTATCACCAATCGCACCTTCAGCGAGAGCCTCCAGATAGCTTCGCATCGTCGTAAGCGGTGTGCGCAGCTCATGCGATACGTTCGCCACGAATTCACGACGTTCCGCATCAATTTTTTCCTGCTCGGTTACGTCATAAATGACTGCAATTAAACCATCAATCTTCCCATGCTCTTTCTGAATCACTGAGAAATTCACACGCAAAACAGACAACTGATCTTCACGTTCAATTTCTAGCAGCATGGAGTCTTGATTTTCGACTAAATCTTCAAATGTATGAGTTTCTTCTAAGCCAAGCAAGGATGTGATCGGCATCTCTAGAGCTGTTTCACGTGAAACATTCAAAAGCTCTAGTGCCGGGCTGTTTAATAGAATAATGGCCCCGTTTTGATTTGTGGCAATGACGCCATCGGTCATATAGGCGATAACAGAAGAAAGCTTTTTCCTCTCACCCTCTGTCATCAGCTGCGCTTCCTCCAGCTCTCTCGTCAGATGGTTAAATGTCGTCGCTAGCTGACCAATCTCATCATGTCCATACTTTCGGACCTTTCTGGAAAAGTTCCCTTTGGCGAGCTCGATCGCTTGCTTTCTCATATCCGAAATTGGGTGTGTAATGGTTCTGAATATGAATATACCAAGTAGAGCGGTCGTCCCAAGTGCGATGAGTGTACCCGTCGCCAAAATGGTGTTGATCGTTCGCATTTGGTTAAAAACACTTTCCATGGATGAGACCACATAAATGACACCAACGGTTTCTTGGTTCTCATTTTTCACGGCTGTCGCTGATATGCGGACTCGTTTATTCGATTCTGGGTCATAGAATTTTTTCTCGTAGTCTTTGCCAACCGCGAAAATACGGCTAATGATTTGATCTGTGATTTTTTTCCCGGCAATCTCTTGACTGCCGTTATTCACAGAGGCAATGACCTCTCTGCTTTCGTCAATATAGCTGACTTCAGAAATTTCATTAGACTCATCTTTGTTGTTAAAATCGTTTAAGATCTTTTGAGCATCCTCTTTTAATTCTGCCTTGCTTTTCGATGAATCTTGTTCTAGGTAATACGATAACGAGTAGATTCGCTGATTCAAGGAATTATCATAGGAATTAATTAAGGACTGCTCTAGCTGCTTCACAAAGTACACGCCAATGATCTGCATGGCGACAATGATCAGCAGCACATAAATCAAGGTCAATTTAAAGTGAATCGAGCGAAAAAAACCTACTTTACTCATAAGAATCTTAGTCCTGCTCTGGGTTTCTTAAATAGTAGCCGACGCCTCGTCTTGTTACGATCCAGCTCGGGTGGCTAGGGTTGTCTTCAATTTTTTCACGAAGACGGCGGACTGTCACGTCTACTGTCCGGACATCTCCGAAGTAATCGTAGCCCCAAACCGTTTGCAGTAAGTGCTCACGTGTCATGACTTGTCCAATATGTTTCGCTAAGTAATGAAGCAATTCGAACTCACGATGCGTTAGCTCAATCGTTTCGTCACGCTTAGACACGACATACGCATCTGGGTAGATCACAAGTGAACCAATCTCGATATCATTTGATTCAGATTCTTCCTCTGATTGCGGAGCAGCCGTCTGTCTTCTTAAATTTGCTTTTACACGTGCAAGCAGCTCGCGTGTACTGAATGGCTTTGTGACATAATCGTCCGCGCCAAGCTCAAGACCAATGACTTTATCGATTTCAGAGTCTTTTGCTGTCAGCATGATAATCGGCATATCATATTTCTTTCTCACTTCACGGCATACTTCAACGCCATCTTTATTCGGCAGCATAATGTCGAGCAAAATAATGTCTGGCTTAATTTCTTCTACCATTTCAAGGGCTTCATTTCCATCATACGCACAATGAACCTCGTAGCCCTCTTTTCTTAAGTTAAATTCCAATATATCCGCAATCGGCTTTTCATCATCTACGACAAGAATCTTTTTTTCCATTGTGATTTCCTCCTGCATTTTTAGCATCTATGTCATTCCATTTTGCATGTCTCATTACGCCTTTTTCATTTACGAAAAAAAGGCTCACTGTCTATTATAACGTTTTACGAGGCAAAGATAAAAATAATAACGGCTTTCTTTGCTAGTAAACGTTGGATAGAAGAACTTCACCCAAAAGATTTGATGACTTTTTCCTTTTTTATTGAAACTTTTCCAGTCACCAAACGTCTATATACATGTAACGTCTTCTTCTTATGGAGCCGGGCCCTACCTAGGTCCGGCTTCTCCCTTTTTATGCCTTCTTTTCATAATAAAAACGCACCTGCGATTGCAGATGCGTTTGGAAGTGGCTCGGGACGGAATCGAACCGCCGACACACGGATTTTCAGTCCGTTGCTCTACCAACTGAGCTACCGAGCCATCATCAAAAGATGAATATGTATAAATGGCGGTCCGGACGGGACTCGAACCCGCGACCTCCTGCGTGACAGGCAGGCATTCTAACCAACTGAACTACCGGACCTCAGTAACTTGCCCGAAAAAGCAATCGTGGTGCTCCTTCAAGCAAGTGAGGAAAAATTAGCTTAACGCTAAAGTAAATCAATGACCCGTACGGGATTCGAACCCGTGTTACCGCCGTGAAAGGGCGGTGTCTTAACCGCTTGACCAACGGGCCAAAACATGGTGAGCCATGAAGGACTCGAACCTTCGACCCTCTGATTAAAAGTCAGATGCTCTACCAACTGAGCTAATGGCTCTCGGTTTGTGAAAAGTGAATCTGAAGAAGCTGTATTGCGTCAAACCAATCGCTTTAAAAGCTGGAAAATCGCATCTTAACAAGTTTCAGAGACCTTTGCAACAACGAGATTTATAATATCATAGAGTAATTACATATGGCAATACGTTTTTCGACATTTTTTTAAAAAAAGTGTCGGATTTGATATCTTCTGTTAAACCGCCTAATCCTGCAAGCGCCTTCATTCAATCAATGGCTACTGCCCAATCCAGCACACAGAAACGTTTGATTCCGACCAATATTGGTTATACAAGAAACAAACAGCATGGTGATTGAAAAAGGAGGAAGCATAGGATGAGTTCATTTAAATTAGGAGATAAAATGCCCGATTTTTCACTGCCAACAGTGCAGGGCGATCACATTGAGTTTTACAAACATTTAGAGGAGCATCAAAGCTGGCACCTCCTCGTTTTCTTTAGAGGATCATGGTGCCCAGTATGTGTCGAGGAATTAAAAGAGCTGGAAAAACAGCAATCCTATTTTCAAGAAAAGGATATTCACTTAATGACGATTTCAACGGATAACCCTGAAGACTTGAAAGAATTTGCAGACAAAGAGGGACTTTCTTTCCCCATCATGTCTGACCAAAACCTCACATCATTGAAAGCCTATGAAGTCTTCTATCACGGGGAAGATGCCCCATACGAAGACCACGGGGTGCACGGAGAACCTGCCTATTTCTTATTAAATGAAAAAGGCCAAGTCCTCTATCAGCAAAGACAAACAAGTCCATTTGGCAGACCACATGCCAACGAACTGCGCAAAATCATTCAATACATTCGTAAAAATTTAAAAGGCCAATATAAAAGCCTAAAATAAAAAAGAAGCTCTCATCAGAGGGCTTCTTTTTTATGAATGTTTTTTGTTGTATAGCCAATCTGCGGTGAAAAACACAAGAAGACCTGTCATTAAAATCACAAAAGTCACAGGTGTACTCTCACCTTGAAAAAAAGCGTAAGACGCATGTCCTCCTAATGCTAGAAGATAAAAAACAAACGCCGATCCTGCTGCTTTTTGTGCATTGGCTTGTTCTCTTTTCGTCGTTTTTTTGAAAAACATTGTATCTATTCCCCTTTAAGATGCTTTCTTCATTGTCACACGGCGAAGTGCCCGTGATCGGATATACTCCATTGGCCCAATTCGCCAGACGTGTAAGCAAAGGGCTGAAATGGCAATTTGCAGAAGTGAAATGAACAGCCATGACAAGACGATAAGGGGGGCGTTGATTTGACCGCCAAGACCCAATCCCCAGCTGTAAAAAAGAAGCGAGCAGATGACATTTTGCAGGATATAGCAGCTAAGCGCCATTTTCCCTACATATTCAAACCAAGTCCACATGAACCATGACTCCGTGCGTGCTAGAAGCTTCGCCACGACAGCAATATAGAAAATAGAGAGGAATGGTGAAAACACATAGCGCACCACGAATTCTACTATGTCATTTGGTACGAAGACGAGCGCATTCAGCGGCAGTCCAATCCACAAACCCATTCTGAATAATGTTTTCCGCAGAGTTTGCCCACGCTCATTTGCATAAAATACACCGGCTCTCATCATCCGCACACCTAATAAAAACAAAAAGGTATTCATTGGGATAATAAAGATTGCTTCTTCTCGGTACATCAAAAAGTGCTGTAATCGGTCTTGAACTTGAGATATCCATGTCTCCGGCAGTTGTTCTTCGTACGTTGGTTCACTGCTCCCGTCATAGGATTCAGTTTCCAATTCAGAGAAAGAAAATACAACGAGAAAAGCCGTCACCAACAAATGAATGACACCCGAGACAATCATGCCTTTTTTGATGCGCCGACTTCCTCCACGGACAATAAATGCCACAAGCAAACCCGTGATGGCGTAACTCATGAGCACATCATATTCCATCACTAGCGCAAAATGGACAAAGCCTTCAATAAATAAAAATAAAAGAATCCATAAATATGTACCCGGCCAAGTCATATTTTTTCTTTTCGCCTGCTGGTATTTCAGCTCTAGCCCTACGCCAAACATGATTGTGAGCAGCGATAGCATTTTGCCATAAACGAACATAGAGACAAGACTTTCAAGAAAACTGCCATTTTCATATTCATCCGCAATCTGATCTGTCGCAAAGGTATCCCCTGCGTATGCAAAAAACCAGACGTTTGTACCCAATGTACCTAATATCGCAAAACCTCGTAAAATATCTAATAATCGTATTCTTTCTTTCACTAGAACGCTCCTTCCCTTTTATACAGTTATCATATTTTGGTAATATCGGGAAGTCAGTTCCGTAGAAATTAAGGAATATTTAAACAAAAAAAACACCAGTAAAATGTGTAATTTTACTGGTGTCTGATCAGTCTATAATGATGGACGGTACACGCTGCGGACAACGTTCGTTTGGGAACGGTCTGGTCCGACTGAGAAAATAGAAAGTGGAATACCTGTTAATTGTGAAATGCGCTCTAAGTAATGACGGGCATTTGCAGGCAGTTCACTTAAATTCTTCACGCCTGTAATATCCTCTGTCCAACCTGGCATTTCTTCGTAGACAGGTTCACATTTCGCTAATTCATTTAGACTTGCTGGGAATTCTTCAGTGATTTCTCCGTTCAATTTATAAGCAACACAGATTTTCAATTTCTCAATCCCTGTTAGTACATCGATGGAGTTAAGAGATAAATCTGTAATTCCGCTCACACGGCGCGCATGACGGACAACAACACTGTCAAACCAACCAACACGGCGCGGGCGGCCAGTTGTCGTACCGTATTCACGGCCAACTTCACGGATTTGATCGCCAATTTCATCATGGAGTTCTGTCGGGAATGGGCCATCACCTACACGAGTTGTGTAAGCTTTTGATACGCCGACCACATGTTGAATTTTCGTAGGACCTACACCAGAACCAATCGTCACGCCTCCAGCCACTGGGTTAGATGACGTCACGAACGGATATGTCCCTTGATCGATATCAAGCATAACGCCTTGTGCCCCTTCAAAAAGAACACGGCGGCCTTCATCTAGAGCATCGTTCAATACAACAGATGTGTCCACGACATATTTTTTCACTTGCTGACCATATTCATAATACTCATCTAAAATATCTTCAATTTTGAAGCCTTCTGTGTCGTACATTTTCTCTAAAAGACGATTTTTCTCTTCTAGATTACGGGCAAGCTTCTCTTCAAATACTTCACGATCTAATAAATCTGCGATACGGATTCCGACGCGGGCAGCTTTGTCCATATAAGCTGGTCCGATTCCTTTTTTCGTCGTACCGATCTTGTTAGCCCCTTTCCGCTCTTCTTCTACCTCGTCCAATTTTAAGTGATAAGGCAGAATGACATGGGCTCTATTGCTGATTCTGAGGTTATCTGTACTCACATTCCGTTCGTGAAGATACGCAAGCTCAGTGACCAACGCTTTAGGATCAACCACCATTCCATTACCGATGACACAAGTTTTCTCTTTGTAAAAAATACCGGACGGAATGAGGTGTAGCTTGTAAGTCACTCCATCAAATTTGATTGTGTGACCTGCATTGTTTCCCCCTTGATAACGGGCAATCACCTCTGCATTTTCTGAAAGGAAATCGGTAATTTTCCCTTTCCCTTCGTCACCCCACTGCGTACCTACTACGACTACTGAAGACATATCGTGCACCTCCGTTAACCTTTCAAAACGTTATCTCTTTCAAACACATTTATTTTATCAATGGACAATGAAAAAGTCAACGTGAAATCCGAACATTAATATCTTGAAATCAAATTTTGTTCGTTTTACATGTGAGGAAAAGCGCTTTAATTGCTCATTCTACGCTTAAACAAGGAGATTTCGATCAAAATTACTGTTTTTCTCATTTCCGTTTGTTCAGTGATTTTCAATCAATTGAATCATCGAACTTGCCATAAAGTCGGGTGAATATGGTCTACCTTTTCTCAGCCACCACTCAGCTGTTCCAACATAAGCAGAAATGACAAATTGCTTCTGCATTTCGAGAGGAACGTGTTGTGGATCAGGTGGTGAACCTGTAACTTCTTCGAGCCCCAAAGTAAAGCTTTCTTCAAAAAAAGCACTGGCTGTCTGATGAATATTAAGCTCTCTTCCCCTTTTCAAGAGAATCTGATACTCCTCTTCATGTTCCTGCAAATGCTGATAAAAGCGGTAAATATACACATATGCTGCATGATCGCTCTTCCACTCATTTTCATGTACAGGAGCAAAAATAGCGGTTTTCATGACATCAAACATCTCATCCATGACCTGCTGAGCTAAGTCAAACTTATCCTCATAATGCTGATAGAAGGTGGTGCGATGGATTCCTGCCTTGTTCGTCAAATCTTGTACAGAAATCTTCCCCCATTCCTTCTCCTTTAATAACTGAAATAACGCTTTTCTTAATTGTTGCTTTGATTCAGTTGCGCGCTTATCCCCTCTGTAGCAGTCCGCCACAAGCCGCTCTCCCCTTCCCATTTTCTTCAACAGATTTCGCTTTTCTGTTGGTTGAATCCTTTCTCCTGATGAATTACCTTTAAATCTAACACAGTGAAAAAAAGGAATCATCTGACAACCCATAAGGAGTGATGATCATGGAAACAACAACACCTAGTGCCGTTCAAAAAGCGTTATTAAGAGGGAAAAATAAGCAGGACCCGTATCACCCATTTGATTGGTACGCCAAAATGCGTCAAGAATCTCCTGTTCATTTTGATGAACACAGCCAAACATGGAGTGTCTTCACCTATGAAGAAGCAAAGCGCGTCACCATCGATAAAGATACCTTTTCTAGTCAACCTCCTCAAGACCACCGGAAACATTCACTGATGAAAACAATGGTCATGATGGACCCGCCAAAACATACACGAATCCGTTCCATTGTGAGCAAAGCCTTTACACCCCGGGTGATGAAATTGTGGGAACCACGCATTCAAGAGTTAATGGATGATCTCATTGCACAAATAGAAGGTAAGGAAGAGATTGATCTTGTTCAAGACATCTCCTATCCGCTTCCTGTCATAGTCATTGCAGAGCTTTTAGGTGTGCCAACAGAACATAAACAATCCTTTAAAGAATGGTCCGATATTCTCGTCAGCATGCCTAAAAGTGAACATGAAAAAGATGTCGTTGAATGGCAAAAAACACGGGATCAAAGCGAAGCGGACATGATGGCGTTTTTTGCTGACATCATTGAAGAGAAGCGGCAGAACCTTAGTGAGGATTTGATTTCGCTTTTAATCCAAGCGGAGGAAGATGGAGATAAGCTGTCCGCAGACGAATTAATTCCTTTCTGCAATCTTCTCCTGTTAGCAGGCAACGAAACGACCACCAACCTGATCTCCAATATGATCTTTAGTTTGTTAGAAAATCCGGGGTCGTATGAAGCGCTCGCTCAATCACCTGACCTCATTCCTCGAGCTGTGGAGGAGGCTGTCCGTTTTCGTGCCCCTGCGCCTACCATCGTCCGGTATGTCACAGAAGACACCGAACTTGGAGGAAAAGTCTTGAAAAAGGGAGACAGTGTGATTGTCTTTCTTGCTTCTGCGAACCGGGATGAGCGTCAATTTCCAAACGCACATGAGTACGATATACACAGGCACCCTAATCCCCATATTGGCTTTGGCCACGGCATTCATTTCTGCCTAGGCGCACCACTTGCTCGCCTGGAAGCCTGCACTGCCATCAAAGCCATACAGTCACGATATGAATCACTAGAGCTTCTCTCTTACGTCCCAATGACAAGCAGCGGTATGTATGGACTAAAAGCACTGAAGCTCCGTGTCACGCCTCGTTGCTAACAAAAAAGGCTCCCACGAGATGGGAGTCTTTCTTAATCAGGTGTAATTCCTTCTGTATTCATGAGCACCACTCGATATCCATCTGGATCTTCAATCGTCACGCCTCCTCGATCCCAGTACGGGTTCGTAGAGGTGACATGCCGTCCACCAAATGCGATCAGTCTCTTTTTCATCTGCTGAAATTCTTCTTCATTCGGAATATAGAATACAAGCAGCTGCTCTGGGTGGGGAACAGGCAAGCTTTCGTCTTCTTCATGTTTGGTGATTTCCAGATGAACATGCTGGTGAGGAAGCCCAAGCATGACCCCATCATACCCTTCATGCTGATCAAATGAGCCAATTCGTTTCAGCCCTAAACCTTCTTCATAAAAAGAAACAACCTCTTTCATGTTGACGGTCGGACGTGCGATGCGTAATTGAGCGGCTTCGAATTGTTGAAACTTCATCAGTCATCACTCCTTTTCTCCCTTTAGTATACGATCTGTATTTCTGTCTCTCCTCCTCATTTCGAATGTTTTTCAGTCATTCTTTCGATGTAGATGGATCAAAAAAGCCCAGCTTCTTGAGCTGGGCTTTAAGCACCGGGCGGAACACCCGCATCGTCAAATCTTCTTTCTAAATTGACGAATTTGTTATATTCTTTCACGAAAGCCAGTGATACCGTTCCAACTGGACCGTTACGCTGTTTCGCAATAATAATTTCAATAATGTTCTTATTCTCTGATTCTTTGTCATAGTAATCATCACGATAAAGGAACGCCACAATATCGGCATCCTGCTCAATACTTCCTGATTCACGAATATCAGACATCATCGGACGTTTGTCCTGACGCTGCTCTACCCCACGAGAAAGCTGTGATAAGGCAATGACCGGCACTTCAAGTTCTCTTGCTAGTGACTTTAAAGCCCTAGAAATTTCAGATACCTCTTGCTGACGGTTATCGCTTGATCGTCCACTCCCTTGGATGAGCTGTAAGTAGTCAATCAGGATCATGCCAAGCCCGTTTTCTTGCTTCAAACGGCGGCATTTCGAGCGAATTTCACTGACTCTAATGCCAGGTGTATCATCAATGAAAATCCCACTGTTTGATAGCGAACCCATCGCCATTGTCAGCTTACCCCAGTCCTCTTCTGTGAGGTTACCGGTTCTTAGGTTTTGTGCATTGATATTTCCCTCGGCACAAAGCATACGCATGACCAGCTGCTCAGCGCCCATCTCTAAACTAAAGATGGCGACACTTTCATCTGTCTTGGTCGCGACGTTTTGTGCAATATTTAACGCAAAGGCTGTTTTCCCTACGGACGGACGAGCCGCTACAATAATCAAGTCATTTCGCTGGAAGCCAGCTGTCATCCGGTCAAGCTCTGAGAAACCCGTTGGAATCCCAGTGATATCACCTTTTCGATTATGAAGCTGTTCAATATTATCATATGTCTGAACAAGAACGTCTTTAATGTTTTGGAAAGCTCCTGAGTTTTTACGCTGAGCCACTTCCATAATGGTTTTTTCAGCATCACTCAATAGATCTTCTACTTCATCCTCACGCGTATATCCATCCTGTGCAATGGTTGTCGCTGTACGGATCAGACGTCTTAAAATAGATTTTTCTTCCACAATTTTTGCATAATATTCAATGTTTGCGGCAGTTGGGACAGAGTTCGCAATATCTGTTAAATACGAAATCCCACCTACCTCTTCTAGTAAATCTGTATTGGCAAGTTCTGATGTCACCGTGACAAGGTCAACCGGTTCCCCTCTATCACCAAGTACAAGCATCGCATTGTAAATCTTTTGATGCGACATTCTATAGAAATCCTCTGGAATTAATACTTCAGAAGCGAGCGTTAGCGCAGATGGTTCTAAAAAAACAGCACCTAATACGGCCTGCTCGGCTTCTATATTTTGCGGCGGCAGCCGGTCATCGAGAAGTTCCGTCATGCCAAGCACCGTCCTTTCATAAAAAAATACGCTACTCATCATTTTAACATTTTCAGCAATAAAAAAGTGAAAAACATCAACTATAGTCAAAATTACCATGTCGATGTTTTGTTGAACAGCGAAACAACACACTTCAAATAGAAAAGACTCTGTAACATAAATTGTTATAGAGTCCTTTGTATCGCTAATGGAATTTGTAGCTGTTGTTCACACATGTGATCGATACTCCAACATGGCATGAACACGCACATGATCAAATATTGAAAATATCAGGTGCGTTTTTTAATCTATCGTTTTCTTAACTCCATAATTCACCTGTTGCCCAATGTCTTGTAAGGAGCCATTTTGATAACTAATAGATAATACCAAATCGGGAATAGAATCAAATCCATTTTTGGCTAAGTCAAAGAGCTGTGCACCATAATGTGATGCAGCAATTCGGGCATTTTCTGCTGTGTATGGGTTTTTCAGAAGTTCTTCTTTGTAGATATCAAAAATGTTCGCTCCGGTATCCGTTACAAATTGACCGTTTACAATGCTTAAATCTTTTAAGTCGTAGCCTGTCACCGTTTTGATTTGATTGACAAGGTGGAACTTTGCAAGTGAATCCGGCGTGAATTGAGTCGAATCATCATTTCTACTTTTCATAATATGAAAAAATAGTTCTCTTGTATTGTTGCTTGTATTTAATATGTCTTCTATTTGTTTGACCAGCGACTCGTCAGTTGTTCCACTCACCACTAATTTAAAATGATTTGGGTCAATGGTAAAAGTTAAATTAGCATTTTTAGGAATGTTCAAACCATTGGTAGAAAACAAAGCTTGCAGTTGTTCGTTCACCTTCTGACGATTTAATAGTTTCTTTTCTACACTTTCTTGGGTAGGATCGTACCGTTTTTCATTACGGAAAATAGCATCATTGAAGTCATATTGTCCACCTTTATTATTCCTTGCCCAACTCATTTCCATCGTATAAGCAGCTTCTCTCTCCACTTTAGTTAGATCACTTCTGAAATAAGAAGAGTATGGATTTCGATACTTATCATATATATGACTCTGAGGATCTTTGAATCGTTTATTTTGTTCATTTATTTTTTCGTATTTTTCATCTAATATTTTCATTCGTCTATCAGATTCGGTCATCACTTCGTTTGTACTTTTAATAGCTGATTGACCTTTAGAGTTTATTTGGTTCAAATTGTTCGAAGAACTGGCTGTATACGACGTATTAATATTCATTTTGATTCTCCTTTTTTAAGAAAATAGTGATTATTAAATATATCGGCAATTCAGTTAAAATTTGTTAGTTTAATGTCGATATAGTAATTATTACAAGGAGGGTTAATATATGACAAATACTATCTTTAAACGTTTATTATTACCAGCATTATTATTGGCGCTTGTTGCTAGTTTTTTTGCACCTACTTCAGCGGAAGCAGCTATTACAGGGAATAACAGTCCTAACACTGCAAGTTCAATGGGATATTGGAAAAACAGTCGTTCAGACACGACAATCTTACCTGAAGGTGAAAATGAAGCGTATTATCAGTTTACGATCAATAAAGGGGAAAGAGTTTATGTCAGAAGTTCGTATAATAAGCAATATACAGGGATGAATATCGAGGTGTATAATTCGAAATATTCTAGGACAGGATCCGAAGTTATAAATCCTGATTCAGTAACGCCTTTTATTTTTGCAAATACTGGTGACGTGACTTCAACTTCAGAAACTTATTTTGTGAAAGTAACCCGTGGTACATATACCGGTAACATGTATTTTACTGTTTCCATTCAAGATCGTATTAAATCTGGAAATGGGACATTCAATTTTACAGGGACTGCTACGAACTTGGGGAATTCTTCTTTAAATTTTTTAGGAGTTGACTCTTCAGTCATTACAATGGATTTAACGAATAATTCCACAGTGCCTAAACGCGCTGTAGTTAAATCCATTACGACAACTAGCACTCAAACACCCAACCAAGGGAATGTCACACACAAACTGATGGCTAGTGATAGTAACATTTGGTATCAATCACTTTTCTCCTCTGCAACAAGTGGTTCTTATCGTATATCTCTGGATGATCAATTAAGAGTCGCTCAAAAATGGAGCTTTAAGTACAACGCAAAAGCTACCGCGAGATCTACTATGAGCAATGTCAAAGCCGATATCCGTTACGAATATGATGTCACAGATGGATTTTAAGTGAATGATGTTAACAGATATGTACACCAATTGATCAAAAAGTAAGGGCACATCCCTTACTTTTTTTATTGCCTCATTTTTGATGTTATATGTTATTTCGCCACTTTTAAAACAGCCCCTCCTCTTTCAACACGCTCTCTAGCAGAACCCCGACTGACCATTTCATTTTGTTATGAATGAAAATGTTAAAAAGAAGAGTAGTGTATTTTTGTATGAAAGGACGGTGCTTGGTATGGCAGAACTTCTCGATGACCGGCTGCCGACGCAAAATATAGAAGCAGAGCAGGCCGCACCAATGAATTGGGCAAAATTAACATTTATATAACTTTATGAACATTTGACTTTATAATTAATAACTATTATTATTTGGTGTGCTCACATGATAATTGAGAATCATTTTCATTTGAAGTTTTCAAGTAATACTCTCATCCAACCAATATTCACAAGTGTGCTTTTATCACCATATGAGGATCATTTTGAGGAAGGGAATTTTTATATATGTTGAAACACCCTGAAGGAATGGGTACTGAGAATTCACTTTTCGGAGAAAGCCGCCCCTTTTTTATACCTGGGACGGAGCAACTGGATATCACAGCACACCCATACAGACTTTTTATATTTAAACCGAATGCTACTCCTCCAGCGGCTGGTTTTCCAGTCATGTACGTACTTGATGGAAATTCGCTTTTTGGCACAATGGTCGAAGCCATTCGTTTACAGTCAAGAAGACCTGAAAAAACAGGAATCATACCTGCCATCATTGTGGGAATTGGCTATCAAACAGAAGAATCCTATCATCCGCTTAGGCATTATGATCTCACTCTTACCGCCCCTGATGCTTCCATTGGGAGGAAAAGAAAGGACTTCTCCAACCATACATATGGCGGCGCTTCTACTTTCTTTTCTTTTTTAGAAATGACGGTAAAGCCCTATATCGAACAACGCTTTCCGATCAACCAAAGTCGTCAAACACTGTTTGGGCATTCTCTTGGCGGTCTTTTTGTATTACACACACTATTTGAGCACCCTGATGCTTATCAGACATATATTGCAGGGAGCCCTTCTATCCACTGGAACAAAAAATTATTTCTAGAAAAAGAACACCAATTCACCAACTATATACGTCAGGTGCCTATGGATGTCAGGCTGCTTGTAGGTGTAGGTGAGTTAGAAAAACATCATCCATGTCAAATGAATGATCATGCCAATTCACTAGCAAATCGTATGTTGCCTTTATCGTCATACGGCTTGCATACTGCCTATCACGAGTTCCCTGAAGAAGGACATACGTCCGTTTTGCCGGTGCTGATGAATTATGCTTTTCGTTTTGCACTCTATCATGATGATCCTTTAACAACCACAGACATGAAAAAAAGCTAGTGAACACACGAAATATAGTGATCTATCTCAAAAGATTGCCCTTATCACAGGCGCAGGACGGACAACGAATGCAAGTATTTCTCTACACCCTACGCACCCTGATCTCCATCAGGGTGCTTTTTTGACAGAATAAACACACCATTTTCCAGCTCTTTCTGATACAATTCAATTGAGAATATTTATCAATTAATAAGAGATCAGGTGGTTTTATGGGAAACAATCATCAATTATGTACAAAGGTAAATGCTGAACAATGCATTTATCGATTAACATATACTGAAAAAATAAATAATGCAGATCTTCCACATACGGAGCAGCAGTTTTCAGATACTTTCTGCCTCCTCTTTAACATAAGCGGCAGCGGTTTACTTACATTGAATGATCAAAGATGGCGATTGAAAAATCTGACACTCTATACGATGATGCCTGGGGAAACATTTATGTTGAAAACAGAGCCACATCAAAAACACGAGCTCTATCTGTTTCGCTTTCAGATGTACACGCCACAAGGTCAAAGCATAGAAGAAGTATCAACTGAACAAGCCCGATCTTTACTGAATGTATGGCAATTTATCGATATTAGCTCGATTGAACACATTCATTCTTTACTGTCCGACATGACAGCAAAATGGCAAAAACCTGAATCCATTAGCTTTTTTAGAAGCCAAACCCTTTTTCAACAGCTCATCCTGCAGCTTTTCACACTGCATAAAGAAGACATTTGTGACACAACACACGCCCTTTTCAAAACAAAACAATATATCGATCAACATTCCGAAGAACCTCTCAGCCTTACAAGTCTATCTCATATGGCTGGTATCAGCGCCAATCATTACAGCGAGCTATTTAAAAAGCATTTTGATGTGAGTGTCACTGATTATATCACCAAGAAAAGACTGGCTAGAGCCAAACAGTTCATGGCGAAAGGTCATGCAAAACTCAAAGACATTGCACAGGACATCGGCTATCAAGACCCCTATTACTTTAGCCGTATCTTTAAGAAAAAAACGGGTATCACTCCTTCTGCTTATATGAAAAGCCGTCAACGGAAAATGGCTGCCTATGGCCATTCCATACTCGGTCAGCTCACACCCATTCATATCATCCCATATGCTGCCCCTCTTCACCCTAAATGGACAGCACATGATTTTGAGCATTATGCAGAAGAAATTCCGATTCATCTGAGTGCACATCGTATCAACGAGCACGCTGAAGCCAATTTACAGCAATTGAAGGAAGCACAACCTGAGCTGATCATTGCCAATGATCATGTGACAGAGGAAGAAAAACAAGCGTTGAAAACCATCTGTCCTGTTCACTTTGTTCCATTCACACAATTGGATTGGCGCGCTCAATTCAGACAAACAGCTCTGTTCTTAAACGAAACGAGGGAAGCAGAAGAATGGCTGCTTCATTACGAAGAACTCGTCATTCAAGCGAAAAAGGCATGCCTTATTGATCATCCACCAAGAACCGTCCTGCCTCTTCGTATCTTTCAAGATCAGCTCTACTTATCTGTCAATCGCACCATGTCAGAAGTAATTTTTCATGACATTGGCCTTCTACCAGCTTTTCAGAATGATGGACAGCTAATAGAAAAAAAAATCAGCATTCAATCTATACAGCAGTTAGACCCAGATGCCATCTTCCTCTTGTTGCATAAAGAACCAAAAACCATTGCTTTTTATCAAAAGTTAAAGCAACAGGAGGCTTGGCAAAATCTCAAGGCTGTGACGCAACAAGCCGTCTATCCACTCGCTTCTGACCCTTGGCGTGAATACTCAGCAGCCAGTCATCAACGAGTCATTCAGGACCTTTTATCTTTTTTTCCGTAAAAAGTCCATCACTAGACAGATCATTGTCTATGGATAAAAGGACGAATGACTACTACAATCTTTAATTGAGAACAATTATCAGTTAAAGGAGAAAACAAATGAAAAAATGGTTCGCATTGCTTATCCTTTGTATCATGACGATCACCGCAGCAGCCTGTGGTGCTGCAGAAAATAAACCGGCTTCAAACACAACCAAAAGCAAGTCAGCTGAAGCAGCAGAAACAAACATCAAATATTTAGATCAAACGTACAAACTCAAAACACCAGTGAAAAGAGTCGTCATTGCTGGAAGCCTAGAATCGATGGAAGATGCAAAACTACTTGGTATCGAGCCTATTGGTGCTTCTACTGTCGGCGGCACTTTCCCTGAATTATTTAAAGACATTACAGCAAAAACAGAAGGCATTGGGGAAAAAACAGAACCGAACCTAGAAAAAATCTTAAAACTAAAACCAGACGTGATACTCGGATCAACCAAGTTCCCGCCTGCAACAATTAAAAAACTAGATAAAGTTCAAACGACGATCCCAGTATCACATGTCTCTTCCGACTGGGAAAGCAACCTTTTATTACTCGGTGAACTGACTGGAAAAAGTGAAGAAGCGAAAAGCATCATTTCTGATTATCAGAAAGATCTCAAACAAGCGAAAGAAACCCTGAAAGACAAAAGCAACAACAAAACAGCTGTCATTTTACGCATTAGACAGGGCGACCTGTACGTGTACCCTGAAGACGTATACTTCAACTCTACTTTATATGGGGACTTAGGATTTACAGCACCAAGTGATATCAAAAAAGCCAAAGCACAAGCAATGATTTCATTGGAACGCCTAGGTGAACTCAATCCTGATTATATCTTTGTTCAATTCTCCCAAGAGGAAAACTCATCGAATCCAAATGCATTGAAGGACTTAGAGGGAAATAAAATTTGGAACAGCCTAAAAGCTGTGAAAAATGGACACATCAATGAAAATGTCGTTGATCCTATGCTTCAGGGAGGAACAGCACTAAGCAAAACCACCTTCCTTGATCAGGCTGTCAAATGGCTAGATCAAACCAACTAAAAAGATGCGCATCTTGACAAAGGGCTAAACATTTTAGTCCTTTGTTCTTCTTTTCAGCGGAGCTTGAAAACTTGAAGGAGAGAATACACATGAACGGAACGTTTCTATATGACGAATTGAACGGGCGTCAGCTTGATATTTACCTTCCACCAGACACCTCTATTGATGTTCCAGCTGTCTTTGTACAAGATGGCTCTTCTTTGTTTAGAACCCACCTGCTAGAGATCGAAAGCATGATTGAAGCCAAAACCATCTCGCCAATCATCATCGTCGGTATACACCCCTTCAATCGACTTGACGAATATACACCATGGAAAGCATCATCACTGCATTCTGGATTCCCTGACTTTAAAGGTGAGGCACAGACATATGTGTCATTTTTAGCAAATGACTTGCTTCCATATATCAAAAGAGAATACCCAGTTAAACAGACCGGTCATGAACATAGCCACGTAGGTGCTTCATTAGGTGGACTATTTGTTATTTATACCCTATTGATGCACCCTACCCTTTTTCAACATATCGCATCTATCTCTGGGTCATTTTGGTATCAAGATTTTCTACCGTTTGCTAAACAACAAAGCATTCAGTCTGTGGACCACCTTGTCTATTTGTCTGTAGGCAGTGAAGAAGGGAAAGGCAAAACATCGGCCCAACAGCACATGCCTTTATTCAACAAACAACTCCATGATCTTTTATTACAGAAAGGGATGCAGGAACGAAAGCTTCACTTTCACCTTGAACAAGGAGAGGGCCACCATCTGAAACAATTTCAAAAAAATTTCTTATCGGCCATCAAGTGGTTTTATAAAAGAAAACCCAAATTTTTTATCAGCAAGTCACAAAGTCGATATGGTATATTGGAACGTATAGATTGAAAGAGGAGGGATTTGCGCATGAGACCTTTACAAATCTCAGCCGATACCGCACAAAAGCTTGCTGCATCACTCAATGTACCGTTAGAGCAAATCATGCATATGCCGCAGCACATCTTATTAGCTAAATTAGCGGAGCTTGAACAGAAGAAAGATCGTTCTTAAAGAAATAAAGGAGTTTACATTCATGGAACAACAACTAGAAAAATCAACATTTCATCCCCGCAGTACAGGGCAAACCATTTTGCTGATTGCTGGGATTTTACTCATTGCCTTTAACCTGAGGCCAGCCATTACGTCTGTTGGTCCTGTGATCGGTGCCATTCGTTCTGATTTACAGCTTTCAAATGGACTTGCTGGTTTCCTCACGACATTACCACTGCTCTCATTCGCATTGCTATCTCCCATTGCACCTAAAATCGGAAAACGTCTTGGGAATGAACGAACACTTTGGCTTGGGCTTGCTGTCCTGCTCTTTGGGATTGTCATTCGTTCATTTGGCAGCATCACCTTTTTAATGATAGGAACGGCGCTAGTCGGCGTCGGGATTGCGATTTGTAATGTGCTTTTACCTGGACTTGTGAAACATAAATTCCCTGCACATGCTGGATTAATGACAAGCGTGTATACGACATCGATGTCCGTTTTTGCTGCACTTGCATCTGGTGTCAGCGTTCCGCTCAGTCATGCAATGCCTGGCGGCTGGAATACATCATTCCTTGTCTGGGCCGGACTTGCCCTTCTTGCGATGATGGTGTGGGCGCCGCAGCTTCTTCATCAGAACACAGCGGCTGTCAAAAGCATTTCGCTCAAAGAGCAGCCAATATGGCGTTCACGTGTCGCATGGCAGGTGACCTTTTTTATGGGCTTGCAATCATTCCTTTTCTACAGCAGTATCGCATGGTTTCCTGATATTTTGACATCACATGGCATGAACCTAGCGACAGCGGGATGGATGCTATCCATTATGCAGTTCACTGGTCTGCCATCGACCTTCTTAACGCCCGTTTTTGCAGAAAAATTAAAAACGCAAAGACCGCTTGTCGTCGGCCTTGTCCTTGTGTATTTACTCGGCATGATTGGTCTCCTCCTCGGAGGGTCGACGCCTATTCTTGTCATCTCTGTGCTATTCATCGGCGTCGGACAAGGGGCCAGTATCAGTCTTGCCCTCACATTTATCGGATTACGAACAACCAATATGGAACAAGCAGCTGCCCTTTCTGGAATGGCGCAGTCACTCGGTTATTTATTAGCCGCTGTTGGTCCATTCATGATCGGTATCCTTTTTGATGTGACACATACATGGACGCCAGCCATTATCATCTTTATCATCGTCCTATTTTTCATGTTTATATCCGGTATGCGTGCTGGACGAAGCGTCTATATTTCAGATCCATCATAAACAAAGAACCCGCCTCACGAGGAGACGGGTTCTTTTCTGTTTATGCTTGTTCTGTGACGTGCACCTTTAATGTTGCTTGTACTTCTGGGTGAAGCTTCACCGGTACATTTGTGTATCCTAGCGCACGGATGGCATCATTCAACTCGATTTTACGCTTATCGAGTTTGATTTGATGTTCTTTTTGCAATTTATCAGCGATCTGTTTGCTTGTGATCGATCCAAATAGACGACCGCCTTCACCTGATTTAGCAGTGAGTTCCACTGTCAGCGCCTCAAGTGTTTCTTTTAATTGTTTCGCTTGCTCAAGCTCTTGGATGGCATTCTTTTTCTCTTTGTTTTTCTGCCCTTCCAATGCACTTAGGTTCGTTGGAGTTGCTTCAACAGCTAACCCTTGTTTGATGAGAAAGTTGTGAGCGTATCCGTCAGCTACATTTTTGACTTCGCCTTTTTTCCCTTTGCCTTTTACGTCTTTTAGAAAGATGACTTTCATCTTTGAACCCCTCCTTCGAAATATTCGTCTATGGCAGCTTTTAACTTCTCTACCGCTTCTTCAATGGTTATACCATAAATCTGGGTCGCAGCGTTAGTTAAATGACCGCCACCATCTAATGCTTCCATAATAATTTGAACGTTGATATCCCCTAACGATCTTGCACTAATACAAACCGTATCGTCATCTCGCCTTGCGACAGCAAATGATGCTTCAACCTCACTCATCGACAAGAGAGAATCAGCCGTCTGTGCGATCGTAATTTGATCATAATACTCAGATCTGTCAGACGGCAAGGAAGCAATCGCTACCTGATTTTGATACAGCTCTGTATGCTGAATGAGCTTTGCCCGTTTGATGTAATGATCGACTGTCTCTTTCAAAAACTTTTGCACAAGGACAGGATCTGCCCCTTTTGCACGAAGGTAGGATGCTGCATCGAACGTTCTTGACCCCGTTCTGAGGGAGAAACTCTTCGTATCCACGATGATCCCAGCAAGGAGTGCTGTGGCTTCAATCATGTTAATCCGCAATTTCTTCGGCTGATACTCTAACAGCTCTGTCACAAGTTCTGCTGTAGATGAAGCATACGGCTCCATATAGACAAGTAAAGGATCACGGATAAATTCCTCACCACGTCTATGGTGGTCAATGACAACGACGTTTTCGATCTTATTTAGCAGTCGTTCTTCCATCACAAGCGACGGTTTATGTGTATCTACGACCACAAGCAATGTGTCATCCTTTGCAAGCTCCATCGCTTCCTCAGGCGTGATAAAACGGGACCAAAGTTCTTCATAATTCTTAATTTCACTAATTAAGCGTTGAACGCTGTCCCCAATCTGGTTGGCATCAATGACGATGTAACCTTCTTTTCCATTCGCCTGAGCAACCTTTAAAATCCCGATCGAGGCACCGATAGAATCCATGTCGGGGAACTTATGCCCCATGATCATGACATTACCGCTTTCAGATACAATTTCTTTTAAAGCATGTGAAATGACCCGTGCGCGTACTCGTGTCCGTTTTTCCATTGGATTGGTTTTCCCACCGTAGAATTTCACTTTCCCATTCGGCTGTTTAATCGCTACCTGATCTCCGCCCCGTCCGAGGGCAAGGTCAAGACTCGACTGCGCAAGTGCGCCAAGTTCTTTTAAAGAAGGAACAGACGCACCGATTCCAATACTAAGGGTAAGCGTGGCGCTATGTGCCCCTGTTTTCTCACGAACCTCGTCTAAAATGGAAAACTTCGACGCTTCAAGCTCTGCTAAGATGCTCTCGTTTAATACCGCCATAAATCGTTCAGATGAAATTCTTTTTAAGAAAATGCCGTATTCTTGTGCCCAATTGTTTAACAGCGATGTGACTTCACTATTTATCGCGCTGCGCACCTGATCATCGAGACCTTGTGTGACATCATCATAATTGTCTAAAAAGATATAAGATAACACCGTTCGTTCATTTTCATACTGTCTTTCAATCTGCACTTGTTCCGTGACATCAAAGAAATATAAAAGGCGCTCTGACCGTTTAATAATGACTTTGAATTTCCGGTCATTCAGCGTCACATTTTCTGTCTCAACCTCTTGTTTAATAAGAGGCACAATGGATTCAAATGTATCATACAAGGATCTGCCGACAAGTGTGCTTTCATGGAAGCACGAAGCGAGAAATGGATTGGTCCATTCGATATAATACTGGTCATTAAACAGCATAATACCAATTGGCATCTCCATTAATGCTTCTTCTCCAACCTTTTTGACTCGATAGGATAATGTTGAAATATATGAATCAATCTCTTTTTGCACCTGCGTATCTGCCCACTTTAAAAAGTAGAGCACACCCGCAAGGACTAAAAGACCAACCGCTCCTATGATCCAATTAAAATAAAGGTTGAGGAGGACTGTGATCACCGCAAGAACAATTAACGCGAAGATCGGATACTTGATGACAGGTTTTCGATAGAAGCTTGGCACTGATATCAACTCCTCAACATTCAGAGTGAATTATTTGTTTTTACTTTTTCTCTTAAATCAAAGCCTATGTCAGCAATCCCTATAATACGCACAATCACACCGATTGGCGGAAAGAGAATCGTCAATACGACGGCAAAAATGGGTACCACTTTTGAGATGTTTTTTTCGTGGCAATAATAGAAGATAAAAGAAAAGCCCTGAATAAGCACCAGTATAAATAAAATTTGAAAAGCACTCGTTTGCACGAGCGATAAAAAGCTGCCTTTCTCCGGCTGAATCAGCATCAAAAGCAGTGTGAGTAAATAATACCATACCATGCTTTTTGGCAGTCGCATATCCTTAAATTTCTTAAGAGCTGGCATGTCTGGAACAAACCGTTTGATCAACGGCCGCACAAACCAATGATTGACGAAAGACATCAGCGTGACAAAAATCAAAAGCGCTACAGGTAAAGAATTTAATGCCGTATCCTGCATCTCTCTAAACTGCTTGAGTTGTTTTGCTATGTCCTGATCAGAAGCGCCTGATTGTTTTAAGGTACTCTCTACCATCGGCATGATTTGGTCAATTGATTCCTTTGCGACACCCAGTATATCTACTTGAAACAGCTGGACACTGACAACAAAGTAAATGAGAAAACTGAATAAGTAGATCAGCGCACCCGTAATAATCGCCTGACCTGGCTGCCTCCTGCTGTAGAAAACACCCATACCTACTCCAACAGCAATCAGCATTGGCGCACTTAACAGCCCATTAATAGACCCAATTAAAAAGCTGATCACTATGCCAATAGCGCCAGCCGCAATTCCTTTTTTCAAGCCATGCCTGATTGTATAGAGAATGATCGGAATTGGAGCAGCCATGAAGAAAATAATGGATAAAAGTGGCACATACAAATAAAACAGCGTCATCACCGCAAAAATACTGATCATGATAGCGCCTTCTACTAACGCTTTTGTTTGTTTCACACCTTCACCTCAATCCAATCATTTTTCTATATCTTGCTCAATGTGTACTTCTATGTATACGTACGATGTACGCTCCGTCATATCTTGACCCAACCTTTATTTTACCATAGCCGCAAATCGCAAGTAAAATGCAGGCTATTCCAAGAGCGTTTCACGTGGAACAACTTAGATCGTCTTGTACATGCAACTTTTCAGACAGCATGTTACAATTTTTTAGATTATTCTTAGCTATAAACCCTGAATTCAAGGTCAAAAGCTGTTAGAATAGAAACATCATCAATAAAAGTAAGAAGGAGAATTCACATGGGAAAAACACTCGTATTCGGACACAAAAACCCTGACACAGACACGATTTGCTCTGCTATCGCTTACGCTGATCTGAAAAACAAAATTGGCGTTCAAGCAGAAGCTGTCAGACTTGGAGAAATCAATGGAGAAACACAATACGCATTAGATTTCTTTAAACAAGAAGCACCTCGTTTCATTGAAACGGCTGCAAACGAAACAAAACAAGTCATTCTTGTCGATCATAACGAATTCCAACAAAGTGTAAGCGATATTGATCAAGTACAAGTGACAGAGGTCATTGACCATCACCGTATTGCAAACTTTGAAACAAGTGAACCTCTTTACTATCGTGCTGAGCCAGTTGGCTGCACAGCAACGATCTTAAACAAAATGTACAAAGAGCACCAAGTCACAATTGAAAAAGAAATCGCTGGTTTGCTTTTGTCTGCGATCATTTCTGATTCCTTGCTATTCAAATCCCCAACATGCACACAGCAGGATGTTGATGCTGCGCATGAACTGGCAAAAATCGCAGGAGTAGACCCTGAAGTATATGGTTTAGATATGCTGAAAGCAGGAGCTGACCTAAGCCAAAAAACAGTTCAAGAATTAATCACACTGGATGCAAAAGAATTTGCACTAGGTAACAGCAAAGTCGAAATTGCACAAGTTAATACAGTTGATATTGCTGAAGTAACAGCAAGACAAGCTGACATCGAAGCAAAAATCAATGAAGTTATCGCAGCGAAAGGTCTTGATCTATTTGTTTTAGTGATCACAGACATTCTAGAAAATGACTCTCTTACGCTTGCACTTGGTGCTGAAGCAGCAAAAGTAGAAAAAGCATTTAATGTCACACTTGAAAACAACACTGCTTTACTCAAAGGTGTCGTATCAAGAAAGAAACAAGTCGTGCCTGCACTAACAGACGCACTTTCTTCATAAACTCAAAAAGACTGCTGACATCTTCAGCAGTCTTTTTTCTTCTTTTAGTGAATGTACATATTGCTGACAAGAACATCCTTTAGCACACTTGTTGGAATCGTGAATTCAACTACACCCATGTAACCAGGCGCCACATCATATTCGTTGAAGGAAATCACCAGTTTGCCTTTTGAATTGATATAGAAGCTTTGATCTGGCTGAATCTTCTTAAACGGGTCAACCGTATCTTGCTTCGTCATCCAGTAAATCTTATTTGAATCCTCTTTCATCTGTTTCTTCATTTGTTCTTTAATATTTTCACTAATCACATCAATATAACGGTCATCTTTAAACAGACTTGGTAATGTAATGAGTACATGGTTTTTCTTATCCACCGTATCATATGTCATTTCCTCTGCCGCAGAAGCCTGAGTTGTCACCTTGTATCGACCTAGTGAAAGAATTTGATCATTATTTGTTCTTACTTCATATCCGCTCTCTACACTCAAATGACCATTTTTATAACCCTTTGTTTCCTTTTCAAAATCTTGATACAGCTTTTTGTTTTCAGCTAAATATTTTTGATTCAGGCTGTCTTGTAATTTTCCGTCCCCAAGCCCTGAAACGTGTGGTGTTTTGAGATCAATATTTGTTCCCTGATCGCTCTTTTTAAATTCTGTGAACGTCACGACTTTCACCAGCTCTCCAATGACGGGTACTTCTGAAATCGCTCTTGCTGCCTGCGGACTGACATTTACAGTGGTGACAAATAAAGCAGCCGCAGCAACAAGTCCGATCGTCCATTTCTGAAAATGAGGTTTCTTGTTTTTTCGTTTTAATGTCCGTTCAACCATAGCATCGTATTCCGGGGGAATAGGGATTTCTAGATATTCTTCTTTTAACTGTTCCAAATGCTTATCCATTTATATTTCCTCCTGCGATAATTCTACTTTTAAAAGCCGCAACGCCTTATATAATCTTGTTTTAATGGTGTTTTCATTTTCTCCAAGAATATGAGCAATGTCCTCTAGCTTTAAATCCTCAAAGAATCTTAATATAATGATGGCCCGATACATCTCCGGCAAATCTTCTATCGCCCGTCTGACATCTTGATCCTCATAGACATCCGATTCACCCTGCGATAAAAATTCAAGCGTGTCATCGTCTGTCACTTGCACACGCTTCTTCTTTCGTAAAAAGTCGAGGGCAGCGTTTACGACGATTTTATAAAACCAGCTATGCATCTTGGTCGCATCCTCTAATCGGTGAACAGATTTGAGTGCTTTATGAATCGCCTCTTGAACGACATCCATCGCATCTTCTGGGTTTTTGACATAGCTATAGGACAATCGATAAAAACTGTGTTTATGCTCCATTACGTAATCCGCAAATTGATCATCAATCTTTCGTTTCTTCATTTTACAAAGAGCTCCTTTATCTTAAATGCGCATCTGTTATTTCTTACATTGGATAGACGCGCACCTGTTAAAAATAGTTTGCGCTCCATTATTTTTTTAACATGTCATCCCATTTACGTTTCTATACAAAAAGAGCGAACCTGACGGGTTCACTCTTTTAAAGCCGTTATTTTTTGATAAACAAATGGTTTGAGTGGTGAAAGCGGATGAATGATGGACACTCCTGTTTCCTGCTCCACCTGCTTTGCAGCGTGAACCATCGAGAGCTGCATCACACAAATATCTCCATGCTGCTTCACAGATTGCCTTAACTGCTCCATGATTCGCTCATGGTAGGCTTGCATCTCACCGTTCAAGCAAAGATGAAAGACATCCTCTAGCACAACCACTTCTGCCTTCAACTGCTTTCCCCGCTCTTTTACATATGAAGACAGTCGCTTCATCGTTCCTTCTACTGTATCTGGGTTTGAAAACACTAGCTGAAGCGGACCCTCTCGCTCACAAATCTGCTCAAATAACGGCTCGTCTATCGGAACAATTGGTTGTTTGAACAGGTGCTGCTCCCCTAGTGCCGCAATGTATTGTGTACACGTTAATAGAATAAGATCAGCTTCTCCTTCTTGCATGAGTCTGTTGATCGCATAGGTTTGCTGCTGCTCAAGATCAAATGCAGGATCTTGTTTGGCTCGTTCCATAAAGGATGAATCGACGATGTGATGCAGATCAAATCCTGTGTCATAGAAAGCGTCGTCAATGTAAGAAATATTAGATGGATGTGCGTGAAGGCAGTGTAATCGAATCATTAAGTCCGCTCCTCATAAAAGTTTTCACTCATTATATCAATCCTTGTATGAAATAGGGAGCAACATGACCATATTGTTAGGGAGATATTGAAGGAGGGATTCTACCTTGAAAGAAGATCAACAGCCTATATCATCTTCAGAGTCAGAAGAAACCTTGACGAATCGCCAAGGTCACCCGGTAACAGATAATCAAAACATGAGAACCGTTGGGAATAGAGGGCCGACTACGCTTGAAAACTACGATTTCCTAGAGAAAATCAGTCATTTTGATCGTGAACGCATCCCTGAACGTGTCGTTCACGCACGAGGTGCCGGCGCACACGGATACTTTGAAGCCTACGGTACATTCGGTGACGAACCCATTTCCACTTATACAAGAGCCAAATTATTTCAGGAGAAAGGAAAAAAGACCCCTGTCTTCGTTCGATTCTCTTCTGTTATTCACGGCGGACATTCACCAGAAACTTTACGCGATCCGCGGGGATTTGCGATCAAATTTTATACAGAAGACGGCAACTGGGATCTCGTTGGGAACAACCTCAAAATTTTCTTTATTCGAGATGCTTTGAAATTCCCTGATTTGGTTCATGCCTTTAAGCCTGACCCTGTCACCAATCGTCAGGATGGTGAGCGCATTTTTGATTTCGTTTCACAATCACCTGAAGCAACACATATGGTGACATTTCTCTTCTCGCCATGGGGCATTCCTGCCACATACCGGCACATGCAAGGCTCTGGCGTCCATGCCTATAAATGGGTGAATCATGAAGGAAAAGCAGTACTGGTCAAATATCACTTTGAACCGAAGCAAGGGATTCGCAACCTGACACAAGAACAAGCCCAAGCCATTCAAGGGGAAAACTTTAATCATGCCACACAGGATTTATATGAAGCCATTGAACAAGGGGATCATCCTGAATGGGAAGTATATGCTCAAATCATGGAAGATGACACCCACCCCCATCTAGACTTTGATCCACTCGATCCGACAAAGCTCTGGTACAAGGATGACTATCCATGGAAACCGATCGGACGAATGGTGCTAAACAAAAATCCAGAAAATTATTTTGCAGAAGTGGAACAGGTTGCCTTTGGGACGGGGGTTCTTGTAGACGGATTAGATTTCTCAGATGATAAATTGCTGCAAGGGCGTACCTTCTCTTACTCTGATACGCAGCGATATCGTGTCGGGCCAAATTATTTACAGCTGCCGATCAATGCCCCGAAAAAGCATGTTGCCACCAATCAGCGAGATGGGCAAATGGAATATCATGTGGATCAAGGAAAAGGACAAAACCCCCATGTGAATTATGAACCGTCCATTCTCGGGGGATTAAAAGAAGCGCAGCAAGATGGAAAGGATCATACGCCTTTTGTAGAGGGTGAAGTCAAACGAGAAGCCATTGACCGCCCGAACAATTTCGGACAAGCGGGAGAAACCTATCGCCGCTTCAATGATTGGGAACGTGAGGAACTGATTAAAAACTTAGTCAACACCTTAGCTACCTGCCAAAAAGACATCCAAGACCAAATGATCGAAAACTTTACAAAAGCTGATCCTGACTACGGAAAACGTGTGGCCGATGGCTTAAAAGCCTTCAAACAAGAGGAGCCAAGCGGACCCATTGGATCAACAGGCGCGGCACAGGCTGTCAATGATGCGATCAACAACAGCACCCCTTCAGATCCTTATTAATGAAAAAAGAATGCAGCGGAGTGGCTGCATTCTTTTTGTATACATCTATTAAGCGTTTTGACCTTTTTTGATCCATTCTGCTACATTCACTGTACGTTTCGCCTGATGTTTTGCGGCTGCTTCTGCATCCTCTTGGATCTTTCCATTTTGGTCAACAGTCACACTCACACCATAAGGGTTACCCCCTGCGCCGTATAGGGAATCATCCGTGTAGCCAGGAGCGGCAATAATGGCTCCCCAGTGGAACATCGTTGTATACAGGCTCAGAACCGTCTGCTCCTGTCCGCCATTTGGGTTTTGTGCAGATGTCATCGCACTCACTGCTTTGTTTGCTAGTTTCCCTTGGAACCATAAACCGCCTGTTGTGTCTAAGAATTGTTTCATTTGAGCCGGTAAGTTACCGAAACGTGTCGGCATGCTGAAAATAATGGCATCTGCCCACTCTAAGTCACTTAACTGAACCTCAGGGACATCTTTTGTTTCATCTAAATGTGCTTTCCATGCTGGATTTGATGCAACAACTGCTTCTGGTGCCAATTCAGGAACCTTTAAAATTTTGACTTCAGCACCAGCTTCTTTCGCTCCAGCCTCCGCCCATTTCGCCATCTGATAGTTTGTACCTGTTGAACTATAATAAATAATCGCTAGTTTTACGTTTTCCACTTGTTCCATCTCCTTTTGTTTGGTTTGCCCAAAAAGCTTCTGTAAAAATCCCACCTGTATTCCCCACCTTATTTAAATTGACGACGATACCACAATGCCGCAGCATCGACTTCTTCTCTCGTTAGCTGATGTCCACGATTTTCCCAATGAAGCGTTACGGATGCTCCCGCCTCCTGAAGCAGTTGCTCCAGTTCCTGAGATTCCTCAGGACGGCACATTGGATCATTTTCACCAGCTGCTATAAAGACTTGTTTCCCCGCTAATGAAGGTAATGAAACCCCTCGTCTTGGGACCATTGGATGATGCAGGATCGCTCCTTTCAGCGCATCTCCGTAATGGAATAACAGACTTCCAGCAATATTCGCCCCGTTTGAATAGCCGATGGCTACCACATTGTGACGATCAAATCCATACTTATCTGCTGCTTCCCCGATAAATGTATATAATTCCTCTGTACGCTCAATTAAATCTTGCTCATCAAAAACACCCTCTGCCAAACGCCTGAAAAAACGCGGCATGCCGTTTTCTGATACATTTCCTCTCACACTAAGAACAGATGCTTCAGGGTCTACCACTTCTGCAAGCGGCAATAAGTCTTGCTCTGTCCCGCCAGTTCCATGCAGCATGAGAAGGACAGGTTTTTGTTCATTCTTTCCTTTTTGAAAAAGATGCTTCATCATGAATCTCCTTTCCCTTTGATTTCTCTTACCTCAATCGGCAGCACGATTTGTTCAATTTGACTACGCTGCGCCTCATATTGCGGCGGCAGTTTCAACGCTTCACCCATCGTTTCCACAGATTCATCGTGTGCAAACCCTGGAGGATCGGTCGCAATCTCAAATAATATGCCGCCAAGCTCTCTAAAATAAATGGCATTGAAATAATTTCGATCTTGCACAGGCGTCACTTGATATCCGCTTTGCGCAACATGTCTTTGCCAATCTAATTGATCCTGATCATCTGTTGCTCTCCACGCAATATGATGTACAACACCCACGCCCATACGTCCTCGTGCAACAGGTGTCTTGTTCACATCAATGACATTGCCGATTTCTCCAAACGAACGGAATCTCACATAATCTCCTTCCGTGCCGACTTTTTCAAGTCCCATCGTTTGCTCTAGCAGCTGCATCGTTTGCTCAGGCTGTGAAGTTAATAAAACAGCTCCACCAAACCCTTTAATCGCTACTTCTGGTGTTACCCCATTAAATGTCCAGTCATTCTGTTTTCCTTCTTCACGCTCTACAAGTTCTATCAATAAACCGTGCGGATCTTCAAATGAGAGAAAGGCCTCACCAAAGCGTTCAATCATTTCATAAGAAACGTTAAATTGCTCAAGGCGTTCCTTCCAAAAAGAGAAGGCACCGGTCGGTACGACATATGTTGTCACGCCTACTTGACCTGCTCCAATTTGTCCCTTTTGTGCACCTGGCCAAGGGAAAAACGTAATAATGGTACCTGGTGAACCTCCTTCATTTCCAAAATATAAATGGTATGTGCCTGGATCATCAAAATTGACAGTCTTTTTCACGAGACGAAGACCTAAAACACCTGCATAAAAATCAACGTTCTCCTGAGGATGACCAACAATTGCTGTGATATGGTGAATTCCTTCTGTTTTCTTCACTTCTAATGACCTCCTCTTCATGACGTAACATGTCCCTACTCATTATGTCTTGACTGATGCTTTTATATTATCTCGAATTCGAGATATATGACTAAAAAATATATTTATCTCGAATTAAGGATATTCCTTTTTGAAATAGATGTCAATGATTTTTGTTTTTTTCTTTTCAAAAGCAGGCCGCTTTGTTATAGCAGACCTGCTTTCCCTTGATTATTGAAGCAATTTTTTCTTTTTTAAATAGGCTTCGGCTACTTGGAATGCATCTTTCCCCTTCACATTGACTTCGTAATTCATTTCTCTCATCTCATCATCTGTGATTTGACCAGCAAGCTTGTTGAGAGAGGCCTCAATATCAGGATACTCTTTTAATGTCTCCTGTCTTAGCAAGGGCGCTCCTTGATAGGGCGGGAAAACATGCTTGTCATCATCAAGCACCTTCAACTTGTATTGTCTCAATTCACTGTCTGTCGAATACGCATCGACCAACTGAATATTCCCTTTTTGAATGGCTCGATATCGAAGTTTCGGTTCCATCGTGACCACATCGTCAAAAGAAAACTGATAAGCTTTTTGAATGCCTAAATATCCATCCTGACGATCAGAAAACTCTAAAGTAAAGCCAGCACGTATACGATTCTTGATTTGACCCAGATCTGAAATCTTTGATAAATCATATTGATCCGCTAGTGATTGAGGCACGGCTAAAGCATATGTATTGTTATAAGCCATCGGCTGAAGAAGCTGAAGCTGAAAGGATGACGCCAAACCTTGGCGCGCTTGCTCATACACTTTTTCCTTATCCGTGCTTTTCGCTGTTTCTTTCAGAAATTCAGAAATCGCTGTCCCTGTAAATTCAGGATAGATGTCAATATCACCAGACCGCAGTGCTTGAAAAACAAAGGACGTCTTACCAAGACCAGGCTTAAGATTGACTTGGATATCTGTATCCTGCTCAATTAAAAGCTTATACATGGAGATCAAAATTTCAGGCTCTGACCCCAGCTTCCCTCCAATGGTGATCTCTTTCTTTTCTTGTTGAAACAGCAATGGGGCAGCGACAACTGCTCCTGCTATTACAGCAAAGACCGTCACAGAGATCACGGTTTTTTTAAAGGAGATTTTCTCAAGTGTCCGCAAAACCACATCAAATAAGAGCGCAAGTAATGCAGCTGGAATAGCTCCAATGATGATCAAAGACATATCATTTCGATCAATTCCAAGCAAAATCAGACTCCCTAATCCACCTGCACCAATAAGAGCTGCAAGAGTGGCTGTCCCTACAATCAGGACCATCCCCGTTCGGATACCTGCCATGATCACCGGCATAGCAAGAGGGAGTTCTACTTTTAATAAGCGTTTGCGGTGATTCATTCCCATAGCGAGCGCCGCTTCTCGCAGCGACGGATCGACCTCACGAATGCCTGTATATGTGTTCCTTAAAATAGGAAGAAGAGCATAGACGACAAGAGCGATAATTGCGGGCACTTGACCAATCCCAACGAGAGGAATCAGCAGTCCAAGCAGCGCCAAAGACGGAATTGTCTGCAAGACAGCCGTCACCCCAATGATCCACTCTGCTATCTTAGGGACTCTCGTTAAATAAATCCCTAATGGAATGGCAATCAAAATCGCTAGAAATAACGCAATGAAGGAAATTTGAATATGCTCAAGTAAGGCGTGTCCGAGCTGATCTTTTCGAGCCCATAGCACACTGGTCCATTCATTCATGTGTCTCGCCCCTCTCAGCAGAAGTACCGGCTAAATACTGAATCACCGCTTGACGAGTGATGAGCCCGATCCGTTCCCCATCCTTTTCAACAACAAGCTCTTCATGCTCTGCCAGTCGAGATAGAACCTCTTCCAGCGTCGCATGGATGGAGACCACCTCATCGCCTAACAGATCATCTTGAGGCATGGGCTGATAAATAGTTGTCAGCTCAAATGCTTGATGGTCTACATGACGGGCAGCTCCTGAAACAAACTCCCGCACAAATGGATTAACTGGATGCTGAATCAATTCCTCTGGGCGTCCAACCTGCACCACTTTTCCTTCATTCATCACACATATTCGATCTCCAAGCTTCATGGCTTCCTGCATATCATGTGTCACAAAAACGATGGTCTTTTGAATACGGCGCTGTAACTCAAGCAGATCATCTTGTAATTTCTCTCTCGTCAGTGGATCTAACGCACTAAAAGGTTCATCCATTAGGACAATCTCAGGATCAGCAGCAAGTGCCCGTGCTACGCCTACTCGCTGCTGCTGTCCTCCTGAAAGCTCTGCTGGCTTTCGATGTCGATAGGTAGAAGGCTCAAGCCCCACCATGAACATCAACTCATCAACACGCTGATTCGTCTCAGTCCGCTTCCATTGTTTCAGCTCTGGCACTACAGCAATATTCTCTTCTATGGTCATATGAGGGAACAACGCTATTTGCTGAAGCACATAACCAATATCCCAGCGCAGCTCATAAATATCATAATCGCTGATGGTTCGACCCTTTATGTAAATCTCACCTTCTGTAGAAGAGATGAGACGATTAATCATTTTCAAAGTCGTCGTTTTCCCGCTTCCACTAGGTCCAATCAATACAAAAAATTCACCTTTCTGAATCTCCAAATCAACAGATTGAACGGCATAGCGGTCATCAGAAAATTGCATCGATACATTCTTAAATTCAATCATCTTCCCACGCCCTGACTGCAAGTATATTTTAAAATACCAATATGACAGATTAACCTAGTATTTGTATAGAACAAACTGTCACGTTAACTCTCTTTTTACATACTTCCCCTAGTTAGACTGCCAGAAACTACTTTCTCATAAAAGTGAGACAAATAAAAAAAGCGAAGAGCTCAAGGCCCTTCGCTTTTAAGTCAACGACTTACTCACCAGTAACGTATGGAAGTAATGCCATTTGACGTGATTTTTTAATCGCTAATGTCAATTTACGTTGATACTTAGCGCTAGTTCCTGTTACACGACGAGGTAAAATTTTACCACGCTCAGAAACAAACTTTCTAAGAAGATCAACATCTTTGTAATCGATGTGCGTGATTCCGTTAGAAGTAAAGAAACATACTTTACGACGTTTCGCACGACCGCCTCTGCGTCCACCTGCCATTTGTTTTCACACCTTTCCTTTGGTCATTTTTTTCAGATCAATTAGAATGGCAAATCATCATCGGAGATGTCAATCGGTTTACCATCATTCGCAAATGGGTCATCATTGAAGCTATTTCCCTGATTACGATTTTGGTTGTTTTGATTGCCATATGGATTTTGACTTGGTTCATTTCCAAATGGATTCTGATCATTTTGGCTGCCGCCATAATACTGGCCTCCGCTATTACCACCGCCGCTGTATCCACCTGAACCAGCACCGCCGCTTTTAGGCTCAAGAAATTGAACACTTTCAGCTTGAACTTCTGTCACGAAGACACGTTGTCCTTGCTGGTTTTCATAGTTTCTTGTCTGCAAGCGACCGTCTACACCGGCAAGACTTCCTTTTTTCAAGAAATTAGCCACGTTCTCGGCTTGTCTTCTCCAAGTAACACAGTTAATGAAATCGGCTTCACGCTCTCCAGATTGATTCGTAAACGTACGATTCACAGCTAGAGTAAACGTGGCTACAGCCGCACCATTAGGCGTGTAGCGAAGCTCAGGGTCTTTTGTTAGTCTTCCGACCAATACAACACGGTTTAGCATATTGAAAGACCACCTTTAAATATATATTTCAATGATTTATTCTTCTTCTTTAACAACAATGTGGCGAATGATATCGTCACTGATCTTAGCTAAGCGGTCAAATTCTTGAACTGCTGCAGCGTCAGATTGAACGTTTACGATTTGGTAGAAGCCTTCACGAAAATCATTGATTTCGTATGCAAGACGACGTTTACCCCAATCCTTTGTTCCAGTGATCTCCGCACCGTTAGAAGTTAACACGTTATTAAAACGGTCGATAACTGCTTTTTTAGCCTCATCGTCAACTGTTGGGCGGATGATGTACATAACTTCGTACTTTCTCATCTGATTGCACCTCCTTTTGGTCTAAGCGGCCCTATACGGGCAAGGAGCAATAAATTATATTACTCACAATTGTATATTATAACAAATTACTTTGCCTATGACAAGAACCTATACGTTAAAACGGAAATGAATGACGTCTCCATCTTTCACTATATATTCTTTACCTTCTAAACGAACTTTTCCTGCTTCTTTTGCAGCAGACATACTTCCGCCAGCTAGTAAATCTTCATAAGCAACCGTTTCAGCACGAATAAATCCACGCTCGAAGTCCGTATGAATGATTCCAGCACATTCCGGCGCCTTCATTCCTTTTTTAAATGTCCAAGCACGTACTTCTTGCTCACCTGCTGTGAAATACGTAGCTAAACCTAGAAGTGAATAAGACGCTTTAATCAACTGATCTAGACCTGATTCTTTAATGCCAAGCTCTTCAAGGAACATTTGCTTCTCTTCTCCTTCAAGCTCTGCAATTTCAGACTCAATCTTCGCACAAACAACGATGACTTCAGCGTTTTCGCCAGATGCAAACTCACGAATTTGCTGTACATATTCGTTTCCGTCCTGATCTGCTACTTCGTCCTCACTCACATTTGCTACATACAGAATAGGTTTTGACGTGAGTAAATGAAGTTGCTTCACAAGCTTCTGCTGCTCATCTGTAAATTCAACCGATCTTGCAGATTTTCCAGCTTCAAATGCGTCCTTCAGCTTTTCCAAAATATCAAATTCAGCTACCGCTTCCTTATCTTTTTGTTTCGCAAGCTTACTCACACGAGTTAAACGCTTTTCAACTGTTTCTAGATCAGCCAAAATCAATTCTAAATTAATCGTTTCAATATCTGACACTGGGTCAACCTTACCTGACACATGTGTAATGTTATCATCAGCAAATGCTCTCACCACGTGACAGATTGCATCTACTTGACGAATGTGAGAAAGGAATTTATTCCCTAAACCTTCTCCTTTAGATGCCCCTTTCACAATACCAGCAATATCAGTGAATTCGAAAGCAGTCGGAACTGTCTTTTTTGGCTGCACTAATTCTGTCAGTTTTTGCAAACGCTCGTCTGGAACTTCTACAATTCCGACGTTTGGATCAATGGTACAGAACGGATAGTTAGCAGACTCCGCTCCAGCCTGTGTAATTGCATTAAATAGCGTTGACTTCCCGACGTTAGGTAAGCCAACAATACCAGCTGTTAAAGCCATTCTTTCATCTCCTCTATATGAAACGTGCTCGTTATACTGCGTAATATGAACCTAGAGCAATTATAAGTAGGTTTACATGAAAAGACAAGCTAACCATCATGCATTTTCAATAGAAGAAACATTACCAAAAAGACTAAATCGGAGCTTTAAAATGAGAAATTACAGCTGTTTCTCTGAACAAAAGACAAATTTCATCAAAAAAGCATGAGGCCTACTTAAGCAGTTGGCTCCTCATGCTTGACGAGAATTTTCTTCATTTTTCGTTCAAAATCTCTTCTTGGGATCATCACGCTGTGCCCGCACCCTTCGCATTTAATACGAATATCCATGCCCAAACGAATAACTTTCCACCGATTGGCACCACATGGATGGGGTTTTTTCATTTCAACGACGTCATGTAACCCAAATGCTTTGTCTGCCATCAGCATTCACCTCTCTTGCTCACTTCATTAAATCTATTGTACAAAAAAATGCCGATAGAGAGCAATGCACAAAATAAAGAGCCGCTGTCATGTATCAATCCCGTTCTTTTTTATAGAAAAAACCCTTCTTTTAGATCATTTTATTTGTGACCAATAGTTACTTAAACTCCGCTTTTTTTCAATATTGTCACAAACACTGTAGGTCAAAAGGTTTTTATTGGTAGAACGCTGTGGTTTTTCCATATTTTTTGATTTATGATATCTGCATAAATGTTATGTGAGGGAGCAGGTACGATGGTCAATCGAAAGGATAGATTAACCGACAAAGATTATAAAATCATATCCGATCACGCTGGAAACGCAGAGAATTACCAGCAGAACCATACGATAGAAGTAGGTCAGCATACGCTCACTGTCAACGATTTTCTAAAAATAGATCATCAATTATATGGTTTAACGATGCAGCAGGAACAGTCAGATGAGTTCATTGTCGCGTTTCACTGTCCTCTGCCAAAACAAATGACGGTGACATCGACACAAGATGTTCAAACGGCTACCCAATCATTGTTAAAAACGGATTATGCCTACCCCATTGAAAGAAAATCCTTAGCCGGGAAACAAGATCATGTCTTTTTTAAAGGGAAGGAATACATCAAGGACGTCTGTCAGAAGCACCCGAATGCAACCATCTATCTCACTGGACAAGCGCTTGCCGGTGCTGTTTGTGCTTACATTGCGACAGAACAGCCAGCTGTCAAAAAAGCCATCACATTCGATAGCCCAAATATATGGAGCAGCCTGGCACCTTCCATTCAGCAAAAAGCAGTAGAAGGAAAATATAACCATGTTCTCACGGAATATATTCAACCCAATCATTATGTAGGATTACTCAATCGCCATGATCATGGAGTTGGACAAGTCAAGTACACCGTACCGCCCCGGGAGCAGGGATCGGTCCAAGAATCCATAAAATATAAACCAAGAGAAATTGACACCTTTTTAAGATCAGCTTTTGCATCAATGAATATAGAGTGGAACGAATCGTTTGATACAAATGCATTTTTAGCTCTCGTTTCAGGAGAATTTAAAGTAAATGGGTATTCATTCCATTCGAATGGAACCGCTCGTATTTTAGATGAACAGCTTGATCACAATACAAGTTTTACAGCGATGCTTTTACAAGAAATCCATTCAGGCCGTGCATATGCACAAAGCGGGCTTGAAATTATCATAAAATCCCATTTACTAAAAAATTCATCTTATGATCTACAAAGTATTATTGAACATGAAGTACACACTGTATTTGAGAAAATAGATGGAATTGATGATAGTGTAAAAGATGCCGTCCATCATGTAAAACAAGAACTGAAAGGACTTGTCGGCTTCGGTCACTATGATTTATTAACCCATAGCGATGTAGAAGCACTGTTAGAGGAAGTAAGGATGGAGCAGCCGCAATCAACCTTTTATTCTCATGAAAAACAACTGAATGCCTTGTACACCTTGAGAGACTACGAACAAGAACTTTCCACCCTTTCAAGACATATGTACACAATGGGTGATGACTATGCAAAGGCAGATAGACGCCTTGCGATGCAAATGGGTATTCGTTAAGAAAGGAGTCGCCGTATGATCAATCAAAATAAACCTCCTAGTGACGCCCAGCGTTTCTTGCAAAATGTGAGTGCTCGCCGCTCCATGTCTGTATTCGAAAGTCAATCTGCACCACAAACACAATCGCAATCACCTGAAGAAATTGCCGCTATTCAGGCCATGCGCAGAGAAGGACAACGAAAAGATTTAAAGCGATTGCTGAAAATGCGGCTTCACGATGAATTGGCAAACACACGCATGCACTTGGAGTACCAATTGTCCAAAACAGAAGACATGATGAACCAGACAACCATTGTCAAACAACACGTATCCCAGCATTTAAAGGGACAAGCCATCTCAGAAATAGAGGAACGCATGCAGCGTCTCCAGCACATGCCTGTATATGACGATATCAAGGAAGCGATTGATTCCATTCGGATAAAATAAGCACTTCTCTTTAAAAGAGAGGTGTTTATTTTATTTTATTTTATCAGTATAATTTTTAGAACGGAAAAATATCTTTTTACTTAAAATCGGATACAGCATTAAACAGACAAGCAAATAAAGATTGAGCAAGCTGTAAATCGGATACAAGAAAGCAATCAAATCAGCAAATCCAAGAGAGGTTAAAGGTGCCATCAAAAGAAGCATGATGAATACAATGAACCAGCGGGGCATTCGTATAAAAGAGAGCATGCGGCTGGATAAACCAAATAATCCCGCAGCGGTTGTTGTATAAATCGCTAAACAAAGAACAATGGTCATAAACACAAACAATGATGTTGGTGCCCCCTCTAATACTGTAAACAAAGGAATCCCTTCTGCTGAAAGACTCCCAGAAATATCAACTAGTATTTCGTTATACACATAAGAAATGACACCAAAAATCAAACCGCTTAATATACTCGCAACTTTGGCCTCTCCAAGCCCCTTCATTTCTTTCCCCACTGAAGATAGCACCGCCACAACAGATAATATATTCAAAGAAGCAAAGACGATACTGGCAGGCCAATTGTATTGCTGGCCAAAATCAATTCTCCACATATGATCATGATTCATATAATAAAAAACAAACGCATAGATGAGCCCCGCCACCAAAATTGGTATAATGAAAGCATTCACAGATAAGAGCCCTTTCACATCCCAGAAAAAAATCATAAATGAGAATAAACAAAATGCACCGATTCCAACCCAAAATGGCACATGATACATCTCAAGTGTCACCCCGCCACCGGCAATCATGACTGTTGTTGTCGTGAATAGATAAAGAACAATTAAAATATCATACACCTTGGCCAGCCAAGGACCTACAAGACGCTCTAACACCGGCACAAAATGATCGGCACGAACCTCATAACTGATTTTTAACACCACATAGGTAGACAGCATAAACATGAGCGTAAACAGTAGAATGGCTAGTCCGCTATCAAGGCCAAAAAACTGCCAAATTTCTTGACCGGAGGCATATCCCGCTCCTATCAAGCTTCCTAAAATTAAAAGCGTCCACCTTGAACCAGCCTTCCACACAATCATCACCTCATAGGTATAGAATTAAGCTTGTTTCCGTATACTGATACTAACTACTATGACAAGGAAGTGAGACCTATGAATAGCAAGAACGGTCTTTTTTTAAGAAATAGGGTGAAAGAATACGTGTCCCATACGGATACAAATGCCATTCAGCAGCTTAAAAGTATTTTATTCTCGCATCTTCAGAAAGCAGGAAAAAGACCCGTTGCCATCGTCTGCATAGGAACAGACCGCTCAACCGGTGACTCTCTAGGTCCACTTGTAGGAACAAAGCTTTCAAGTCTTGATTTAAAAAAGCTGCATGTATACGGCACTCTCTCTGACCCAGTGCATGCGGTCAATTTAAAGGAAAAGCTCGCTGAAATTGAACAAGCTCATAAACACCCATTTATCGTAGCCGTTGATGCCTGTTTAGGTAGAGTGAAAAGTGTAGGATCGTTTCAAATTGGAGAAGGACCGTTAAAGCCCGGTGCAGGTGTGCAAAAAGAGCTGCCAGAAGTAGGTAATATTCATATTAATGGAATCGTCAACGTGAGCGGTTTTATGGAATACTTCGTTCTCCAAAACACACGTCTTCATCTTGTAATGTCTATGGCCAATACACTTTCTGAAAGTCTATCCCACATTGATCAAATGGATTGGACGAGAGAAAAAAGCCGTTCTCTTTTCACCCCTATTCAAAATATCACGGGAAGAATATAAAAAAGACCATCTCATATCAAGATGGTCATTCCGATGATTCTCTCGTAGAAAGCAATTCAAGGATTCTTTCTAAATCTTCATTTGAGAGAAATTCAATCTCAATTTTCCCTTTTTTCTTCTGTTTCTTGATCGTCACTGAAGTACCAAAGTAATTTTGTAAGAAAGATTCTCTTTCTTTCAACATGCGATCCTTTGGTGCTTCTTTTTTCTTTGTTTCACGTGGAACATTTTCATTTAATTGCTGAACAAGTTTCTCAACCTGACGGACATTCAATCCTTCGTCCACGACCTTCTTTACTAATGGCGCCAGCTTCTTTTTGTTTTTCAAACTAAGCAGCGTGCGTCCATGTCCCATGGATAATGTTCCATCCGCAATCAGCTTTTGTACTTCATCTGGTAATGTTAATAGACGAAGGTGGTTCGCAATATGCGGTCTGCTTTTTCCTAACCGCTTGGCTAATTCCTCTTGAGTCACACTTAAGTGATCTAGTAAGGAGGCATAGGCTTCCGCTTCCTCTAATGGAGATAAATCCTCGCGCTGTAAGTTTTCTAAAAGAGCGATCTCCCTCATCAGTGTTTCTGAAAATTCCCTGACGATCGCAGGAATCGTTGTCAAACCAGCTTGTTGTGCTGCACGGAAACGGCGTTCTCCTGCGACAATGTCATATCCTTTAATCGATTTACGAACAATAATCGGCTGTAAAACACCATGCTGCTGAATCGATTCCTTGAGATCAGACAATGCATCATCATCAAACGTTTTCCTCGGCTGATAAGGGTTCGGGCGCAAATCCTTCAACTTAATTTCTTCGACAGTTTCTTCATTGGAATCCACATTGTTAAATAGCGCATTAATACCCTTTCCAAGACCTTTAGCCATTCGCATCCACTTCCTTTGCTAAGTCTAAATAGACATCTGCACCTCTTGAACGTGGATCATACAAAATAATTGGCTTCCCATGACTAGGAGCCTCACTCAGCCTCACATTTCTTGGAATGACGGTCTGATAGACTTTATCTCTAAAGTACTTCTTCACTTCTTCGATAACCTGAATCCCAAGATTTGTTCTGGCATCAAGCATTGTCAGCAAGACACCTTCAATGGCAAGATCAGTATTTAAATGTTTCTGCACGAGACGAACTGTGTTTAACAATTGACTCAATCCTTCAAGCGCATAATATTCACACTGAACCGGTATTAAAACAGAATCGGATGCAGTTAACGCATTAATCGTCAGTAATCCAAGCGATGGCGGGCAGTCAATAATCATATAATCATAATTTTGCTTCACAGATTCAAGTGCTCTTTTCAACCTCACTTCACGTGAGATTGTAGGCACAAGCTCAATTTCAGCCCCTGCAAGCTGTATCGTCGCAGGAATGACATCAAGATTTTCGACCTCTGTCGTCTTAATCACATCAAGTACATCTGCATCGTCTACTAAAATATCGTACACGCACTTCTCTACGTCGGCCTTCTCAATCCCAATACCACTCGTGGCATTTCCCTGCGGATCAATATCAACTAACAACACTCGTTTTCCTATGTATGCTAAACACGCACCCAAATTAACAGAAGTTGTCGTCTTCCCAACGCCGCCCTTCTGGTTGGTAATCGCTATGATTTTCCCCACGATGTCACCCACTTTCAACTTAACAAGTTTCTCATTCATTCATACTTCCTATTCTATCAAAAAAAGTATGAAACGTTTGCTTTTTTTGTTCCCCCATTATAAATTCGTGAATGAATCTGTGTTTCCGTACATGAATAGATGCATAAAAATACGTTTTAAAAGTATATTAATATATCTTTTTGAAGAAAATAACGAGACAAAAAACCCCCACTTTTATAAAAGTGAGGGAGATACAATCAAAAGTTTAGCCCGCCAATTTTTCGGCCTTCACTTACAATGACTTTAGGTGTCACTGTTTTATAGTTCTTCTTTTTCAAAAAACCATAGGGTGCTTTAATGGTAAATGTGGCATGTCCAACAGCGTCCCCGGTTTTCGCGTAAGCCTGCCATACAATCTTTGAACAATAAGTAGGGTCCAAGGATTGAATAGACATAGTGATCGAATATCGAGCCTTCGGATGGTCTTTCACGTAATCATGCGCCCAATCCCCTGCTAAATCTGCCTTTTCCTGATGATTAATCCGAATCACCTTTGTATTGGCACTATAGCGAAACCAGCTTTGAATCGAATCAATATTTGGATGCTGCCGGAACCCAGGAATGGATGCATAGCTTTTCTCATTAATGACGATGCCTGCATGACCAATTAAACCATTCAAAGCACCAGTGCTCGTCACCAATATATCCCCTTTTTGAGGCATAATATCGGTTCCAGGATACGGTTTACCAAAAAGATGGCGAATGGTATTCGGTCTTTCATCTGTTACCATTTCATCCTGTTTGTTTTGCCTTAAACCATAGTTCTCCAAATCATCATCAGCTGTGATCACATCGATCGCATCGTCCTGAGACGCTTGCTCTTGATTTAATTGTTGAACCGTTACATCTGTCGAAACCACACCTTGTTTCTTCAGAGTACTCAGTTCTTCTTTCGTAATCGTTTCTTCTTCCGCTGAATGAGTATCATGATTCGTTGACGTGCTCACAGCAAATACAGTCGTTTCATTTGAAAAAAGAGAAAAAGAGATTAGTAAATAACAGATAATAGCAAAAACAGTCTTTTTCATTTTCATCAGTTATATGTCACCTCCCTTCTACTATGAAAATCATATTTTACCAATTAATTAATAATAAGTAAATATCATGAATTTAAGGGATGGAAAGACAAAAAAAGCTGACGAGTAATGCTCATCAGCTTTTTTCTATTTAGGAATGCGAATGGTTAATTGGATATATTCCTCAAATTCTTCTTCCTCGGTATTTATTTTAAGTCCGCTATCTTCTACCATATGGAGAGACTGACGAATGGTATTCATCGCAATTCGCGTATCTCGGCTAAACGCCTTACGTTTCGGCTTCGGTTTGCGATCTGTTTTTTGTTCAAGCATCTTCACTACACGCTCTTCAGTCTGTTTCACATTTAGCTGCTTTTCAATGATTTCCTGCAACAGCGTGATTTGTAATTCTGGAAGCTTTAGAGGTACAAGTGAACGGGCATGCCTCTCAGAGATTTTTTTCTCCAAAATGGCTTGCTGTACCTCTTCAGGCAACTTTAAAAGTCTTAGTTTGTTTGCAACAGTCGATTGTCCCTTACCTAAACGCTGAGCAAGCGCTTCTTGCGTTAAATCATGAAGCTCTAAAAGACGTGCATAAGCATGAGCCTCTTCAATTGCAGACAGCTCTTCTCTTTGCAAATTTTCAATCAATGCCACAGATGCCGTTTCCGTATCAGTAAAATCTTTTATAATAGCGGGGATCTTCTCCCATTGAAGAGTTTGTACCGCTCTCCAACGTCTTTCGCCGGCGATCAGTTCATATTTTCCTTCTTCTTCTGTTGGTCTAACAACAATCGGTTGAATAATGCCATGGGTATGAATGGTTGTGGCCAGCTCTTGTATCTTTTCTTCTGAAAAAATGGTGCGTGGCTGAAAACGGTTAGGCATAATTGTGTCGACCGGGAGCTCCTGTATCTCTTCCTTTAATGTATCATGCTCAGCAATCTCTGCCTCTATTTCGGTATCACGCTCAGGTTGTTCTTTGTCACCAAGCCCGAAGAAGCGTGAGAGTGAATGCTTCATGAACCTACACCACCTTTAAAAACTACCTTTTTATAATTCTATTTTCTCATGTTTTTTCCTTCTGTAAAATCATAAATATTGAAGAAAAACCGACCTTTTACATGATCAACCCTCTATTGGTGATTTATTAGGTGTTCCTGGTTTTCTAGGATATTTTTTTGGTGTTTGTTTTTTCTTTTCAATGACAATGATGTTCCGTTCGCTTTCTTCTAAAGGAAGAACAAAGGAATGCTTTTCAACAACCTCTCCTCCGAGGACAGTGACGGCTTTTTTTCCTGCTTGCATCTCTTCATCTGCAGCAGATGCTTTTAATGCAACAAACAATCCTTCCTTTTTCACAAGAGGCAGGCATAGTTCGCTCAAGACAGATAAGCGCGCAACTGCTCTAGCGGTGACAAGGTCATAGCTTTCACGTTGATCTTTACGTTGCCCAAAGGTCTCCGCACGATCATGATAAAAAGTAGTATCTTGTAAGTTTAACCCTTTTGCTAACTCATTGAGAAACGTAATGCGTTTCTGGAGAGAATCAACAATGGTCACATGTAGATGAGGGAAACAAATTTTAAGAGGAATGCTTGGAAAACCAGCACCAGCTCCAATATCACAAATTGTTGTCACTTTGTGAAAATCAATAAAAAATGCTGCTGATATCGAGTCATAAAAATGCTTTAAATATACTTCTTCCTTTTCTGTAATGGACGTTAAATTCATCTTCTCGTTCCATTCTACAAGCATATGGAAGTAAGTTTCAAATTGTTCAAGCTGCACTGGAGAAAGAGTGATCCCTTTCTCCTCTAGTGCTGCTGTAAATTGTTCAATGTTCATGCCGACATCCTTTCTACTCTGCTATCTTCGCAATACGTCCCTGCTCCAAATATACTAAAAGGATAGAAATATCAGCAGGGTTAACGCCTGAAATACGAGAAGCCTGTGCAACAGAAAGCGGTCGGACTTCTTTTAGCTTTTGCTTCGCTTCAGTTGCAATCCCTTTGATGGCATCATAATCGATTCGATCCGGAATCTTTTTGTTTTCCATCTTTTTCAGCTTTTCAACTTGTTGGAGCGACTTTTCAATATAACCTTCATATTTAATTTGAATCTCTACCTGTTCACACACATCAGCAGGAAGAGGTGTGTCAGCAGGAGCTAGTTTCACAACAGATTCATAGTTCATCTCTGGACGCTTCATCAGATCGCTAGCGCGAATACCGTCCTTCAATTCACTTCCACCAAGAGAACGGATATATTCCTGTGTCTCTGCTGTAGGTTTAATAATGACAGAATATAAACGTTTTTTCTCTGCTTCAATGGCCTCTTTTTTCTGTGTGAATGCTTGGAATCTCTCTTCAGAAATTAAACCAATGTTATATCCAAGTTCCGTCAATCTTAAATCAGCATTGTCATGACGCAGAAGTAAACGATACTCTGCACGAGAGGTTAAGAGACGGTAAGGTTCATTTGTACCCTTCGTGACAAGATCATCAATGAGAACACCGATATATGCATCAGATCGGCTTAAAATGACTTCTTCTTTACCCAATGCTTTTCTTCCTGCATTGATACCTGCCATAATTCCTTGACCTGCTGCTTCCTCATAACCAGAGGTACCATTAATTTGGCCAGCTGTATATAATCCAGAAATTTTCTTCGTCTCAAGTGTCGGCCACAATTGTGTAGGCACAATCGCATCATACTCAATGGCATAACCCGCTCGCATCATTTGTACATTTTCAAGCCCTGGAATGGTTGACAGCATTCGCTGCTGTACATCCTCTGGCAGACTTGTAGATAAACCTTGAACATACACTTCTTGCGTATTACGGCCTTCTGGCTCTAAGAAAATTTGATGTCTCGGTTTATCATTAAAACGAACCACCTTATCCTCAATAGACGGGCAGTATCTAGGACCTGTTCCTTTAATCATACCTGAATACATAGGAGAACGGTGAAGATTCTCATCAATAATTTGATGAGTCTCTAAACTCGTGTATGTTAACCAGCATGGTAATTGATCTGTAATATATTCCACAGTTTCATAAGAAAACGCACGTGGTACATCGTCACCTGGTTGAATTTCCGTCTTACTATAATCAATCGAGTGGCTGTTTACTCGAGGTGGTGTCCCAGTTTTAAAGCGAACCAAATCGAATCCTAATTCTGCTAGATGATCCGATAATTTAATGGAAGGCTGCTGATTATTAGGACCGCTTGAATAAGAAAGATCCCCTAAAATAATGCGGCCTTTTAAGAAAGTACCAGTCGTTAGAACAACAGACTTCGCGCGATAATTTGCACCTGTTTGAGTCACAACACCTTTACATTCATCATCTTCTACAATTAAATGGTCTACCATCCCTTGCAGCATTGTTAGGTTTGGTTCATTTTCCATTGTTTTTTTCATTTCGTGCTGATATTGAAACTTATCTGCTTGCGCTCTTAACGCACGGACAGCAGGTCCTTTCCCAGTATTCAGCATACGCATTTGAATATGTGTCTTATCTATATTTCGTGCCATTTCTCCGCCTAGCGCATCAATTTCTCTGACGACAATCCCTTTAGCGGGACCTCCTACGGACGGATTACATGGCATAAAAGCAACCATATCGAGATTGATGGTCAATACAAGTGTTTTGGCGCCCTGTCTTGCAGAAGCAAGAGCAGCCTCAACACCAGCATGACCGGCACCGACGACGATTACATCATATTGGCCAGCTTCATAACCCATTTCTTTTGTTCCTCCCTTTACTTTCCTAAACAGAATTGAGAGAATAACTGATCGATTAAGCTTTCATGAACAGCATCCCCAATAATTTCACCTAGCTGCTCCCAGCAGCGTGTTAAATCTATTTGAACAATGTCGATCGGTACATCCATTTCAATTCCTTCTAGAGCATCTTCAATCGATTGTTTTGCTTCTTGAAGGAGCGCAATATGCCTAGTATTGCTCACATACGTTAAATCTCCACTTTCAATTGAGCCAGTGAAGAATAAAGATTGAATGGCCATTTCAAGCTCATCAATCCCTTTTTCTTGTAATAAAGATGTTGTCACGACTGGACGATCTTTCGCTAACCCTTTTACTTTTTCTACATCAAGTTTAGGCTCAAGATCAGTCTTATTGACAATCACAATAATATCCATACCTGAGACAGCCTCAAATAGCTTAATATCTTCCTCAGATAACTCTTCACTATAATTGAGCACAAGTAAAATCAGGTCAGCTTCTTTTAAGACCTGTCTTGATCGTTCGACCCCAATACGCTCAACAATGTCTTCAGTCTCACGTATACCTGCAGTATCTACTAAACGGAGCGGTACTCCTCTTACATTCACATATTCCTCAATGACATCTCTGGTTGTTCCAGGAATATCGGTCACAATCGCCTTTGTTTCCTGAACAAGACTATTTAATAAGGAAGACTTCCCAACATTTGGCCTTCCAATAATAACAGTAGATAAGCCCTCACGTAGGATTTTCCCCTGCTGTGAAGTCGTTAGAAGCGATTCAATTTCCTTTTTCACAGATGTCGCCTTCTCAACTAAGACTCGATGTGTCATTTCTTCAACATCGTCATACTCTGGATAATCAATATTCACTTCTACATGGGCAAGTGTCTCCAATATCTCACCACGAAGACGTTTAATCAAACCGGAGAGACGTCCCTCCATTTGAGTCATTGCGACATTCATCGCACGGTCAGTTTTTGCACGAATCAAGTCCATTACGGCTTCTGCTTGTGACAAGTCGATTCTTCCATTTAGGAAAGCACGTTTTGTAAACTCACCTGGCTCCGCTAATCTCGCTCCTTCTTTTAAAGCAAGCTGCAAGACTTTATTGACCGTGACAATTCCGCCATGGCAGTTGATCTCAATAACGTCTTCTCTCGTAAATGTTTTTGGCGCTCTTAATACAGACACCATGACCTCTTCTATCACTTGCTCGGTACTTGAATCTACAATATGACCATAATGAATGGTATGAGAATCCACTGATACAAGTTTTTTTTCCTTAGGCCCCTTATACATGCGATCAGCAATCTGAACTGCATCAGGCCCACTTAAACGTATAATGGCAATTGCCCCTTCACCCATTGGTGTAGAAATTGCTGCAATTGTATCCACCGCTCATTCACCTCTTTCTCTATTCAATAGACAGTCTTATATCTATTAAATGGACGTTGTCCATCTCTATATCAAAAACGCTTAATCCAAAATTTAAAGATACCACAAATGCATGCGAAGCGAAAGTAGCCCACATTTAATTATCCACAGTTTTGCACCCTGTCTATTTTAACACTTAACTTATCCACATGTGAATAACGACGTTCTAAACTTGTCTTCACATCTTACACCTAAATCCAATAAATTAAAACGTCCTTCTCCCTTTGCAACTAAGGGAAAATGACGTTTTCTATCTAAATAACACACTAACTTTTTAAAAATAAAGGAGGAATCTACTATTAAAAGGTAATTTTTCAATAAAAAAAGACTAAAATCCAGCTTTGCTGAATCTTAGCCTTTCTGCTATTTTTTATACATCACCACAACATGACGCTTGCTGCCTGTATCTTCGGATGCCGTGGCAAGTTCTTTAGAAAATGCTGCAATCGTATCATGAACGACTTTTCGTTCATTCGAAGGCATCGGTTCTAAATGAACCTTTCTCTTCGTTTTTAAAACACGGTTTGCCGTTTTGATTGCATATTGTTCCAGTGCTTCTTGTCGTTTCTTCCTATAATCTCCAATATCAATTGTAATATGATGATACTGATCAGAATAACGATTAAACACTAACTGCACCAAGGTTTCTAAAGAGTACAGTGTTTGTCCTCTTTTTCCAATCATTAATGAAGTTTTGTCCCCATCAATGTGAAAAGAGATCTTTTTCGTTTCTTTTTTCGAAACAATGTTTGCTTTAGGATCAATTGATTTAACAATTTTATCTAAATACTGTGTTGCTAATTTGAGCGCATCTCGCTTTTCTACTAACTTGACAACAGCTTGTCTTTTACCAAATAATCCTAAAAACCCTTTGTTTCCTTCATCTACTATTGTGATATCTACTTCTTCTTGTAGTAGTTGAATTTGTTTCAGTCCGGAATCTACTGCTTCTTCGACTGTGCGACCGACAGCAGTTATTTCCTTCATTTTTTGTTCCCGCCAGCTTTTTCTTTTGTATCAACTTTTACTTGAGGTGTTTTAATGACCAACGTTTGAATGATCATGAAAATGTTACCTACAACCCAGTACAGTGAAAGTGCCGCTGGGAAACTGATTGCAAATACAATGATCATAATTGGCATCACCCAAAGCATAATCGCCATTTGAGGGTTGTCCGAAGGATTTCCAGCCATCATTAGCTTCTGCTGAATAAAAGTAGCTACACCTGCAATAATCGGTAGCAGGAATAATGGATCTGGACTGCCTAAGTCAAACCATAAGAAAGTATGCTTCTTGATTTCAGCTGTTCTCATGATCGCATGATAAAAACCAATTAAGATTGGCATTTGAATTAAGATTGGGAAACACCCTGCTAATGGATTTACACCATTCTTTTGGAAAAGAGCCATTGTTTCCTGTTGAAGCTGCTGCTGTGTTTTCTGGTCTTTTGAGCTATATTTTTCACGAAGCTTCTTTAGTTCTGGCTGAAGTGCTTGCATTGCTTTTGTACTTCTTAACTGTTTAATCATTAGTGGTAAAATGAGCAAACGAATCAAAAGAGTTACAATAATAATCGCTACACCATAGTTTTCACCAGTTAAGTTTGCCATGTAAGTGATTAATTGAGATAGCGGGTATACAATGTAAGAATTCCAGAATCCCTTACTATCTGATGTGATTGGTTCATTGATTTGTGTACATCCTGCCAACAGAACCAACACGCCAATCAAGCTAAATATTAGTAATAATCGCCTTTTCAACAAGATTCCTCCCATTACTTCAAACTTTATTTAAGTTGGAATTGATTACGAAAGTGACTCACCTAATCAGTATGGTAACATTTTTTCATTACAAAGTGGTGGTTTCATTTTAATTCACTAGATGAAGGAAGCGCTTTTAAAAATTGATTCAACGAAAGTTTCTATTACGAAGACTTTTTCGGTTGTTGTTGATAAACAGCGGATTTTCTAAATAAATGCTGGAGAGACTTCTTTGTTTCTTCAAAGGTCAATTCGCTTGCTGGTTTTCGTGCGATAACAATGTAGTCTTTTTCTTGCTTTAGCTTATGACCTTCCTCTAAGAACACCTGACGGATCAATCGTTTAATCCGGTTTCTTATCACTGCATTACCTATCTTCTTACTGACAGACAATCCTAAACGCAGTTCTTCTTGATTTGGTTGGTCCAGCTGATAAATGACGAATTGGCGATTAGCCATTGATTGACCTTTTTTGAACACTGTTTGAAACTCTTCATTTTTTTTTAGCCTGTTTCGCTTCTTCATGTTTTCTTCCACTCCGATAAAAACTGACAGTTCATTTACGATTTTATGTAAAAAAGACCACTGACATTATTCAGTGGCCTAAGCTGATAATTTTTTTCTACCTTTGCTGCGGCGTCGCTTTAAAACTAGACGTCCGTTTTTAGAACTCATACGGCTGCGGAAGCCATGAACTTTACTACGCTTACGGTTATTTGGTTGAAACGTTCTTTTCATTTATGACACCTCCCTGAGGAATAGCTGTTTAAGACAGTCTAACTCATTATATTTGTGTAACCCATCGATTGTCAATATCAATGATAAAACTCTTATTATCAACCTTATAAGCATAACACAAGTTATCAAGTGAAGAAACCTTCTTTTTTAGTTTCCAGCATTTTATTCTTTTTTTCCTTCAAAAAAACCTTCAAAACAAGGTTGTGGATATTTTTCCGGCATATTTTGACTATCCACATCCATTATCGACATTTTTTTCACACAAATAACCTATGTGGATAATTATTTTTCAACAGGATGTAAAGTGTGTGGATAAGTTTGTGACACCCATTGCACCATCTTGTTTATTTTGATATTATATTTGTGTTTTAACTCTTAATTACTTATCTGGCCTATTTATCTTATCCACAATTTGTGGATAACCTGTGGAAAGTTATTACACAGCTTGTTGAATTGTTTATCCACAACCTGTGTAATTTGTCGAAAAGACGTTTTTCTACTATATTAATTGTTTTCAACAAAGTATGTGCACGAATGGTGATGACCATTTGCTCTTTTTCGTGTTCTATAACAGTTTGATACTGGTCATTTTAAAAAGAAAAGGAGGGGGGAGAAGCCTTATGGAAAATATTTTGGATCTGTGGAATAAAGCACTTCAAAAAATAGAGACAAAATTGAGCAAACCTAGTTTTGAAACATGGATGAAGTCCACTAAAGCCCATTCTCTTCAAGGAGATACGCTGACTATTACTGCACCTAATGAATTTGCGAGGGACTGGCTCGAGTCAAGATACCTTCACTTAATTGCAGATACCATCTATGAACTGACAGGCGAAGAGCTCAGCATCAAATTTATCATTCCTCAAAATCAGGACGAAGAGGAAGCCATGCCAAAATCTCCAATCAAAAAAATGTCGAAAGAAGAACCCGTTGAAATTCCACAAAATATGCTGAATCCAAAATATACATTTGATACTTTTGTTATTGGTTCAGGCAACCGTTTTGCTCATGCAGCTTCACTTGCAGTCGCAGAAGCACCAGCAAAAGCATATAACCCGCTTTTTATTTATGGGGGCGTTGGTTTAGGAAAGACTCACTTAATGCATGCGATCGGTCATTACGTCATCGACCATAATCCATCAGCCAAAGTGGTCTATCTATCATCTGAAAAATTTACAAATGAATTTATCAACTCAATCCGGGACAACAAAGCAGTCGATTTCCGTAATCGCTATCGGAATGTAGATGTGCTTTTGATAGATGATATTCAATTTTTAGCAGGAAAAGAACAAACACAAGAAGAGTTTTTCCATACATTCAACACACTTCACGAAGAAAGTAAGCAAATCGTCATTTCTAGTGACCGGCCGCCAAAGGAAATTCCGACACTTGAAGACAGATTACGCTCTCGATTCGAATGGGGCTTAATTACAGACATTACCCCGCCAGATCTAGAAACGCGTATTGCGATCTTACGTAAAAAAGCAAAAGCAGAAGGTTTAGACATTCCGAATGAAGTCATGCTTTATATTGCCAATCAAATCGACAGCAACATTCGGGAACTGGAAGGTGCTTTGATTCGTGTTGTTGCTTACTCTTCTTTAATCAATAAAGACATCAATGCTGATCTAGCAGCCGAAGCCCTAAAGGACATCATTCCTTCATCGAAACCTAAGGTGATTACAATTAAAGATATTCAAAGAATTGTAGGGCAGCAATTTAATATTCGATTAGAAGATTTCAAAGCGAAGAAACGTACGAAATCAGTTGCTTATCCAAGACAAATTGCGATGTATCTCTCTAGAGAAATGACCGATTCCTCTCTACCTAAAATCGGAGAAGAATTTGGTGGACGAGATCATACGACCGTCATTCATGCTCATGAGAAAATTTCAAAATTAATCGTTGAAGATGAACAGCTTCAGCAGCATGTCAAAGAGATCAAAGAACAACTAAAATAATCAAGCTGATAAGATAAGTACGGGAAAATGTGAATAACTAGAGCATAGTCATACACAGTCTGTCCACATGTGGATAGGCTGTCTTTCCTTTCTTTCTACTGACTTATCCACATATTCACAAGCCCTACTAGTACTTCTACGATTTTTATTAAATAAATATATATACATGTCATTAAGAAAAATTAGGAGGACCACTATGAAATTCACGATTCAAAAAGATCGTCTTGTTGAAAGTGTCCAAGATGTATTAAAGGCCGTATCCTCTAGAACAACGATTCCTATTTTGACAGGGATTAAAATTGTTGCATCTGACGAAGGGGTTTCTCTCACAGGGAGCGATTCTGATATCTCAATCGAATCTTTTATTCCTCAAAGAGATGGAGATTTAGAAGTCATTACAATTGATCGACCAGGAAGTATTGTGCTGCAAGCCCGATTCTTTAGCGAAATCGTTAAGAAACTGCCTATGTCTACTGTCGAAATTGAGGTAGAACAAAATCATCTGACCATCATCCGCTCTGGTTCAGCAGAATTTAATTTAAACGGCTTAGATGCTGAAGAATATCCGCATCTGCCACAAATTGAAGAGCATCATGCTTTTCAAATTCCAACAGATTTGCTTAAAAACCTTATCCGTCAAACGGTTTTCGCAGTGTCCACCTCAGAAACACGACCTATCTTGACAGGTGTAAACTGGAAAGTTGAAAAAGGTGAATTAATATGCACAGCGACGGATAGCCATCGTCTTGCTTTAAGAAAAGCGAAGTTGGATATTAACGAGGAGAGCTCTTACAATGTGGTCATTCCAGGAAAGAGTTTAACAGAGCTAAGTAAAATTCTTGATGATGGACAAGATCTTGTGAGCATCGTCATTACGGAGACACAGGTTCTCTTTAAAGCACAGAACGTGCTATTCTTCTCAAGATTGCTGGATGGTAATTACCCAGATACAGCTCGCCTCATTCCGCAAGAAAGTAAAACGGATGTAGTAGTGAATACGAAAGAATTCCTTCAAGCGATTGATCGCGCGTCACTTTTAGCAAGAGAAGGGCGTAACAACGTTGTGAAGCTTTCTGCTGATCCTGCGCAAAGCCTTGAAATTTCTTCTAATTCACCTGAAATCGGTAAAGTAGTTGAAACGGTGCAAGCAGATGACATTAAAGGGGAGGATCTCAAAATCTCTTTCAGTCCGAAATATATGCTTGATGCTTTAAAAGTATTAGAGGGAACAGAGATTCATGTCAGTTTCACTGGCGCAATGAGACCATTCTTATTACGCACGCCAAATGATGATTCCATTTTGCAATTGATTCTTCCAGTTAGAACGTATTAATTTGGTCTAAAATGGCTGCTGTGTGAGCGCACAGCAGCTTTTTTCCTCGTTTCCTCAGCTTTCTTTCATCCCAGTTCGCTTTCCCCCTTTCCTTCTTGTCTTGTTTTTTAGTACAATTAGATATTAGTGATATTGAAAGAGGTCGATACAATGCCTAATCTGATAACGATTGAAACAGAAATGATTACATTAGGGCAGTTTTTGAAATTAGCCGAAGTCATTCAATCTGGTGGAATGGCGAAGTGGTTTTTAAGTGAACATGAGGTGTTCATCAATCAAGAGCCAGATAATAGACGGGGACGCAAATTATACCCAGGTGATGTTGTCGAGATAGAAGGTCACGGCACATTTCAAGTTGTGAATTAGAAACGGGTGACAATACATGTACATTCAAAGTCTGGCGTTAACTTCATACCGAAACTATGAACACACCGAGCTTCAATTCGACAATAAGGTGAATGTGATGATTGGTGAGAACGCCCAAGGTAAAACGAACCTGATGGAAGCGATCTATGTATTGTCGATGGCAAAGTCTCATCGTACGTCAAATGATAAAGAACTTATCCGATGGGACGAAGACTATGCTAAAATAGAAGGTAGAGTCATCAAAAAAAATGGTCCACTCCCCATGCAGCTCGTGATCTCAAAAAAAGGAAAAAAGGGCAAGGTCAATCACATTGAACAACAGAAACTCAGTCATTATGTTGGTGCCTTGAACACCATCATGTTTGCACCAGAGGATCTCAGCCTTGTGAAAGGTAGCCCGCAAATCCGCAGAAGATTCCTCGACATGGAGATTGGACAAGTGTCTGCTGTCTACTTGCATGATTTATCGCTCTATCAAAAAATCCTCACTCAGCGAAATCATTACTTGAAACAATTGCAAACAAGAAAGCAAACGGATCAAGCGATGCTGGAGATTTTAACAGAGCAGTTGATTGATGCGGCAGCGAAGGTTGTCAAAAGACGACTGACTTTTACGAAACAGCTCGAAAAATGGGCGCAGCCGCTGCATTTTGGGATTTCAAGAGAGCTGGAAACGCTCACGCTCCAATACCAGACGGCCATAGAGGTATCAGAAGCGTCAGACTTGTCGAAAATAAAAAATAGCTATGAAGAATCGTTTCAGAAACTAAGAGACAGAGAAATAGACCGAGGGGTGACGCTATGGGGGCCTCACAGAGATGATCTTCTTTTCTTTGTGAATGGTCGGGATGTTCAGACATATGGCTCTCAAGGGCAGCAAAGAACAACAGCTCTTTCACTAAAGCTGGCAGAAATTGATCTGATTCATGAAGAAATCGGTGAATACCCAATTCTTCTGCTCGATGATGTTTTATCTGAACTTGATGATTACAGACAGTCTCATTTGCTCCATACCATTCAGGGACGTGTACAGACCTTCGTCACCACAACGAGTGTTGAAGGCATCGATCACGCCACCTTGAAAGAAGCGGAAATTTTCAGAGTAGCCAGTGGAAAAGTAATTGACTGATAAATGAGGTGTGGGTCTTGTATATTCATTTAGGTGATGATTGTGTTGTTTCTACACGAGAGATTGTCGCAATTGTTGATTACAAAATGAGGTCATCTTCTGTTGTAGAGGAATTTCTTCAAAAACAAGAAGAACAAATCATTTCGTTGTCACAAGGGACACCCAAATCCATCGTCGTCACAACTGAATCCGTGTATTACTCTCCTCTTTCCTCAAGCACGCTCAAAAAACGTGCTTCATTTGTGATTGAAATTGAAGTCTAAAAGCTCAATTCATATAAATATATCGTTTAAGAAAAGTGTAGGTGAATGTACGTGGCAATGGAACAGCAACATAATAGTTATGATGAAAATCAGATACAGGTGCTCGAAGGACTAGAAGCGGTTAGAAAACGTCCAGGAATGTACATTGGGTCAACCAGTGCAAAAGGACTTCACCATCTTGTATGGGAAATTGTCGACAACAGTATTGATGAGGCTTTAGCTGGTTATTGTACAGACATTACAGTGCAAATTGAAAAAGATAATAGCATCACAGTGAAAGATAACGGCCGCGGAATTCCTGTTGGGATTCACGAAAAAATGGGACGTCCTGCTGTAGAAGTCATTATGACGGTTCTTCACGCTGGTGGTAAATTTGACGGCAGCGGTTATAAAGTATCTGGCGGTCTGCATGGTGTAGGGGCATCTGTTGTTAATGCGTTATCTACGACCTTAGACGTGACCGTATACCGTGATGGAAAAATTCATTATCAACAATTCAAACGCGGTGTTCCAGTTGGAGATTTAGAGATCATTGGTGAAACAGATGTAACAGGGACAACCACTCATTTTGTGCCAGATCCAGAAATTTTTACTGAAACCATTGAATTTGATTACGACACACTTGCTAACCGTGTACGTGAGTTAGCTTTCTTAACAAAAGGCGTCAACATCATCATTGAAGACTTACGCGAAGGTAAAGAGCGAAGAAACGAATACTGCTATGAAGGCGGTATTAAGAGCTATGTAGAACATTTGAATCGCTCGAAGGAAGTCGTTCATGAAGAACCAGTTTACATCGAGGGTGAAAAAGACGGAATCACGGTTGAAGTGGCATTACAATATAACGATTCCTATACAAGCAACATCTATTCCTTCGCTAACAATATCAACACGTATGAAGGCGGAACACATGAAGCAGGCTTTAAAACAGGTCTGACGCGTGTCATCAATGATTATGCTCGTAAAAATGGCGTATTCAAAGATGGTGACTCGAATTTGAGCGGTGAAGATGTACGAGAAGGCTTAACAGCCATTATCTCTATCAAACATCCAGACCCCCAATTCGAAGGACAAACGAAGACAAAGCTCGGTAACTCAGAAGCAAGAACCATTACCGACTCCCTCTTCTCCGAAGCACTTGAGAAATTCCTCTTAGAGAACCCTGATGCTGCAAAGAAAATTGTGGAGAAAGGTGTGATGGCAGCTCGTGCAAGAATGGCTGCCAAAAAGGCACGTGAGCTGACAAGACGTAAAAGTGCACTGGAAGTCTCTAGCTTGCCTGGGAAACTGGCAGACTGTTCTTCTAAAGATCCTTCCATCTCTGAGCTTTATATCGTAGAGGGAGATTCTGCGGGCGGATCTGCTAAGCAAGGTCGTGATCGACATTTCCAAGCGATCTTACCGTTAAGAGGGAAGATCCTAAACGTTGAAAAAGCCCGACTAGATAAAATTTTATCCAACAACGAGGTTCGTTCAATGATTACAGCGCTAGGGACTGGAATCGGAGAAGACTTCACTTTAGAGAAAGCACGTTATCACAAAATTGTGATCATGACTGATGCTGATGTTGATGGAGCGCATATTCGGACGCTACTCCTAACATTCTTCTATCGCTACATGCGTGAAATCATTGAAAACGGTTATGTGTATATTGCACAGCCGCCTTTATATAAAGTGCAGCAAGGAAAGCGTGTTGAATACGTGTATAACGATAAACAGCTAGATGAACTGTTAAAAACACTGCCTCAAACACCGAAACCTGGACTTCAGCGTTATAAAGGACTTGGAGAGATGAATGCTACTCAGCTTTGGGAAACAACAATGGATCCTGATGCGAGAACACTTCTTCAAGTGACACTTGAGGATGCAATCGATGCTGATGAGACTTTTGAAATGCTAATGGGAGATAAAGTAGAGCCGAGACGTAACTTTATCGAAGAAAATGCACAATACGTAAAAAATCTTGATATTTAGATAGGTATCCCCCCTTGAGAGCAACCTTATTTCTTGTTTGGAATAAGGTTGTTTTTCAAGAAACAGGGGCGTGAAACGAATGTCCTGGTTTTCTACGTTTCGTCGATTTTCTAGTAAATAAATGTGTATAAAGGCAAGATTATTGATATAATGGAGAATAGTCTTGTGAAGATAAATACATATTTTACTCCCACATAATTTATTTCATGTGATACGTAAAGGGAGGTTCTTATAGTGAGTGAACAACATACACCAAATGTACGCGAAGTGAATATTAGCCATGAAATGCGTACGTCCTTTTTAGATTATGCAATGAGTGTTATTGTTTCGCGTGCATTACCAGATGTGCGAGACGGATTGAAGCCCGTGCATCGAAGAATTTTGTATGCGATGAATGACCTAGGTATGACAAGTGATAAACCATTTAAGAAATCTGCACGTATCGTTGGGGAAGTTATCGGTAAGTACCACCCTCACGGTGATAGCGCTGTATATGAAGCGATGGTTCGGATGGCGCAAGATTTCAACTATCGTAATATGCTGGTTGAAGGGCACGGGAACTTTGGGTCTGTCGATGGAGACGGTGCAGCAGCCATGCGTTATACCGAGGCACGTCTTTCTAAAATTTCGATGGAGATCCTGCGTGATATCACAAAGGACACCATTGATTATCAAGATAACTACGATGGCAGTGAAAGAGAGCCAGTCGTTATGCCTGCTAGGTTCCCGAACTTATTAGTGAACGGGGCAACTGGAATCGCTGTAGGGATGGCAACGAATATCCCGCCTCACCAACTAGGTGAAGTGATTGATGGGGTATTGGCAATTAGTCAAAATCCTGAAATGACGACACAGGAACTAATGGACATCATTCCAGGTCCAGATTTCCCAACTGCGGGACAAATCATTGGCCGAAGCGGTATTCGTAAAGCGTATGAAACAGGACGAGGCTCTATTACATTACGTGCAAAGTCAAATATCGAAGAAACATCTAGTGGTAAGCAGCGCATTGTCATCAACGAGATTCCTTATCAGGTTAACAAAGCTCGTTTGATCGAAAAAATCGCTGATCTTGTCCGTGATAAAAAGATTGATGGCATTACAGATCTTCGTGATGAATCTGACCGTAATGGAATGAGAATTGTCATTGAACTACGAAGAGACGCAAACGTCCATGTTCTATTAAACAATCTTTATAAACAAACGACACTTCAAACGTCCTTCGGTATTAACTTGCTTGCACTTGTTGATGGACAGCCGAAAGTGTTGTCTCTCAAACAATGTCTTGAATATTACCTTGAGCATCAGAAAGTGATCATTCGTCGAAGAACGGCGTATGAATTGCGTAAAGCAGAAGCAAGAGCTCATATTTTAGAAGGCTTAAGAATTGCGCTTGATCACTTAGATGAGGTCATTGCCTTAATTAGAGGCTCTCAAACTGCTGAAATTGCAAGAAATGGTTTGATGGAAAACTATAGCTTGTCTGAAAAACAAGCACAGGCCATTCTCGATATGCGACTCCAGCGTTTGACTGGTTTAGAAAGAGAGAAAATAGAAGATGAATACAAAGGGCTTGTTGAATTGATTGCTGAATTGAAAGCCATTCTAGCAGACAATGAGAAAGTTCTAGAAATCATTAGAGAAGAATTAACAGAAATCAAAGAACGCTTCAATGATACGCGCCGCACAGAAATTGTGACAGCGGGTATAGAAACAATCGAAGACGAAGATTTGATTCCTGTTGAAAATATTGTGATCACACTGACTCATAATGGTTATATTAAGCGCCTGCCTGCATCAACATACCGCAGTCAAAAAAGAGGCGGTAAAGGTGTACAAGGAATGGGAACCAACGAAGATGATTTCGTTGAACAGCTGATCTCAACATCTACGCACGATACGATTCTCTTCTTCTCTAATAAAGGGAAGGTCTATCGAGCGAAGGGCTATGAGATCCCTGAATTCGGACGAACAGCGAAAGGGATTCCGATTATTAACCTTCTTGAAGTAGAAAAGGGAGAGTGGATAAACGCCATTATTCCAGTCAGCGAATTTGATAAAGATTCGTATCTCTTCTTTACAACAAGACACGGTGTATCGAAACGAACGTCATTGTCTCAATTTGCAAACATCCGTAACAACGGTTTGATTGCACTCAGCCTGCGTGATGAAGATGAATTGATGGCTGTTCGTTTAACCAATGGTGAAAAACAAATCATCATCGGAACGAAAAAAGGAATGCTCATTCGTTTCGACGAGACAGATGTTCGTGAAATGGGACGTACAGCAGCTGGAGTTAAAGGGATCACACTTTCTGAGGATGACATCGTCGTTGGAATGGAAATCCTTGAGCCAGATGCAAACGTATTGATCGTAACTGAAAAAGGTTATGGTAAATTAACGCCTGAAAAAGAATATCGTGTCCAAAGCCGTGGTGGTAAAGGTCTGAAAACGTGCAAGATCACTGACAACAACGGTCCGCTTGTTGCAGTGAAGGCGACTAACGCTGAAGCTGAAGAAGACTTGATGATTATTACAGGTAGTGGTGTCATCATCCGTATGGCTGTTTCAGATATCTCCACAACAGGCCGAGTCACTCAAGGTGTCCGCCTGATCCGTCTAGGTGATGATGAACATGTCGCTACAGTGGCATTAGTAGAACAATCACCAGAAGACGATGAAGAGAATAGTGAAGAAAACGTAGAAAATGTAGAGTCAGATCAAGAGCAATCTGAGTAAAGATAAAGCCGGTTTTTCACCGGCTTTATTTTTTTTTTGAAAAAACATGATTTTTTTTGAAGTTTATAATGCTTTTTTCATAGATATGTGTTAATCTTTCAAAGGAGCAAAAAGAGGCTCTATTTTTTATCTCTTTCATAACAAAAACTTCTTAAAAAAATAAAATGTTTTTCAAGAAAAATGTTGACTATTGATAGAGATATATGATATATTTAAGTGGTCGCTTTGAGAGAGTGGCAAACAAGTTCTTTGAAAACTAAACAAGACAAAACGTACCTGTTAATTCGAGTTTTTATAAAAAAATCCTATGATACATCATAGGTAGTCAGTCAAACTGGCGAAAAACAAAACTTCGGTTTTGTACTTTTCGGAGAGTTTGATCCTGGCTCAGGACGAACGCTGGCGGCGTGCCTAATACATGCAAGTCGAGCGGACAGAAGGGAGCTTGCTCCTGGATGTTAGCGGCGGACGGGTGAGTAACACGTGGGTAACCTGCCTGTAAGACTGGGATAACTCCGGGAAACCGGAGCTAATACCGGATAGTTCCTTGAACCGCATGGTTCAAGGATGAAAGACGGTT